>NZ_JBIVYQ010000004.1:0-685314 GCF_044772285.1 Pseudomonas sp. NPDC090233 | reverse complement strand
CTGCGATCTCTCGTAGCGGGAGGCGAATTCTACAGCGTTTAGAAGCGCTGTCAACCACCTTTTCAACCGCTTGCGATCATTCGATCGTAGCCCTTTCAGCACCTTCTGAACTACTTAACTCATTGAATTTCAAGGAGTTTGTCGTTCCGATGTCGCTGGAAGTGGGGCGCATTATAAGGGGATTCGAAAGTGCGTCAAGGCTTAATTTCAAGAAACCTTGATATCGCTGAAAAGCAAAGCAGGGAGGCCTGCGGCCTCCCTGCTTATCACCACCTTTATATAGCTTCAGATCACGCCAGCAGTTCGCAAATGCTCCAGCGCATCAGCATCCAGCCCCAGCATGTCACTCAAGACTGCTGCCGTATGCTCGCCAAGCAGTGGTGGCGCGCGCCGATATTCAACAGGCGTCTCCGATAACCGGATAGGGCTCGCCACCTGCGGTACGCTCCCCGCCAAAGGATGCGCAATGCTCACCGCCAGGCCGCGCGCAAGCACCTGCGGATCCTGGAACATCTGCGCCAGGTCGTTGATCGGCCCACAGGGCACGCCAGCAGCCTCCAACTGGCTCACCCACTCAGCCGTAGTCTTGAACACCGTAGCCTGGCGAATCAGTGGGATCAGCTCGGCCCTGTTGGCCACCCGCAGCTTGTTTGTGGCAAAGCGCGGGTCATCCGCCCATTGCGGCTGCCCTGCCACTTCGGCGAACTTGCGGAACTGGCCATCATTGCCCACGGTAAGGATGAAGTCGCCATCCGCCGTCGGAAAGTCCTGATAAGGCACGATATTAGGATGGGCATTACCCAGCCGCCGTGGCGGGTTACCCGTGGTCAGATAGTTCATCGCCTGATTGGCGAGACAGGCCACCTGCACATCCAGCAGTGCCATATCGATATGCTGGCCAACACCAGCCTGATCGCGGTGGGCGAGGGCGGCCAGGACGGCAACCGTCGAGTACAGCCCGGTCAGAATGTCGGTCAGCGCAACACCCACCTTCACAGGCCCTGCACCTTCTTCACCATCAGGGCGACCCGTCAGGCTCATCAGCCCGCCCAACCCCTGGATCATGAAGTCATAGCCAGCCCGCTTGGCGTAGGGACCGGTTTGCCCGAAGCCGGTAATCGAGCAGTAAATCAACTTTGGGTTGCGCGCTTTCAGACTGGCGTAATCCAGGCCATAGGCCGCCAACCCGCCCACCTTGAAGTTCTCAATGACGATGTCGGACTTGGCCGCCAGTTCACGCACTAGGCGCTGCCCCTCCGGCTGAGTGAAATCGATGGTCACCGAGCGCTTGTTACGATTGGCCGACAAGTAGTAAGCCGCCTCGCTGGTGTTCTCTCCCTGGGCATCCTTAAGGAAAGGAGGCCCCCAGGCGCGTGTGTCGTCGCCGCTACCCGGACGCTCGACCTTGATCACATCAGCACCCAGGTCAGCCAGGATCTGGCCAGACCAGGGCCCCGCCAGCACACGGGAAAGATCCAGCACCCGCAGATGAGATAGCGCGCCCATGAACCGGCTCCCTATTAATAGAAGGCCTGGATGCCAGTTTGCGCACGCCCCAGGATCAGCGCGTGTACGTCGTGGGTACCTTCATAGGTATTGACCACCTCAAGGTTCACCAGGTGACGCGCCACGCCGAACTCGTCAGATATCCCGTTGCCGCCCAACATGTCACGGGCCATGCGCGCGATGTCCAGCGCCTTGCCGCAGGAGTTGCGCTTCATGATCGAAGTGATTTCCACCGCAGCGGTGCCTTCGTCCTTCATGCGACCCAACCGCAGGCAGCCTTGGAGAGCCAGGGTAATTTCCGTCTGCATATCGGCCAGCTTCTTCTGAATCAGCTGGTTGGCAGCCAGCGGGCGACCGAACTGCTGGCGGTCCAAGGTGTACTGGCGAGCAGTGTGCCAGCAGGCTTCCGCCGCACCCAGCGCGCCCCAGGAGATGCCATAACGGGCCGAGTTGAGGCAGGTGAACGGGCCTTTGAGGCCACGTACATCCGGGAAAATGTTCTCCTCCGGCACGAACACATTGTCCATGACGATCTCGCCAGTGATCGACGCACGCAGGCCAACCTTGCCATGAATAGCCGGGGCGCTCAGCCCCTGCCAGCCTTTTTCGAGAACAAAGCCACGGATATCACCGGCGTCATCCTTGGCCCAGACCACGAACACATCGGCGATCGGGCTGTTGGTAATCCACATCTTGCTACCGCTCAGGCGATAGCCACCATCGACCTTGCGGGCGCGGGTGATCATCGAGCCTGGGTCGGAGCCGTGGTTAGGTTCGGTCAGGCCGAAGCAGCCGATCCACTCGCCGCTGGCAAGTTTGGGCAGGTACTTCTGTTTCTGCGCTTCGGTACCGAACTCATTGATCGGCACCATCACCAGCGAAGACTGCACACTCATCATCGAACGGTAGCCGGAGTCGATGCGCTCCACTTCCCGGGCAATCAGGCCGTAGCACACGTAGTTCAGGCCGCTGCCGCCGTACGCCTCGGGAATGGTGGCGCCCAGCAGGCCGACTTCGCCCATTTCACGGAAAATCGCCGGGTCGGTCTGCTCGTGACGGAAGGCTTCGAGCACACGCGGTGCGAGCTTGTCCTGGGCGAACTGATAAGCGCTGTCACGCACCATGCGCTCTTCTTCAGTGAGCTGCTGATCCAACAACAGCGGGTCGATCCAGTTGAAGCTTGCTTTACCGGCCATGAGCGAAATCCTCGAAATAGGGGAGCGATCTTGTGCCATTGATCCTAGGCCTGATCTGCAGCGAGAACAAACGAGGATTGCGCACGCATCAGTGCAAATTTCTCACTCCGTAAAGCAGCAAAGGCCCATACTGCAAGCACCATGAGTGAGGTCACCGTACATGCGCCGCAAGATACCCAGCACCACCGCCCTGGTCTGCTTCGAAGCGGCAGCGCGCCACGAGAGCTTTACCAAGGCCGCCCAGGAACTTGCCCTGACCCAGGGTGCCGTCTGTCGCCAGATCGGCGGACTGGAAGCATTCCTCAATGTCGAATTGTTCAGGCGCTCACGTCGTGGCGTGAAACTGACCGAAGCCGGGCTTTCCTATAGCCGCCAGGTCGCCGCGCAACTGGACGCGGTAGAGCGGGACACCTTGTCGGTGATGCGCCAGCAGGGCGCCAACGTCATTGAGCTGGCGGTAGTGCCAACCTTCGGCACGCAGTGGCTGTTGCCACGCCTCAAGGACTTCCAGCAGCGCCACCCCGACGTCACCGTCAACCTGACTAACCGCACCCGGCCATTCCTGTTTGCCGACACCCCGTTCGATGCCGCCATCTATTTCGGCGATGCCGACTGGTCCGGCACGCAATCCCATCGCCTGATGGGGGAAAACCCGCTTCCCGTATGCAGCCCGTCTTTGCTGAAGGGTCAGGGCATGCTCGACGCACAGCGCATCGCCAGCTTGCCTTTGCTGCAGCAGACCACACGCCCTTATGCATGGCGCCAGTGGTTCAACGGCCTGGGCATGAATGTCGTTAGCGACATGACAGGCCCGCGCTACGAACTATTCTCCATGCTTGCCCAGGCCGCCATGCATGAGATGGGCGTCGCGCTGATTCCGCCGTTCTTGATCCAGCGGGAGCTGGAGGAGGGCAGGCTGGTGGTCGCAAACAGATACGCGCTGTCCAGCGACAAGGCCTACTATCTGATGATTCCGGAACGCAAGGTCGAGTCTGCGTCGCTCAGGGCCTTTCGCGACTGGCTATTGGAGGAAGCGCGCCGGTATCTCGAAACACATCCGAACGCCCCATCCTGACCATGTAGTCAATTATTTTAAACACCTACAGATATATCTATTTGTCGCTTGTACGAAAACTGTAAGGGTCGCCTGAAAAAACCGCTGAAAGCCATCAACCACGCGGATTTCAGGGGTATTTACGACCTTTATCAGCCAATTCGCGAAATCATCGCAAAAAATTTCAAATTATCCCCTAATCTGCCAATAGCCCATGTTTGACGGGCTGCAGCCTAGCACTTGCGACATACGGTCACAGGCTGACTTGTAGTTTAGAGTTCGTTTCGCTCCATAACCGGTTGAAGGCCCCTGGGTTCGTCTGCAAAATGCTCGGCCCGCCCAGGAAATGGCGGGCTTGGCGCTTAACAGCCAACCCTGCGCACCAACGAAGTGCGCCGGCTTCTATAAAGACAAAAAGGTCACCGCAGGAGAAATAGTCGTGCACATTGGTGTTCCTCTCGAGACGCAGACCGGTGAGACAAGGGTCGCTGCGACGCCCGAAACCATCAAGAAACTGATTGGCCAGGGCCATCAGGTCACCGTCCAACGGGGGGCAGGGCTCAATGCCAGCATTCCGGACAGTGCCTATGAGGCCGTGGGTGCTTCCCTGGGAAGTGCGGCCGATGCCTACGGCGCTCAGTTGGTTCTCAAGGTGGTAGGCCCCAACGACCAGGAGCTGGCCCTGATCAACAGCGGCAGCCTGCTGGTCGGTATGCTCAATCCCTTCAACAGTGAACTGATCGGCAAGATGGCTGAGCGCGGTATCACCGCATTCGCCCTCGAAGCCGCGCCGCGCACCTCGCGGGCGCAGAGCCTCGACGTGCTGTCGTCCCAGGCCAACATCGCCGGCTACAAGGCGGTGCTGCTGGCAGCCCATCACTACCCACGCTTCATGCCCATGCTGATGACCGCCGCCGGTACCGTCAAAGCCGCGCGCGTGCTTGTACTGGGAGCTGGTGTTGCCGGCCTGCAGGCCATCGCCACGGCCAAGCGCCTGGGAGCGGTGATCGAGGCGTCGGACGTGCGCCCGGCGGTGAAGGAGCAGATCGAATCGCTCGGCGCCAAGTTCCTTGATGTGCCCTACGAGACCGACGAGGAGCGCGAGTGCGCAGAAGGCGTTGGCGGCTATGCGCGGCCGATGCCGGCCAGCTGGATGCAACGCCAGGCCCAGGCCGTGCACGAGCGCGCCAAGCAGGCGGACATCGTCATCACCACCGCACTGATCCCCGGCCGTAAGGCACCGACCCTGCTCAGCGCCGAAACCGTGGCACAGATGAAGCCAGGCTCGGTGGTCATCGACCTGGCGGCAGCCCAAGGCGGCAACTGCCCGCTGACCGTCGCCGACCAGGTGGTGAATGAAAACGGCGTGACCATCGTCGGCCCGACCAACCTGCCCGCCCAGGTGGGAGCCGATGCCTCGGCGCTGTATGCACGCAACCTGCTGGACTTCATGAAGCTGCTGTTCGACAAGGACGGCGCACTGGTCATCAACCTCGAAGACGACATCGTCGCCGCGTGCCTGATGTGCCGCGACGGCCAGGTCGTGCGCAAGAACGGCTAAGGAGCACGACAATGGAAGACATGCTGATTTCCCACGGCATCTACAACCTGATCATCTTCGTGCTGGCCATTTATGTCGGCTATCACGTGGTGTGGAACGTTACCCCGGCACTGCACACGCCACTGATGGCGGTTACCAACGCGATCTCGGCGATCGTCATCGTCGGCGCCATGCTGGCTGCCGCACTGACCGTCACCCCGGCCGGCAAACTGATGGGCACCCTGGCGGTGGCCTTGGCTGCGGTCAACGTGTTCGGTGGCTTCCTGGTCACTCGCCGCATGCTTGAAATGTTCAAGAAGAAAACCAAGAACGAGGCGCAGAAGTAAGCATGAGCATGAATCTGGTAACGCTCCTCTACCTTGTCGCCTCGATCTGCTTCATCCAGGCGCTCAAGGGCCTGTCGCACCCGACCACCTCGCGGCGCGGCAACCTGTACGGCATGATCGGCATGGGGATCGCGATCCTCACCACGGTTGGCCTCATTTATAAGCTGGGCTCTGAAATTGCTACTGCCGGCATTGGCTACGTGATTGTCGGCCTACTGGTCGGTGGTACTGCTGGCTCGATCATGGCCAAGCGCGTCGAGATGACCAAGATGCCGGAACTGGTCGCCTTCATGCACAGCATGATCGGCCTGGCTGCGGTGTTCATCGCGATCGCGGCGGTGCTAGAGCCGCAGTCGATGGGCATCGTAGCCGCCATCAGCGACCCAATCCCAACCGGTAACCGCCTGGAACTGTTCCTCGGCGCAGCCATCGGTGCGATCACCTTCTCCGGTTCCGTGATCGCCTTCGGCAAGCTATCGGGCAAGTACAAGTTCCGCCTGTTCCAAGGCGCACCGGTACAGTTCGCCGGCCAGCACAAGCTGAACCTGATCCTGGGCCTCACCACCATCGCCCTGGGCCTGCTGTTCACCTTCACCGGCCATTACAGCGCCTTCACCCTGATGCTGGTTCTGGCCTTCATCATGGGCGTGCTGATCATCATCCCGATTGGTGGCGCCGACATGCCGGTAGTGGTGTCGATGCTCAACAGCTACTCGGGCTGGGCAGCGGCGGGGATCGGCTTCTCGCTGAACAACTCGATGCTGATCATTGCCGGCTCCCTGGTGGGCTCCAGCGGTGCGATTCTCTCGTACATCATGTGCAAGGCGATGAACCGCTCGTTCTTCAACGTCATCCTCGGCGGCTTCGGCGGCGATGCGGATGCCGGCGCGGCACAAGGCTCGAAAGAACAGCGCCCGGTGAAGTCCGGCTCGGCCGACGACGCGACCTTCCTGCTGAGCAACGCCGACAGCGTGATCATCGTTCCGGGCTACGGCCTGGCGGTGGCACGTGCCCAGCACGCGCTCAAGGAACTGACCGAAAAGCTGACCCACAACGGCGTGACCGTGAAGTACGCGATCCACCCGGTGGCGGGGCGCATGCCCGGGCACATGAACGTACTGCTGGCCGAGGCGGAGGTGCCATACGACCAGGTGTTCGAGATGGAAGACATCAACGCCGAGTTCGGCCAGGCCGACGTGGTATTGGTGCTGGGCGCCAACGACGTGGTCAACCCGGCCGCGAAAAACGATCCGAAGTCGCCAATCGCCGGCATGCCCATTCTCGAAGCCTTCAAGGCCAAGACCATCATCGTCAACAAGCGCTCCATGGCCAGCGGCTATGCCGGCCTGGACAACGAACTGTTCTACCTGGACAAGACCATGATGGTGTTCGGTGACGCGAAGAAGGTCATCGAAGATATGGTCAAAGCTGTCGAGTAAGCCTTTTCGCATCTAACAGTGCGATATATAGAAAGCCCTGGCGAGATTTCTCCCAGGGCTTTTGCATTTTACTGATCCAGATCAACGGCTCTATTACCGCGCTTCTCATACGACCATGGTCGCGGGACGGCGCCGGGGTAAATCTCTAGACTGCGCTGCAGTAGCTTCAGTAGCCTGAGATAACAATCCATGTACCGTGATCGTATCCGCTTGTCCTCCCTGCACAGCAAGGTAATGAGTGCGGCTGATGCCGCTGGCCTGATCGAGGACGGCATGACCGTCGGCATGAGCGGCTTCACCCGCGCCGGCGAAGCCAAGGCTGTGCCGCATGCCCTGGCTGAACGCGCCAAGCAGTCGCCACTGAAAATCAGCCTGATGACCGGCGCCAGCCTGGGCAACGACCTCGACAAGCAGCTGACCGAGGCCGGCGTGCTGGCCCGCCGCATGCCATTCCAGGTCGACAGCACCCTGCGCAAGGCCATCAACGACGGCCAAGTGATGTTCATCGACCAGCACCTGTCGGAAACCGTCGAACAACTGCGCAACCAGCAGCTGAAACTGCCGGACATCGCCGTGATCGAGGCGGTAGCCATTACCGAAGAAGGCCATATCGTGCCAACCACATCGGTGGGCAACTCGGCCAGCTTCGCCATCTTTGCCAAACAAGTGATCGTCGAGATCAACCTGTCGCACAATGCCAACCTCGAAGGCTTGCACGACATCTATATCCCGACCTACCGCCCGACCCGCACGCCGATCCCGCTGGTGAAAGTCGATGACCGCATCGGCAGCAGCGCAATCGCCATCGACCCGGCCAAGATCGTCGGCATCGTCATCAGCGACCAGGCAGACTCGCCATCCACCGTGCTGCCGCCGGATGACGAAACCCAGGGCATCGCCGACCACCTGATCAACTTCCTCAAGAACGAAGTGGCCGCCGGCCGCATGACCAACAAGCTCGGCCCGCTGCAGGCCGGCATCGGCAGCATCGCCAACGCGGTGATGTGCGGCCTGATCGAGTCGCCGTTCGAAGACCTGACCATGTACTCCGAAGTGCTGCAGGACTCGACCTTCGACCTGATCGACGCCGGCAAGCTGAGCTTCGCCTCCGGCAGCTCGATCACCCTGTCGAGCCGCCGCAACGCCGATGTGTTCGGCAACCTGGAGCGCTACAAGGACAAGCTGGTACTGCGCCCGCAGGAGATCTCCAACCATCCTGAAGTCGTCCGCCGCCTGGGCATCATCGGCATCAACACGGCGCTGGAGTTCGACATCTACGGCAACGTCAACTCCACCCACGTCTGCGGCACACGGATGATGAACGGCATCGGTGGCTCCGGCGACTTCGCCCGCAACGCTCACCTGGCGGTGTTCGTGACCAAGTCGATCGCCAAGGGCGGCGCGATTTCCAGCGTCGTGCCGATGGTCAGCCATGTCGACCACACCGAGCATGACGTGGACATCCTGGTGACCGAGCAAGGCCTGGCAGACCTGCGTGGCCTGGCCCCGCGCGAGCGCGCCCGGGCAATCATCGACAACTGTGTGCACCCGGATTACCGCGCAGCGCTGAATGACTACTTCGAACGCGCTTGCCAGCGTGGCGGCCATACTCCGCATATCCTGCGTGAGGCATTGAGCTGGCACGAGAACCTGGAAGAAAGCGGGCGTATGCTCGCCAGCTGATGCGATATTGGGTCTGAGCAGCTGCTCTCTAAGCTGCTCAGGCCTCGCTACACACAGTTCACAGCAATTACAACATTCCCGCCAACACACTTTCCCCCTGCCTCTGAATAAACTGTACTACTGTACTGCTTATTTGACTGTAATCGGCACCTTCAGAATCCCAATACGAGCAAAAACGCACCGAGACGGTGCGGACCAGTACAGTTACGCCAGTTTCAGGTGCAACAGTCGAGTTAAACAGTTAACTGGGCCATCTCATTACCACTGAACTGTATCTACTGTTCTGGACAACACCGGAGGATCATTGGCATCAGTTAAACCACTACCTAATCCCGCCATAAGCGGAAGGATGAAGCATCATGGAACGTACCCTCAGTTCCGGTCTCGTGTTCGAAAACAACGCCCAGCAGTCCAACGCTTCGCTGCCACTGCGCGCCCTCTCTACCCTGCTGCTGTGGCAGCGTCGCATGGCCAGCCGCCGTCAATTGGCTCGCCTGGATGCCCGCCTGCTGGCTGACGCCGGTATCAGCGAATCGCAGCGTTACGAAGAGCTGAGCAAGCCGTTCTGGCGCTAAGCACCGGTTCGCCGGCTTCCGCCGGCACCGCGAATTCCCCAAACCCGCTGCAGGTGACTGCAGCGGGTTTTTTAATGGCTGAGCCCCGGACCAGAGCCGCTGCAGCGAAATAGGTACAGTTTGATCAAAATCAAATATGACCGAAACAGTTCGCTTGTGCACAGTTCATTAACATCCGGAAATACCGCCGCGTGATACGCTTGACTCAACAGTCTGGTAGAAACCAGTTGTTCAAAGGTACCGTGACGAACCCCGTGAGCGTCCGATAAGCAGATCCACAGATCCCTCCCCAGGAGTCCACGACCATGTCCCGCAAACACCTGATTGGCGCAGCCCTGCTGCTCGGCCTGACCGGCGCCGCCAACGCCAGCAGTTTCGTCGTCACGACCGATGCCGTAGTCCGTGCCGTTGCCGCCACCACTGACGCCACCTCCGACCTGTCTTCGTCGTTCCGCGACGACAAGATCGTGCAGGCCGCCCGCGACGACGCCGCCACCTACGTCGGTAGCCAAGGCGCCATTCACGGCGCCAAGCTGGAAAGCGCCTTCCTGCACATTCGCTCGAGCATGCCGGCCCTGCAAGCCAGCGATGCTCAACTGGCCCAGGCTATCCTGGCGCTCTGATTCACAGGCTGTAATACCCAAGTGCTGGCTCTGGCCGGCACTTGCGGGCTAGCCTTGGCCGTTCCTGTACCTGTCTTATTAGAAAGCCCATGCGTTATCTGTTGCCGTTGTTGTTTTGCCTAGCCGCCATGGGCAGTGCCCATGCCATGGACACCACCACGCAAAGTCTGGTCATCACCGGCTACGTCACCAGCCAGGTCACGACCGCACCCTTCGACCGCAAGCTGGTCAGGCAGGCACGCGACGATGCCGCGGCCTTTGTTGCCAGCGACGGCGTGATCCGTGGCGCGCGCTTGGAAGCGGCGCTCGATGCGCTGCGCCACAACTGTGCTCATCACCCTGTCGGCGACCTTGAACTGGCAGAAGCAATTCTCGTCCAATGATTACTTTTGACTCCCTGTATGTTCCGGAGATGCTCCATGCGTAAACCGCTGATCGCCGCTACCCTCGGCATGTTGCTGCTGGCCGACCTGGCCCAGGCACAGACTCTGGTGGCCACCAGCAACATCATCGTGCGCGCCTTTGGTCGCTCGATCGACTTCACCTCTGATACCACTACCTCGATCCGAGACTCCAAAGTCGTGCGTGAAGCGCATGACGATGCCGCCAGTTTCGTCGCCAGCAACGGTGATATCCGTGGCGCCCAGCTGGAGGCTGCCTTCGATACCCTGCGCGAACGCGTACCTGAAGCGCGCGGCGCCAGCGACCAGGTGCTGGCCGAAGCCATCCTGGCGCTGTGAAGCGCGTGCGTGCCTGGCTGCTCGGCTGCGCCCTGACGCTGCTCGGCACGCCCGCACTGGCTGACCTGCAGCTCGATCTGCAGGCATCAGGCCTTACCCCGCAACAAGTGCAAGCTTCGCAAGCGCTGCTGGATGAGGCTCTGGCGAAACTCCCGTCGCACTTCAAGCAACAGCTGGACCGGCGTGTGCTGGTCAGCTGGAGCGACAACATGCCGGCCGATGCCTATGGCCAGGCATCCTTGGTCTCGACCCTGGAACTCAACCGCAGCCTGCTGCCCAGCCTGGCTGACGGCAGCGCCGCTCAGCAAAAAACCGACCGGCCGCATGGCACCGTGCGCGAAGAGCTGCTGGCTACCGTCCTTCACGAACTCACCCACATTTACGACCGGGCTCGGCTCTGGCCTAGCGCCGAGCGCTCGATGATCGCCCGCTGCAAGCGCCAGCAGGGCACGCTAGGCAAAATTGGCCAGCTGGAGGAGTGCCGCGGCCAGGCAGAACGCCGCTTCACCTTGAGCGACGACCCGCGTTTTCTCGACCTGGCCGGCTGGCCGCAATACGTCGGCCGCCGTGGCGAGCGCGAACAGCACAACGGCCAGTTCGTCCGCAGCCCCGACAGCTACGAGTTGAGCAGCCCCAAGGAATACCTCGCGGTCAATATGGAGTACTTCCTCCTCGACCCGAGCTACGGCTGCCGCCGACCGGCGCTGAACCAGTACCTGCGTGACCACTTCGGCTGGGCGCCAGAGCAGCAAACCTGCGCCAAGGGCCTGCCATTCCTCAACGCCGGCAGCGACTTCGCCCGCCAGCCGTTGGGCGACATCGACCCCGAACGGGTCTATGAAGTGGATTTCCTGCTGGCCGAAGCCAACCAGAACCTGGTCAGCCGCTGGGGCCACAGCATGCTGCGCCTGGTTATCTGCAAGCCTGGCCGCCCACGCGGGCCAGACTGCCGCCTGGATCTCGACCAGCATCTGGTGCTGTCGTACCGTGCTTTCGTCAACGACGTGCAGTTGTCGAGCTGGGATGGGCTGGTCGGCGCCTACCCGTCCCGGCTGTTCGTGCTGCCGCTGGCCCAGGTGATCGACGAGTACACCAAGACCGAATTGCGCAGCCTGGCGTCGGTGCCGCTGAAACTCAATCGTGACGAAATCGAAAACCTGGTACGCCAGGCTGCCGAGATGCACTGGACGTATGACGGCAACTACTGGTTCTTGTCCAACAACTGTGCCGTTGAGTCGTTGAAACTGCTGCGCAGCGGCACCGCCAACCCACGCCTGAACGACCTCGACAGCATCATGCCCAACGGCTTGCTCGCCGTGCTGGCGGGGAGGGGGCTGGCCGACACCAGCGTACTCGATGACCCACGCGAAGCCTTGCGCCTGGGCTACCGCTTCGACTCCTACCGTGAGCGCTATCAAGCGATGTTCGATGTGCTCAGGAAGCAGCTGCCGGTCAAGCAGGACAAGGTCGAGGACTGGCTGGCCCTGGATGCCGAGCAGCGCCGCAGCTGGTTCGCCCGGGCCGACCTGCGCACCAGCGCCGCCTTGCTGCTGCTGGAACAGGCCAGCCTGCGTCGCCAGTTGCTGCTGGCTCAGGACGAAGTGAAGCAGCGCTACCTGAATGCGGCCGCGCTGAAGGATGGTAGTGTCAGCAAGGCTGACCAGACGCTGAAGCAGATGCTTGCCAACAGTGGCTTCCTCAGCCGCCCGGCGGAGCTGTTGGAGGCCAAGGGCTATGGCCTGCCGCAGCCCGAAGAGCGCAAACACCTGGAGAAGGTCAGCAGTGAGCGGCAGGCACAATTGCTCCGTTTGAGCACAGACTTGGATAAAGAGGTGAGGGCGCTGCTGGAGCCTTCACGGGCCAAAGAAATTGCCGCGGTGGAGGCGAATCTGAAGCAGATTGGTGAGCATTTGCGGGCGCTGCACAAGGCTGCGGGGGGCCTGCAGCTACCCTAGTGTATGCACTGGCCTCTTCGCGGCTGAAGCCGCTCCTACATTTCGTAGGAGCGGCTTCAGCCGCGAGAGGCCAGCAGAACCAGCACAGAACTCAAAGTTTCTCTTCCGCCTCCCCAGGCAAACCCTCATCCAAATGCAGCCAGGGCAACCGGCTGCTGGTCCAGATATGCCGCTGCGCCGGCACCCGCTCCGGATGATCCAGCGTCGCCACCGTCACATCGATGCTGTCCGGGCTGTGCTCGGTAACCAACGCCACATGCGCCCCACACTCCCCACAGAAGTATCGTTTGCAGCTGGCCGGCGCCACATAGCACTGCGGCCTGCCCGCCAGCCACTTGAAGCCCAGACGAGGCAGGGTAAGCCAGGTCACCACCAGCCCGCCACTGACCCGCCGACAGATCGAGCAATGACAATGGGCCACATCCGTCAATTCGCCCTTCAAGCGATAGCGCAAGGCCCCGCAATGGCAGCCTCCCTCGGTTACATCCTGCATCACCTACCTCCCGTCGCCCTTTTACCAGCGAAAGCTGGCTGAAAGCTTACCCCCCTAGGATAGCCGCCACTACCGGCACAAGACCGGTCAGCCAGGGCACCCGGATTTCCGCGCCCGGCCCAATCAACAACAACAATGGTGATTCTGATGTATTCCTGTGCCCGCCTTTTCGCAGTCCCCCTCCGCTTGCTCCCTGCGCAGCGCCCGACGCGCTGACCCGCCCGAATCGACGTTCCTTTCGCCGCGCCACGCCTGGAGTATTGCCATGCTGACCTTCCTCGGCTTTGCCATGGTCATCACCTTCATGTACCTGATCATGACCAAGCGCCTGTCGGCCTTGATCGCACTGATCCTGGTACCGATTCTGTTCGCCCTGTTCGGTGGTTTTTCCGCCGAGATCGGCCCAATGATGCTTCAAGGCATCAGCAAGCTCGCGCCCACCGGCGTGATGCTGATGTTCGCCATCCTCTACTTCGCCCTGATGATCGACTCCGGCTTGTTCGACCCGGCCGTGCGCAAGATCCTCAAGCTGGTGAAGGGCGACCCGCTGAAAGTCTCGGTCGGCACCGCCGTGCTGGCCCTGGTGGTATCGCTCGACGGCGACGGCGCCACCACTTACATGATCTGCTGCGCCGCCATGCTGCCGCTGTACAGCCGCCTGGGCATGAGCCCGCGAATCATGGCCGGCCTGATCATCCTCGCCGGCGGGGTGATGAACATGACTCCGTGGGGCGGGCCGACTGCCCGTGCCGCCAGTGCCCTGCATGTGGACCCGTCGGACATTTTCGTGCCGATGATCCCGGCCATGGTCTTCGGCGTGCTGGCGATCCTGGCCATTGCCTACATGTACGGCAAGCGTGAACGTGCCCGCCTGGGCGAGCTGCACCTGCCGACAGATGACATCGATCACAGCGAAATCAGTGTGTCGCAGTTCCCCGAAGCGCGCCGCCCAAAACTGCTGTGGTTCAACGGTGCGCTGACCGCCGTGCTGATGGTCGCGCTGATCGCCGGCGTGCTGCCACTGCCGGTGCTGTTCATGATCGCCTTCAGTATCGCCATGATCGTCAACTACCCGTGCCTGCAGCAGCAGAAAGACCGTATCGCCGCCCATGCCGGCAGCGTGCTGGCCGTGACCGGGTTGATCTTCGCCGCCGGTATTTTCACCGGCATCCTGTCGGGCACCGGCATGGTCGAAGCCATGTCCAAGAGCCTGCTGGCGGTCATCCCTGAAGCGCTGGGCCCTTACCTTGCGGTGATTACCGCGATCGTGAGCATGCCGTTCACCTTCTTCATGTCCAACGATGCCTTCTACTACGGCGTGCTGCCGGTACTGGCGGAGGCGGCTAGCCACTACGGTATCAGCCCGGTGGAGATGGCCCGCGCGTCGATCGTCGGGCAACCGGTACACCTGCTGAGCCCGCTGGTACCCTCGACCTACCTGCTGGTGGCATTGGCCGGCATCGAATTCGGCGACCACCAGCGCTTCACCCTCAAGTGGGCAGTACTGGTGTGCATGTGCATAATGGCCGCCGCATTGCTGATGGGCATTTTCCCGCTGTTCAGTAGTCTTTAATAAACACGCACCACCGCAAACGCGAAGCGCCCATACTTGGGCGCTTTGCCATTACCGTTCGAAGGAAGACACATGGAATGGCTGACCAGCCCGGAAATCTGGGTTGCCTTTTTCACCCTCACCGCGCTTGAGATCGTGCTCGGTATCGACAACATCATCATGATCTCGATTCTGGTCAGCCGCATGCCCAAGCACATGCAGCCGCGCACCCGGATCTTCGGCCTGGCCCTGGCCATGGTCACCCGCATCATGCTGCTGCTGTCGATCACCTGGGTCATGCGCCTGACCGCCGACCTATTCGTGGTGTTCGGCCAGGGCATCTCGGGGCGCGACCTGATCCTGTTCTTCGGCGGCCTGTTCCTGCTGTGGAAAAGCTCCCAAGAGATCTACCACGGCCTGGAAGGCGAGGACGAAAGCTCCGATGAGCCGAAGGGCGCGGGCGGCAAGTTCCTCTACACCATCATCCAGATCGCCATCATCGACATCGTGTTCTCGCTGGACTCGGTGATCACCGCGGTGGGCATGGTCTCGCACGTGCCTGTGATGATCGCCGCGATCGTCGTCGCTGTGCTGGTGATGATGCTCTGCGCCGGGGCCATCAGCAACTTCATAGACAAGCACCCTTCGCTGAAGATGCTTGCGCTTTCGTTCCTGATCGTCGTAGGTACCGTGCTGATCGCCGAATCCTTCGATGTGCATGTTCCGAAGGGCTACGTCTACTTCGCCATGGCGTTCTCGCTGGCGGTGGAGGCCATCAACATCCGCATGCGCACCGCCCTGGCACGCAAGGATGGCAAGGATCACGACCCGGTGAAACTGCGCAAGGACATTCCGGGTCAGTAAGTACTTGGAGCGCAGCGAGAGGGCCCTTCGGGGCCCTTTTTCATGACCAGGGTTTCATGACAGGCAGGTTTCAAACACCCGCCAGGCATGCCAAGCTGGCGTGAGCTGCGCAAAACAACTACAGCTTGAGTAAGCACTGGATTAAAAACACCCACCCCCAGGCCAGGCTTGCCGCGTCACCCATTGGCTTCGCCGCTGAAGCCCAGAATTAGAAAGGGGGGCTACACCATGTTGACCCTGCTCAACCTGCTCTCCGCCGTGGCTTTGCTGGTGTGGGGCACGCACATCGTCCGTACCGGCATCCTGCGGGTGTTCGGTTCCAACCTGCGCCGCGTCCTCAGCCAGAACATGAACCGCAGGCCGCTGGCGTTCATTGCCGGCATCGTGGTCACCGCCGTGGTGCAGAGCAGCAACGCCACTGCCATGCTTGTCACTTCATTCGTCGGCCAGGGCCTGATGGCCATGACCCCGGCGCTGGCGATCATGCTCGGCGCCGACGTGGGGACCGCGCTGATGGCCAGGGTGCTGACCCTCGACCTGTCGTGGCTGTCGCCGCTGCTGCTGTTTCTCGGGGTGATCTTCTTCCTGTCACGCAAGCAGACGCGCGCTGGTCAGCTGGGCCGCGTTGGCATTGGCCTGGGCCTGATCATCCTGGCGCTGGAGCTGATCGTGCAGGCCGCCACGCCGATCACCCACGCCCAGGGCGTGAAAGTGCTGTTCGCCTCACTGACTGGCGACATCCTGCTCGATGCCTTGGTTGGCGCGCTGTTCGCCATGGTTTCCTATTCCAGCCTGGCGGCGGTTTTGCTCACCGCCACCCTGGCCGGTGCCGAAGTGATCAGTCTGCCGGTGGCGATCGGCCTGGTGGTCGGCGCCAACATCGGCAGCGGGCTTTTGGCGTTCATCAGCACCAGCATGCAGAACGCCGCAGGCCGGCGCGTGGCACTGGGCAGCCTGCTGTACAAGCTGATCGGCCTGCTGCTGATCATTCCCGTGCTGCACCCGCTGGTGGATTGGATGGACTCGCTGAGCTTCAGCCCGCAGGAACTGGTGATCGGCTTCCACCTGCTCTACAACACCCTGCGCTGCCTGATCATGCTGCCCACGGTCAAACTCATGGGCCGGCTGTGCAACAGCCTGCTGCCCGAGCGCGAGAACGGCAACGGCCAGGTGCGCCCGCGCCACCTCGACCCCTCGGCACTCACCACGCCCAGCCTTGCCCTGGCCAACGCCGCCCGCGAAACCCTGCGCCTGGGCGACATCGTCGACAGCCTGCTCGAAGCCATGCTCAATGCCCTGCGCGGCACCCAGACCGCCTTGCCCCAGCAAGTCCGCGCCCTGGGCGAGGATGCCGAAGCGCTGTACAGCGCGATCAAGCTGTACCTGGCGCAGATGACGCGGGAAGACTTGAGCGACCAGGAGAACCGACGCTGGGCGGAAATCATCGAGCTGGCGATCAACCTCAAGCTGGCCGGCGACCTGATCGAACGCATGCTGCGCAAGGTGCAGCAGCAGAAGACCAGCCAGCGCCGGGAATTTTCCCAGGTCGGCCTGGAAGAACTCACCGGCCTGCAGGAGCAGTTGCTGTCCAACCTGCGCCTGGGCCTGTCGGTGTTCCTCAGCGCCGACCCTGAAAGCGCGCACTTGCTCCTACGCGAGAAACGCCGTTTCCGCGCGCAGGAACGCCGCCTGGCCCACGCCCACGTCAGCCGTTTGCAGCGTAAGGTAGTGCAAAGTATGGAGACGAGTTCGCTACACTTGGAGCTGATCGCCGACATGAAGCGGTTGAACTCTTTGTTCTGCAGCAGTGCCTATGTGGTACTGGGCGGCACGGACACCGGCGGGCTGATGCTCGATACGGTACCGGATGAAGCCCGCCAGCCCTGATCTCGCACACTTGGAGACCCAAGCTCGCCCATGCGTTGCCTGATATTCGTTTGCCTGCTGATCTGCAGCCTGACCTCCCACGCCCTGGATCGCTCGCGGGTCGAAGGCTACCTGTTGCCCAATGGCCTGCAGGTGATCCTCAAATCCGGCTATGAACGTGACCACGTGGCGATCCGCCTGGTCGTCGGCGTGGGCCTGGACGACTTCGACTGCCAGCAGAAAGAGCTGCCGCACTTGCTCGAACATTTGCTGTTCAGTGGCATCGACGAAACCGGCGAGGGCGGCCTGGAAGAACGTCTGCAGACCCTGGGCGGCGAATGGAATGCGTACACCAGCAGCGCCGACACCACATTCGTCATCGAAGCCCCGGCGCGCAATCAGCGCAAAGTCCTCGACCTGTTGCTGGCGGTGATCCGCGATACCCGTATCGACGCCAAGGCGCTGGCCACCGCCAAACGCATCATCGAACGCGAAGATGGCGGCCATTACGGCCACCTGCAACGCTGGCTCGACCGCCAGGACATCGGCCACCCGGCCAGCGATCAGCTGGCCACCGAGTTGGGCCTGAAATGCCCGGAGCGCTCCAACCTCGACGACATGACCCTGGAGCAGGTGCAGGCCCTGCGTGATCGCTGGTATGCCGCCAACAACATGACCCTGATCGTGGTCGGTGGCCTCGACCGCCTGCTGCCGGCCTACCTGGACCGCACCTTCGGCGAACTGCCCGCCACCGAGCCGGAGGAGCGGCGCAACCTCGAAAGCATCACCCAGCAAGCCGAGCAACGCCGCGACCTGACGCGCGGGGTACTGGGCGACAGCGTCAAACTGCACTGGCTGTTCATCGAACCGGTACTGGACAACGATCACCAGCCGACCCTCGACCTGCTTTCGCGCTACCTGGACTGGGCCTTGTACGACCAGTTGCGGTTGCGCAACGGCCTGTCCTACGGCCCCTCGGTGCAGCGTGAAAGCTTTGGCGACAGCGGCATGCTGAGCATGAACGCCGACCTTGAGCGCGACGACATCGACAAGGCGGTCAAGGTGATGCAGCACCTGTTCGACCACCTGCGCAAGGAAGGCCTCGATGCCGATACTTTCGCCCGCATCAAGGGCGCCGCCGTTGCCAAGGAGAGCTGGAGCACCCAGGGCAACAGCGCGCTGGCCGACTATTACTGGGGGGCGCTGAACGACTACAACAATGGGCGCTTTGCCAGCCCGACGCGGCAGCTGCGGCAGGTCAGCCTGGAGCAGGCCAACGATGCGTTGAAGGAACTGCTCAAGGATGAGGGGTATCTGCGGATCGAGAAGCCGTTGCTGGGGTATGACGAGTTGTATGGGTTGATTGCGCTGGTGGTGGGCGTGATTCTGGCGGCTGGGTTGCTGAAGTGGAGACGTCGTCCCCCAGAGCGACCCAGTGGTGCTACACGCCAGCGGTGAATCGGCGGTATCCTTGTAGGAGCGGCTTCAGCCGCGATAAGGCCGCCCTTTCACTTCCTGCCAAGCACCCAATGCCCCCAATCCCCCACATCGTCCAGCGCGTCATCGAGCTGCTCAAACGCTACCCCGGCGTCATTGCGCTCGGCGGTTTTCTCTCCGGTATCGGCAGCTTCATTCTGGTCGACCGCCAGGCCAGCCTGGCCAGCTGGGTCGCCATTCTCATGCTGGTCAGCTGGCTCTGGCTGATGTTCGAGAACACCCTCACCGGCCTGTTCGCCCGCACGTTCAAGCGTGAGATCCCACAACCGCTGCTGCGTTACGCGACGCAGATGATCCACCAGGAAAGCCTGTTCTTCGTCCTGCCGTTCTTTTTCATCACCACCACCTGGAACAGCGGCCAGCTGGTGTTCACTGGCCTGCTCGCGGGCGCCGGCCTGGTCTCGATCGTCGACCCTCTGTACTACAAGTGGCTGGCCCCTCGGCGTTGGCTGTTCCTGGCGCTGCACACCCTGACCCTGTTCGCCGCACTGCTGACCGCGCTGCCGATCATTCTCCACCTGACCACCGCGCAAAGCTTCAAGCTGGCGCTGATCGCCGCCATGGTGCTGTCATTCCCAAGCCTGGCCAGCAGCTTCCCGATCAACTCCTGGCGCCGTGGCGTGACGCTGGTGCTGGTGACCCTCGCCGTTGGCGGCGGCGGCTGGCTGCTGCGCTCGTGGGTGCCGCCCGCCACCCTGTGGATGACCGAAGTGGCGGTGAGCACCGAAGTCATCAACCGCCAGCCCGGCGACTCACTGGACGAGATCGCCGCCAGCCGCATCCGCAGTAGCGGTTTGTACGCCTATACCGCGATCAATGCACCGCGCGGCCTCAACGAACGCATCTACCACGTGTGGCAAAAGGACGGTAAGGAAGTTGATCGTATCGCCCTGGATATCCACGGCGGGCGCAAGGAAGGCTACCGCGCCTGGACCCACAAGCAGAATTTCCCGTCCAACCCGGTAGGCAAATGGCAGGTGCGGGTGTTGACCGAGGATGGCCAGGTGATCGGTGTGCTGCGCTTCAAGGTGGTCGACGACGCGGTCGCAAAATAAAGCGCTGCATGCCCTGTGGGAGCGGCTTTAGCCGCGAAGCAAGCGACGCGCTGGATGGCACCGGCTTCGCCGGTGTTCGCGGCTGAAGCCGCTCCCACAGCTGGTGTTTGTTCGATAAGGCACTGCAGGACAGCACATTTTCACCAAACCGCTCCATGCCCGCTGCGCTATGATCAGCCTCTACGCCAGTCAGATGCATGGAGCCTATGACCACGCCCAGCGCCACCCTGGACACCAGCAGCCAACCGGCCTGCCTGCGCATTGCCGGTGACTGGACGCTGCTGCACTACGCCAGCCTCAAGCGCGACAGCGAGCGCCTGCGCACGCAATACGGCGCCGACGCGGTGGCCGACCTCAGCCAATTGGGCCGCCTCGACACCGCCGGCGCCTCCTTGCTGGCAGAGCTGCTCGGCTCCGAACGCCTGTCGCGCTGCACAAACGACCTGCCCGACGCCAGCCGCGCCTTGCTCAAGAACGTCTACTGCTCGGTGCAGGACTACTGCATCCCGGTCAAGGAACCCGAGCGCCATGTGCTGCTCCTGCTGCTGGAGCGCATCGGCCGTGCCGTCAATACGCTTTGGCGAGACACCCTGCAGTTGCTCGGCTTCGTCGGCCTGATCCTCGAAACCCTGCTGCGCCGCGCCCTGCAACCGCACCGCTGGCGGGTTACGCCGGTGGTCTCGCACATCGAGCAGACCGGCCTGGATGCCGCACCGATCGTGGCGCTGCTGACGTTTCTGGTGGGCGCGGTGGTGGCCTTCCTCGGGGCCACGGTACTGGCCGACTTCGGCGCAACGGTGTTCACCGTCGACCTGGTGGCGTTCTCGTTCCTGCGTGAATTCGCGGTGCTGTTGACGGCCATCCTCATGGCTGGCCGCACAGCCAGTGCCTTTACCGCGCAGATCGGCTCGATGAAGGCCAACGAAGAAATCGACGCGATCCGCACCCTGGGGCTGAACCCGATCGAACTGCTGGTGGTACCGCGGGTGCTGGCCCTGCTGATCTCGCTGCCACTGCTAACGTTCGTCGCGATGATCTGCGGCATCGTTGGCGGCGCCGTGGTGTGCGCGCTGACCCTGGATATCTCGCCTGCCATGTTCCTCTCGCTGCTGCAAAGCGACATCGGCGTGCAGCACTTCATCGTCGGCCTGGCCAAGGCCCCGTTCTTCGCCTTCCTGATCGCCGCCATCGGCTGCCTGGAAGGCTTCAAGGTCAGCGGCAGTGCCGAATCGGTCGGCGCGCACACCACTTCAAGCGTGGTCCAGTCGATCTTCGTGGTTATCGTGCTGGATGCGGTGGCGGCGCTGTTCTGCATGGAGATGGGCTGGTGAGTGGCCGGGAAGCGGTGATCGAGGCGCGGGGTATCTGCAACCGCTTCGGCAGCCAGAGCGTGCACGAGAATCTCGACCTCGACCTGTACCGGGGCGAAATCCTCGCCGTGGTCGGTGGCTCCGGCAGCGGCAAGTCGGTACTGCTGCGCAGCATCATCGGCCTGCGACGGCCTAACGAAGGGCAGATCAAGGTGTTCGGCGAGGACCTGGCCGGCCTGCGCGAAGAACAGCGCTCGCTGGTCGAGCGGCGCTTCGGCGTGCTGTTCCAGAAGGGCGCGCTGTTCTCGTCGCTGACCGTTACCGAGAACGTCGCACTGCCATTGATCGAGCATGCAGGCTTGTCGCGCGCCGATGCCGAGCATTTGGCCGGGGTCAAGCTGGCCCTGGCCGGTTTGCCGATATCCGCCGCAGACAAATACCCCTCGTCGCTGTCCGGCGGCATGATCAAGCGCGCGGCGCTGGCCCGTGCGCTGGCCCTGGACCCGGACATCCTGTTCCTCGACGAACCCACCGCCGGCCTCGACCCGATCGGGGCCGCGGCCTTCGACCAATTGATCCTCACTCTGCGCGATGCCCTGGGCCTGAGCGTGTTTCTCATCACCCACGACCTGGACACTCTGTACACCATCACCGACCGCATTGCCGTACTGTCGCAGAAAAAAGTGTTGGTGGCCGGCCCCCTGGCCGAAGTCGAACAGACAGACGACCCGTGGATCCACGAATACTTTCACGGCCCACGCGGGCGCGCGGCCGAGCACGCCGCCACCCGTGCCGGGCAGGAGCGCTGAACAATGGAAACCCGAGCTCATCACGTTCTCATCGGCCTGGTCACCGTGCTGGTGGTGGTCGGCGCCATGCTGTTCGGCCTGTGGCTGACCAAGTCCAGCGTCGACGATGCCTTCAAGGATTACGAAGTGGTCTTCAACGAAGCCGTCTCGGGCCTGTCGCGCGGCAGCCCCGTGCAATACAACGGCATCAAAGTAGGTGACGTGTCCACCCTGCGCCTTGACCCCAAGGATCCACGCCGGGTGTTGGCCCGGGTACGCCTGAGCGGCGACACGCCGGTCAAGGAGGACACCCAGGCCAAGCTGACCCTGGCCGGCGTTACCGGTAACTCGTTCATCCAGCTCAGCGGTGGCACCCCGCAAAGCCCCGAGCTCAAGGGCAAGGACGGCAAACTGCCGGTGATCATCGCCTCGCCGTCGCCAATCTCGCAGCTGCTCAATGACAGCAGCGACCTGGTGACCAACATCAACCTGCTGCTGCACAACGCCAACCAGATGTTCTCGACCAGCAACATCGACCGGCTGAGCAACACCCTGGCTAACCTGGAGCAGACCACCGGCGCGTTCGCCAGCAAGAAGGGCGGTATCTCCGATGCCATCGAGCAGCTGGCCCAGGTCGGCAAGCAGGCCAACGCCACGTTGGCCGAAACCCAGGCACTGATGCGCAACGCCAACGGCCTGCTCGGCACCCAGGGCAAGCAGGCCATCGGCAGCGCCGAGCAGGCCATGCAGTCGCTGGCCGACAGCGCGGCGACCATCAACAGCCTGCTCAACGACAATCGCCAGTCCATCGACGACGGCGCGCAAGGCCTCAATCAGCTGACCCCGGCCATCCGCGAGCTGCGCGAAACGCTCAACTCGCTCAAGGGTATCTCCCGGCGCCTGGAGGCCGACCCGAGCGGCTACCTGCTCGGCCGCGACAACAACAAGGAGTTCCAGCCATGAAACCCTCGCTGCGCCTGCTGGCCCTGGCGGCCGCACTGAGCCTGACCGGCGCCTGCTCGATACTGCCGCAGAGCGAGCCTGTGGATATCTACCGCCTGCCGGTCAACCAGGCCAGCCACAGCGCCACGCCGGTGGACTGGTCGCTGCGTTTGAACAAACCCCTGGCCAGCGAGACCCTGGCCGGGCCGCGCATCGCCGTGATTCCTCAGGGAAATGTGCTCAGCAGCTACAAAGGCGCGCGCTGGAGCGACCCGGTGCCGCTGTTGGTGCGCAACCGCCTGCTCGATGGTTTCCAGCGTGACGGCCGCGTGCAGCGCCTGAGCGCCGACGACAGCAACCTGCAGGCCGACTATGAGCTGGCGGGCGAGCTACAGGCGTTCCAGAGTGAGTATCGGGCCGGCGGCGCAGTGGAAGTGCTGATCCGCTATGACGCGCGGCTAGTGCAGGGGCGCAGCCAGCGTATCCTCGCCAGCAAGCGCTTCGAGGTGCGCCAGCCGCTGGCCGATACGCAGGTATCCGCCGTGGTGGCCGGCTTTGGCGCGGCCAGCGATCAACTGGCCGGGCAGGTGGTGAACTGGACCGTGGCGCAGAGCGCTCAGACTCAGGCGAAGAACCAGTAGCAGACCAGGATCGCCGCGATCACGCCGGACAGCTCGGCCAACAGGGCGCAGCCAACGGCGTGACGCACACGCTGTATACCGACAGCGCCGAAGTAGACCGCCAGCACGTAGAAGGTGGTCTCGGTACTGCCCTGCACGGTGGCGGCGACCAGCGCCGGGAAGCTGTCCACGCCATGGGTCTGCATGGTTTCGATGAGCATGGCCCGCGCCGCACTGCCCGAGAACGGTTTGACCAGCGCGGTCGGCAGGCCCTCGACGAAGCGGGTATCCATGCCCAGCCAGTTCACCGCATGGCGAATGCCGTCCAACGCCAGCTCCAGAGCGCCGGAGGCACGCAGGACGCCCACGGCAACCAGCATCGCCACCAGGTAGGGCAACAGGCTCTTGGCCACGTCGAAACCTTCCTTGGCACCCTCGACAAAGGCCTCGTACACCTTCACCCGCTTCAATGCGCCGATCACCAGGAACAGCATGATCACGCCGAACAGTGTGAGGTTGCCGAGGATCGACGACAGGCTGGCCAGCGCGGCGGCCGACAGGGTACCGAGGAAAGCCATGAAGCCGCCCAGCAGCAGCGCGCCGGGGATCATGTAGGCGAGCACCACCGGGTCCCACAGCCGCAGGCGCTGCATCACCGCCACCGACAGCAGGCCGACCAGGGTCGAGGCGCTGGTGGCCAGCAGAATCGGCAGGAACACCAGGGTCGGGTCGGTCGCGCCTTGCTGGGCGCGGTACATGAAGATGGTCACTGGCAGCAGGGTCAGCGATGAGGCGTTGAGCACCAGAAACAGGATCTGCGCATTGCTCGCCGTGGTGCTGCTGGGGTTGAGCTCCTGCAGCGCGCGCATCGCCTTGAGGCCGATGGGCGTGGCGGCATTGTCCAAACCCAGGCCGTTGGCGGCGAAGTTCATGGTAATCAGCCCCAGCGCCGGGTGACCGGGCGGCACTTCAGGCATCAACCGAGCGAACAGCGGGCCGAGGACTTTGGCCAGCCATTCGACGATGCCGGCCTTTTCAGCGATCTTGAGAAAGCCCAGCCACAGCGTCAGGGTGCCGAACAGCAGGATCATGACCTCCACCGACAGCTTGGCCATGGCGAAGATGCTCTCGACCATCGCGGCGAAGATGCCGGCGTTGCCACCGATCAGCCATTGGGCCAGGGCGGAAACGGCCGCCACCAGGAAAAAGCCGAGCCAAAGGCCGTTGAGCATCCGCGTATACCCCCGTGAAAAATGCCCGAATGATAGCGTATCAGGGCGCCTGGCTGGAGATCCCTCAACTTGCCGATAACCCCGTGGGAGCGGCTTCAGCCGCGAACACCGGCAAAGCCGGTGCAATCCAGCGCGTCGCCTGCTTCGCGGCTAAAGCCGCTCCCACAGACAACAAAAAACCCCGACGAGTCGGGGTTTTTTGTTCAGCAGGTCAGGCTCAGCGCTTGGCGGTTTCGCCAACCACGGCCGCTTGCTTCTTGTCCGCCATCAGCGAGGCGTAGTACTTCTCGCCTTTGGCAGCGTCGTACATGCCTTCCCAACGGGCGATCACCAGGGCCGCCAGGGCGTTGCCGATCACGTTCAGGGCGGTACGCGCCATGTCCATGATGCGGTCGACACCGGCGATGAAGGCCAGGCCTTCCAGCGGGATGCCTACGCTGCCCAGGGTTGCCAGCAGCACCACGAACGATACGCCCGGTACACCGGCAATACCCTTGGAGGTGACCATCAGGGTCAGCACCAGCAGCAGCTGCTGGCTCCAGGACAGGTCGATGCCGTACAGCTGGGCGATGAAGATCGCCGCGATGCTCTGGTACAGGGTCGAGCCGTCGAGGTTGAACGAGTAACCGGTCGGCACCACGAACGAGCAGATCGACTTCGGCGCACCGTACTTTTCCATCTTCTCGATCACGCGCGGCAGCACGGTTTCGGAGCTGGAGGTGGAGTAGGCGAGGATCAGCTCATCTTTCATGATGCGCATGATCTTGATCACCGAGAAGCCGAACAGGCGCGCAACCAGGCCCAGCACCATGAAGGCGAAGAAGGCGATGGCGAAGTACACCAGCAAGACCAGCTTGGCCAGTGGCAGCAGCGAGCTGAAGCCGAAGTTGGCGACGGTCACGGCGATCAGGGCGAACACGCCGATCGGGGCGTAGTTCATGATCATGTGAGTGACCTTGAACATGGTTTCCGACACGCCCTGGAAGGTACGCACCAGCGGCTCGCGCAGGTCGGCCTGCAGGCTCGACAGGCCCAGGCCGAACAGCACCGAGAAGAAGATGATCGGCAGCATTTCACCGCGCATCAGCGCTGCGAAGATGTTCGATGGGATCAGGTTGAGCAGGGTCTCGATGAACGCGTGCTCATGCTGCACTTCCGCAGCGGTTGCCTGGTACTTGGAGATGTCGACGGTACCCAAGGTACTCATGTCGATGCCGGCACCCGGGTGGAACAGGTTGGCCAACACCAGGCCGACGACGATGGCGATGGTGGTCACCACCTCGAAGTAGATGATGGTCTTCAGGCCAATGCTGCCCAGTTTCTTCGCGTCGCCTACCCCGGCGATGCCCACGATCAGCGACGAAATCACGATCGGGACGACGATCATCTTGATCAGGCGAATGAAGATGTCACCGGCGGGTTGGAGGACGTTACTGATCCACCAGGCCTTCTCCGCACTGAAATGGTTCAGTAGCGCGCCGATTGCAACGCCCAGGACCAGACCGATGACGATCTGCCAGGCGAGGCTCAGTTTTGCCTTCTTCATGTCTTTACCCTTTGTTCTAGTGGTCACGGGCACCGACCGGAAAAGCGCGTAACAGAGCCGTTGGCAACGTCACGGGGAGCTTTGGGCTTCCGTCCGGAGACCTCATGTAAGGACACCGCGAGCGAGCGACAGGGCGCTCGGGCCAGCGAAAAGGCGGCAACTATTGCGATGGCAAAGGATGAAATCTAATGCCGGAAGCGTATACCCTATGCCGATCAGGCATACTGATCTGCGTCAAAATGAGGCACTCGCAAGTCATTGATTTATAACGTTCGGAATCCCGAACAAGACCAAAGCGCCAGTTTTAGGCAGATTTGGCCGTGTTCAAAAGGCTCTGGGGATGGCTTGTTCGACAATCCGAATGGCTGAAATGCCACTTGCGCCAGCGTTGGATTGGACGAAAAAAAGTTGATGTACGGTCGAGACAAAATGTGTCTCAAGGGACATTTCTTGAAAGGTGGGATGTTAAAGCGAAGATGGCACCTCGGAAGCCAGGCCAGGTTGCTGTGCGAAACACCCACCTGACCTGATACTTCCGATTCTGCCTTTCCTGACCCGGCCCAATCCTGGAGGCACTCCCTGTACCCCTAGGCCACTCCGATCCTGCAACAATCAGAACAGCCCGGCCCCTTGGTCATGTGCTGCCCCTCCTCGGGGCGGCGCATCATAGAAGCGAGAAATATAGAAAGGTTCCGCTTCTATTTCGTGACAGTGCGCGACCATCGGTCCGTAAGGCTCAGTACCACTTCGGGTCGCGCTTGAGTTGCTCTTGCAACATGGCCTTCATGCCGTCATCCGGCTCACCCAGCCAACGGTACTGCGCGTGGCGGGTTGGCGACTTGTCACTCGGCAGGCCTTCGGGGACCTCCACAAGCATCCCGTAAGCGTCATCCTTGTCCCAACTGAACGCCACGATAAGGCGCTTGTAGGTGCACTTGTCCTGAGACTCGCACAGCGGACCGACCAGGTATTTATCCCCATCTTCGGTCACCGCCGACATCTGTTCCTGAGCGCTGCCCGTCAGATTGATCACCCAGTCGGGCAGGCGTTCCTCGCCTTTGATCGCGTCCTGCCAGGTTTCCCGATACTCAGGGTCCGAGCCAAGCAGTTGGTCAACCCGGACCTGGCCGTCATTGGCCGCCATTGCCGCCGCGCTACCGGCCAACAGCAGGCCGGCGGCGATGGCTTTGCAAAGCTTCCTGCTCATGTTCAACCTCGACCGCGTCCGAAGAAGAAGGAGGCTACGAACAGGACCAGGAAGACAATGAACAGGATCTTCGCGATACCCGTAGCGGCGCCAGCGATACCACCGAAGCCCAATACAGCGGCAATGATGGCGATGATGAGGAAAGTGATAGCCCAACTCAGCATGATGCTTCTCCTTTCTTTTTTGAAATCGATCCGGTCGGTGTCGAACGGCAGCGTCCTAGAACACCCAGCGTTGCTGAGGTGCGACGTTTTCAACGGTGGCCGGCGAAGTGTTGGCCGAAGGCAGCGGTTCGGCTGCCCTCACCAATGTGTTGGCACGGCTCGCCTGAATCTGCGTCAGCAGCGCGGTCTGCGCTGCAACCTGCTCGGTCAGTCGTGCGGTCTGCCAGCTGTAATAAAAGAGGCCTGCGGCCAAAGTCAGCAGCAGCGCCATTCCAAGCAAGAGGAACTGGCGCAGGGGCAGTGCGGCGGCTTGTGAGCGGTTGACGGATGGGCGGTTCATGCCGGCTTCTCCTGCTGTAATTTTTCTATTCAAACCTGAACAGGTAATTGCAGCCTGCATGCCAGCTTTAACAATTCAATAAAATCGTTATAAATCAGCTACTTACGCAAAAATCGTTAACCCGCCATGGACGTATCCTGCACGATGCCCTCCTTGGCGTCGTGCGAAATGCACGACTCAACCTTCGACCTTGGTCGCCACCTTGAGTAAGTCGGCATCCACGCCCCGCACGCCGATGATTTGCCGGGCGATCTCCACGGCGATGGTTTTCTGCTCGCTGCTGACCACCTCACCTGACAGCCGGACCATCCCCTCGCTACTGGCGACCTTGATGTTCAAGCCATCGAGGTTGCGGCTGAAGCGGAAGCTGTTCTGGATCTTGTCGACCACCCAGCTGTCACTGGGCTGCGGCCCTGTGGGCGCACCGACCGGGTTTTCCCGGGCCTTGGCCATGGCGGCGGTGTCCAGGCTGACCAGGTTGTTGACCAGGTGCACGCCATCGGTGGTGCGCGCCACCACACCTGCGAGTTCCTTGGCCTCGGCGCTGTCCACCTTGCCGCGCAGGGTCACCACGCCGTCACTGCTCTGCACTTCGATAGGCGCTTTTTCCGTGGTGCGGCTCCAGAGCAGGCGCGCGCGGATGACCGCAGCCAGCGTGGCATCCTCAAGACGTTGGGCGTAGGCGCGCAGCTCGAGCGGGCGCTCGACCAGGCCAGCGTTGACGCGCAACTGATTGTCGACCTGTTCGATGCCTCGTGTGGCCTGGGCCACGTGCTCCGCCAATTGCCGCTCGACCTCGTTTTCCACTTCACCGCTCAGGCGTGCCCGCTGATCAACGACTTCGACCTCAATGCGAAACGGGTTGAGCATCCGATTAAGCGACAATGCCGTTTGCAAAGAACCTTCCAGGCGTGCGTCCGCAACTGGATCGGCCAATGCAGGTGCGCAAACGGACAGCAGGCTGATGGTCAACATGGCCGTTCGAATGGGGAATGGCATGACAGCACTCCTTTTGTAGGCAAAATCTGAAAATAGTCGCAACCAATGTGCCACCCCGGCGCTCTAAGAAAATCATCGAAAAATCACAGGGTCATGGCGATGTTTGGCCATTGGCTAGCATGCAAAGGACAGAATCCTTCAGAATTGACCATGCAACTTGCCCGATTTTTCCCACACTAAACGAAGACCCACCCCCTAAGGAGCGCAGCAAATGGAATCAGCCCAGGACAACCAAGGCCGCATTCTGCTGGTGGATGACGAGTCCGCGATCCTGCGCACCTTCCGCTACTGCCTCGAAGACGAAGGCTACAGTGTGGCCACGGCCAACAGTGCCGCGCAGGCGGAAGCCTTGCTGCAGCGCCAGGTATTCGACCTGTGCTTCCTCGACCTGCGCCTGGGCGAAGACAACGGCCTGGATGTGCTGGCCCAGATGCGGATCCAGGCACCGTGGATGCGCGTGGTGATTGTCACCGCGCATTCGGCGATCGATACGGCGGTCGATGCCATCCAGGCGGGTGCCGCCGATTACCTGGTCAAACCCTGCAGCCCCGACCAGCTGCGCCTGGCCACCGCCAAGCAGCTTGAGGTGCGCCAACTGTCGGCACGCCTGGAAGCCCTGGAAGGTGAAGTCCGCAAGCCCAAGGACGGCCTCGACTCGCACAGCCCGGCGATGATGGTGGTGCTGGAGACCGCCCGCCAGGTGGCCACCACCGACGCCAACATCCTCATCCTCGGTGAATCGGGTACGGGTAAGGGCGAACTGGCCCGCGCCATTCACAGCTGGAGCAAGCGCGCGCGCAAGGCGTGCGTGACCATCAACTGCCCGTCGCTGAACGCCGAATTGATGGAAAGCGAGCTGTTCGGCCACACCCGCGGCGCCTTTACCGGCGCCAGCGAGAGCACCTTGGGGCGCGTCAGCCAGGCCGATGGCGGTACGTTGTTCCTCGACGAAATCGGCGACTTCCCTCTGGCCTTGCAGCCCAAGCTGCTGCGCTTCATCCAGGATAAAGAGTACGAGCGGGTCGGCGACCCGGTGACCCGCCGCGCCGACGTACGCATCCTCGCAGCGACCAACCTCAACCTCGAAGAGATGGTGCGTGAAAGCCGCTTCCGTGAAGACCTGCTGTACCGCCTCAATGTCATCACCCTGCACCTGCCGCCGCTGCGCGAGCGCAGTGAAGACATCCTGACCCTGGCCGACCGTTTCCTCGCCCGCTTCGTCAAAGAGTACTCGCGGCCGGCCCGAGGCTTCAGCGAAGAGGCCCGGGCGGCGCTGCTCAATTACCGCTGGCCGGGCAACATCCGCGAGCTGCGCAACGTGATCGAGCGCGCCAGCATCATCTGCCCGCAGGAACGCGTGGAGATCACCCACCTGGGCATGGGCGAACAGCCTGCCGGCAACGCACCTCGGGTGGGCGCGGCGCTGAGCCTGGATGAACTGGAGCGCGCGCACATCGGCGCCGTGCTGGCGGCCAGCGACACCCTCGACCAGGCCGCCAAGACCCTGGGCATCGATGCCTCGACCCTGTATCGCAAGCGTAAGCAGTACAACCTATGAGATGGCAAATGAAGCTGCGCACGCGGCTTTTTCTCAGCATTTCGGCGCTGGTGACGGTCGCCTTGCTGGGCCTGATGTTAGGCCTGTTCAGCGTGCTGCAGATGGCCACCGTGCAGCAACAGTCGGTGCGCGAAACCACCCACGCCTTGGAAATTGGCCTCAAACTGCGGCAGAACCTCGGTGAGCAGCTGACCCTGATGCTCGACGAGGACACCGCGCCTGAAAACTTGAGAACGCTGCAGGACAATTTCCAGACTCAGCTCAATCAAGGCCTGGAGCGCGGCGGCGAGCGTACAGGCCTCAGCAAGGCCAGCAGCAACTACCAGACCTTCCTGCAGGCCTACCGCGACAGCCCTGCGCCGGCCCGCAGCATGGGCGTCGACCAGCCACTGGGCGCTGCCTTCAATCAAGTTCGCACCGACTTGATCGACTCGCACAAACAGGCCCTCGACCACATCACCCGTAGCGAAGAACACAGCCGCGACCGTGCTTTACTGGTCAGCGGGTTGCTGGGGCTGATGGGCCTGGTGGTATTGGTGCTCGGTTTCATCACCGCCCACAACATCGCCCGGCGTTTCGGCCACCCCATCGAGGCACTGGCCAAGGCCGCGGATCAACTCGGCCGAGGCGACTTCGATGTCACCTTGCCGGTGACCCAAGCCATCGAACTCAACCAGCTCACCCGCCGCTTCGGGCTGATGGCCGACGCCCTGCGCAAACACCAGGCCACCAATGTCGATGAACTGCTGGCAGGCCAGCAGCGCCTGCAAGCGGTACTCGACAGCATCGACGACGGCCTGCTGATCATCGACCGCCAAGGGCACCTCGAACACCTCAACCCGGTTGCCCAACGCCAGCTTGGCTGGAGTAACAGCCGGGTCGGTACCGGCCTTGCCGAAGCCTTGCAGCGCCCGGAGCTGGAGCAACAGCTGCGCCAGGTACTGCGGGGCGGCAACCTGGACCGTCCGCCCGACGACCTGAGCATCGAGGTCGATGAAGAGTCCCGCCTGCTGACTTACAGCCTGACCCCGGTCAGCCACCCGCAAGGGCCGATCCTGGGTGCGGTGATGGTGCTGCACGATGTCACCGAGCAGCGCGCGTTCGAACGCGTACGCAGCGAGTTCGTGCTGCGTGCCTCGCACGAGCTGCGTACACCGGTCACCGGCATGCACATGGCCTTCGGCTTGTTGCGCGAACGCGTGAAGTTCCCGGCCGAGACACGAGAGAACGACCTGCTGGATACCATTGGCGAAGAAATGCAGCGCCTCACCCAGTTGATCAATGACCTGCTCAACTTCTCGCGCTATCAGAGTGGCCTGCAGAAGCTCGAACTTGCGCCCTGCGCCATCGACGAATTGCTCGAACGCGCCCAGGTGCGATTCGGTGAGCAGGCAGCGAACAAACAGATCGAGCTGATCAAGGCGCTGGAACCTCCGTTGCCACGGATACAGGCCGATTTGGCCCAACTCGACCGCGTGCTCGATAACCTGCTGCACAACGCCATTCGCCATACGCCCAGCGGCGGGCGAATTCGCCTGCATGCTCGGCGCCATGCGGAGCGGGTGATCGTCAGTGTCGAGGACAACGGCGAAGGCATTGCCTATGGGCAGCAGGGGCGGATTTTCGAACCCTTCGTGCAGGTTGGGCGCAAGAAAGGCGGGGCTGGGCTCGGATTGGCACTGTGCAAGGAAATCGTTCAACTGCACGGTGGCCGTATGGGTGTCGTTTCCCGGCCAGGGGAGGGCACTCAGTTCTATATGGCATTGCCGGTTTGATTGATTACTTGAACTGCATGGGTCCCTGTGGGAGCGGCTTTAGCCGCGAAAACCGGCGAAGCCGGTGCCATCCACCGCGTCGCACGCTTCGCGGCTAAAGCCGCTCCCACAGGGGTATGCGCTGCCCTGAAAGTTGCTCAAGGCTCATCATCGATGCGCTGGCGCCGCACCTGCCGCCCGCGCGTTACCAACTCGACGAACTGCCGCGCATTGAGGGGATGGGCGAACAGCCAACCCTGGCCATAATTGACGCCCTCGCTGTTGAGCAGCACAGCCTGCGCCTCGCATTCGATGCCTTCGGCAATCACCCGCAGATGCAGGTCGTGGGCCATGCGGATGATGTGCGGAGCCACGCCGCTGCTGGCGGCATCGTGGCCCAGCGCGTCGATGAAGGCCTTGTCGATCTTCAGGCAGTCCACCGGCAGGGTCTGCAGATAAGCCAGGCTGCAATAGCCGGTGCCAAAATCGTCGATCAGCACCTGATGCCCCACTGAACGCAAAGCCTGCAGATTGTCGCGGGCCACCACCACATCGATCAGCCCGCGTTCGGTCACTTCGAAGGCGATCTGGCTGGCCGCCACCCGGTGCAACGCCAACAACCGCGCCGCCACCCGGCCTATGCGCGGGACCATCACGTCGCAGGCGGCCAGGTTCACCGAGATGTACAGGTTGCGGTGCGAGCGCAGAAGCTGACCCAGCTGCTCCAGCACGCGCTGCAGAACGAAGTCGGTGATCTGGCGAATCTGACCGGTATTTTCCGCCAGCGGGATGAACAGGTCCGGGCTGGTCAGCGTGCCATCCGGCCGCCGCCAGCGCACCAGTGCTTCGGCACCCACGCAGCGTCGGCTGTCGAGTTCGATGATCGGCTGATAGAGCACCTGCAGTTCGCCACGCCGCAGGGCGTTCTGCAGTTCCGAACTCATCGAGCGCCGCTGCAGGATCAACTGCAGCACCAGCCAACCAATACAACAGGCCGCCAGAACGCTCCCGGGGAACAGCAGCCAGAGCATGCCGTTCATGCGCAACGGCAAACTGGCACGCGGAGCGATCAGCACCAGCTGGTAATCCGGCGACTTGGTTGGCATGCGGTAGACAAGCCGGTCATGCAGTTCGTACAGGAAGGTGGTACTGGAGGGTGACCAGTTGTTGGCCGGTGGCCAGGTTTGCGGCGGCCCCAGCACAGGAATCGCCCGGGTACCGTTATCGAGCACGACCAACAGGCTGCCACCGGGTGGCAGGTCGACCACATCGGTCAGATGCCCGCGCGAGGTAGACACCAGAAAGTTGCCGCGGGCGAGCATCAGCGCGGCGAGGTTTTCGTTCGGTTCGGTGGTGGTGTTGAGCCAGTAACTGTAGGTCGGCCCTTGGATATCCGGAGCCCGCGTAGGCACGAAGGCCCTCGCTCCGCCTCGGTTGGAGCAGGCGACATTAGCGTCGACATACGCCGCTTCATAAATGAAGCGTGAACCCAGACCCACCTGCTGCAACAACGCCAACATTGCCGGGCTGCAACCCCGCAGCGGCTGCGCCTGCAGGTCATCCACCCCCTCGCGCAACTGGCCGAACACCTGCTCAAGGCGATCAAGGAAGCGCTCGCCCTGGGCATTCATCTGCGCACTCTCGCTCTGCTTCATTTGTTGCAGGGCGATGCCGATGCTGGCGGTCAGCAACACAGCGGCGCTGGCCAACGCTGCCAATGAGGCCAGCATCCAGGGACGGTATAAAAATTGGCGCAATGCGGTTATCAGGGCCGACATGGGCAGCATCCAGTTGATCTACAAGGTATAGCAACTGGAATGCGAATTAGCCTGCCCGTTTGGCGGAGCGAGTGAACCCGCCGAAAATCAGCGCATGCGGTTCAGTACCTGGAGCATGGCCGCCGTTTGCGCATCTGGCGTACCGTCGAAGCGTTGGGGTCGGAAGCGCATCTGGAACGCCGCGATCACATGACGGGTGGCAACATCGAGTTGGCCGGTTTGCTCGATGGCGTAGCCGAAACGTGCCAGCTCCTGCTGATACCAACCGATGGTGGGCGGGTTGACCTCGAAGTAGGCTTGCTGGCGCGCGACGGCATTGGCTTCTGGCCAGATTCCCAGCCCAGCGTCGGCCAGGCGCTTCCAGGGGAACAACGGGCCGGGGTCGAGTTTGCGCAGCGGCGCGATATCGCTGTGGCCAATGATGTGGCGCGGATCGATGTTGTTACGTTTGACGATGTCCTTGAGCAACGCGATCAACGACTGGACTTGCGCTTCGCTGTACGGATACCAGACTCGGCCATTGGGCGTGGTGTCGAAGCCCGGGTTGACGATTTCGATACCGATGGAGCTGGAGTTCAGCCAGGTACGCCCTTGCCATTGGCTGTCACCGGCATGCCAGGCACGCCGGCTTTCATCGACCAGTTGATAGACCGTGGCCGGGCCGTCGCCAATCAGGTAGTGGCTACTGACTTCGCCATGGGTAAGCAGCGCCAGGGAGCGCTCAAGTGAGGCATTGGTGTAATGCAGGACGACGAACTGGATGCGCTCGTCCTGGTTGGCCGAAGGGTGGCTGCGGTCGATGCGCAGGCCCGTGGAGCAACCGGTCAGGGTGAGCAGTAATAGCGCTGTGAATAAGGTTTTCATCGAAAGGGACACGTCGAAGTGAAGTAGCCGGGATGGCAACAGTATAACGAGCCCCTTTCAGACGATCCGGTTTTAACAACGACTCAGCGCGTGCACATCAAGAGAAATTCCATCGAATTGTTTCCGCTGGGCCCATCGACGTCGACCAGTTGCGTATTGACCGTGACGCCACGGTCAACGGTTGGCACGCCAATGATCCTGGCTTGCCCGTGCAGTAAGCGTTGCTCACTGCTGCCATCAATGGCCGAGGCCGAGCAGAAACCGGGGTTCTGATTGACGATGTCCTTGTTGAACAGCACTTTGTATTGGCTGAAGTAATTGTCTTGCCCCGTGTGCTTCACTTTTTCGATCCAGTTCGGCGAAGCTCGCAGAACCTCGCCGTCAGCACTGATATGCGCAGTCCACAGGACATCATTGGCCATGGCACTGGCCTGGAACGTCAGGCCGATCATCAATGGCAATACCCATTTATTCATTTTCAACTCCTGAATCAGTGGCTCGATGGCAAGGCTGATGAAAGGTCAACAGCCTGGTGCCAGTCTCGGCCTCCTGTCATTCAGGGGTGTGGTAGATAGTTATGCCAGTTCCACCCGGTTGCGGCCTTGGTCCTTGGCGCGATACAGCGCCGCATCTGCACGCTTGAGTACCTGATCGCCGCGTTCGCCCGAGCGGAAGGTGCTCAGGCCGATGGAGGCGGTAATGACCACGCGCTCACCCTTGAAGTGGAAGGGACAGGCTTCGATGGCCGCGCGCAGTACTTCGGCGACCTGGGCCGCCGCAGCGGGTGAGGTCTGCGGCAATAACAGGACAAACTCCTCGCCCCCAAACCGGGCAATGAAGTCACGCGCCCGCAGGCGCTTGCGCAACTGATCGGCAACGATCTTCAACACCTTGTCGCCCGCCAGATGGCCGTAGCTGTCGTTGATGCGCTTGAAATGATCCAGGTCGATTATGGCCATCGCCAGATGGCCGCCGTGCTCCTGCCAGTCGAGCATCTCGCGGTCAACCTGCTCGGTCCACGCCGCGCGATTGGGCAGGCCGGTGAGCGGGTCGATCAATGCTTTTTGCCGTTGCTCTTCCAGGTGTTCGCGATAACCCAAAGCCTCCTGCTCCATGCTCGCTACCCGTTCGGCCAGCCCTTGCAGGCGCCCGGCAAGCTCCTGCTCGCGGCGGTCTCGCGCATGCTGGTGCTCGTCCATCGTGCCCAGCAAGCCTTCCAGGCGGTTTTCCAGGATGTGCTTGAGGCTGTCGACATCGGCTGCACCCTGCACGCTGCTTTGCAGCCCGTCGACCTGTTCACGCAGCTGGTTGTCCAGCTCGCGGGCAGCCGTGCTGTTATCAGCATGGCCGGCGCTGGCTTCATGCAGGTGGCTCTGGAAGCTTTCCAGGCGTTCGTTGAGCTGTTGCAGGTAGGTCTCGAATTCGTGTTGACCGCTGTCGGTAATCGCCAGCATGAGCACGGCCAGGTCATCGAGGACCGGGATCAGCTCGTACCAGTTCAGCCCGCGTGCCACCCGCTCGCGCATCTCCAGGGCTTGGGCCTTGTGCCGCTCTGGCAGGCTGAGGTCGTCGAGCAGGCCGATCAGGGTCTGCTCGATGTGTGCGGCCACCTGGCTGTAAGGTGGTTCGACGGCGTCAGGGAGTGAATAGGGGCCGTCCTCGCCGAAGGTTTCTTCCAAGGGCGGCGGCTCGGCAGTTGTCGATGCCGTTTCGACTGCTTGGGCCTGCGCGGCCTCATGTGCTGGCGGCTCGGGTTCGACATCTGGCGCCTGGTCGACTGCGAGGCGCTCTGGCACCTCTTGCTCAGGCTGCGCAGCTACAGGCTCTGCCAGTGGGCGCAGCTCGTCGATATCCCGTGGCGGCAAATCCACCAGCACGGGACCTTCCTGCAAAGGTTGCGGCTCGGCTGGGGGAATAATGGGTAAGGGTGCAGGTGCCGAGTCAGTTTCAGCTTGAGGTTCGTTGTCACGATGACCGAACAACCGCTGCAGGATACCCGGCTTGGCGTGTTCATCCGGCTTGCTCAGCGATGACAGCGCACGGCCCTGCAGGCCGCTAAGCTCACCCAGCAGCGGCGGCAGCTCGCGTGACTGGCTGACCCCGCCGTCGAGTTTTTTCGCAAGCTTCTTCAAAGGCCGCGAAACCTCGCCGGGCAGCGGCAAACCTTGTAGCTGGGTAACCAGCGCCGTCAGCGCATCACTGACCTGATTCATGCGCGTTTCGCGGCGCTGCTCTGAATCGAGCACGGCTTTTTCCAGGCGTGGGATCAGCCCGGCAAGGCCGGCGTCCATGCTGTCGCTGCGGATGACGTCGCGCATTTCCTTCATGCACGCATCCACTGCCTTGTCGCTGCCTTCAGCGGCCAGGCTACTGCGGACCAGGCCTCGGCGCAGCAGGTCGAGGCGCGCTTCCCAGCGTCTTTCGAGCTTTTCCTGCTGTTCGATGCTTTTAAGGTATTTTTCTTTCCAGCGCTCGGCTTCTTCGGTCATGCCTGGATCCGCGACGGGTGATGCATCTGATTATTGGGCTGTAATGAAACGCTGTCGGCGAACGGCTCGAACACTTGAGAGCCACGTGCGCACTTACTGATCTATCTCAAGACCGGCAGCGTATCCACAGTCAATGCATCAGGCAATCGGATCTCGACTGCGACCGGAAGATGGTCGGATATCGGCTGTGCCAGCACTTCGACCCGTTCCAGGGTCAGGCTTGGGCTGAGCAGAATATGGTCCAGGCAGCGCTGCGGGCGCCAGCTGGGGAAGGTGGCTTCGACCTGGGGTGCGATCAGGCCGAGATCGCGGAGGGGAGAATGGTCGAGCAGGTCGTTGGCATGGGTGTTCATGTCGCCCATCAGCACCTGATGGCGGTAGCCGCCGATCAGCTCGCGAATATAGGCCAACTGGCGGGCGCGAGTCTTGGCACCCAGCGCCAGGTGCATCATGACCACGATCAGCGCATCCTCGCCCTCGCCGAAACGCACCAGAATCGCACCACGACCGGAAGGGCCGGGGAGCGGGTGATCTTCAAGGAGGTGCGGCTTTAGGCGGCTGAGCACGCCATTGCTGTGCTGGGCGAAACGCCCGAGGTTGCGGTTGAGCTGCTGGTACCAGTAGGGGAAGCCCCCCAGCTGGGCCAGGTGTTCCACTTGGTTGACGAACCCTGAGCGCAAGCTGCCGCCATCGGCTTCCTGCAGGGCCACCAGGTCGAAGTCGTTGAGCAGGTCGCCGATCTTCTGCAGATTACCGGCACGCCCGGTGTGTGGCAGCAGATGCTGCCAACTGCGGGTCAGGTAATGCCGGTAGCGCTCGGTACTGATGCCGACCTGAATATTGAAGCTGAGCAGCCGCAGGCGACCATCTTCCGGCAGGCCGTTGGCCTGCAGATGATGCTCGTTGACCTGCGGCTGGTGCAGGCCAATGCCACGCGCGGTTCTGAAGCGAGGCATGGGGTGCGCCGCTTACTTAGCGGCGCGCTCCTTCTCGATCAACTGGTCGGCGACGTTCAGCACGCCTTCCGGACCTTGGGCGGTGCCCAGGTCGAAGCGGTACTTGCCGTTGACGACCATGCTCGGTACGCCAGTGATTTCATACTTCTTGGCCAGCTCCTTGGCCTGGTTGACCTGGCCCTTGATGGCGAACGAGTTGAAGGTAGCGAGGAACTTGTCCTTGTCGACACCCTGGGTGGCGAGGAAGTCGGCCATGTCCTGAGGGTCGGTCAGGCGCTTGCGCTGGTTCTGGATGGCATCGAACACTGCCGCATGCACCTTGTGCTCGACGCCCATGGCTTCGAGGGTCAGGAACATCTGGCCGTGGGCATCCCACGGGCCGCCGAACATGGCAGGCACGCGTTTGAAATTGACGTCCTTCGGCAGTTTTTCAACCCATGGGTTGATCACTGGCTCGAAGTGATAGCAGTGAGGGCAGCCGTACCAGAACAGCTCGACCACTTCGATCTTGCCGGGTACGGATACCGGAACGGGGTTGCTCAGCTCGAGGTATTCCTTGCCAGCCGTGGCAGGCTCTGCGGCCTGAACGGCGGCCATACCGAATACGCTGGCGGCGACCAGCGCAGCGCTGAGAATCAGTTTACGCATGCTTTACTCCTGAGCAGTCATTGGTCGCCTCGACACGACCTGTATTGAGACAGGTCGGGAAGGGCCCGAGTTCTGTAGTGTAACGGCAGCGGACAGAAAAAAGGGCGGCCCGCGCCGCCCTTTCATCATTAGCGTTGCTGCATTAACCGAATGTTAATGCAGGCCCTGGATGTAACTGGCCAACGCTTCGATGTCGTGGTTGCTGAGCTTGCCGGCAATGGTGCGCATGGTCATGGCGTCGCCGTCGTTGGTGCGGTTGCCTTCGCGGAAGTCCGTGAGCTGCTTGGTCACGTACTGCGAGTGCTGACCACCCAGGTGCGGGAAGCCGGCCAGGGCGATGCCGCCGCCATTGGGCGAGTGGCAACCGGTGCAAGCGGGCAGGCCCTTTTCCAGGTCGCCGCCGTTGAACAATGCCCGGCCACGTTCGACGAGTTTGGGGTCAGCGGCGCCGACACTGCCTTTCTGGCTTGAGAAATAAGCAGCGATGTCGGCCAGGTCCTGATCGTTGAAGGCGGTCAGCATGCCGGTCATTTCCAGCACGACACGCTTGCCGTCCTTGATTTCGTGCAGTTGTTTCAACAGATAGCGCTGGCCCTGGCCGGCCAGTTTCGGGAAATTCGGTGCCAGGCTATTGCCGTCGGGGTTGTGGCAGGCACCACAGACGGCGGTCTTGGCTTGGCCGGCGGCGGCGTCGCCTTTGATGGGCTCCGCAGCAGTGGCCGCACCTGCGACACCCAAGGTCAACAGCAGACTCACGACTAGTTTGTTCATCAGCTAATCCAACACGGCTAAGGGTGAAATGTTATGTATCGGGACTGCCGCTCATCCAAAGGATGACCAAACGGTAGTCCTCGGCACTGCAGTCCATGCACAATCCACGCGGCGGCATAGCCTTGAAACCCTGAGTCACATGCGCCATGAGTACCTCCATGCCTTGCGCCAGCCTTGGCTCCCAAGCTGCCCGGTCACCCCGCTTGGGTGCCTGTGGCAACTGCCCGGCGTGACAGGCCGCACACGTGCGGTTGTACAACGCCTCGGGATCCTGTGTAGCCTGTGCGCTGAAAAACGGCAGGAACATACCGACAGCTAGCAGCCATTTCGCCATGCGGAACGACCTGACAGGGTTGGGGGACGCGCTGCGTTCTGATGCGCAAGCTATAGTTCGGCACCCCATGCCCGTTCTCCTTCGCTGGGAGAATGGGCACACAAAAACTGGGGCATTATATACTTCCGCCAACCAAACGGAAACGACACCGCCTGGCCTAGGCTTTGGCAACACCCACATCGGATATCCCATGCAAGTCAAGAACCCCATCCTCGGCCTCTGCCAGAAAGCCACATTCGCCCTCAGCGCTGCCAAGGTCGAACAATGCCCGGAAGACCAGGGTTACGAGGTGGCCTTCGCCGGCCGTTCCAACGCCGGCAAATCCAGCGCCCTCAACACCCTGACTCATGCCAGCCTGGCGCGTACCTCGAAAACTCCAGGGCGCACCCAGCTGTTGAATTTCTTCAGTCTGGACGATGAACGGCGTTTGGTCGACCTGCCGGGCTACGGATATGCAAAAGTCCCGATCCCGCTCAAGCAACACTGGCAGAAGCACCTGGAGGCCTACCTGGGCGGCCGTGAGTGCCTGCGCGGCGTGATCCTGATGATGGATGTGCGCCACCCGATGACCGATTTCGACAAGATGATGCTCGACTGGGCCAAGGCCAGCCGCATGCCCATGCACATCCTGCTGACCAAGGCCGACAAACTGACCCACGGCGCGGGCAAGAACACCTTGCTCAAGGTGCAGTCGGAAATCCGCAAAGGTTGGGGCGACGCTGCAACCATCCAGCTGTTCTCGGCGCCTAAACGCCAAGGGCTGGAAGAGGCCTACCGCGTGCTGGCGGGCTGGATGGAACTGGAAGACAAGCCTGCTGAGTAAAGGCTGACCCATACCCCTGGGCTTGCCTGCAGGCCCAGGGTCAAATTGCGGGCAAAAAAAACCCCGGACTTCGTATGGGGAGGGGGAAGTTCGGGGTCCAAGTCTGGACCGCTAGGGCGGGGTCCAGGTATCTGCCAACACTTAACACAACATAGGAGCATCGAAAGGCTTCACCAGCCATTCAGTTACTCTGAGTTCCGTTTCACCGGTTTAGTTCCGACGCCCTCAAAACTATTTGCGATAGTTTCATGAAACCTCGGAACTAATGGCATCGAGCCATGCCAGGATCCGCATCACTACAACCCGGATCCTACACAGGTTTCTCAGCTCAATTAGTGAGCTTCATCCCAATTCGAACCAACACCTACTTCGACCAGCAGCGGCACATCCAGTTGCGCGGCGCTGCTCATGTGCCCACGAATTTCATCTTTCACCTGCTCCAGCAAGTCTTCGCGCACTTCCAGCACCAGTTCATCGTGCACCTGCAGGATCACCCGAGCATCCAGCCCGCTCGCGCTCAGCCAGTTGTCGACGCTGACCATCGCCCGCTTGATGATGTCGGCGGCGGTGCCCTGCATCGGCGCGTTGATCGCCGTGCGTTCGGCGCCTTTGCGCAGGGCCGGGTTCTTGGCATTGATGTCCGGCAGGTACAGGCGGCGGCCGAACAGCGTTTCGACGAAGCCCTGCTCGGCGGCCTGGGCGCGGGTGCGTTCCATATAGGCCAGCACGCCTGGGTAGCGGGCGAAGTAACGGTCGATATAGTCCTGCGATTGCTTGCGGTCGACACCGATCTGCTTGGCCAGGCCGAACGCGCTCATGCCGTAGATCAAGCCGAAGTTGATGGCCTTGGCGCTGCGGCGCTGGTCGGTGGTGACCGCTTCAAGGGCCACGCCGAACACTTCCGCCGCCGTGGCGCGGTGCACGTCCAGGTCGTTGCGGAAGGCATGCAACAGGCCTTCATCCTTGGCCAGGTGGGCCATGATGCGCAGCTCGATCTGCGAATAGTCCGCCGCCAGCAATTTGTAGCCTGGGCTGGCGACGAAGGCCTGGCGAATCCGCCGGCCCTCGGCGGTACGAATCGGGATGTTCTGCAGGTTCGGGTCGCTCGACGACAAACGCCCGGTGGCCGCCACGGCCTGCTGATAAGAGGTGTGGATGCGCCCGGTGCGTGGGTTGATCTGCCCCGGCAACTTATCGGTGTAGGTGCTCTTGAGCTTGCTCAGGCTGCGGTATTGCATCAGCACTTCGGGCAGCGGGTAGCCTTGCAGGGCCAAGTCGTCGAGCACGGCTTCGGCGGTGGACGGCTGGCCCTTGGCGGTCTTGCTCAGTACCGGCATGCCCAGCTTGTCGTAGAGGATGGCGCCCAGTTGCTTGGGCGAGCCGAGGTTGAATTCTTCACCGGCCAGCTCGTAGGCGCGCTTTTCCAGTTCGGCCATCTTCACGCCCAGCTCACCGCTCTGCACCTGCAGCAAGGCGGCATCGACCAGCGCACCCTGGCGCTCGATCCTGGCCAGCACCGGCACCAGTGGCATCTCGATGTCCATCAGCACCGGCTGCACGCTCGGCGTCGTGGCCAGGCGCGCCTGCAACGCCTGGTGCAGGCGCAGGGTGATGTCGGCATCTTCGGCGGCGTAAGGGCCGGCCTTGTCCAGGTGAATCTGGTTGAAGGTCAGCTGCTTGGCGCCCTTGCCGGCGATGTCCTCGAACGAGATGGTGGCATGGTCGAGGTACTTCTGCGCCAGGCTGTCCATGTCGTGACGGGTGGCGGTGGAGTTGAGCACGTATGACTCAAGCATGGTGTCGAAAGCCACGCCCTGCATATTGATGGATGGCGAGCCATTGGCGAGGATGTTGATGTCGTACTTGGCGTTCTGCCCAACCTTGGCCTTGGCCGGGTCTTCCAGCAGCGGTTTCAATGCCAGCAGCACGGCATCGCGATCCAGCTGAACGGGTGCACCTTCATAATCGTGGGCCAGCGGCACGTAGGCCGCTTCATGCGGTTCAACCGCGAACGACAGGCCAACCAGCTGCGCCTTTTGCGCATCCAGGCTGGTGGTCTCGGTGTCGAAGGCGAACAGCGGCGCCTGGCGCAGCTTCTCCAGCCAAGCATCGAAGCGCGCCTGGTCGAAGATGGTCTCGTACTTCGGCTCGACCTTTTCCACAGGCTCGTCAACCGGCGCAACTTCAGCGCCGGCCCTGGCGGCGTCTCGTTGCACGTCGGCGATCCAGCTCTTGAACTCCATTTCGGTGTACAGCGCCATCAGCGCCTCGCGGTCCGGCTCGCCACACACCAGCGCGTCCACTTCGACATCCAGCGGCACATCGCATTTGATGGTCGCCAGCTCGTAGGACATGAACGCCGCATCGCGGTGCTCTTCGAGTTTGGCAGGCAACGTCTTGGCGCCACGAATGGCCAGCGTCGGTACCTTGTCGAGGTTGGCGTACAGGTCGCTTAGCCCACCGCCGATGCCGGTCAGCAGGCCGACTGCGGTTTTCTCGCCCACCCCCGGCACGCCTGGAATGTTGTCGACCTTGTCGCCCATCAGGGCAAGGAAGTCGATGATGTGTTCCGGGCCGACGCCGAATTTCTCGTGCACGCCCGCCACGTCCAGCACGCTGCCGGTCATGGTGTTGACCAGGGTGACGTGGCCGTCGACCAACTGCGCCATGTCCTTGTCACCGGTTGAGATGATCACCGGCCGGCCCTGGGCCGCGCTGCTGCGGGCCAGGGTGCCGATCACGTCATCGGCCTCGACGCCCTCGACGCACAGCAGCGGGTAGCCCAGCGCCTTGACGCTGGCATGCAGCGGCTCGACCTGCACCCGCAGGTCATCGGGCATGCTCGGGCGGTTGGCCTTGTACTCGGCGAACATCGCATCGCGGAAGGTGCCGCCCTTGGCGTCGAAAACCACCGCGAACAGGCTGTCGGGGTATTGCTTGCGCAGGCTCTTGAGCATGTTCAGCACACCCTTGACCGCGCCGGTGGGCATGCCCTTGGAAGTGGTCAGCGGCGGCAGCGCGTGGAAGGCGCGGTAGAGGTAGGAGGAACCGTCCACCAGGACGAGGGGCGCTTGGCTCATGAGCAGAATCAACCTTTTCGGCGGGTCCGGAGCTAGAATAGCCGGATCAATGACGACAAAGGGACAAGGTTATCATGCGTACACTCAATCGCCTGTTACTGCTCGGCCTGTTGGCAACCATGCCTGTCGTCACCCTGGCGGCGGAAGACGCCCCCTCGGCAGATCCCGAGGTGACCATTCGCACGGAAGGCGATAAAACCATCCAGGAATACCGGCAGAACGGCTTCCTGTATGCGATCAAGATCACGCCGAAAAACGGCAAGCCTTATTTTCTGGTACGCGCCGATGGCTCCGATGGCAATTTCATTCGTTCCGACCAACCGGACATGTTGATCCCGTCCTGGAAGATCTTCGAGTGGTAATCTGACGCGCACCGTTCACATCAACCCGGCACTTCCCGGCGGAAGTGCCCGTATGGGCATTTTTTCATCATGTCAGTCTTCACCCCCGTGACCCGGCCTGAGCTGGAAACCTTTCTGGCGCCCTATCAGCTGGGCCGTCTGCTCGACTTCCAGGGCATCGCCGCCGGCACCGAGAACAGCAACTTCTTCGTCAGCCTCGAACAGGGGGAGTTCGTGCTGACGCTGATCGAGCGCGGGCCCAGCGAGGACATGCCGTTCTTCATCGAGCTGCTCGACACCTTGCACGCCGCCGACATGCCGGTGCCGTACGCCATTCGCGACCGCGACGGCAATGGCCTGCGCGAGCTGTGCGGCAAGCCGGCGCTGCTGCAACCGCGGCTGTCGGGCAAGCACATCAAGGCGCCGAACAACCAGCACTGCGCCCAGGTCGGCGAGCTGCTGGCGCACATTCACCTGGCCACCCGCGACAAGGTCATCGAACGCAAGACCGACCGCGGCCTGGACTGGATGCTGGCGTCCGGCGCCGAGCTGATGCCGCGCCTGAGCGCCGAGCAGGCCGCGCTGCTGCAGCCGGCGCTGGCCGAGATCACCGCGCACAAGGCGCAGATCCTGGCCTTGCCACGGGCCAACCTGCACGCCGACCTGTTCCGTGACAACGTGATGTTCGAAGGCACTCACCTGACTGGCGTGATCGATTTCTACAACGCCTGCTCGGGGCCAATGTTGTATGACATCGCCATCACCGTGAACGACTGGTGCCTGGATGAACACGGCGCGATCGATGTGCCCCGCGCCCAGGCACTGCTGGCGGCCTACGCGGCGCTGCGGCCGTTCACCGCCGCCGAGGCCGAACTGTGGCCGGAAATGTTGCGGGTAGGGTGCGTGCGGTTCTGGCTGTCGCGCTTGATCGCGGCCGAATCGTTTGCCGGGATGGATGTGATGATCCATGACCCGAGCGAGTTCGAGGTGCGCCTGGCGCAGCGCCAGCAGGTGGCGCTGCACTTGCCGTTCGCCTTGTAACCGCGGCGGCATCTTCGCGGATGAATCCGCTCCTACGGGGTGAACCTGTAGGAGCGGATTCATCCGCGATGAGGCCGGCAAGTGTTTAGAGCTGCTCCAGACACCCCACCAGATCATTACCCAGCTTATCCAGCAACCGCTCATACCCCTTGGCATCCACAGGATCCGTGCCACCCAACGCATCCAGCTCCGCCAACCGCACCGGCAACCCCGCCGTCAGCGTTTCAGCCAAACGCGGCCTGATCGGCGGCTCACTGAACACACAGGTCTTGCCCACTTCCAGCAACCGCTTGCGCATCGCCGCGACATGCTGCGCCCCCGGCTGCACCTCGGCCGCCACGCTGAACACGCCGGTATGCTTCAACCCATAAGCCGACTCGAAGTAATCGAACGCTTCGTGGAACACGAAGTACGGCTTGTCGGCGATGGGCACGACTCGCGACTTGATCCGTGCATCCAGGCCATCAAGGCGTTCAGTGAAGGCCTTCAGGTTGCTCTGATAGCGCGCAGCATTGGCCGGGTCCGCCGCCGCCAGGTCCGCTGCCATCTTCGCTGCAATGACCCGGGCGTTTACCGACGACAACCACAAATGCGCGTCCAGGCTGCCAGGGCGATGGTCATGGTCGTGATCGTCGTGGTCTTCTCCTTCATGGGAATGGCTGTCCTCGCCGAAGTGACGCAGCTTCATCCCCTCCAGCGACTGCACGGCGACGGTCGGCTTGCTACGGCTACCCAGCACCCGTGGCAGGAAGTTCTCCATGTCCGGGCCAATCCAGTACAGCAGGTCGGCATCGCCGACCCGGCGCACATCGGACGGGCGCAGGGCATAATGGTGCGGCGAAGCGCCAGGCGGCAGCAGCACTTCAGGGCTGCCGACCCCGTCCTGCACGGCGGCGGCAATCTGCTGCAGCGGTTTGATACTGGTCAGCACACGCACGTCGGCGTGGGACGAGCAGGCGATGAAAGCGACAAAAAGCACAAGGAATCGGGACACGGTGAATACTCGGGTCGTCAGAAACAGGTAACATAATAACGTCTCCATCCAGAACCGTCGCTGCCCATGTCCATCACGCCGCTGGCTCACCGTCCCCACGATCATTCCCATTGCGTGCACAGCGCCCTTGCCGAGGCCGAGGTGCTGTGCACCCGCCAGGGCCTGCGCCTGACCGCGCTGCGCAAGCGCGTGCTGGAGCTGGTGTGGCAGAGCCACAAGCCGCTGGGCGCCTACGACATCCTGGCCGTGCTCAGCGAGCAGGATGGCCGTCGCGCCGCACCGCCGACCGTTTATCGGGCGCTGGATTTCCTCCTGGAAAACGGCCTGGTGCACCGCATCGCCTCGCTCAACGCCTTCATCGGCTGCAGCCACCCGGAGCATGTGCACCAGGGCCAGTTCCTGATCTGCCGTGAATGTCACGTGGCCATCGAGCTGGAGCAGGACAGCATCAGCGACGCGATCGTCGCCAGCGCCAAGGGCGTGGGCTTCAGCGTCGAAACGCAAACAGTGGAAATCGTCGGCCTGTGCGCCAACTGCCGGGGCGCGGCATGAGCGATGCATTGATCCGCCTGGAACAGGTCGGCGTCACCTTCGGCGGCGAGGCGGTGCTCGACAGCATCGACCTGTCGGTGGCCCCAGGCCAGATCGTCACCTTGATCGGCCCCAACGGCGCCGGTAAAACCACCCTGGTTCGCGCCGTGCTCGGGCTGCTCAAGCCGCACCGTGGCACGGTCTGGCGCAAGCCGAAGCTGCGCATCGGCTACATGCCGCAAAAGATCCAGGTGGATGCCACGCTGCCGCTTTCGGTGCTGCGTTTTCTGCGCCTGGTGCCCGGTGTAGACCGCCCGGCAGCCTTGTCGGCCTTGCAGGAAGTCGGCGCCGAGCAGGTCATCGACAGCCCGATCCAGACCATTTCCGGCGGCGAGATGCAGCGCGTGCTCCTGGCCCGAGCGCTGCTGCGCGAGCCGCAGCTGCTAGTGCTGGACGAGCCGGTGCAAGGCGTCGACGTGGTTGGCCAGACCGAGCTGTACAACCTCATCACCCGCCTGCGCGACCGCCACGGCTGCGGCGTGCTGATGGTCTCGCACGACCTGCACCTGGTGATGAGCGCCACCGACCAGGTGGTCTGCCTGAACCGCCACGTCTGCTGCTCCGGCCACCCCGAGCAGGTCAGCAACGACCCGGCCTTCGTCGAGCTGTTCGGCCAGAACGCACCGAGCCTGGCCGTCTACCACCACCATCACGACCACAGCCACGACCTGCACGGCTCGGTGGTCGCCCCTGGCACCCATGTTCACGGAGACCACTGCAAGCATGGCTGATTTTCTTCTCTACGCTCTGCTCGCGGGTCTTTCCCTGGCGCTGGTGGCGGGCCCACTCGGCTCCTTCGTGGTGTGGCGGCGCATGGCCTATTTTGGCGATACGCTGTCACACGCCGCTCTGCTGGGCGTGGCCATGGGCTTCGTGCTGGACGTCAGCCCGGCGCTGGCAGTCACCGTGGGCTGCCTGCTGCTGGCGATCCTGCTGGTGACCCTGCAACAGCGCCAGCCGCTCGCCTCGGACACGCTGCTCGGCATCCTCGCCCCCAGCACCCTGTCGCTGGGCCTGGTGGTGCTGAGTTTCATGCACGACGTGCGCATCGACCTGATGGCCTACCTGTTCGGCGACCTGCTGGCCATCAGCACCACCGACCTGGCCTGGATCCTCGGCGGCAGTGCGCTGGTCCTGCTGCTGCTTGCGGCCCTGTGGCGGCCGTTGCTGGCGGTGACCGTGCACGAGGAGCTGGCGATGGTCGAAGGCCTGCCGGTGGCCGGCCTGCGCCTGGCGCTGATGCTGCTGATTGCAGTGGTGATCGCCGTGGCCATGAAGATCGTCGGCGTGCTGCTGATCACCTCGTTGCTGATCATCCCGGCCGCTGCGGCACAACGTCACGCGCGCTCGCCCGAGCAGATGGCGCTGGGTGCCAGCCTGCTGGGGGTCACCGCCGTGTGCGGCGGCCTGGCCATGTCGTGGTTCAAGGACACCCCGGCCGGCCCATCGATCGTGGTCTGCGCGGCGGTGCTATTCTTGCTGAGCCTGGCCCTGCCAAAACGCTGAAAACCGGGGTGTGCCGAGCCACACCCTGCAACCTTTTCGCGGGTAAATGGTCTGTAAGACTTGTTTTCGAGCGTGCGCACCTGGGTGTAGACTTGCTCGCTTTTTGCGCAAATAGAGAGTCGCAGGAATGAAGCCGTTCGCATCCCGTTATCTGCTTGTTGCCGCGTTTTCCCTGTTCCTGGCCGCGTGTTCCAGCGCGCCGGTCGAGCAGGCCAGTGCACCTGCGCAAGCCGATGCCTGGCAGCAGCTGCAGCAAAGTATTACTACCAATGAACTGGCCACCGCCGAGGACCAGCTCACCGCCCTGCAGGCGCAAGCGCCTGGTGATGCGCGCGTGGAGCAATACCAGCGGCAGTTGGCCGAGGCGTACCTCAAGCGCAGCCAGATTGTCTTGCAGAAGGGCGATGTGAATGCTGCCGCGACCGCCCTGGCGCGCGCCCGTGCCCTGATGCCGAGGGCACCGGCAGTGACCGGCGGCGACGCCGTTTCGCAAGCACGCAAGGCTGAGCTGGAGAAGGCCGAGGCTGCATTGAAAGCCGCCGAAGCCAAGCCTGTGGCGCGGGTAATCGACCCGACAGCGCCGAGTACGGTGATCGCGCTGAAGACCACGGATATTGCGGCCATGCGCCGTCAGCTCGATGAGATTGCCAAGGACGTGGTGAATTATCAGTGCGAGGTGGTGTTCCAGGTGCCGCGCACTGAGGATGCGCCTTGGTTGAAGAATTTGCTGCAGAAGCGGGTTCACAAGCTCGACAGTGGCTTTGAGCTGAAGCAGAAGCATGAGATTCAGCGCAAGTTGCCGGCGCAGGTGGTATTGGTCCCGCATCAGCGGTGATGCCTTCGCGGGGCAAGCCCGCTCCCACAGGTATTTTGGGAGCGGGCTTGCCCCGCGAAAGGGCCCTATCAGGCTGGCACCGCTTCTGCAGCCGCCTCCCGCTCCCAAACCCGATGCCCTTCAACTGCTTTGACAAAGGCATCCATGGTTTTCTGGTCATCACCCAGCAGCAAGCCTTTATCTTCCTTCAGCCCCAGCCCGTCGACCAATGCCTTGCCTTCCTGCGCAAAACCAATGGCCTTGAGGTGCTTGTAGGCTTCCAGCAGGAAGTGCTTGGCCAGCCCGCTGGCGCCCAGGGCATCCAGTGCAGCCTTGCCCGCCGGCACCAACACCCCGTCGAACATGATAGAAGGCATGCCCTCCATCGACGCATCCACCGGCAGCTGCTTGCCATCTGCCGTTTTCACCGGAGCTGAGGTGGGACCAAGCAGCAGAATACGGGCGCTGTGTGCTTCAAGGGCCTTGACCAGCCGGTCGACGCTGCCCCCATCTACGCCGTCTGCCAGCAGTACGGCTATCTTGCGCCCCTTGATTCCGATTACGCCCGGATGATTCATTTGGCTAAGGGCCGGCGACTGCGCCAGCTGGCTACCCTTGACCTTGACCGTACCGGCCTTCGGCGCAGGTAGACCGAGATTGGCGGCCACCGCGGCGGCCAGCTTGAGGTCGATATTGGCCAGGATTTCGTTGACCTCACGCTCGCGAATGTACATCCGCTCCACTTTGCCCAGTTCAAAGCTGTAGGCCTTGATAATGTGCTGCTGCTCGTTCGGGCTCATGCTCTGGAAGAACAACCGCGCTTGCGAGAAGTGGTCACCGAACGATTCGCTGCGCTGACGAATCTTGTGCGCATCGATTCGCTCCTGATAACTCTCAAAGCCGCCATCCTGCGCGGCAGGCGGGGTTTCTTTCGGCCAGCCGCCATCGATGGAGTTCGGCTCGTAGGAAGCACGCCCCTTGTGCACCACGTGCTGGTGCAAGGCATCGCGCTGGTTGTTGTGGTTGGGCGCGACCGGGCGGTTGATTGGAATCTGGTGGAAGTTAGGCCCGCCCAGGCGGCTGAGCTGGGTGTCGGTGTAGGAGAACAGCCGGCCCTGCAGCAATGGATCATTGGTGAAGTCGATGCCCGGCACGATATGCCCGGGGCAGAAGGCGACCTGTTCGACCTCGGCAAAGAAGTTGTCGGGGTTGCGATTGAGCACCATCTTGCCCAGCGGGGTGACCGGCACCAGTTCCTCGGGGATGATCTTGGTAGGGTCAAGCAGGTCGAAGTCGAATTTGTGCTCATCGGCTTCGGCGACGATCTGCACGCCCAGTTCCCATTCAGGATAATCACCGGTCTCGATGGCTTCCCACAGGTCCCGGCGCTGGAAGTCGGTGTCCTTGCCCGCCAGCTTTTGCGCCTCGTCCCAAAGCAGCGAGTGAACGCCCTGCTTCGGCTTCCAGTGGAACTTGACGAAGCTCGCCACGCCTTCAGCATTGATCAGGCGGAAGGTGTGCACGCCGAAACCTTCCATCATGCGCAGGCTGCGGGGGATGGCGCGGTCGGACATCGCCCACATGACCATGTGCGCCGATTCCGGCACCAGCGAAACGAAGTCCCAGAAAGTGTCATGGGCTGAGCCACCCGTAGGTATCTCGTTGTGAGGCTCTGGCTTCACCGCGTGGACGAAGTCGGGAAACTTGATCGCGTCCTGAATGAAAAACACGGGCATGTTATTGCCAACCAGGTCGAAATTGCCTTCATCGGTATAGAACTTGACGGCAAAACCGCGCACATCACGAACGGTGTCACCCGACCCCCGTGGCCCCTGTACCGTGGAAAAGCGTACGAATACTGGGGTTATCTTCTCCGGATCCTGCAGGAAACCGGCCTTGGTCAACTCGGCATGGTTGCCATAACTCTGGAAGAAACCGTGGGCCCCGGTGCCGCGGGCATGGACGATACGTTCAGGGATGCGTTCATGGTCGAAGTGGGTGATCTTCTCGCGCATGATGAAATCTTCGAGCAACGAAGGCCCGCGATCACCTGCCTTGAGGGTGTTCTGGTTGTCAGCAATGCGCACGCCCTGATTGGTTCGAAGCGCCTGGCCGGTGGCATCGCTACGCACATTCTCGAGGCTCTGCAACTTGGTGTTGGTGTTGGCACGATCAGGGGTTGCGGTACCGGCGAGTTCGCTCTGCTTCGGCGCATCCGTCTTTTTACTGGGCATCTCGGCTCTCCTCATCAGTCTTCAGGCGTGCCCATTCGGGCTTGTTCTTGTAGTGACTGGAGGGCTTCGATGAGCGTTCAATCAGGATTACCAGTTGTCGCGTTATGCCGGATGGATTGGTCCATTACGAAATAAATGCTAAGAACAACTATGGGAAAAGGCTAAAATGCGCCACCCCAGCCTACCGCTGACCCCAATTTCCATGCGCCCCACAAGGTTCGCTACGTGATCGAGTTCCAACATGTCCACAAGACCTACCGCGTCGCCGGTAGGGAAATCCCCGCCCTGAACCCGACCAGCCTGACCATCGAAGCCGGCCAGGTGTTCGGCCTGATCGGCCATTCCGGCGCCGGCAAAAGCACCATGCTGCGCCTGATCAACCGCCTGGAAGAGCCTTCCGGTGGCACGATCATCGTCGACGGCGAAGATGTCACCGCTTTCAACGCCACCCAGCTGCGCGGATTCCGCCAGCAGGTCGGGATGATCTTCCAGCACTTCAACCTGCTGGCCTCCAAGACCGTCGCCGACAACGTCGCCCTGCCGCTGACCCTGGCCGGCGAGCTGTCGCGCAGCCAGATCGACAAGCGCGTCACCGAGCTGCTGGCCCGCGTCGGCCTGCAAGACCACGCCAAGAAGTACCCGGCGCAGTTGTCCGGCGGCCAGAAGCAGCGCGTCGGCATCGCCCGCGCCCTGTCCACCAACCCGAAGATCCTGCTGTGCGACGAGGCCACCAGCGCCCTCGACCCGCAGACCACGGCGTCGGTCCTGCAATTGCTGGCAGAGATCAACCGTGAGCTGAAGCTGACCATCGTGTTGATCACCCACGAGATGGACGTGATCCGCCGGGTCTGCGACCGCGTGGCAGTGATGGATGCCGGCCTGATCGTCGAGCAAGGCTCGGTGGCCGAGGTGTTCCTGCACCCGCAGCACCCGACCACCAAGCGCTTCGTCCAGGAAGACGAGCAGGTCGACGAAGGCGAGCAACGCGACGACTTCGCCCACGTACCGGGCCGCATCGTGCGCCTGACCTTCCAGGGCGACGCCACCTACGCGCCGCTGCTGGGCACCGTGGCCCGCGAAACCGGCGTGGACTACAGCATCCTCGCCGGGCGCATCGACCGCATCAAGGATGTCCCCTATGGCCAGCTCACCCTCGCCCTGATCGGCGGTGACATGGAAGCGGCGTTCGCCCGCTTCAAGGCAGCTGACGTACATATGGAGGTACTGCGTTGATGGACGCCCTGAATTTCTTCGCCAACGTCGACTGGGCCGAAATCTGGCTGGCCACCATCGACACCATGATCATGCTGTTCGGCTCGCTGTTCTTTACCGTGCTGCTGGGCCTGCCGCTGGGCGTGCTGCTGTTCCTCTGCGGCCCCCGGCAGATGTTCGAGCAGAAGGGCGTGTATGCGCTGCTGTCGCTGATCGTCAACATTCTGCGCTCGCTGCCGTTCATCATCCTGCTGATCGTGATGATCCCGATCACCGTGCTGATCACCGGCACCTCGCTGGGCGTCGCTGGCGCCATCCCGCCGCTGGTAGTGGGCGCCACGCCGTTCTTCGCGCGCCTGGTTGAAACCGCCCTGCGTGAAGTGGACCGCGGCATCATCGAAGCCACCCAGTCGATGGGCGCCACGACTCGCCAGATCATTACCAACGCGCTGCTGCCGGAAGCCCGTCCGGGCATCTTCGCCGCCATTACCGTTACCGCGATCACCCTGGTGTCGTACACCGCCATGGCCGGTGTGGTCGGCGCGGGCGGCCTGGGCGACCTGGCCATTCGCTTCGGTTATCAGCGTTTCCAGACCGATGTAATGGTGGTCACCGTGGTGCTGTTGCTGGTGCTGGTTCAAGTCCTGCAAAGCGTGGGCGACAAACTGGTCGTGCATTTTTCCCGTAAGTAACCCCAATGGGGTCGGCCTGGCCGACCCGTTCGGGGGCCGTCGCGGCCCTCACAAGGAGTGATCAATGAAGAAGCTGCTTGCTGTTGCTGCCGCCGTCGCGGCCTTTTCGGCCCACGCCGGTGACCTGACCGTCGCCGCCACCCCGGTGCCGCACGCCGAGATTCTCAACTTCGTCAAACCGCAGTTGGAGAAAGAGGGCGTGACGCTCAAGGTGAAAGAGTTCACCGACTACATCCAGCCGAACGTGCAGGTTGCCGAGAAGCGTCTGGACGCCAACTTCTTCCAGCACCAGCCGTACCTGGATGAGTTCAACAAGGCCAAGGGCACCAATCTGGTCAGCGTTGCCGGCGTGCACATCGAGCCGCTGGGCGTGTACTCCACCAAGCACAAGAAGCTCGACGAGCTGCCGTCCGGCGCCACCGTGGTCATCCCCAACGACGCCACCAACGGCGGCCGTGCCCTGTTGCTGCTGGACAAGGCCGGCGTGATCAAGCTCAAGGACAACAAGAACATCCTGTCGACCGTGAAGGATGTTGTCGAGAACCCGAAGAACGTGAAGTTCCGTGAGCTGGAAGCAGCCACCATCCCGCGCGTGCTGACCCAGGTCGATGCGGCCCTGATCAACACCAACTACGCGCTGGAAGCCAAGCTGAATCCTGAAAAGGACGCACTGGCAATTGAAGGCAGCGACTCGCCGTATGTGAACATCCTGGTTGCCCGCCCGGACAACAAGGACTCGGAAGATATGAAGAAGCTGGCCGCGGCGTTGCACTCGCCTGAGGTGAAGCAGTTCATTACCGAGAAGTACAAGGGTGCTGTAGTACCGGCGTTCTGAGCCGTTAGACCCTACTGAATTCTTCGCGGGCGGTCCGACGTCTCGGCAAGCCCGCGAAGCTTTTAGGCCTGCATCAGTCCCGCTTGACCAGCCCCGGCAACTGCGCCACCAGCTTCTGATTGTTGAACGGCGCCCGAATGAACCCGCGCTGACGCCCATCCGGCCCGACGATGGCCAGGTTGCCGCTGTGATCCACGGTATACCCCGGCTTGCTGGTATCCGCCGGAATGAACGGAATGCTCAAGGCATTCGCCAGTTTCTGGGTATCCTCGATCGACCCCGCCACACCGACGAAATCCTTGTCGAAATAGCCCAGGTACTGCTTGAGCTGATTCGGCGTGTCGCGATTCGGGTCCACACTCACCAACACCACCTGCAGCCGGTCCACGGCGTCCTTGGGCAGCTCGCTCTTCACCTGGCGCAACTGGGCCAGGGTGGTCGGGCAGATGTCCGGGCAGTAGGTGTAGCCGAAGAACAGCAGCGACCATTTGCCTTTCAGGTCATCCAGCTGCACCGGCTGGCCGTCCTGGTTGGTCATGGTCACGTCCGCGACCGTACGGCTCTGCGGCAGCAGGATGATGCCGGCGTCGATCAGCTCGGTCGGGTTGAGCTGGTCACGGCCGTTAAGCACTTTGTTGACGGTCAGGCCCATGATCAACGCGACCAGGGCAACGAGGATGAAGACGGTTTTCTGGGTTCGGGTCATAGGTTCAGCAACAGGTAGTGGTCAACAAGCAACGCGATGAACAGCGCGAACAGGTAGCCGATAGAGTACTTGAACGTGCCGATCGCCGCGTGCGGCCGGCTGCCACGGTACAACACCCAGGCCCATTGCAGGAAGCGCAGGCCCAGGGCGAGGGCACAGGCCAGGTACAACGGGCCGCTCATGTGGATGGCATAGGGCAGCAAGGTGACCGCCAGCAAAATCAGGGTGTAGAGCAGGATGTGCAGCTTGGTGTAGCGCTCGCCGTGGGTCACCGGCAGCATCGGGATGTCGGCCTTGGCGTACTCCTCTTTGCGGTGGATGGCCAAAGCCCAGAAGTGCGGCGGGGTCCAGGCGAAGATGATCAGCACCAGCAGCAGGGGCTCGGCGCTGATGTGGCCGCTTACCGCCACCCAGCCAAGCAGCGGCGGGGCCGCTCCAGCCAAGCCGCCGATGACGATGTTCTGCGGTGTCGCACGCTTGAGATAGCCGGTGTAGAGCACCGCATAGCCGAGCAAGGACGCCAGTGTCAGCCAGGCGGTTAGCGCGTTGGTGAACACCAGCAGCAGAGCCATACCCAGCAGTGCCAGCGCGAAGGCAAACAACAGGGCCGGCAGCGGCTCGACCCGCCCCTCGGCAATGGGCCGCTTGTGGGTGCGTGCCATCAATGCATCGATACGCCGGTCAACGACATGGTTGACCACCGCGGCGCCACCCGCGCACAGGGCGATGCCCAGGTTGCCGAACAGCAGCACGCTCCAGGGCACCCCGGCACGGGTCGCCAGGAACATACCCACCAGCGAGGTGATCAGCATCAGCACCACGACCTTGGGCTTGGTCAGCTCCAGGTAATCGCGCCAGCCGGCACGCTGGGCAGTCAGAAGCGTCGCCACGAATCGTTCCTCATGTGATGGGATACGCCGACGCCGGTAACCGGGGTCAGGCGCCAGCCGTGGCCGACGCGCACCTTGTCGACCACGCGGATGCGGTAGTTCACCAGCACCATGCTCAGCAGCAACAGCGCGCCGCCAGCGTTATGCGCCACAGCCACGGCCAGCGGCAGATGGAACAGCACGTTGCTGATGCCCAGGCCGATCTGCAGCGCCAGGGCCAGCAACACCAACCTTGCAAGGCCCGACAAGCCACAACGGTGCAGCTTCCAACTGAGCATCAGCAGCACACAGGTGACCAGCAAGGCGCCCAGCCGGTGGCTGATATGGATGGCGGTGCGGGCATCGCTGTCCAGCTGCCCGCCGAGGTAGTTGGGGCCAACGTGTTGGGTGAGGTGGAAACCGTTGCTGAAATCCGCTGCCGGCCACCACTGGCCATGGCAGGTAGGCAAGTCGATGCAGGCAACCGCCGCGTAGTTGGCGCTGACCCAACCGCCCAACGCGATCTGGCCGACCACCACCAACAGCGCCAGCGCAGCGATCCGGCGCAGGCTCAGCGGCAACTTCGGCAATGGCGCAAAGGCCCGCGATAGACGCAGGGATAGCAGGAGCAGCAAGCTCAAGGTGGTGAAGCCCCCGAGCAGGTGGGCGGTGACCACCTGTGGCCACAGCTTCAGCGTCACTGTCCACATGCCGAACGCCGCCTGCGCCAGCACCACGCCCAGCAGCAATACCGGCAAGCGGTACGGCTGGCCATCGCGGGCATGACGCTTGACCGCCTGGAACGCGAGCAGGGCAATCACCAGCGCCAGCGTCCCGGCAAAGTAGCGGTGGACCATTTCAGCCCAGCCTTTGGCTTCCTCCACCGGATGCTCGGGGAAGTGCAGTTCGGCATGGGCCAGTTGCGCGTCGGTCTTCGGCACGCTGATAAAGCCATAGCAGCCTGGCCAGTCGGGGCAGCCCAGGCCGGCATGGGTCAGGCGGGTATAAGCACCGAGCAGGACGACCACCAGCGCCAGCAGGGTGGCGAACACAGCGAGGCGAAATCCGGGTCTGGCCATGGCAGGCTCCTAGCCGATGTTGGACAGCTTGAGCAGGTGGCGCAGATCATCCAGCACCTGCTTGCCGTTGACCTTGCCGTCGTAGCGCAGCACTAGGTTGCCGTGCGGGTCGACGATCCACAGGTGCGGGGCGAGCTCGCCGACCTTCTGGATATAGCGTTGAGCATCCAGCGGGTAGCGTTGCAACTGCGGGTACTCACGCCCCAGCAAGCTTTGATAGTCCGCGCTCAACGGCTGGGCAGCGGCCAGGGCATGGCTGGCGCGGCTGGCGTCGCGGCCCAGGCCAACCTGGATCTGCCGCGCCAGGTACACCAGCCGCTGGCAGTCCTCGGCGCAAGCTTCAGGCGCACTGACCAGCAACTGCCAGCGCGCATCCTCGCCAGTGATGCCGATATCGCTGCGGCTTTCTCCGTTGCCGATCATCGTGCCGTGGTAGCTGCGGCCTTCCGGCACCCAGAATTTAAGCTTGTACATGCTGGTGGCCAGGATCATCGGGCCGAGCACCACCAGCAGAATCAAAATCAGCTGCAAACGCCCGCGGGCTCTAGGTTTGCGACGTTCAGGCACGTTCAGTGGAGTGGTGGCGGCGGCCATGGTGTTTCTCCTTCTTGTTGTGCCAACCGAAATAGAGGTAGAGCAGCACCAGCGCGGCGGCCAGGGCGAACCACTGCACCGCGTAGCCGAGGTGCTTTTCCGGGCCCATGGCGACTACCGGCCAGTCCAGGCGGTAGGTCGCAGGGCCAGGCTGCAGGCGAAGCTCATGGGCAAATCCTTCGCGCCCGAGCTGTTGCCAGAGCTGTGCCGGGTTCACGGCCGTGAGCAGATGCGGCCACTGGCCGCCGACCGGGTCGGGGTGCAGCTGGAAGGTGCTGCCCGGGGCCACGTAGACCGAAGCATCCAGGGCCAACGCCTGCGCCGGGGTGTCGAAGGTTACCGGCACCCTGCGATCCGGCCAGGGCAACCAACCGCGGTTGACCAGCAGCCACAGGCCGCTGGGCTGGTCATGGAAGGGCTGCAGCAGCTCGACGCCGGCCTGGCCGTCGCGCATGCGGTTGTCCAGCAGCAGGCTGTGCTCGGCATCGAAACGGCCGTAGAGGTGCACACGGCGGAAGGCGCTGTCGTCGTTTTGCTGCAGCTGGGTGGTGGTAAGCGGGGCGTCAACGCTGCGCTCGGCATAGGTCGCCAGTAGCGCACGCTTTTCGTCGGCACGGCCCAGTTGCCAGCAGCCGAGCGCGATCAACCCCGGCAGCAGCGCAAGCACCACCAGGGTCGGTATCCAGCCTGGGCGAAACGGCCTCACGGGCGCCTCGCTATACTTATCCACATCACCGCTTCCCCCCGGAGTTACCGCCATGCTCAAGGCCGCGATTGTCCTGATGCTGTTGGCCACGGTTGCCAGCCTGTTCAGTGGCCTGGTGTTTCTGGTCAAGGACGATGAAAACTCGACCCGCCTGCTCAAGGCGCTGACCGTGCGCGTGACCCTCGCCACACTGACCATCGGCCTGGTGGCGTATGGCTTCATCAGTGGCCAACTGGTGTCTCATGCTCCGTTCTGATCACAGCACATACACAAAGATGAACAGCCCCACCCACACCACATCGACGAAGTGCCAGTACCAGCTGGCCGCCTCGAAACCGAAGTGCTTGTCGGGGTTGAAGTGCCCGCGCAGGATGCGCACGAACATGACGATGAGGATGATGGTGCCCAACGTCACGTGGGCGCCGTGGAAGCCGGTGAGCATGAAGAAGGTCGCGCCATAGATCCCCGACCCCAGCGTCAGCCCCAGCTTGTTGTAAGCCTCGTGATACTCGTAGGCCTGCAACGCGATGAAGCTCAGGCCCAGGATGATGGTCAGCGCCATCCACAGCTTCAGCGGGCCGCGATGGTCACGACGCAACGCATGGTGAGCGATGGTGATGGTCACGCTGGAGCTCACCAGCAGGATCGTGTTGATCAGCGGCAGATGCCACGGGTCGATGACTTCCTTGGGCGGCGGGAACAGCTTGGGGTCGGGCGTGTGCAGCAATGGCCAGGTGAATTCGAAACTGGGCCAGAGCATATGCGCCACGCCTTTGGCGCCCTCACCCCCGAGCCACGGCCCGGCCAACACCCGGACGTAGAACAGCGCGCCAAAGAAGGCCATGAAGAACATCACTTCAGAGAAGATGAACCAGCTCATGCCCCAGCGGAACGAGCGGTCCAGTTGCGGGCTGTACAGCCCGGCGCGGCTTTCCTTGACCACCGCGCCAAACCAGCCGAACAGCATGTAAGCCAGGAACAACGCCCCGACGAAGAAGATCAGTGGCCCGTGGGAATCCGGGTGGCCGGCCTTCATGTCGTTGAACCAGGTACCCAGGCCGTACACGGTGATGAACATGCCGATGGTGGCGATGATCGGCCACTTGCTCTGCGCCGGTACGTAGTAGTGCTCATGACTTGCCATTGCTGTTCTCCTTCCCTTAACGGGCGCCTTGAACGCCCTGGGCCGCGACATGCGCGACCGGCGGGTGGCGAGCGGTGATGTCGAACAAGGTGTAGGCCAGTGTCAGGTGCTTCACGCCGGCCGGCAGGTCGCGGTCGACGATGAAGCGCACCGGCATCTCGATGCGTTCGCCGGGCTGCAGCACCTGCTGGGTAAAGCAGAAGCACTCGGTCTTGTGGAAATACGCCGCAGCTTCCGCCGGGGTAATGCTCGGGATGGCCTGGGCGCTCATCGGCCTGTCAGTCGGGTTGTGGGCGATGAAGATCATCTGGTTGACCGCACCCGGGTTGACCTCAAGCTGGTCGGCGGTGGAGTAGAAGTCCCAGACCATGTCGCTGGCATTGGTCGACATGAACTGCACGCGCACCGAACGCGTCGGGTCACTGACCTGGCTGCCCTCGTACTGCCCGCCAGTCTTGCCGTTGATGCCGAAGGCCCTGCACATCACGTCGTAGATCGGCACCAGGGCGAAGCCGAAGGCGAACATCACCACCGTCAGCATCAGCAGGCGCAGCACCAGGCGTTTGAGCGGTTGGCCGGTCATGGGCGTTGTCCTATTTCACTTCCGGTGGGGTCTGGAAGGTGTGGTAGGGCGCCGGTGACGGGATCGACCACTCCAGCCCTTCAGCGCCATCCCAAGGTTTGGCCGGAGCCGGCGCGCCGCCACGGATGCACTTGATGACGATGAACAGGAAGAAGATCTGCGTGGCGCCGAACATGAAGGCGCCGATCGACGAGACCATGTTGAAGTCGGCGAACTGCAGGTTGTAGTCGGGAATGCGTCGCGGCATGCCGGCCAGGCCGACGAAGTGCATGGGGAAGAAGGCCATGTTCATGCCGATGAACGACAGCCAGAAGTGCAGCTTGCCAAGGGTTTCGTCGTACATGTGGCCGGTCCACTTCGGCAGCCAGTAATAGGCCGAGGCGAAGATGCCGAAGATCGCCCCCGGCACCAGCACGTAGTGGAAGTGCGCCACCACGAAGTAGGTGTCGTGGTACTGGAAGTCGGCCGGGGCGATGGCCAGCATCAGGCCGGAGAAGCCGCCGATGGTGAACAGGATGACGAAGGCGATGGCGAACAGCATCGGTGTCTCGAAGGTCAGCGAGCCTTCCCACATGGTGCTGACCCAGTTGAACACCTTCACCCCGGTGGGCACGGCGATCAGCATGGTCGCGTACATGAAGAACAGCTCGCCCACCACCGGGATGCCGACCACGAACATGTGGTGAGCCCAGACGATGAACGACAGGAAGGCAATCGCGCCGGTGGCGTAGACCATCGAGGTGTAGCCGAACAGCGGCTTGCGCGAGAACGCCGGGATGATCGAGCTGACCGCACCGAAGGCCGGCAGGATCATGATGTACACCTCGGGGTGGCCGAAGAACCAGAACACGTGCTGGAACAGCACCGGGTCACCGCCACCGGCGGCGCTGAAGAAGCTGGTGCCGAAGTGGATGTCCATCAGCATCATGGTCACCACCCCGGCCAGCACCGGCATCACCGCGATCAGCAGGAACGCGGTGATCAGCCAGGTCCAGACGAACAGCGGCATTTTCATCAGGGTCATGCCGGGTGCGCGCAGGTTGAGGATGGTGGCGATGACGTTGATCGCGCCCATGATCGAGCTGACGCCCATCAGGTGGATGGCAAAGATGAAGAAGGTCACGCTGGCCGGCGCGTAGGTGGTCGACAGCGGCGCGTAAAAGGTCCAGCCGAAGTTCGGCCCGCCGCCTGGGCTGAAGAGGGTCGAGACCAGCAGCAGGAACGCCGCCGGCAACAGCCAGAAGCTGAAGTTGTTCATCCGCGGCAGAGCCATGTCCGGCGCGCCGATCATCAGCGGGATCATCCAGTTGGCCAGGCCGACGAAGGCCGGCATCACCGCACCGAACACCATGATCAAGCCGTGCATGGTGGTCATCTGGTTGAAGAACGCAGGCTCCACGATCTGCAGGCCCGGTTGGAACAGCTCGGCGCGGATCACCATGGCGAACGAGCCGCCGAGCAGGAACATGATGAAGCTGAACCACAGGTACATCGTGCCGATGTCCTTGTGGTTGGTGGTCAGCACCCAGCGCATCAGGCCCTTGGCGGGGCCATGCGCGTGGTCATGGCCGTGGGCGTGGTCGTCGATGACTGCACTCATGTCCTGTCTCCTGCGAGGTTCATTGCGCTTCGGCCTGTTTGAGCGCCAGCACGTCCTTCGGTGTGACCATGTCGCCCTTGTTGTTGCCCCAGGCGTTGCGCTCGTAGGTGACCACGGCAGCGATATCGACTTCCGAGAGCTGCTTGCCGAACGCGGCCATGGCGGTGCCGGGCTTGCCGTGGAAGACGATGCCCAGGTGAGCTTCCTTCGGCCCCGTGGCGATCTTCGAGCCCTTGAGTGCCGGGAACATCGGCGGCAGGCCCTGGCCTTCGGCCTGGTGACAGGCCACGCAGGTGGTGTGGTAAACCTTGTCGCCGCGCTCGACCAGCTCTTCGAGGGTCCATTCCTTGCTGGTCAGCTCCTTGAGCTTGGCCGCTTCGGCCTTGCGCTCGCCAAGCCAGGTTTCGTAGTCGGCCTTGGATTTGACCTCGACCACCACCGGCATGAAACCGTGGTCCTTGCCGCACAGCTCGGTGCACTGGCCACGGTAGATGCCGGGTTTCTCGATGCGCGTCCAGGCTTCGTTGACGAAGCCTGGGATGGCGTCGCGCTTGACCGCAAAAGCCGGTACCCACCAGGAATGGATGACGTCGGCGGCGGTGACCAGGAAGCGCACTTTCGCGCCCACCGGCAGCACCAGCGGCTGGTCGACTTCAAGCAGGTAGTGCTCGTCCTTGGGCGCCTTGTTGTGGATCTGGTCGGCGGGGGTGGCCAGGTTGCTGAAGAACTCCACGTCCTGGCCCAGGTATTTGTAGTGCCACTTCCACTGGTAGCCCGTGACCTGGATGTCGATGTCCGACTCGCTGGCGTCGTAGATGTCGATCAGGGTCTTGGTGGCCGGGATGGCCATGACCACCAGGATCAGGAAAGGAACCACGGTCCACATGATTTCCACCCAGGTATGCTCGTGGAAATGCGCGGCCTGTTGGCCGGTGGAGCGGCGGTGGATGACCATGGACCAGAACATCGCGCCGAACACCACGATGCCGATGATCACGCAGATCCAGAAGATGGTCATGTGCAGGTCGAACACGGCGTTGGAGACTTCCGTCGCCCCCGGCGCCATGTTCACGGTCCAGGCGGCGTTGGCCTGACCGAAAACCGTCCACAACAGGAGGCCCATCCAGACATGTGGATGTCGCATCATTGCGGGTTCCCCTTCTAGTTCTTGTAGTCCCGGAGGCGTGGCCTGCGGCAAGAGGGAACGGCGGTCAAGACTGCCTGGCTTCGACGACCGAGCCCCTGCGAAAGCAGTCGGGCCTCATCAACGAATCACGTTCAAGCGGAGTATAGACAGCGACCAATGGCACGCAACGGCGCGGGTGAAATGAACTTCACGAATTCATCCAATGCCGCGAAAAGCCCAGTCTAGAGAGGGTGTGGCACAATAATGGCGCCAATATATAGCCAAGAGCGCACACGTTTGCGGGGCTTATAACAAATGCGTCTTAGGTATTCTGTATACCGAGCTAATTTAGTGTCTTCCGTTTGAAACGTATTGTCCCTGGAGTTGTCATGAACATCGCAGCTGTACGCGAGCAAATTAGCCAAGCCCACGTTCACGAGAGCCGTACTGGCCAACTGAAAGCGCGTCTCGAGGCCCAACTGCCACACCTACACCCCTCGATCCAACTGCCTGAGCAGGACGCCCAGGGTACTTTGGCGCGCTTCGTCAGCGCTTACATCGAACAGGTTCCGGAATTGCTGGAGGCTGCCCATGAAGTGGCGGTCGAAGCCGGGATCGAGTCGCAGATCAAACCGGTGTTGAAGATTGCCGAAGCCTATTTCCTGCAGCCGCCCGAGGTCATGGCGGGGCATGTGGGCGTGGATTGCCTGCTGGATGAGGCCTACCTGGCGCATCGGTTGGTGGAGGAGGTGAACGATCTGTATATCCGGCATTTCCAACAGCCGCTGATACCGTTCGATACCACGATGGCGAACCTGATTGCCCATCAGCTGATTGGCGAGGAGTTCGCCAATCAGCTGGATGAGGTGGTGCACCATTCGGTGGATGAGATGCTCGATGACGCGAGCTTTGCCAAAGAATCGGTTGAAGCCTATCGCGAGACCTTGAGCAGCCCCGCGACTGGTGCGGCGTGGAAACGCTGGCCGTGCCTGTCGCGTCAACTGGGTGTGGAGTTGGGTCAGCCGGCCTGAGGTTGCCTGTTCCGGCCTCTCGCGGCTGAAGCCGCTCCTACAGGGATTGCACGGTCCCTGTAGGAGCGGCTTCAGCCGCGAAGAAGTCAAGCACCCACGCCCGCCGTCGTACGCATCCGCCCCTCGATCCGCCGCTTCAATCGCCGCTGCTCGATCAGCAGCCGCGAGCCATGCGCCGCATTGCTCCGCCCCCAGTCCTCCAGCAGCTCCAGGCATGAATGGTCGATGTAACTCAGGTTGCCCAGCGGCACATGCAGCTTGGTCCCCGCCGGCACAGTCTCAAGCACCTGGGTCAGCGCCGGCACCTTGAGGAAGGTCGCCGCGCCGCTCAGGCGCAGCTCCATGTGCCCCTTTTTTTCCAGATCCACCAGGTTGATCTTCAGCCGCGCCGCCTTGAACGCCAGCTTCAGCAGGGTCAGGGCGAAGCCCAGCAGCACACCGGTCAGCAGATCGGTGAAGATGATCGCCAGGGCAGTCGCCGCATAGGTGAACATCGGCATGCGGCCATAGCGGCCCAACCCACGAAACGCCTTGAAGTCCACCAGCTTGATACCGGTGTACACCAGCACACCCGCCAGGCTCGCCACCGGAATCTGCTGCAACACGCTGCTCAACACCACGACGAACGCCAGCAGCCACAGGCCATGCAGGATGGCCGAAGCGCGAGTCTGCGCACCGGCCTGCACGTTGGCCGAGCTGCGCACGATGACGCCGGTCATTGGCAAAGCGCCCAGCACACCGCACAGCATGTTGCCGATGCCCTGGGCCGACAGTTCGCGGTCGAAGTCCGAGCGCTGGCCGCTGTGCATGCGGTCTACGGCAGCGGCTGACAGCAAGGTTTCGGCGCTGGCGATGAAGGCCAGGGCGAAGGCGGCCACCAGCAGGGTAGGGTCGGCCAGCTTCATCAGGTCGTCCGGGCGGATCCAGTCGATCGCCTGGGAAAGGTCAGCTGGCACCTGTACACGGTTCACCGGCAGTACCAACCACATGCTGATGAGCGTCATCGCCCCCACACCCAACAAAGCCCCCGGCACGAAGCGCAGCTTTTGTGGTTTCAGGCGCTCCCAGGCCCACATGATGAAAATGGTACCCAAGCCGAGCGCACCGGCTTGCCAGCCCGAGCCTGCGCTTTCCAGCGGCAAGGCTCCGGCCACGGTCGCGGGGAACTCCAGCAGGTTCTGCAGGCCGGACGGTTGCGGTGCGCTGTCGAACATCACGTGCACCTGTGACAGCACGATCAGCACGCCAATGCCGGCCAACATGCCGTACACCACGGCCGGCGCCGTCACCCGGAACCAGCAGCCCAGGCGCAGGCGCCCAGCCAGCAATTGCAGCAGCCCCGCCAGCAGCAGGATCGGCCCGAGCATGGCCACGCCATGCTGGCGCACCAGTTCGAACACCAGCACCGCCAAGCCGGCGGCCGGGCCGCTGACCTGCAGCGGCGAGCCCGCCAGAAAGCCCACCACGATGCCGCCGATGATGCCGGTGATCAGCCCCTTGGCCGGCGGCATGCCCGAGGCGATCGCGATGCCCATGCACAACGGCAGGGCTACCAGGAACACCACCACTGACGCCAACAACTCACGCGGCAGGGCCGCTTTCAACTGTGTCATGTTCACCGTGTTTCTCCTTTCAAAAGTCACACGGCCATTCCTCTGGCCGTGGGCACGTGGCCCCTGACGAACGCGCAGGCGCGGGCCGCCAGCGCGCACGCCGGCAGGGCAATCAGGGAATTCAAGGCAGCAGAAGGCCGCGCCACACCCCTAACGGGTGCAGCCGGCTATCAAGGTTCTAGCGCTGGACGGGTCGCTTAGTAGCGGCCTCTCGGGGTGGCGCAGGGGATCGGCTCACCTGCTGCCAAAGGCATGAAGCTGTCGCTGGCGGCGTCGTAGGCTTCGATCTTGCTGGTCTCGATGTCGTAGACCCAACCATGGATGTACAGCTCGCCAGCCGCCAGGCGCGATGCCACCGACGGGTGGGTGCGCAGGTGGTGCAGCTGGGCGATGACGTTCTCGCGGGTCAGCACCTGCATGGTTTCATGCTCACTGCCACAGTTGCAGTTGTTCTCGACCACGGTGCGGGCCACTTCGGCGTGACGCAACCAGGCGGAAACGGTCGGCATCTTGGTCAGCGATTGCGGGTTGAGCACCGCACGCATGGCGCCACAGTCGGAGTGGCCGCAGATGATGATGTGGTGCACGCCCAACGCGGAAACAGCGTACTCGATGGCGCTGGATACGCCGCCGTTCATCTGGCCGTAGGGCGGGACCACGTTACCGACGTTGCGGGTCACGAACAGGTCGCCTGGCGAGCTCTGGGTGATCAGCTCGGGGACGATCCGCGAGTCGGCACAGGTGATGAACATGGCGCGCGGCGTTTGCGCGGTGGCGAGCTTCTTGAACAGCTCTTGCTGCTCGGGGAAGACGTCATGGTGAAAACGCAGGAAGCCGTCGACGATGTGCTTGAGGGCGGCATCGGCGCTCTCAGCAGGGACCTGCGGAACGACCTTGGATGGGTCCTTGACGGGCATGATTCATCCTCTTGACGGTGTGTAGGTAAATCCATTTTACCGGTGAAAGATTCTGGCTATGCGCAGATTTAGATGACGCACACGGGTAAATAATCACAGTCTTCGCTGACTGGATTTCTACGCTAGCGGGGAAAACTTAACTGAAGCTTAATTCGGAGGCTCTAGAACGGGCGTTCCAGACAGTAAAGGCGGGATCTGAATAATAGCAAAAAAACATCAACTGCCAAGACCCCCGCATGAAATTATGCACTTGGATTAGTTGCACTGAGGTATCAAAACAATGCCATCTGACCGCCTGGCGGGCAGAACGCGGAACAATCCAATGCCTGTGCTTCCCGCCCTGCGAACTCCAGCCGCCGCATGGCCTTGGCAAAGCGCTGCGCCAGCAGCTCGGCGAACACCCCCTCACCGCGCATTCGCGCACCGAAACGGCTGTCATACAACTCGCCACCTCGGCTTTGGCGAATCAGGCTCAAGACATGGCTGGCGCGTTGCGGGTAGTGGTCCTGCAGCCACTGCTCGAACAGCGGCGCCACTTCCAGCGGCAGGCGCAGCATCATGTAGGCCGCACTCTGTGCGCCTGCTTCTTTGGCGGCTTCGAGCAGGCGCTCCAGTTCGCTGTCGTTGATCATGGGAATCATCGGCGAACACAACACACCCACCGGCACCCCCGCCTCGCGCAGCACGCGGATCGCCCGCAACCGCGCCCTGGGCGATGCCGCACGGGGCTCCAGCACGCGCTTGAGGTCGTCGTCCAGTGTGGTCAGGCTGATCATCACCCGCGCCAGCCGCTGGCTGGCCATCTCGGCCAATAGATCGAGATCGCGCAGCACCAGCGAGCCTTTGGTGACGATGGTCACCGGATGGCGAAAACGCAGCAGCACCTCCAACAAGCGCCGGGTCAACTGCTGCTCGCGCTCGATCGGCTGGTAAGGGTCGGTGTTGGACCCAAGGTTGATCGGTGCGCAGACGTAGCCTGGCTTGCTGAGTTGCTGTTCGAGCACTTCGGCGGCATTGGTCTTGGCGATCAGCTTGGTTTCGAAATCAAGGCCCGGGGACAAGTCCCAGTAGGCGTGGGAAGGGCGCGCATAGCAGTAGATGCAGCCATGCTCGCAGCCTCGATAAGGATTGATGGAACGGTCGAACGGCAGGTCGGGCGAAGTGTTGCGGCTGATGACCGACTTGGCGGTCTCGATCCTGACCTCAGTGCCTTGAGTCAGCGGCACTTCCTGATACCAACCGTCATCCTCTGCCACCGAATGGCTCGGGGCGAAGCGGTTATGAGGATTGTGCGCCGTGCCACGGCCTTTTTGCGCTGCTGGAGGATTCATGGCTCACCCCGATACTGTATTCATATACAGTATCGGGATTGCCCATTCGTTACCAGCGCCTCCGGTCAGGGCAAGCCTTACTCAGAGGGTTTCTTCAGCTTCGGATTGGGGAAGAACTGCACGGTCTGAACCTTGGCCGGCGCCGCCTTGGGTGCCAGGTGGTTGACCCGGGTACCCAGCTCCTTGGGCACCGACAGGCCCTGTTCATTCAGGGTGTCGGTGAAGCCGCAGGCCACGCACTCGCGGTGCGGCACGTCGTCTTCGTTCCACATCATCAGCTTGTCCGGCTCGCTGCACGCCGGGCAGACCGCCCCGGCGATGAAGCGCTTCTTGGTCTTGTTCACAGCTACCTCGCTCATGCCGCCGCGTCCTCGCTCAGCCCGCAGTGGCGCAGCAATGCATCGATGGAAGGCTCACGGCCACGGAAGTCGACGAACAGCACCATCGGCTCACGCGAACCGCCCCGGGCCAGGATCGCCTCGCGGAAGGCGCGGCCGGTTTCGGCGTTGAGCACGCCTTCTTCTTCAAAGCGCGAGAAGGCATCGGCCGACAGCACTTCGGCCCATTTATAGCTGTAGTAGCCCGCCGCGTAACCGCCAGCGAAGATGTGCGCAAAGCTGTTGGGGAAGCGGTTGTACGCCGGCGGGCGCATGACCGACACCTCGTCGCGCACGCCTTCGAGCACCTGCAGCACGCTGCGGCCATCGCCATGACTGGCGTGCAGCTCGAAGTCGAACAGCGAGAACTCCAGTTGGCGCACCATCATCATGCCGGACTGGAAATTCTTCGCTGCCAGCATCTTGTCCAGCAGGTCCTGGGGCAGGGCAGCAGCGGTTTCATAGTGGCCGGAGATCAGCGCCAGGCCTTCCGGCTCCCAGCACCAGTTTTCCATGAACTGGCTCGGCAGCTCGACCGCATCCCAGGCCACACCGTTGATGCCGGATACGCCGGCATGCTCGATGCGGGTCAGCAGGTGGTGCAGGCCGTGGCCGAATTCGTGGAACAGGGTGGTGACCTCATCGTGGGTCAGCAGCGCAGGCTTGCCAGGGGCGGCCGGGGTGAAGTTGCACACCAGGTTGGCCACCGGGCTCTGCAGCTCGCCGACGGCGGTGCGGCGACGGTCGCGAGCGCCGTCCATCCAGGCGCCGCCACGCTTGTTGGCGCGGGCGTAGAGGTCGAAGAAGAAGCGGCCAACGTGCTGGCCGTTTTCCTTGATCTCGAACAGGCGCACGTCCGGGTGCCAGCTGTCGAAGCCCTTGAGTTCGGCGATTTCGATGCCGTACAGGCGCTGGACGATGCCGAACAGGCCGGACAGCACCTTGTCGATCGGGAAGTAGGCGCGCAGGGTTTCCTGCGACACGCTGTAGCGTTGCTCGCGCAGCTTCTCGCCGAAGTAACCCGCGTCCCAGCTGGCCAGCTCGGCGCAGCCTTGCTCGGCGGCGTAGGCCTTGAGCTGCTCCAGGTCCTGGGCGGCGAATGGCTTGGAACGCTTGGCCAGGTCGCGCAGGAAGCTCAGCACCTGGTCGCTGGACTCGGCCATCTTGGTCGCCAGGCTCAGTTCGGCGTAGTTCTTGTAGCCCAGCAGGCCGGCCAGCTCCTGACGCAGGTCGAGGATCTCGCGCATCACCGGGCCGTTGTCGAACTGGCCGGCATTCGGGCCTTGGTCCGAGGCGCGGGTGCAGTATGCGGCGTACAGTTCTTCGCGCAGGGCGCGGTCGCTGGCGTAGGTCATCACCGCGTAGTAGCTGGGAAATTCCAGGGTGATCAGCCAGCCGTCGAGGCCCTTGGCCTGGGCGGCGGCAGCCATCTGCGCCTTGGCCGAATCGGTCAGGCCGGCCAGCGCGGCCTCGTCGGTCACGTGCTTGGTCCAGGCCTGGGTGGCGTCGAGCAGCTGGTTGGAGAAGCGGCTGCCCAGTTCGCTGAGCTTGCTCTGCACTTCAGCGTAACGCTGCTGCTGGTCGGCCGGCAGGTCGATACCCGACAGGCGGAAGTCACGCAGGGCGTGTTCGAGGATGGTTTTCTGGGCCACGTCGAAGCCTGCGGCTTCCGGGCTGTTGATCAAAGCCTGATAGGCTTCGAACAGCGCTCGGTTCTGGCCCAGTTCGGTAGAGTAGGCACTCAGGGCCGGCAGGCAGGACTCATAGGCCTCGCGCAGCTCTTTGCTGTTGCACACCGCATTGAGGTGGCTGACCGGGCTCCAGGCGGCGCCCAGGCGGTCATTGAGTTCGTCCATGGCCAGCACCAGGCCGGCCCAGGTGGGGTTCTTGCCTTGCTTTTCGAGGATCTCGGCAATGGCTTTGCGGTTGTCGGCCAGGATCGCTTCGATCGCCGGCAGCACGTGTTCGGCACGGATCGCCGAGAAGGGTGGCAGATCATAGGACTGCAGAAGTGGGTTGTTCGCACTCACGGTTTGGCTACCTTGGCAGAAGAAACACTGGCCCATCTTAATTACAATCGACGCCGACCGCAGCAGGCAGCCTGCCTATCGGCACAGATGAGAGACCCTATCATGGCCATCCGAAGCTTCCAGCAACACACTCCGAAAGTTGGACTGCGGGCCTTCGTCGACCGTTCGGCGGTAGTGCTGGGCGACGTGGAGATCGGTGAAGACAGCTCGGTGTGGCCGCTGACGGTGATCCGCGGCGACATGCACCGCATCCGCATCGGCGCGCGCACCAGCGTGCAGGACGCCAGCGTGCTGCACATCACCCATGCCGGCCCGTTCAATCCCGACGGTTTTCCGCTGATCATCGGCGACGAAGTAACCATTGGTCACAAAGTCATGCTGCATGGCTGTACCCTGGGCAACCGCATCCTGGTCGGCATGGGCAGCACGATCATGGACGGCGCCATCGTCGAAGACGAAGTGATCATTGGCGCTGGCAGCCTGGTACCGCCCGGCAAGCGCCTGGAGAGCGGCTACCTGTACGTCGGCAGCCCGGTGAAACAGGCCCGGCCACTGACCGACAAGGAGCGCGCCTTTTTCCCCTACAGCGCCGGCAACTACGTGAAGCTCAAGGACCAGCACCTGGCCGAAGGCTACGACCGCCCGGAATGAACCTGACTACCGAGACCTCCATGCACCAGCAGAACATCCTTTTCGACCTCGACGGCACCCTGACCGACCCGCGCCTGGGCATTACCCGTTCGATCCAGTACGCCCTGGCCAAGCTGGGTATCGACGAACCGGACCTGGCGCGCCTGGAACACTTCATCGGCCCACCCCTGCTGCAGGCCTTCATGCAGCACTACAGCTTCGATGAGGCCAAGGCGTGGGAGGCGGTGAATTTCTACCGCGAGCGTTTCCGCGTCACCGGGCTGTACGAAAACCTGGTGTTCGAAGGGGTGCCGGAATTGCTCGAGGCCCTGAATGGCCAAGGTCGTACCCTGTACATAGCGACGTCCAAGCCGTGGGAGTTTGCCCGCGAGATTGCCCGGCATTTCGCTTTCGACCATCACTTCAAGGTGATCTACGGCAGCGAGCTGGATGGTACCCGCACCAACAAGGTCGAGCTGATTCGTTACCTGCTGGATGAGGAAGGGCTGGATCCGGCGCAGACGCTGATGATCGGCGATCGCAAGCATGACCTGATCGGCGCGCGCAACAATGGGCTGCAGGCGGTGGCGGTGGGGTATGGGTTTGGGAGTGATGAAGAATTGAAGGCGCATACGCCGGAATTTCACTTTGCGACCTTGGCTGAGATGCATCAGGCATTTATCAAGGCCTGATGCCCATGGGGCTGCTTCGCAGCCCATCGCGGATGAATCCGCTCCTACAGGTGCAGCGCCAGCCCGTAGGAGCGGATTCATCCGCGATGGGCCGCGCAGTGGCCCCAGGTTCTCACTGACTCGCCAACAACCGGACCAACGCCGCCTTGCGCTCTGCAGCCGGTAACCGCCCCAACATTTCAACCCGCTCATAAAACCGCACCCAATCCCCACCAACCTCACGAAACACCGCCGCAAACGCCGGCACCCACTGGTCATACAGCCCAAACGGCAACAGCTTGGCATTGCTCATCGGCCCGTACATCCAGGCGTCATAACGCTTATCCCCCGCCCACTCGCTGTCACGCACCTGCCGATACTCGCGCCGCAATCGCTCGAACTCGGCCTGTTTGGCCATCCGCTTGTGCGCATCATCCAGTGGCCCGACATAGATCGCCTGCAGCCGCTCGCGACTGGCCAGCACCAAGCGGATGAACTGCTCGCGCTGCTGGCCCTGATCCCCTTGATCCGCTGCAAGCCCACGCGCCACGCGCCATTGCCGCGTCCCCTCCTGTTCGACGAAGCTGGCAAACGACTCGTTGAACTCGGTATCGTCCTGCACATAAAAGCGCTGATGCGCCAGCTCATGGAATATCAGCGTGGCCAGGCGCTCGTCCCCCCAGGCGACCATCGACGAGAGGATCGGGTCATCGAACCAGCCCAGCGTCGAGTAGGCTTCGACCCCGCCCACATAAACATCCATGCCTTGCTCGCGCATCAGCGCTGCGGCGCCGCGCGCGGCGCCCTGGCGGTAGTAACCGCGGTAGGCCACGCACCCGGCGATGGGGAAGCAATGCGTCACCGGCTGCAGCGACAGCTCCGGCGTGGCGAACACGTTCCACACCACATAAGGCCGCCCCAGGTCGGCATACACCCGGTAGCTATCGTTATCCGGCAGCTTCAACTGCGCGCTGGCGAACACCCGCGCCTGTTCCGCGTGTTGCAAGCGGGCGCGTAATTGAGGGCTGCTGGCGGGGTCGGCGAGCACCTTTTCCACAGGTTGGCGCGCGCGCAGCAACTGCCACTGACCTTCGCCCAACTGGGCGTAATAGCCGACGCTTGTGCAACCGTTCAGCAGAAAGGCACCCAGCACGGGAACCAACCCCCTGAAAACACGGTCGAGTGGCCCAGGGCCTGAGCGCTTCAAAAGAAAAAACCACACCATCTTGGGCAATCCAACTCGCTCACGGCCGACGCTCCAAGACTATCTCGCCAAGGGGGAGTTTCGCCATGCGTGCACTGTTCGTCGCCGGTTCGTTGTTACTGGTATCGGCCTGTTCGACCCTGCCAGACCCCGACCCGAATCAGGCCTGGGTCGACCTGGCCCCACAAGATGACAACGCGCTGCACGCCGTCCAGGTGGACGAACGCGATTGGGCAGACACTCGCTATTTCGAAGTGCAACCCGGCAGCCACGAGTTGACCGTGCGCTACCAGTTCCCGGTCACACCCAGCAATATCGGCCCGGTCAACGAGCCGTTGTGGCGCGATTGCCAGCTCAACCTGACCTTCAAGGATTTCAGTGCCGGGCAGCGATATCAGTTGCAGGCCGGCAGTATTGGCTTCCGCCCATGGATCAAACTCTACGATCACCAGCAAAAACTGGTCGGCCAAGGGTTACCAGCAGGTTGCCAACGCACCTGAACTGCGCAAACGGCGCTATGCTTGGGTATGTAAATCGCAAGTGGGAGTTTCACCATGCGCCAGCCCATGATGCTGATGGCCCTCAGTGCACTGGGGGGTTGCGCCAGCCCCTTGCCCCCCGTCGACGCAAAACAGGCCTGGATCGACCTCTACACCACCACCCCCGGCCGCGTGATCATGGCCGACAAACTCGATGGTCAGCGCCTTGAGGACGGCCGCTATTTCCAGGTAACGCCTGGCAAGCACGAGTTGGTGGTGCGTTTCGATTATGAGTTCTACGGCGGTGGCATGATGACCGAGCCACGTGATCGCATCTGCTACCTGACCGTGCGCTATGACGGTTTCAAGGCCGGCGAACGCTATCGTCTGGAGGCGCGGGCCCCCGCGATGCAGCCGCAGGTTCTGTTGTACGACGCCAGCCGCAAGGTGGTGGTCAACGAACCGAGCAACGTGTTCTGCATTCCCTGAATGCCTGAGGGCCGCAGCGCGGCCCTCAGCTTTTAACGACCATTCTTCTGGTAAATGATCTTCTTGGTCCCGCCATCACAGCTGCCGACGATCATGTTCTGATCCTTGACCTCGCTGTTTGGCACGATCTCCAAGGTGTACGACTGAACACCCTGGGCCTGGATCTTGGCTTCGATCTCGGCTTTCAGTTCCTCGCACGGTTTGACCGCCGCCAGTGCAGAAGTGGCCAGCAGAGACGCCAGCACGGCGATTGCTACGCGGATCATGGAACGGCTCCTGGAAGGGCAGCAGCGCTGCCGACGCTGTTTAGACTACAGCAAACCGCCCCTGTTGCGCCGCTTAGCCCACCAGCGTTGCATCCAGACTGATCTTCGCGTTCAGCACCTTGGACACTGGGCAACCGGCCTTGGCCTTGTTGGCAATCTCAAGAAACTGCTCCTGGCTCGCTCCTGGCACCTTGGCCTTGAGAATCAGGTGCACGGCGGTGATGGCGAAGCCGTCCGGCTGCTTGTCCAAGGTCACTTCGGCAATGGTGTCGATACGGTCAGCTGTCAACCCCGCCTCGCCGAGCATCATCGACAGCGCCATCGAGAAACACCCGGCATGGGCAGCGCCGATCAGCTCTTCGGGGTTGGTCCCCGGTGAGCCCTCGAAACGCGTGTTGAAACCGTAGGGGTTCTGCTTGAGCGCGCCGCTTTCGGTCGAAAGCAGGCCCTTGCCGTCCTTCAAGCCGCCTTGCCAGATCGCCGATGCTGTCTTTTTCATGTTGCCTCCTGGTCACACGGTTACTTGCCTATGGGTTCAGAGGCTACCCACCTACAGCAAGTTCAGCGCAATCGCACAGCAAGCATTGAATCCACCGAATGTGCCCATACAGAGATGAAAAGGCCTTCGGCCATTCACTCTTGCGGAGGCTCCGATGACGCAGCTGCGTGACCTGAAAATTTCCACCCTCGACCTGGTGCCGGTGCGTGCCGACGGCGGCCCCGCGCAAGCGCTGCGCAATTCGCTGGACCTGGCGCAACACGTCGAGCGCTTTGGCTACAACCGTTTCTGGGTCGCCGAACACCACAACATGGATGGCATCGCCAGCTCGGCGACTTCGGTACTGCTCGGCTACCTGGCTGGCGGCACCTCGACCATCCGGGTCGGCTCCGGTGGCGTGATGTTGCCCAACCATGCGCCACTGGTGATCGCCGAACAATTTGGCACCCTGGCCAGCCTGTATCCGGGGCGCATCGACCTGGGCCTGGGCCGTGCGCCGGGCTCCGACCAGATGACCGCCCACGCCCTGCGCCGCGAGCGCTCGGGCAGCGCCGACGACTTCCCGGACGATGTTGAGGAGCTGTCGCGCTACCTGGGCCCGCGCACCGATGATCAGAAAGTGATCGCAGTACCCGGCCACGACACTGAAGTGCCCATGTGGCTGCTCGGTTCAAGCCTGTTCAGCGCTCAGCTGGCCGGGATGCGCGGCATGCCCTACGCGTTTGCCTCGCATTTCGCACCGCGCTTCATGCATGAGGCGATCCGCGTTTACCGCAACCATTTCAAGCCGTCCACCACGCTGGACAAACCCTACGTGATGCTGGGCATCCCCATGGTGGTGGCTGACACCGACGAGCAGGCCGAGTACCTGGCCACCTCGGTGTACCAGCGTATTCTGGCCCTGATTCGCGGGCAGAGCCTGATGCAACGCCCACCCGTGGCCAGCATGGACGGGCTGTGGCTGCCGCATGAACGGGAGACGGTGGCCAGCTTCCTGGGGCTGGCGATGATCGGCAGCCCGCAGAAGGTGCGGGCCAAGGTTGAAGTGCTGCTGGAGCAGACTGGAGCGGATGAGCTGATCTTTACCTGCGACCTATATGAGCATTCGGACCGGGTCCGGTCGTATGAATTGATGGCGCAGGCCTTGAAAACCGAGTGAAATTCTTCGCGGATGAATCCGCTCCTACAGGGCTCTGTGGGAGCGGATTTAGCCGCGAAAAGGCCGCCGCTTAACTACGGCGATAGACAATTTCCTTGCTGCCAGCCTCACAACTACCCACGACCTTGCCAGCCGGCTCGCCTTTCTTGACCACTTCCAGCGTGTAACCCTTCACACCCTTGGCATCGAGCTTCGCGGCAATCTCCGCCTTGAGCTCTTCGCAAGGTTTGCCCGCAGCCAGCGCGCCGCCAGCCAGTGTCATCAGGCCCATCGCCAGAATCACTTTCTTCATCACTCGCGTTCCTTGATCAGACGAACATTGAAAGGGCGCCGTCAAAGGCGCCCCTTGACTGTATAACGCCATCACGCCCGACGTTACCAACTGGAAATGTTTCAGCTGTTGGCGATACGGAAGCCCACCTTCAGCGTCACCTGAAAGTGCGCCGCCTTGTTGCCTTCGATGTGGCCACGGGTATCGACCACTTCGAACCACTCCAGGTGCTTGATGCTCTTGGCCGCTTCGGCCAGGGCATTGTTGATCGCCTCTTCGATGCTGGTGGGCGAAGAACCTACCAGTTCGATCTTCTTGTAAGTGTGATGATCGGTCATGAGCGCTCTCCTTGGATGACAGTGAGATTGAGCCTAGCAGCGCAGGCCTGTTTTACCTGCGAGCCGTCACCCCACGGGAAAGTTCGATCGCACTTTCCCCACACGGCGCAGTCGCAATCTTTACAGCCCATACTGCAAAGGAGAGTCAACATGCACCGCAACTCGCTGCGTAAAACGTCCCTGGAGAGCATGGAAGCAGAGATCGAAAGCCTGCTGAAAACCTTGGAAAGCCTCAAGCACGACGCGTCTGAGGAGTCCCAGAAATCGGTGAAGGCCATCCGCAGCAACGCCGAAAGTGCGCTGAAACACTCGCGCAGCCTGATCAGTGATGCCTACGAGGAAGTGAAGACCCGCACCCGCGAGACCGGCATCGCCACCCGTGATTACGCTCAGGAACACCCGGTGACCACCGCAGGTGTAGCCATTGGCGCCCTCGGCCTGCTGGCCGCCTACCTGTTATACCGCCGTAACTAACCTGCCTGCCGTTCCAGCTCGCGGCGCAGCCACTGCGCCAACTGCTCGGCGCGCCCGTCTGCGGCGCGCCGGGGCACCCACAAAGCCAGCGCTGCCGGGGTAGGGGAGAACCCCCACGGTGCGCTCAGGCGCCCGGCGCGCAAATCGTCAGCTACTAGCGGCTGTGGCGCAATGGCGACACCCAGGCCTGCGACTGCAGCCTCCAGCAGATAATACAAATGCTCGAAAGCCTGGCCGTACTTCAACGCGGAAGGTGTCAGCCCCTGATCATCAGCCCAGGTTGGCCATGCCTGGGGACGCGATGTGGTATGCAGCAGCGCCTCATCCAGCAGGGCGGTGGCGGCAGCCCCACGCAACCGCTCAAAGCCGGCGAAATGCGGGCTGAGCACAGGCCCGATGCGCTCCTCGGCCAATACATGGACCTGCATGTCCGCAGGCCAAGGTGGTTCGGCATACACCAGTAACGCATCCAAACCAGGCCGGCGCGGGTCGAGGTCGCCTTCACCTGCCGAAAGGTGCAGGCGCAGTTCCGGCAGGTCGGCCTTCAAACGCCCAAGCCTGGGGATGAACCAGCGCGCCAGCAGGCTCCCCGAGCAACCCAGCACGAAAGGTGCCTCGCTGACATCCCGGCTCAGCTCGGCACACACACCTCGCAGCCGGTCGAACGCTTCGCCGCTGGCATCACGCAGCCTGACACCGGCATCTGTGAGTTTGATGCCACGCCCGTCCTTGACGAACAGCGCCACGCCCAGATGCTCTTCAAGCACCTTGAGCTGCCGGCTGACCGCCCCATGCGTGACGTGCAGCGCTTCCGCCGCCTGGCTGACGCTATTGAGTCGGGCAGTCGCCTCGAAGGCCCGCAGGGCATTCAGAGGAGGGAGATCGTGGGCCATTTGACGTGTGAGATTTCCTGACAGGTTGGCGCAATCTTATCGGTTTTCAACCGGGCTTGCCGTGGTTAGAGTAAAGCCCATCACTCATTCATTACGCTCTGGAGCGACCCATGACCCAGTCCCAATACCGCGCCGGCCCCGATGCCAACGGCCTGTTCGGCTCGTTCGGCGGCCGCTACGTGGCCGAAACCCTGATGCCACTGGTGCTGGACCTGGCACGCGAATACGAAGCGGCCAAGGCCGACCCCAAGTTCCTCGAAGAACTGGCCTACTTCCAGCGCGACTACATCGGCCGCCCAAACCCGTTGTACTTCGCCGAACGCCTGACCGAGCACTGCGGCGGCGCGAAGATCTTCTTCAAGCGTGAAGAACTGAATCACACCGGCGCGCACAAGGTGAACAACTGCATCGGCCAGGTGCTACTGGCCAAGCGCATGGGCAAGAAGCGCCTGATCGCCGAAACCGGTGCTGGCATGCACGGCGTGGCCACCGCCACCGTCGCCGCGCGCTTCGGCCTGCCCTGTGTTATCTACATGGGCGCCACCGATATCGAGCGACAGCAGGCCAACGTGTTCCGCATGAAGCTGCTGGGCGCCGAGATCGTCCCGGTCACTGCCGGTACCGGCACGCTGAAGGACGCCATGAACGAGGCCCTGCGCGACTGGGTCACCAACGTCGACGACACCTTCTACCTGATCGGCACCGTGGCCGGCCCGCACCCGTACCCAGCGATGGTCCGCGACTTCCAGTCGATCATCGGCAAGGAAACCCGCGCCCAGCTGCAAGAGAAGGAAGGGCGCCTGCCCGATAGCCTGATCGCCTGCGTAGGCGGCGGCTCCAATGCCATGGGCCTGTTCCACGACTTCCTCGAAGACGAAAGCGTCAAGATCATCGGCGTCGAAGCCGGCGGCCATGGTGTGCACACCGACAAGCATGCGGCCAGCCTCAACGGCGGCGTACCGGGCGTGCTGCACGGCAACCGTACCTACCTGCTGCAGGACGACGACGGCCAGATCACCGACGCCCACTCGATTTCCGCCGGCCTCGACTACCCAGGCATCGGCCCGGAACACGCCTACCTGCATGAAGTGAAGCGCGTGGAATACGTCAGCATCACCGACGACGAAGCCCTCGACGCGTTCCACGCCACCTGCCGCCTGGAAGGCATCATCCCGGCGCTGGAGAGCTCGCACGCGCTGGCCGAGGCGATCAAGCGCGCGCCGAACCTGCCCAAGGACCACCTGATGGTCATCTGCCTGTCCGGCCGTGGCGACAAAGACATGCAAACCGTGATGAACCACATGGCCGCCCAGGAGAAACAGGCATGAGCCGTCTTGAACAACGCTTCGCCGATCTGAAAGCCGAAGGCCGCGCCGCGCTGGTCACCTTCGTCACCGCTGGCGACCCTGGCTATGACGCTTCGCTGCAGATCCTCAAGGGCCTGCCGGCAGCTGGCGCCGATGTGATCGAGCTGGGCATGCCGTTTACCGACCCGATGGCCGACGGCGTGGCCATCCAGCTGGCCACCCTGCGTGCCCTGGAAGCCGGCCAGACCCTGGCCAAGACCCTGCAGATGGTCCGCGAATTCCGTGTGGATAACCACACCACGCCGATCGTGCTGATGGGCTACTACAACCCGATCCACCGCTTTGGCGTGGAGAAGTTCGTCGCCGAAGCGAAGGAAGCGGGTGTCGATGGCCTGATCATCGTCGACCTGCCGCCAGAGCACGACGCCGAGCTCGCCACCCCAGCCCAGGCCGCAGGCATCGACTTCATCCGCCTGACCACCCCGACCACCGACGATGCGCGCCTGCCGCGTGTGCTGGAGCGCAGCTCTGGGTTCGTCTACTACGTATCGGTGGCCGGTGTGACCGGTGCGGGTTCCGCCACCACCGAACACGTGACCGAGGCCATTGCCCGCCTGCGTCGGCATACCGACCTGCCGATCAGCGTTGGTTTCGGCATTCGCACGCCGGAGCAGGCTGCGGCAATTGCGCGCTTGGCTGACGGCGTAGTGGTGGGTTCGGCGCTGGTCGACAAGATCGCCCAGGCCAAAGATGCCGACCAGGCAGTGGCCGATGTGCTTGGCTTATGCTCGGCGCTGGCTGAAGGTGTGCGCAGCGCACGACGCTGATCCGCGTCGCCTGATTCGCGGGCAAGCCCGCTCCCACACGTTCAGTGCCGCTCTTGAGGGTTGTGCATAACTGTGGGAGCGGGCTTGCCCGCGAAGAGGGCCGCTCAGCCACCAAAAATCGACAGCTTCAACGGCCTCACAGCCCCCATCCAGATCGCATGATCCCGGTGATCCGCCAGCTCATCCCCCGTCTCCGGGTGCAAAAACACCACTAGCCCCTTGCGATACAACGCCAACCACGGCAACACCACCCCTACCACCTCCGGCCCGAACGCCAACTGGCAGCTCCAATCCGGATGCGGCCCGACTGGTTTCTGGTGCATGCGCCCCATGGTCACGGGAAACAGCCGCGTCGCTTCCTCGCACAATTCCCGCGCCTGTTCCATGGTCGATGCGTCGTAGTAAATATGGGCGTGGTAACCCTTGATCCTCTGCACGATGTCTCCTGATTGCGGTCCAACCATCACCCACCTGCAAAGGGAGCGATGCGGTGAAAAATGCCGAAACCCCAGTATTCAAGCTGGTGCTGTTCGGGGCTGAAAACAGCCTGGGCAGTGCTCTGATTGCCGAGATGCTGTCGCGCCAGCACGAAGTCACGGCCGTGGTCGACGACCTCAACCGCCATGCCCCGCGCCCGGGCCTGCATTTCAAGATAGGCGGGTTGGGCGATGCCGACCAGGCGGAGCAGAGCGCGGCAGGTGGCTCGGCGGTGGTTGCGCTGTTGTCGGGTGAGCTGGCCGGACAAGGGCAGATGGCCGAGGCGCTGGTGGCTGGGTTGTCTCGCACGACTATACGCCGGGTGTTGCTGGTGGGCGATTTCGATGTGCTGGATGCGCCGGGCAAGCACACCGACGAGGAGCGTGAGAGCGTGGACCGGGTAGTGGATGTGCTGCAGCGCAGTGCGTTGCACTGGACGGTGATCAATGCTCCAGCTGCCTTGGCAGATCTTGAGAGAGTCGCAGCAGGGATGGCCGATATGCTGGAGCTGGATCTGCATCGCGGCGAGCATCTGAACTTCAGGTAGTGCGCTCCTGCTCCAGCCAATCCACAAACCGCTCGATCAGCGCCCCCCGCCGTTTACGGGGCGGCAGCACCACGTAATACCCCCGCTTGGAGCGCAAACTGCCCTCCAGCGGCCGGCACAGCAACCCTTGTTCGACCAACCCATCGACCAGGTGCCCCCAGCCGATCGCCACCCCTTGCCCGGCAATCGCCGCCTGGATCAGCAAGGTGTAGTTATCGAAGCGTAACTGCCCAGGCGGCGGTGCACTGGCCACGCCAAAGCCACGAAACACCCCCGCCCAATCGAACCATCCACTGGCCTGCTCGCCGCGTAAATGAAGTAACGGCAATCGTTGCAAAGCCACGGCTGACAAGGGTTTGCCATGAATCAGCCGTGGGCTGCAAACCGGAAAAACCTCTTCATCGAACAGCCAGCGACTCTCACCCTGGTGAAACCGCCCATCGCCAAACAGCACCGCCACATCGATATCCGGTCGCAGCATGCCCTGGCTGCGCTCACCGGTCACCAGGCTTACATCCACTTGTGGATAAGCCTCGTGAAAGCGCTGCAGCCGTGGCATCAGCCAGAACGACGCAAAGGCAAAGTCGGTGGCCACCTGCAGCACCTCGCGCTGGCCGCGACCACTCGCTTGGGAAATACCGTCGTCCATGGCCTGCAGGCCTTGGTGCACCTGCTCGAAGAGCATCTGGCCCGCATCGGTAAGCGCGATACCGCGGTAGATGCGGTCGAACAACCGGGTGCCCAGTTGTGCCTCCAGCCTTTTCACCTGCTGGCTCACCGCCGGCTGGGTGGTGCCCATCTCCAGCGCCGCCGCCGTGAAGCCACGCAGGCGAGCAGCAGCCTCGAACACGCGCAGGGCATCGAGCGACAGTTCGGCGAGGTGATCAAACATAAGCTCAACTAATCCCAGTCATTGCCCGCCATGGGCTTTACCCACGTTATCCACAGTCGCATCTTGAAAGGCAAGCGGTTCGCATAACCTTCAACGATGGAAGCCAACCATGACGCGCCCCAACATCCTGTTCATCATGGCCGACCAGATGGCCGCACCCCTGCTGCCGATCTACGGCCCTTCGCCCATCCAGATGCCGCACCTAAGCCGGCTTGCTGAACAAGCCGTGGTATTCGACTCGGCCTATTGCAACAGCCCGCTGTGCGCGCCATCGCGCTTCACCCTGGTCAGCGGCCAGTTGCCCAGCCGCATCGGCGCCTATGACAACGCCGCCGATTTCCCCGCCGATGTGCCGACCTACGCTCATTACCTGCGCCGCCTCGGCTACCGCACGGCGCTATCGGGCAAGATGCATTTCTGCGGCCCGGACCAGTTGCACGGCTACGAAGAACGCCTGACCAGCGACATCTATCCCGCCGACTATGGTTGGGCGGTGAACTGGGATGCCCCGGACGAGCGCCCGAGCTGGTATCACAACATGGCGTCCGTGCTGCAAGCCGGCACCTGCGTGCGCACCAACCAGCTGGATTTCGACGAAGAGGTGGTGTTCAAGGCCCGCCAATACCTCTACGACCATGTGCGCGAGAATGATGGGCGGCCGTTCTGCCTTACCGTGTCGATGACTCACCCGCACGACCCATACACCATCCCCAAGCGCTATTGGGATCGTTACGAGGGTGTGGATATCCCTATGCCGCGCGCCGAGTTCAGCCAGCACGAACAGGACCCGCATTCGCAACGCCTGCTCAAGGTCTACGACCTGTGGAACAAGCCCCTGCCTGTGGACAAGATCCGCGACGCCCGGCGCGCCTACTTCGGCGCCTGCAGCTACATCGACGACAACATCGGCCAGTTGCTGCAAACCCTGGAAGACTGCAACCTGGCCGACGACACGCTGATCGTGTTTTCCGGCGACCACGGCGACATGCTTGGCGAGCGTGGGCTCTGGTACAAGATGCACTGGTTCGAGATGTCGGCGCGGGTGCCATTGCTGGTCCACGCCCCCAAACGCTTCGCCCCAGGCCGGGTCAGCGCCTCGGTATCGACCTGCGACCTGCTGCCGACCCTGGTGGAACTGGCCGGCGGCGCTGTGGATAACAGCCTGCACCTGGACGGCCGCTCGCTGCTTGGCCATCTGCAAGGGCAGGGCGGCCACGACGAAGTGATCGGCGAGTACATGGCCGAAGGCACGGTCGGCCCATTGATGATGATCCGCCGCGGCGCGTACAAGTTCGTGTACAGCGAGGACGACCCCTGTCTACTCTATGACCTGAGCCGCGACCCGCACGAGCGGGAGAACCTCACCGGCAGCCCGGACCATCAGGCGCTGCTGCAGGCATTGCTCGATGAAGCCAGGCAGCGCTGGGATATCCCCAGCCTGCGCCAACAAGTTTTGGCCAGCCAGCGGCGCCGCCGCCTGGTGGCCGAAGCCCTGGCCATCGGCAAACTGAAAAGCTGGGACCACCAACCGCTGGTTGACGCCAGCCAACAGTACATGCGTAACCACATCGATCTCGACGACCTCGAGCGCAAGGCACGTTATCCACAGCCCGCACCCATGGATTGAGAAGAGAGGCCGCCATGCACAAGTTCTCCCCCGCCGCGATCGCCCTGGCCCTGAGCCTGGGCGCCGCCACGGCCCACGCCGAAGACGCGCAATGCACTACCGTCAAGCTCGCCGACCCTGGCTGGAGCGATATTGCCAGCACCAACGCCGTCGCCCGCCTGCTCCTGGAAAGCCTCGGCTATCAGGTGAAGATCGACAGCCTGGCGGTGCCGATCATCTATGGTGGCCTGAAGGACGGAAAGGTCGATGCCTTCCTGGGCAACTGGATGCCAGCCCAGCAAGGCTTTCACGACAAATTCATCGCCACTGGCGACGTGCAACAGTTGTCGCGCAACCTGGAAGGCACCGAATTCACCCTGGCCGTACCCGACTACGTGTGGAATGCCGGTGTGAAGGATTTCGCCGACCTGCAAAAGCATGCCGACCAGTTCGACAAGAAGCTGTACGGGATTGGCTCGGGGGCACCCGCCAACCTGTCGCTGAAGGAAGTCATCGACAAGAATGAATTCAACCTCGGCCAGTGGAAGCTGGTCGAATCCAGCGAGCAGGCGATGCTCGCGCAAGTGGACCGCGCGGTGAAGAAAAACCAGTTCATCACCTTCTTGGGCTGGACACCGCACCCGATGAACGTGAAGCTGAAGATGCATTACCTGACGGGTGGCGAGAAGTGGTTTGGCAGCAAGGGCGAGGTCTATACCCTGACCCGCAAAGGTTATCCACAAGCCTGTCCGAACCCGGCCAAGTTGCTGAGCAATCTGAAATTCACCCTGGACATGGAAAACAGCATCATGGCCGAGGTTGTGGATAAAAAGATCAGCTTCGATGAAGCAGCCAAGGCCTGGGTCAAGGCGCATCCAACATTGCTGGAAGATTGGTTGGCGGGGGTCACTACCAAAGGGGGTGGTGACGCTGCTCAGGCTGTGAATGCCAGACTTTGAGATCGTGGGAGCGGCTTAAGCCGCGAACACCGGCTAAGCCGGTGCCATTCACCGCGTCGCCTGCTTCGCGGCTAAAGCCGCTCCCACCCGCTCGCGCGCATTGTGCTCTGCGCAAGGAATTTGATTAACCATGCACCGCCTCATCCACCTGCTGCCCTTTCTCACCTGGCTGCCCCGTCAATCGGGCCGCAGCCTGCGTCAGGACCTGCTGGTAGGCCTGAGCGGTGCCATCCTCGCCCTGCCGCAATCCATCGCCTACGCCTTGATCGCCGGGTTGCCTGCCGAATTCGGCCTGTACGCGGCCATCGTGCCGGTCTTGATTGCTTGTTTGTGGGGCTCGTCCTGGCACCTGATCTGCGGCCCGACCGCCGCCATTTCCATCGTCCTGTACGCCAGCATCAGCCCGCTGGCCGTGGCTGGCAGCAGCGACTATGTGACGCTGGTGCTGCTGCTGACCTTCCTCGCTGGCATCTTCCAACTGCTGCTCGGGCTGTTGCGCTTCGGCGCGCTGGTCAATTTCGTGTCCCATTCGGTGGTGCTCGGCTTTACCCTCGGCGCCGCCATCGTCATCGCCCTCGGCCAACTGCCCAACCTTCTTGGCATGGACTTGCCGAGCCAGGCAACGGCGTTGAAAACGGTGCAAGACCTGGCCAGCCATGCCGGTGAGGTCGACCTGCCATCCCTGATCCTGGGCCTGGCCACGGTGTTGATCGGCGTCGCCTTCAAACTTTTGCGGCCACGCTGGCCGAGCCTGTTGATAAGTTTGATCGCCGTCAGCCTGCTGGCCTGGCTGCTTCCCGGCTACTTTGGCCACGTACCGCGGGTGCCCTCGTTTACCGGCCAATTGCCGCCGCTCAGCCCGCTACCGCTGCTGGATGTGGAACTGATACTGAGACTGCTGCCCAGTGCCGTAGCGGTGGGCATGCTCGGCCTGGTCACCAGCCTGTCGATTGCTCGCTCATTGTCGGCACGCTCGGAACAACTGATCGACGCCGACCAGGAGATCCGCGCCCAAGGCCTATCGAACATGGTCGGCGCGTTCTTCTCCGGTTACTTGTCGTCCGGCTCTTTCACCCGCTCGGGCCTGAGCTACGACGCCGGTGCTCGCTCGCCAATGGCCGGAGTGTTCTCGGCATTGTGGGTAGCGTTGTTCGCCGTCGCGGGCGCCAGCCTGATCGCGCACCTGCCGATTCCGGCCATGGCTGGCAGCATTCTGCTGATCTGCTGGGGGTTGGTGGACCATCGGGGGATACGCGCGCTGTTCCGCGTCAGCCGTGCGGAGTTTCTGGTCATGGCCCTGACCGCCGCCGCCACCTTGCTGTTGGAGCTACAGACAGCGATCTACGCGGGCGTGCTGGCTTCGCTGTTTTTCTACCTCAAGCGCACCTCACGGCCTCGGGTGCAGCAGAGCCGCGAAGGGCAGGCCGATGTGCTGCGGGTGGGTGGGTCGATCTTTTTCGGTGCGGCGCATTATCTGCAGGTGCGGCTGCAACGCTGCCAGGGGCCGGACGTGGTGATCGATGCCCGGCAGGTGAATTTCATCGATTACTCGGGGGTGGATATGTTGCATCGCGAGGCGCGGCGGTTGCAGCGGGGCGGGGGGAGTTTGACGTTGCAGCGGGCCAGGCCGCAGGTGATCGAGGAGCTGCAGAAGCTAGAAGGGGTTGAACTGTGCCCGATTCGGTTTGAGGAGTGACTGGGGCCGCTTCGCGGCCCATCGCGGATGAATCCGCTCCTACAGGGATTGCGCTGAACCTGTAGGAGCGGATTCATCCGCGATGGGCTGCAAAGCAGCCCCAAAAATCTCAGCCGCGAGCCAATTGCCGACGCAACTCAGCCAATACAGGCGCCGTATCCGGCCGCACCCCGCGCCAGATAAAGAACGCCTCGGCCGCCTGCTCAGCCAGCATCCCCAACCCGTCCAGCACCTTGGCCGCACCCAACCGACTGGCCCACTGGCAAAACGGGGTCGGCTCCTTGCCATACATCATGTCGTAGCACACCGTCCGCCCAGCCTCGACCAGGCTGTCCGCAATCGGCGGCAGATCACCGGACAGGCTCGCCGAGGTAGCGTTGATGATCACATCCACCGGCTCCTGCAGCCAGGCGAACCCGCTGGCCACCACCGGCCCCAGCTCATCGAACTCGCGCGCCAGCTGTTCGGCTTTTTCCACTGTGCGGTTGGCAATCACCAGCGACTGCGGGTTGTGGGCCAGAATCGGCTCCAATACACCGCGCACCGCACCACCGGCACCCAGAATCAGAATGCGTTTGCCTGCCAACTCGACCCCGGCATTCACCGTCAGGTCACGCACCAGCCCGGCGCCGTCGGTGTTGTCACCGCGCAGCGTGCCGTCGGCCAGTTTGCTCAAGGTGTTCACCGCGCCGGCACGCTGGGCGCGAGGGGTGAGGCTGTCGCACAGGCGGTAGGCCTCTTCCTTGAACGGCACGGTGACGTTGGCGCCGCTGCCTTGCTTGAAGAAGCCACGGGCGCAATCGCTGAACTCGTCCAGCGGCGCCAACAAGGTGGCGTATTCCAGGTCTTCGCCGGTCTGCTCGGCGAACAGCCGGTGAATCAACGGCGACTTGCTGTGGCCGATGGGGTTACCAAATACGACGTACTGGTCCATGGGGGCTCCTCGGTTATCCACAGGCTTATTGGGCGAGCCAGTCGCGGTCTTGCAGGAAGTACTCGGTCAGGCGGGCTTCTTCGCTGCCGGGCGCGGCCTTCCAATCGTAACCCCAGCGCACCTGCGGCGGCAGCGACATGAGGATCGACTCGGTGCGGCCACCGGATTGCAAGCCGAACAGGGTGCCACGGTCGTAGACCAGGTTGAATTCCACGTAGCGGCCACGGCGGTATTCCTGGAACTCGCGCTGCTCGGCGGTATAGGGCGTGGCTTTGCGGCGCTGGACGATCGGCAGGTAAGCGTCGACGAAGGCATCACCGATGGCGCGGATGAAGGCGAAGCAGGTGTCGAAGTCCCACTCGTTCAAGTCATCGAAGAACAGCCCGCCGATGCCGCGCGGCTCACCACGGTGCTTGATGTGGAAATAGCGGTCGCACCAGGCCTTGTAGCGTGGGTACACGTCGGCGCCGAACGGCGCGCAGGCCTGCTCGGCCACGCGGTGCCAGTGGATGCAGTCTTCTTCGTTGCCGTAGTACGGCGTCAGGTCGAAGCCGCCACCGAACCACCACACCGCTTCCTCACCCTCTTTTTCGGCGATGAAAAAGCGCACATTGGCGTGGGACGTTGGCACATGCGGGTTGTGCGGGTGGATCACCAGCGACACGCCCAGGGCCTCGAAGCCACGGCCTGCCAGCTCAGGGCGATGGGCACTGGCCGACGGCGGCAGGCCGGCGCCGAACACATGGGAGAAGTTGACCCCACCTTTCTCGATCACCTGGCCGTCACCGATCACCCGCGTGCGGCCCCCGCCACCGGCTTCGCGCACCCAGGCATCCTCGACGAAGCGGGCGCCGCCGTCCTCGGTTTCGAGGGCGGAACAAATGCGGTCTTGCAGGTCGAGCAGGTAGGCTTTCACGGCCTCGGTGCGGCTAGTCATCGGGTCACCAGAAACGGGCAGGGAAGAATTCGCCGCGTAGCATATCACCGCCAGCGCGCGCGCCGCAGTTGACGGCGATCAAGCAAAGGCGTCCGATAGAAGGCCTTTCCCGATCCCGACAACAGGAGTGCGAGATGGCCAAGCGTATCCAGTTCAGCCAGCATGGCGGCCCCGAAGTGTTGCAGCTTGTGGAATTCGACCCGGCACCGCCCGGGCCGCAGCAAGTCCGCGTGCGCAACCATGCGATCGGCCTGAACTTCATCGACACCTATTTCCGCAACGGGCTGTATGCCCCGCCAGCGCTGCCTTCGGGCCTGGGCACCGAAGGTGCCGGGGTGGTCGAGGCAGTAGGTGAGGGCGTCACCCGCCTGAAAGTGGGCGACCGCGTGGCCTACGGTGGCGGTCCGCTGGGCGCCTACAGCGAGGTGCACACGCTGCCGGAAGCCAATCTGGTCAAGCTGCCCGACAACATCAGTTTCGAGCAGGCGGCGGCAGTGATGCTCAAAGGTTTGACCGTGCAGTACCTGTTGAAGCAGACCTATGCCGTGCAGCCGGGCGACGTGATCCTGTTCCACGCAGCGGCTGGCGGGGTCGGTTCGCTGGCGTGCCAGTGGGCCAAGGCGCTGGGAGCCAAGCTGATCGGCACTGTGAGCTCTGCCGAGAAAGCCGAGCGGGCCAAGGCGCTGGGTGCATGGGCCACCATCGACTACAGCTTTGAGGATGTGGCCAAGCGGGTGCTGGAGCTGACCGATGGCAAGAAGTGCCCGGTGGTGTATGACGGCGTGGGTGCCGACACCTGGCTGACCTCGCTGGACTGCCTGCAGCCGCGCGGGTTGATGGTGAGTTTTGGTAATGCGTCGGGTGCGGTGAGCGGGGTGAACCTGGGGATTCTGGCGCAGAAGGGGTCGCTGTATGTGACCCGGCCGACCTTGGCGACCTATGCCAACAATGCCGAGAACACCCAGGCGATGGCGGATGACCTGTTTGCGGTGATCGCCAGCGGCAAGGTGGTGGTGGATATTCAGCAGCGGTATCCGCTGAGTGAGGCGGCGAAGGCGCAGGCCGAATTGTCCGCACGCAGAACCGTCGGCTCTACTGTTTTGCTGCCTTGAGCATGTGGGAACGGCTTTAGCCGCGAAGCAAGCGACGCGGTGAATGGCACCGGCTTCGCCGGTGTTCGCGGCTGAAGCCGCTCCCACAGTATGGACGCTATGCCGATGTCGACTCGATGCCATCGAGTATCGCCTCGACCAATCCCTCAGCCAGTTCAATCGCATGCAGGTTCGACCAGTACATGCCGCGGCCTTCTTCGCTCATGTAGTCGAGCGTCTTGTAGCCGGTTTCGTAGGCGCTGCGCAGGTAGAGGGCGACGTGCACCAAAGCATCGGCGGCGCAGATGTTGGGGTTTACGCTGAACAGGGCTTCATGGCCGGCGTCGCAGCGGCCGAAGGCTCGGATGGAGGTGCAGGGAAGGGGTGGATCGGGAACGATTTTCTTGCTCATTGGAATTCACCTGGTCAAGGCTAGCCCTCAATCCGTTACCACACGAATTGGTGGCAGCTGTACGCAGGGTGGTAAACCGGACGAATCCCAAACCCGGCAGGCTCGAAAGCCTCCCGCGCACAGCCGCCATGGACTGCCATCAGGAATCAGATTTTCCGGGTTACCACACCCGATCGCCAAGTTGTTCGGCGACGGTCTGAAGCCTAGAGACAGGACTTCCCACTGAGAAGGTGATGGTATTCGATACGGGGTGTAGGAATTTTCCCAAACTGAGGTATGGGGTGCGAAGTGCTCGCCGACAGAGATTCATCGCCTACGAAATCGAGCGCCGCGCGGGCGGCGCTCGATCTTACCGGCGACGAATCACTATCGGCTTACACTTGGTAGCCTTCACACCATCCCGCTTATAAATTCAGCCAGGCCGCACAACCTCACCCGTCACCAAATCCCGAATCACACTTGGATTCTTCCGCCCCCCCAGCGCCCCACCGAGCACCAGGTCCAGCTGACCATGGAAATACTGCTCCACCCGCAACCGCGTCTTCGCAGCAGGCCGCCCGCCCGGGTTGCACGAGGTGGAAATCAACGGCCCCACCAGCGCGCACAACTCACGCACCTGCGGATGATCACTGACCCGCAGCGCCACGGTGTCGTGCTGCCCCGTCACCCACTCCGGCAACAAGTCCTGATGCGGCACCAGCCAGGTGTTCGGCCCAGGCCAAGTGCTGCCCATGCGGTCAATCCAGTCTTCGGGGAAATCCTCGAACAGGAAGTCGAACTGGCGGATGTTGTCGGCGATCAGAATCAGCCCTTTATCCACAGGCCGGGATTTGAGCGCCAGCAGGCGATACACCGCGTCCTCGTTCCAGGGGTCACAGCCCAGGCCCCAGACCGCCTCCGTCGGGTAGGCGATCACTGCGCCCGCCCGGATCTCACGTGCGGCTTGTTGCACACGAAAACTGCTCACCATTTGTGTCTCTCCGCATTTAAGCCATGCGCGCAGTTTACTTAGCCCACGCGGGCAAACCAACGGCCAGCTTCATTACTCACCCGGCCTTCGAGTTCCAGCTCGGTCAGTTGCGCCAGCACCTGTGCCAGCGGCTGATCGCTGCACAGCGCCAGTGCCTCGCTGGTCTGCGGCGCGGCATGCAGCAAAGCGAGCAAGGGATTGCCGGGTTTATCCACAGCAACCGGCGGTAGGTTCTGCCACCCCTGCAACGTTTCCAGGATCTGCTCCACGCTTTCCACCAGCAACGCTCCATCGCGGATCAACTGGTGGCAGCCCTTGGCACCGGGGTGGTGGATGGAGCCGGGCAGGGCATAGACCTCGCGGCCCTGTTCGGCCGCCAGGCGGGCCGTGATCAGTGATCCGCTGGCCAGACTCGCCTCGACCACCAGCACGCCAAGCGACAGCCCGCTGATGATGCGATTTCGTCGCGGAAAGTTGCCCGGCAGCGGCCCGGCATCCAGCGGGTACTCGGAAACCAGCGCGCTACCGCTGTCGATCATCGCGTTGGCCAAGTCGCGATGGCGCTGTGGATAAAGTTTTTGCAGCCCCGTGCCGAGCACACCGATCGTGCTTCCTCCAGCCTGCAGAGCGCCCCGATGAGCGGCGCCGTCGATGCCCAAGGCCAAGCCGCTGGTGATGGTGAAACCGGCTCGCGACAGGTATTGGGAAAACGCCCTGGCGTTGTCAATTGCCGTCGGTGAAGCACGCCTACTGCCCACAATGGCCAGTTGCGGTCGGTCGAGCAGGGCAGGGTCGCCCGCGACGAAAAGCAGCGGCGGCGCATCGTCGATTTCAGCCAGCAGCGCGGGGTAGCCAGGGCTGTCCCACATCAATAAATGCTGGCCGGGGCGCTCTATCCAGGCCATTGCAGCCATTGCCCCATCACGCACTTCGGCACTGCGGCGGGCGTCAATAGTCGCCTGTGTAAATCCCAATGCGCGCCACGCGCCAGCAGGTGCAGTGAGCGCAGAAGAAGCACTGCCGAACGCTTCAACCAACGTTTGAAACCGACGCAGCCCCGTGCTGGGAAGGCGATGCAGGCGCAGTCGCGCCTCAAGTTCGGCGGGCGAGCAAAGCGACGAATGGTGAATCGGCATGGTGATCATCCTTGATCGAAACAGGGCCATTTACGTGGCACAACCTGTGGATAACTGTGTGGGTAACACTTTGAAAAGCTGTCCATGAAATGAACGCTATCAACCCCATAGACACCCTAGACGACCTTGCCAGGTGCCGAAATCGCCGATTCCCTTTATTATGTGTGCTCAGTTTTCAACCGAACGCACAGTGACTGCCTGACCTTATGGCCATCTTGAACATTCTCGAATTCCCAGACCCGCGCCTGCGCACCATCGCCAAACCGGTGACGGAGTTCAACGACGCCCTGCGCCAGCTGATCGACGACATGTTTGAAACCATGTACGAAGCGCCCGGCATCGGCCTGGCCGCGACCCAGGTCAACGTGCACCTGCAGGTCGTGGTCATGGACCTGAGCGAAGACCGCAGCGAGCCGCGCGTCTTCATCAACCCGACCGTCGAAGAGCTGACCCACGACATGGGCCAGTACCAGGAAGGCTGCCTGTCGGTCCCCGGCTTCTACGAAAACGTCGACCGCCCGCTTCGGGTACGGGTCAAGGCCCAGGACCGCGACGGCAAGCCTTACGAGCTGGAATGCGAAGGCCTGCTGGCGGTGTGCGTGCAGCACGAGTTCGATCACCTCAACGGCAAGCTGTTCGTCGACTACCTGTCGCAGCTCAAGCGCGACCGGATCAAGAAGAAGCTGGAAAAGCAGCACCGCCAGCAAGCCTGATCCCCACCTTCCAGAAGGCTTGCTCCGGCAAGCCTTTTTCTTTTTTGAAGCGAGAACTCCATGCGCATCGTCTTTGCAGGCACTCCAGAGTTTGCCGCCGAACACCTCAAGGCCCTGCTCGACAGCCCTTACCAGATCGTGGCCGTCTACACCCAGCCCGACCGCCCGGCCGGCCGTGGCCAGAAGCTCATGCCGAGCGCGGTCAAAGCGCTGGCCGTGGCCCATGACATCCCGGTGTTACAGCCGCCAACCCTGCGCAATGCTGATGCCCAGGCCGAACTCGCCGCGCTCAAGCCGGACCTGATGGTGGTGGTCGCCTACGGCCTGATCCTGCCGCAAGCCGTGCTGGACATCCCGCGGCTGGGCTGCATCAACAGCCACGCCTCCCTGCTGCCGCGCTGGCGCGGCGCTGCGCCGATCCAGCGCGCTGTGGAAGCCGGCGACGCCGATAGCGGCGTGACCGTGATGCGCATGGAGGCGGGGCTGGACACCGGCCCGATGCTGCTCAAGGTGGTCACCCCGATCAGCGCCGAAGACACCGGTGGCAGCCTGCACGACCGCCTCGCTGAAATGGGCCCGCCAGCGGTGGTACAAGCCATCGCCGGCCTGGCCGACGGTTCGCTGCAAGGTGAAGTGCAGGACGATGCCCTGGCGACTTATGCACACAAGTTGAACAAAGACGAAGCGCGCATCGACTGGGGCCGCCCGGCCGTCGAGCTGGAGCGCCTGATCCGTGCATTCAACCCGTGGCCGGTGTGCCACAGCACGCTGGACGGCGAAAGCGTCAAGGTGCTGGCCGCCACGTTGTCCACAGGTCAGGGCGCCCCAGGCGAGATCCTCTCCGCCAGCAAGGACGGCCTCGTCGTCGCCTGCGGTGATCAGGCCCTGAGCCTGACGCGTCTGCAGCTGCCGGGTGGTAAGGCCCTCAACTTCGCAGACCTGTTCAACAGCCGCCGCGAGAAGTTCGCCAGCGGCAAGGTGCTCGGCCAATGAACCCACGCCTCGCCGCCGCCCGCGCCTTGGCCGCTGTCCTCAGCGGCAAGGCGTCGCTGAACAGCTCGCTGCCGGCACAACTGGACAAGGTCGACGAACGCGACCGTGGCCTGACCCAGGACCTGGCATTCGGTACTGCCCGCTGGCAGCCGCGTCTGGAATTGCTGGCCGCGCAATTGCTGCAGAAGCCTTTCAAAGCCGCCGATGCCGATGTGCAGGCGCTGCTGCTGGTCGGCCTGTACCAGTTGTTCTACACGCGGATCCCGGCCCACGCCGCCATCGGCGAGACCGTTGGCTGCGCCGACAAGCTGAAAAAGCCTTGGGCCAAGGGCCTGCTCAATGCCGTGCTGCGCCGCGCCCAGCGTGAGGGCAAGGAATTGCTCGCTGGCATGGAACGCGACCCGGTGGCCCGCACCGCGCACCCGCGCTGGCTGCAAAAAGCACTCAAAGCCTTCTGGCCCGAGCAGTGGGAAGCCATCTGCGCCGCTAACAATGCGCACCCGCCGATGATTCTGCGGGTCAACCGCCGTCACCAGAGCCGCGATGCGTATCTGGCTCTGTTGAGCGAAGCGGGTGTCGGCGCCAGCGCCTGCCAATACAGCCACGACGGCATCGTGCTGGACGAGGCCTGCGACGTGCGCAGCCTGCCGGGCTTCGCCGAAGGCTGGGTGAGCGTGCAGGACGAAGCCGCGCAGCTGTCGGCCGACCTGCTCGAACTGGCCCCCGGCCAGCGCGTGCTCGACGCTTGCTGCGCTCCAGGCGGCAAGACCTGCCACCTGCTCGAAGCCGAAGCTGGCCTGGCGCACCTGGTCGCCATCGACCTGGAAGCCAAGCGCCTGACCCGCGTTCGCGAAAACCTCGACCGCCTGCAACTGGACGCCGAGCTGATCGCCTGCGACGCCCGCGACACCGCCAGCTGGTGGGACGGCAAACCATTCCAGCGCATTCTGCTCGACGCCCCGTGCTCGGCCACCGGCGTGATCCGCCGCCACCCGGACATCAAGCTGACCCGCCAGGCCGACGACATTCCAGCCCTGGCCGCGCTACAAGGCGAATTGCTCGATGCCCTGTGGCCGACCCTGGAAGTGGGCGGCATGCTGCTGTATGCCACCTGCTCCAGCCTGCCGACCGAGAACACCGAAGTGATCGAAGCCTTCCTCGCCCGCACCCCGGGTGCCCGTGAGCTGGACCTGGCGACCGAAGCCGGCGTGCGCCAACCCCATGGCCGCCAGTTGCTGGCCCAGGAAGGCGGCCACGACGGGTTCTACTATGCCAAGCTGATCAAGATCGCCGCCTCGCGCGGATAAGTAAAAAGGTTAGGGAGTAGCGGATGAAGATCATCATCCTCGGCGCAGGGCAGGTGGGCGGTACGCTGGCGGAACACCTGGCGAGCGAAGCCAACGACATTACCGTGGTAGACACCGACGGCGACCGCCTGCGCGACCTCGGCGACCGCCTGGACATCCGCACCGTGCAGGGCCGCGGCTCGCTGCCGACGGTGCTGCGCCAGGCCGGCGCCGACGACGCCGACATGCTGGTGGCGGTGACCAACAGCGACGAAACCAACATGGTCGCCTGCCAGGTCGCCTACACGCTGTTCCACACCCCGACCAAGATCGCTCGGGTACGTGAGTCGGCGTACCTCACCCGCGAGGAGCTGTTCGACAACGACCATATTCCAGTGGACGTGCTGATCAGCCCCGAGCAGGTGGTGACCAACTACATCAAGCGCCTGATCGAACACCCAGGCTCGCTGCAGGTGATCGACTTCGCCGAAGGCAAGGCGCAGCTGGTGGCGGTCAAGGCGTACTACGGCGGCCCGCTGGTGGGCCAGCAACTGCGCCAGATCCGTGCCCACATGCCCAACGTCGACACCCGCGTGGCGGCGATCTTCCGTCGCGACCGGCCGATCACCCCCCGCGGTGACACGGTGATCGAGGCCGACGATGAAGTGTTCTTCATCGCCGCCAAGAAAGACATCCGCGCGGTGATGGGCGAGCTGCGGCGCATCGACGAGACCAACAAGCGCGTGGTCATCGCCGGTGGCGGGCAGATCGGCGAGCGCCTGGCCGAGGCCATCGAAAGCCGTTACCAGGTGAAGATCATCGAGATGAGCCCGGCCCGCTGCCGGCACCTCTCCGACACCCTGGAAAGCACGGTGGTGCTGCAGGGCAGCGCGTCGGACAAGGACCTGATGCTTGAAGAGAACATCGCCGACGCCGATATCTTCCTGGCCCTGACCAACGATGACGAAGCCAATATCATGTCCTCGCTGCTGGCCAAGCGCCTGGGCGCGCGCAAGGTGATGACCATCATCAACAACCCGGCCTACGTCGACCTGGTGCAGGGCGGCGAGATCGACATCGCCATCAGCCCGCAGCTGGCCACCATCGGCACGCTGCTGGCACACGTGCGCCGTGGCGATATCGTCAGCGTGCACTCCCTGCGCCGTGGCGCGGCCGAGGCCATCGAGGCGGTGGCGCACGGCGATGCGAAGTCGAGCAAGGTGGTCGGCAAGGCCATCGAAAACATCGCCCTGCCACCGGGCACCACCATCGGCGCGATCATCCGCGACGAAGAGGTGCTGATCGCCCATGACGACACGGTGATCGAGTCGGGTGACCATGTGATCCTGTTCGTTGTGGATAAAAAGCATATTCGGGACGTGGAGAAACTGTTCCATGTTGGCTTGAGTTTCTTCTAGGAGAAGAGGGCATGCGCGAATCGCTGGAGAAGATGCTGGCCAAGGGTGTGGATAACCCGCTGCTGAGGTTCGGCCTGGGCAAAGCCTGGCTGGATGAGGGCAATGGCGCTGAGGCGGCGGTGCACCTGGCGCGGTGCGTGGAGCAGGATCCGAAGTACTCCGCAGCCTGGAAACTACTGGGCAAGGCGTATCAGCTGCAGGGTGACCTGGCAGCGGCGCGCAAGGCCTGGGAGGACGGGATCGTCGCGGCGCAGGCACATGGCGACAAGCAGGCCGAGAAAGAGATGACCGTGTTCCTGAAGAAGCTCAACAAAACCTCAAGCTGACACGGTCCCCGTAGGAGCGGCTTCAGCCGCGAACACCGGCGAAGCCGGTGCCATCCACCGCATCGCCAGCTTCGCGGCTAAAGCCGCTCCCACAAGGGGATTTGTGGAGATCAATACCAGCGCGGCTCGCCAGCCGGGCGCTTCTTGAAGCGCTTCATGCTCCACATGTACTGGCTCGGATACTCGCGTACATAACGCTCGACCACCTTGCTCATGGCCGCCGCCGATTCAGTCACATCGGTGCTGTACATCGCCTCGGGCGCCGCTTCCAGAATCACTCTGAAGCCCGAACCATCCGGCAACCGCAGCGCATGCAGGAACACCCCCACCGCCTTGCCGCCGGCCAGCATGTTCGGCACAAACTTGCTGGTCAGCGCCTGGGTGCCAAGGAACGGCACGAACACCCCCGCCGATTCAGCCGGCTCCGGGTCGGCCGGAATACCCACCTGGCCACCGCGACGCACTTCCTTGATCACGCTGAGAATGCCTTCCTTGGTAGAAGGCGCCACGCGGTTGCCCATCTGCACCCGCTGCTCGCGCAGCAGGTCATCCACCGCCTTCAGTTTCGGCGGGCGGTAGAAAATGATCGGTTTGCACTGGTTGCAGTAGAAGTGGTTGAGCACTTCCCAGTTGCCCAGGTGGCTGGTGATGCCGACCACACCCTTGCCCGAGGCCAGGGCCTGCTCCAGCACTTCAAGGCCGTGCACTTCCTTGACCAGGTCTAGCGAGCGCTGTGGCGGCCAGATCCAGGCACAGGCGCTTTCGACGAAAGACTTGCCGATGTCCCGAAGGGCTTGGCCAACCAGTTGCTCGCGGACAACCGGGTCCATCTCCGGGAAGCACTTGGCCAGGTTGATCCGCACGACGTTGCGCGAACCGTTGGGGATTTTCCACATCAGCCAGCCGATCCCGGCGCCGACGCGCTGCACCGCGCCCCAGGGCAGCTTGGCAAACAGACGCAGCACCCCGACCATCAGGGCGCCCTTGAACTTTTCCACAGGCGAATTCCTTATTTCAGCAAGGCGCGCATTGTAACCCCTCAGCGCAGCAAGGCGGCGTAGCGATCGCAATCGGTGGTGTGGTCCATGACCATGCCGGTGGCCTGCATGAAGGCGTAGCAGATGGTCGGGCCGACGAAGGTGAAGCCGGCTTTCTGCAACGCCTTGCTCATGGCCTTGGCCTCGTCGGTGACCGCCGGCACATCACCACGGGCCTTGAAGTGGTTGATCTTCGGCTCGCCGCCGACGAACGACCAGAGCCACTCGGCCGGGTCATCCATAGCCAGCCAGGCCTTGGCGTTGCGCCGCACGGCATTGAGCTTGAGGCGGTTGCGGATGATGCCGGCATCGAGCATCAATTCTTCGATGCGCTCGTCGCTCATCTGCGCCAGTTTGACCGGGTCAAAGCCCTCCAGCACCTCGCGATAACGCTCGCGTTTACGCAAAACGGTGATCCATGACAGCCCGGCCTGGAACCCTTCGAGCAAAAGCATCTCGAACAGCAACGCCGGATCGCGCTGCGGTGTTCCCCATTCCTGGTCATGGTAGGCCTGGTACAACGGATCGTCGGTACACCAAAAGCAGCGTGGCATAAGGCTCCAATGAGTAGAGGGCGAGGCGAATCAGGTTATACTCCCGCTCTTTACATCCGCATCCCCAGATACAGGTGAATTTCGTGAGCCAGCCTACGCCAGCCGTGCGTACCTTCCAAGACCTGATCCTCGCCCTGCAGAACTACTGGGCAGCTCAAGGTTGTGTGGTGCTTCAGCCCTACGATATGGAAGTAGGCGCCGGCACTTTCCATACCGCCACGTTCCTGCGCGCCGTCGGCCCAGAGACCTGGAACGCCGCCTACGTGCAGCCCAGCCGTCGCCCTGCCGACGGGCGGTATGGCGAAAACCCCAACCGCCTGCAGCACTACTACCAGTTCCAGGTGGTGCTCAAGCCCAACCCTGCCAACTTCCAGGAGCTGTACCTCGGCTCGCTGAAAGCCATCGGCCTGGATCCGCTGGTCCACGACATCCGCTTCGTCGAAGACAACTGGGAGTCGCCGACCCTGGGCGCCTGGGGCCTGGGCTGGGAAATCTGGCTCAACGGCATGGAAGTCACCCAGTTCACCTACTTCCAGCAAGTGGGCGGCATCGAGTGCTACCCGGTGACCGGTGAAATCACCTACGGCCTGGAGCGCCTGGCCATGTACATCCAGGGTGTCGACTCGGTGTACGACCTGATCTGGGCCGACGGCCCGTTCGGCAAGGTCACCTACGGCGACGTGTTCCACCAGAACGAAGTGGAGCAGTCGACCTACAACTTCGAGCATGCCAACGTCGAAAAACTGTTCGAGCTGTTCGACTTCTACGAAAGCGAAGCCAACCGCCTGATCAAGCTGGAGCTGCCGCTGCCGACCTACGAAATGGTGCTGAAGGCCTCGCACACCTTCAACCTGCTCGATGCTCGCCGCGCCATCTCGGTGACCGAGCGCCAGCGTTACATCCTGCGCGTGCGTACCCTGGCCCGGGACGTGGCGCAAAGCTATCTGCAAGCCCGCGCACGCCTGGGCTTCCCGATGGCCACCCCTGAACTGCGTGACGAAGTGTTGGCGAAGCTGGAGGCTGCACAATGAGTGCTCAAGATTTCCTGGTAGAACTGGGCACCGAAGAGCTGCCACCCAAGGCCCTGTCGGCCCTCGGCGACGCCTTCCTGGCCGGCATCGAGAAAGGCCTGCAGGCCGCTGGCCTGAACTACACCGGCAAGCAGGTGTACGCAGCACCCCGCCGCCTGGCCGTGCTGATCCGCCAGCTGGACGTGCAGCAGCCTGACCGCAGCATCAACATCGACGGCCCGCCCCTGCAGGCGGCCTTCAAAGACGGCGAGCCGACCCAGGCAGCCTTGGGCTTCGCCAAGAAGTGCGGCGTGGAGCTGTCGGAAATCGACCAGAGCGGCGCCAAGTTGCGCTTCTCCCAGCACATTCCGGGCAAGGCCACCGCCAGCCTGCTGCCGACCATCGTCGAAGATTCGCTCAACGACCTGCCGATCCCCAAGCGCATGCGCTGGGCGGCCAGCCGTGAAGAGTTCGTGCGCCCGACCCAGTGGCTGGTGATGCTGCTGGGCGATCAGGTCGTCGATTGCACCATCCTGTCCCAGCAGGCCGGCCGTGAATCGCGCGGTCACCGCTTCCACCACCCGGAAAACGTGGTGATCACCACCCCGGCCAACTACGTCGAAGACCTGCGCAAAGCCTACGTGCTGGCCGACTTCGCCGAGCGCCGCGAGCTGATCGCCAAGCGCACCGCGGAACTGGCCATGCAGCAGGAAGGCAGCGCCATTGTGCCACCGGCGCTGCTGGATGAAGTGACTGCGCTGGTCGAGTGGCCAGTGCCGCTGGTGTGCTCGTTCGAGGAGCGTTTCCTCGACGTGCCGCAGGAAGCCCTGATCACCACCATGCAGGACAACCAGAAGTACTTCTGCCTGCTGGACAGCGAAGGCAAGCTGCTGCCGCGTTTCATCACCGTGGCCAACGTCGAAAGCCGTGACCCGCAGCAGATCGTCCAGGGTAACGAGAAGGTCGTGCGCCCGCGCCTGACCGACGCCGAGTTCTTCTTCAAGCAGGACAAGAAGCAGCCGCTGGAAACCTTCAACGAACGCCTCAAGAATGTGGTGTTCCAGGCTCAGCTGGGCACTGTCTACGACAAGGCCGAGCGCGTTTCCAAGCTGGCCGCGTTCATCGCCCCGCTGATCGGCGGCGACGCCCAGCGCGCTGCTCGTGCCGGCCTGCTGTCGAAATGCGACCTGGCCACCGAGATGGTCGGCGAGTTCCCCGAGATGCAGGGCGTTGCCGGTTACTACTACGCGCTCAACGATGGCGAGCCGCAAGACGTCGCCCTGGCCCTGAACGAGCAGTACATGCCGCGCGGTGCTGGCGCCGAGCTGCCGCAGACCCTCACCGGTGCGGCCGTGGCCATCGCCGACAAGCTCGACACCCTGGTCGGCATCTTCGGCATCGGCATGCTGCCCACCGGCAGCAAAGACCCGTATGCCCTGCGCCGTGCCGCCCTGGGCGTGCTGCGCATCCTGATCGAGAAGCAGCTGGACCTGGACCTGACCGGTGCGGTCGAGTTCGCGGTCAAGCAGTTCGGCGCCAAGGTCAAGGCCGCAGGCCTGGCCGAGCAGGTGCTGGAATTCGTCTTCGATCGCCTGCGTGCACGCTACGAAGACGAAGGTATCGACGTCGCCACCTACCTGTCGGTACGTGCCCTGAAGCCGGGTTCCGCCCTGGACTTCGACCAGCGCGTGCAGGCCGTGCAGGCCTTCCGCAAGCTGCCGGAAGCCGAAGCCCTGGCCGCGGTGAACAAGCGCGTGTCGAACCTGCTGAGCAAGGCCGAAGGCGCCATTGCCGAGCAGGTCGAGCCGAAGTACTTCGACAATGCCAACGAGTTCTCCCTGTACTCGGCCATCCAGCAGGCCGATCAGGCCGTGCAACCGATGGCTGCCGCGCGTCAGTACAGCGAATCGCTGGCCCGCCTGGCGGCCCTGCGTGACCCGGTCGACGCCTTCTTCGAGGCGGTGATGGTCAACGCCGAAGACGCCAAGGTGCGTGCCAACCGTTATGCCCTGCTCAGCCGCCTGCGCGGTCTGTTCCTGGGCGTGGCCGACATTTCGCTGCTGGGGTAAGCCTTGAAACTGCTGATTCTCGATCGTGACGGGGTGATCAACCAAGACTCCGACGCCTACATCAAGTCGCTGGAGGAGTGGATCCCGATCCCCGGCTCGATCGAGGCCATCGCGCAGTTGAGCAAGGCGGGCTGGACGGTGGCCGTGGCCACCAACCAGTCCGGTATTGCCCGTGGCTACTATTCGCTGGCAACCCTCGACGCCATGCATGCGCGCCTGCGCACGCTGGTGGCCGAGCAGGGCGGCGAAGTCGGCCATATCGTGTATTGCCCGCACGGGCCGGACGAGGGTTGCGAATGCCGCAAGCCCAAGCCCGGGATGCTGCGGGCAATCGCCGACCATTACCAGGCCGACCTGCGCGGCGTATGGTTCGTCGGCGACAGCAAAGGTGACCTGGAGGCCGCCCTGGCCGTCGGTGCACAGCCTGTGTTGGTGAAAACCGGCAAGGGTGAGCGAACCCTGGAAAAGGGCGTCGCGGAAACTACACTGATTTTCGACGATCTGGCAGCTATCGCCAGAGAACTAATTTAAACGATGCGCCTACGGGCGCATTTTTCTCAGGCGGGCACGCCCCGCAACGGTACATGCCACTATGTCGATCCTGCAGGCGATCAGAATCTTTCTTTTTTACCTGCTGCTGGGCACCAGTTCGCTGCTGTGGTGCTCGCTGAGCTTTTTTGTCGCGCCGTTCTTGTCGTTCCCCAAGCGTTACAAGTTCATCAACGTGTACTGGTGCCGTTGTGCGTTGTTTTTGAGCCGCACAATCCTTGGCATCGATTACAAGATCACTGGCGCCGAGCATGTGCCGAGTGAGCCCTGTGTGATCCTGTCCAACCACCAGAGCACCTGGGAGACGTTCTTCCTGTCCCAGTACTTCTCGCCCCTGAGCCAGGTGCTCAAGCGCGAGCTGCTGTACGTGCCGTTTTTCGGTTGGGCCATGGCCATGCTGCGGCCGATCGCGATCAACCGCGACAACCCCAAGGAAGCCCTGCGCCAGGTGGCCAGCAAGGGTGATGAACTGCTCAAGCAGAAGATCTGGGTGTTGATCTTCCCGGAAGGCACCCGGGTGCCTTTCGGTACCGTGGGCAAGTTCTCCCGCGGCGGCACCGCCCTGGCGGTGAATGCCGGGTTGCCAGTGCTGCCGATCGCGCACAATGCCGGCAAGTTCTGGCCGAAGGCGGGATGGGGCAAACGCGCGGGCACCATCGAGGTGGTGATCGGTGAGCCGATGTACGCCAACGGCACCGGCCCACGCGCCATTGCCGAGCTCAATGACCGCGCTGCGGCCTGGAACGAGGCTACCCAGCGGGCAATGGGTTCGCTGCCACCGGTAGACGAAAAACCTGAGGAAAAGATTGCCTGACGATCTGTGGATAACTTGTTAGCAATTTTTCCGCCAACTGCCATTGATGATCGCTAAGTGTATGAATTAGCTATTTATTTCAGCACATGACATTTTTCTGAAAAACGTGCATAAGTTTTTTCAGGGCATAAGAAAACCGGCTTTTACAGCCGGTTTTTTTATGGCTTCAGTCAAACCTTGTCGATGTCCACATCCTTGGTTTCTTTCAGGCAGAAGATCCCCACCACCAGGCTGATGCCGGTCACCAGCACCGGGTACCACAAGCCGTAGAAGATGTCCCCGGTGTACACCACCAGCGCGAACGACACCGTGGGCAGGAAGCCCCCGAACCAGCCGTTACCAATGTGGTAGGGCAGGGACATCGAGGTGTAGCGGATGCGGGTCGGGAACAGCTCGACCATCACCGCCGCCAGCGGCCCGTAGGTCATGGTCGCGATCAGGATCATCACCACGATGAGCACCACCACCATCACCTGGTTGACCTGCGCCGGGTCTGCCTTGGCCGGGTAGCCGGCCTGCTCGATTGCCGAGCGCATGGCCGCTTCGTCGAAGCCATTGATGCTCTTGTCACCGATGTTCACCACCACCTGGCTGCCGGCCACATTCACCGAGCTGTAGGGCAGGCCCTGCTTGACCAGGAAGGTCTTGACCTTGTCGCACGGGCTGTCGAAACGCGCCTTGCCGACCGGGTCGAACTGGAAGGTGCAGCCTTGCGGGTCAGCGGTGACCACAATCGGCGCCTGGCGGCTGGCCGCGTCGATCTGCGGGTTGGCGTAGTGGCTCAGTGCCTTGAACAGCGGGAAGTACAGCACCGTGGCCAGCAGCAGGCCAAGCATCAGGATAGGCTTGCGACCGATGCGGTCGGACAGCCAGCCGAAGAACACGAAGAACGGTGCACCGATCACCACGCTGATGATCAGTAGCGTGTTGGCCTGGGCCGGGTCCATCTTGAGCATCTGCGTCATGAAGAACAGCACATAGAACTGCGCGGTGTAGAAGGTCACGGCCTGGCCCGCGTTGATACTGAACAGCGCGGTGAGCACCACCTTGAGATTCGGCCAGGAGGTGAACGACTCACGGATCGGCGACTTGCTGACCTTGCCCTGGGCCTTCATTTTCACGAAGGCCGGCGACTCGTGCATGCTCATGCGGATCCAGGTGGAAATCGCCAGCAACACGATTGACAGCAGGAATGGCAGGCGCCAGCCCCACGTCTCGAACTGGTCGCCACTGATGTAGCGGCTGCCGAGCACCACCAGCAAGGACAACAGCAAGCCAAGGGTGGCGGTGGACTGGATGAAACCGGTGTGGAAGCCACGCTTGCCGTGTGGCGCGTGCTCGGCCACATAAGTGGCTGCGCCGCCGTATTCACCGCCCAGTGCCAGGCCCTGGAGCATGCGCAGTATCACCAGGATGATCGGTGCGGCGATGCCGATGCTGGCGTAGGTGGGCAACAGGCCAACGGCGAAGGTCGACAGGCCCATCAGCACGATGGTCACCAGGAAGGTGTACTTGCGCCCGATCATGTCTCCCAGGCGGCCGAACACCAGCGCACCGAAGGGCCGTACCAGGAAGCCGGCGGCAAAGGCCATCAAGGCGAAGATGAAGGCGGTGGTGTCGTTTACACCGGCAAAGAACTGCTTGCTGATGACCGCTGCCAACGCGCCATAGAGAAAAAAGTCATACCACTCGAAAACCGTCCCGAGGGATGACGCGAAAATGATCTTTCGTTCTTCGCGACGGCTGGGGCTGGCCGCCGTCGCACCCTGCTCTTGGATGTAATCCGACATCGTTGCTGTCCTCGGCCCACAGGCCACAGTGATTATTCTTTTTGTTCCACTGTCGGCAGCGTCTGACCGCGCGCTGCCGGTACTGCACGCACCCGGTCAGGGCGTCGGTAGCGCGTCTTCGTTCAGGTAGGTCTGGGTTGCGGCTCCTTTGAGGATCAGTTGTGCCGCCTTTTCGGCGATCATCAGTGTGGGTGAACAGGTATTGCCGGAGGTGATCTGCGGCATGATTGAGGCATCTGCCACGCGCAGGCCAGGGATGCCGTGCACGCGCAGCTGGTTATCCACAACGTCCAGCGGGCCGCTGCCCATGCGACAGGTGCCCACTGGGTGGAAAATGGTGGTGCCGATCTTGCCGGCGGCGTCGAACAGGTCTTGCTCGGTTTGCAGGGCAGGGCCGGGCAGGTATTCCTGTGGATCGAAAGCGGCGAGGGCAGGGGCCTGGACGATGCGCCGGGTGATACGGATAGCATCGGCGGCAACGCGCAGGTCCTGCGGGTCGCTGAGGTAGTTGGGGTCGATCAGCGGCGCGCTGTTCATATCGGCGCTGCGTATATCGATACGGCCGCGGCTCAGCGGGCGCAGGTTGCACACCGACGCAGTGAACGCAGGGAACTGATGCAGCGGCTCGCCGAAGCGCTCCAGCGACAGCGGTTGCACATGGTATTGCAGGTTGGCAGTGGCCTGCTCGGGACTGGAGCGTACAAATGCTCCCAGTTGGCTCGGCGCCATTGCCAGCGGGCCGCTGCGATCGTAGAGGTAACGCAGGCCCATGCCCATCTTGCCCCACAGGCTGTTGGCCATCTGGTTGAGGGTGCGGGTATTGCGAATCTGATAGATCAGGCGCAATTGCAGGTGGTCTTGCAGGTTGCCGCCGACACCGGGCATATCGTGGCGTACACCAATGCCCAGGGATTCCAGCAGCGGGCGCGGGCCGATGCCGGAGCGCTGAAGGATGCCGGGTGAGCCCACGGCGCCAGCGCAAAGGATGATCTCGCGGCGCGCGGCAAACTCATGCCATGCGCCTTGCCAGAGCCCTTTCACCGCGCGGGCGCGGGTGTTGTTCAGCAACACCTGGTCGACTTGTACGCCGGTCAGCACGGTGAGGTTGGGGCGCTTGTCCACAGGCCGCAGGAAAGCCTTGGAGGCGTTCCAGCGAACGCCGCTGCGCTGGTTTACCTGAAAGTATCCACAGCCCTGATTGTCGCCGGTGTTGAAGTCGTCGACCTTGGCGATGCCACTCTGCTCGGCGGCATCGCGGAAGGCATCGAGGATCGGCCAGCTATAACGCTGGCGCTCGACCCGCCATTCGCCAGCGCCGCCGTGGTGCTCACTGTCGCCGGCAAAGTGATTTTCGCTGGTCTTGAACAGGGGCAGCACGTCCTTCCAGGCCCAGCCGTCGTTGCCTTGCGCGGCCCAGGCGTCGTAGTCGGCCGCCTGGCCTCGCATGTAGATCATGCCGTTGATCGATGAACAGCCACCCAGCACCTTGCCCCGTGGATAACCCAGAATACGACCGCCAAGGCCGGCTTGCGCTTCGGTCTTTAAGCACCAGTCAGTGCGGGGGTTGCCGATGCAGTAGAGGTAACCGACAGGGATGTGAATCCAGGGATAGTTGTCGCGGCCACCTGCTTCGAGCAGCAAGACGCGGCAGGAAGGATCGGCGGACAAACGATTGGCCAACAGGCACCCAGCAGGTCCGGCGCCTACGACCACGTAATCAAAGACAGAATCGGCTGATGGCATGTGCAACCTCGCGCCTGATTTTTATTCTTGTTCCGATCCATCTTAGTGCGTAATTTCGCGGTGGGAACACGAGTTTTCGCGCAGCCGCTGTGCGTTTTAGCACAGCGACAAACAGGGAATGGATGCATGTTCGACTGGAATGATCTGCGGTTTTTCCTCGAGTTGCAGCGCAGCGGCCGTCTGCTCAGTGCCGCCAAGCGCCTCAACACCACCCACAGCACCGTCGCCCGGCATATCGAGAGCATCGAGAAAAGCCTGGGCACGCCGTTGTTCGTGCAACACGCCCAAGGTTATGAACTGACGCCCTCCGGCCAGGCGCTGCTCAAGCACGCCGAAGCCATGGAGAACGTCGCGTTGCTGGCGCAGGAAGAAATCACCCAGGCCATCACTCCCCTGGGCAAGATCCGCCTGGGCGTCACTGAAGGCATCGGCATCATGTTCTTCACGCCGCGCATGAACGCGTTGTTCGAGCGTTATCCGGGGCTGGAAGTGGAACTGGTGGCGGTGCCGCGCTTCGTCAGCATCCTCAACCGCGAAGCGGAGATCAGCATTCACCTGGAGCGGCCCAACGCCGACCTGCTGATCACCCGTAAGCTCACCGACTATCGCCTGGCGCTGTATGCCAGCCAGGCGTACTTGGACCGCGCACCGCCGCTGCGCAACCGCGAAGACCTGGCGCGCCACAGCTGGATCGGTTACGTCGATGACTTGCTGTTCAGCCAGGAGCTGCTGTTTCTCAACAGCTTCTGCCGAACGCCCAACGTGGCCTTTCGCAGCACCAGCGTGATCGCCCAGCAGACCGCGGCCCGCGCTGGCCTGGGCATTGCCGTGCTGCCCAACTACATGGCCCGCCACGACCCGACGCTGGTTCGCGTGTTGCCCAATGAAACCATCCAGCGCAGCTACTGGATCTGCACCCGCCGTGAGCTGCACAAGTCGGTGCGCCTGCGGGTAGTCTGGGACTACCTGCTGGCGCTGTGCGCTGCCGAACAGGATGAATTGTTAGCCGAGTAGCGCCTTGCCGGCCAACATCAACGCCGCGCTGCAGCCGACCACCGCGAACAGCTGCTGCAGGCGAGGGCCAGCCAACTTGCTCGCCAGTGGTCGCGCCAGCAACAGGCCTAGCACCGCGCCCACGGCAAAGGGTGCGCCGACCCGCCAGTGCATCACACCGGCCAGGCTGGCGCTGACCACACTGCCGGTGGACACCAGGGCGATCACCGCCAGTGAGGTCGATACGATGCTTTTCATCCGCAAGTTGGTGTAGCGGTTCAAGGCAGGAATGATCACGAAGCCACCGCCCACGCCCAGCAAACCAGACAACAACCCCGACACAGCGCCGGTCATGGCCAGGGCTCGTGCGCAAGGCAAGGTCCAGCGCAAACGGCCCTGCAACGGGTTGAGCACGCAGGGTTCGATGAAGCGGTGGGCGTCGTTGTTTTCTCCGCGCAACTCCCTCGTCGCTTTGCGCCAGATACGCACACAGGCATACACCAGCACTCCAGCGAACACCAACGCCAAGGGTGTGTTGGGCAAGCGATGTGCGAGCATCAGGCCGAACGTCGCAGCGGCAATGCCGATCAGGGCGATGAACAGGGCAGCGCGATAGCGCACCAAGCCTTGGCGCAAACCGAGTATCGCCCCCACAGCTGCAGCGAGACCCACAGCGAGCAGGCCGATCGGTGCCGCTTCGACCATCGACAGGCCAAGGCCGAAGACCAGCAGCGGCACAGCGAGGATGCCGCCACCCGCACCGGTCAGCGCCAGCACCGCGCCAATGATTGCGCCCAACCCGGCACCCAGCAATTGCTGTTCGATCACTGCACGCCCTCGACCCGCGGCTGCGGACGTGCCAGCCATTCACGACCTTTAAGCATGCCCTGCCAGTACAGCGGTGGCAGCACCCGCGCCTTCAGCAGCCATGCCAGTCGTGTTGGCTGGCGGCCATCGAGCAGCCAGCGCGGGAAGCTCGGCGCTACCTTGCCCCCATAGGTGAACTCGGCGAGAACGATCTTGCCACGCTCGACCGTAAGCGGGCAGGAGCCGTAACCGTCGTACTGAGCGAGGGTCGACAACCTGCCCAATGCCACCAGCACATTGTTGGCGACCACCGGTGCCTGCTTGCGCGCAGCAGCGGCAGTCTTGGCATTGCTGGTGCTGGCCACGTCGCCGAGGGCGTGAATGTTGGCGAACTGGCGATGACGCAGCGTGTGCGGGTCGACATCGACCCAACCAGCAGCATCGGACAGCGGGCTTTGGCGGATGAAGTCCGGAGCCACTTGCGGGGGTACGACGTGGAGCATGTCGAAAACTTCGCTGCGGGTTTCGCTAGTGCCATCGGGCAGGGTACGTGCGAACGTCGCGCGCCTGTTCGGGCCATCCACCGCCACCAGGCGTTGGCTGTAGTTGAGGTCCACCCCATATTTGTCGATGTAGGCCATCAACGCGGGCACATAGTCCGGTACCCCGAACAGCACGGCGCCGGCATTGAAGAAGCTGGCTTTCACGTCGCCTAAGCGCCCCTTGCGCAACCAATGGTCGCAGGACAGATACAACGCCTTCTGCGGTGCCCCGGCACATTTGATTGGCATGGGCGGCTGGGTGAACAGGGCGCGACCTTGCTTGAGGTTCTGCACCAGCTCCCAGGTGTAGGGCGCCAGGTCATAGCGGTAGTTGGAGGTCACGCCATTGCGCCCGAGGGTTTCGCTGAGGCCGTCGATGGCAGCCCAATCCAGCTTGAGACCGGGACAGACCACCAACTGCTCATAACTGATGGAGCGGCCATCATCCAGGATGACCAACTGGCCCGACGGGTCGAAACTCTGTACCCGCGCTTTGATCCAGCGCACGCCCGCGGGAATGGTGGACGCCAGGGTGCGAGCAGTGCTGGGCGCCTTGAACACGCCAGCACCGACCATGGTCCAGCCGGGTTGGTAGTAATGCACATCGGCGGGGTCGATCAGCGCAATATCCAGTGAAGGGTCACGCTTGATAAGGCTGGAGGCCGTGGCGATCCCGGCGGCGCCGGCACCGACGATGACCACCTTGTGATGGTCGGAATTGGCAGGGGACAACGAGGCAGGCATGGCAGTCAATCCTGGAAATCTAGTTATGTGGGGCAGGGCGGTCAGAGCTTGTTCAACGGGATCTTCAGGTAACTCACGCCGTTTGCTTCGGGCTCCGGGAAGTGGCCGCTGCGCATGTTGACCTGTACCGAGGGCAAGATCAGCACGGGCATGTCGAGCGTCTTGTCGCGAGCCTCGCGCATGGCCACGAAGCTGTCCTCGTCGATGCCTTGATGGATGTGGATGTTGCTGGCGCGCTGCTCGGCCACGGTGGTGACGTATTGCATGTCGCGCCCGCCGGGGAGGTAGTCGTGGCACATGAACAGCAAGGTCTGGTCAGGGAAGGCCAGCAAGCGGCGGATCGATTGGTACAAGGTGCGCGCGTCGGCTCCGGGGAAGTCGCAGCGCGCAGTGCCGTAGTCAGGCATGAACAGGGTGTCACCAACGAACAGCGCCTGTTCACCTGCATCGGATACCAGGTAACTCATGCAGGCCGGGGTGTGCCCCGGCGTGTGCAAGGCTCGGGCATGCAGATTACCGATCGAGAAGCCTTCCTCGTCCATCAGCAAAACATCGAACTGGCTGCCATCGCGGGCAAAGCCTGGTTCGGCATTGAACAATGCACCAAAGGTCTTCTGCACCTTGGTGATATCGGAGCCGATGGCGGTATGCCCGCCGAGTTTTTCCTTGAGGTAGGCCGCTGCCGAAAGGTGGTCAGCGTGCACATGGGTTTCCAGCACCCATTGCACCTTCGCACCCAGGGCCTGAACCCGTTCGATCAACCGGTCCGCTGAAGCGGTTTTGGTGCAGCCCGATTTTGGATCGTAGTCCAGCACGCTGTCGATCAACGCGCAGTGAAGAGTCTCACGGTCCAGCACCAGGTAGCTGATGGTCGAGGTTGCTTCGTCGAAGAAGGCTTCCACCTGAAGGTTGTTGCCGATGATCATCACGTTCTCCAAATAATCCACCGCGCCTTGTACAGGCGTAGGCAGTAACAGGTGGTTTATCAAGATGCATGCCAGCCAATTTCCCTGACCAAGGCCCGCAAAAGCAGTGGGTAGTGGCGCCTGCCTGGCACGCTGACAGCTGTGCTGGCAGTCGACTGTCAGCCAATGGCAGTGTTTGGCAGTCCTTGTTACCCTGCGCCGGGTTAACTCACCGGTGCCGTCATGCCTGAATCCCGTCCCCTCATCCTAGCTCTGGTTTCCTACCTCGAACACGATCCGCTGCCTAGCATCGTGCTGGACACCGACTACAACATCCTCGCCGCCAATGCTGCTTATCGCCGGCAGTTCGGCCGCGACGATCAGGCGCCGCTGGGTGAGAAATGCCACCGGGTTTCCCATCACTACGCCGTGCCTTGCGATCAGGCCGGCGAGCATTGCCCCCTGCGTAAGGCCTGGGACAGCAAGTTGCCGGAACGCGTGCTGCACATTCATCACACACCACGCGGGCCTGAGCATGTGGATGTGGAACTGCGGCCAATCCTCGATGAACAGGGCAGGGTGATAGCCTTTGTCGAACGCCTGACCACCATCACCCTGGCGTCGGCGCAGCCTGCACAACAGGGCCTGGTCGGCCGCGCGCCAGCGTTCAAGACGGCGCTGGCCAGCCTGCAGCGTGCGGCACCCGCGCAGATTCCGGTGCTGCTGCAGGGCGAATCCGGTACCGGGAAAGAGCTGTTCGCTCGGGCGCTCCACATGGGTAGCCCACGCGCCAACGGCCCTTTGGTGGTGGTCGACTGCACCGGCCTGACCGAGTCGCTGTTCGAGAGTGAGTTGTTTGGCTACGAGAAGGGTGCGTTCACGGGTGCCAACCAACGCAAGACCGGCCTGGCCGAAGCCGCGCATGGCGGCACGTTGTTCCTCGACGAAATCGGCGAAGTGCCGTTGGCCATGCAGGTCAAATTGCTGCGCCTTATCGAATCCGGCAGTTTCCGCCCGGTCGGCAGCACGCGCACCGTGCATGCGGATTTCCGCCTGGTGTGCGCAACCCACAAACCGCTCAAGCAGATGGTGGCGGACGGGACATTCCGTGAAGACCTGTACTACCGCATCAGCGGTTTTCCGATTCGGCTACCGGCATTGCGTGAGCGGGTGGAAGATTTGCCGTTGCTTGCACAGAGCCTGTTTCAACGTATGACCGGCAAGCCGACCGCTAGCCTGACCGATGCCGCGCTGCAGCAACTGGCGCTGCACCCGTTTCCGGGCAATATCCGCGAGCTGCGTAACATCCTGGAAAGGGCGCGGCTGTTTACTGATGACGGGCTGATCCGGCCAGAGCATCTGCCAGAGGATATTGGCCCGCAACCAGTCGGTTTGGCCAAGCCACGCGACTTGAGTGATCTGGCACAGGCGCTGGCGCAATTCCAAGGACCACGCAGTGAATTGGCGCGCCATTTGGGCATGAGTGAGCGCACACTGTATCGGCGCCTGAAAGCCTTGGGGCTGAATGCGACTTGAGACTAAAAAGCCCGCTTGCGCGGGCTTTTTATTGGCTGTGGATCTACACCGGATCAGAAGTCCAGGTTCGATACCGACAGGGCATTGCTTTCGATGAACTCACGACGAGGCTCAACCGCATCACCCATCAGGGTGTTGAAGATCTGGTCGGCTGCAATCGCGTCCTCGATGGTGACCTTGAGCATGCGGCGCACAGTCGGATCCATGGTGGTTTCCCACAGCTGATCCGGGTTCATCTCACCCAGCCCTTTGTATCGCTGGATGGTGTGACGCTTGGTGGTCTCGTTCATCAGCCAGTCCAGGCCTTCCTTGAACTCGACAATCGCCTTGCGACGCTCACCACGCTGCACATAGGCACCTTCACCCAGCAGGCTGGACAGCTTGGCACCGATGTTGACCACGGTGCGGTAGTCGTTGCTGCCGAAGAAGTCGCGGTTGAAGGTGATGTAGCTGGCCAGGCCGTGGGAGGTGATTTCCACTTCCGGCAGCCAGACATTACGCTCCTTGTCCTCACGCAAGCTGGCCTTGTACACCAGGCCGGACTTCTGGCTGTTGTTCAGGCGTTCCTGGAACTTGCCCAACCAGCTTTCCATGACGGCGTGGTCGCCCAGTTGTTCAAGCGTGACTTCCGGCAGGTAGATGAAGTGCTCGGTCAGCTCTTCCGGGTACAAACGCGACAGGCGCTTGAGCGTCTTCATCACGCTGCGGAATTCGTTGACCAGGGCCTCCAGCTGTACACCGGAAACGGCTGGCGCCGATTCGTCGAGGTGCAGGCTGGCATCTTCGAGGGCCGACTGGGTCATGTACTCTTCCATGGCCTCGTCGTCCTTGATGTACTGCTCCTGCTTGCCTTTCTTAACCTTGTACAGCGGCGGCTGGGCAATGTAGATGTAGCCACGCTCGACCAGCTCAGGCAGCTGACGGAAGAAGAAGGTCAGCAGCAGGGTGCGGATGTGCGAACCGTCAACGTCAGCATCGGTCATGATGATGATGTTGTGATAACGCAGCTTGTCGATGTTGTACTCTTCGCGGCCGATGCCACAGCCCAGTGCGGTGATCAACGTGCCAACTTCCTGGGACGAGATCATCTTGTCGAAGCGAGCTTTCTCGACGTTGAGAATCTTGCCCTTCAGGGGCAGGATCGCCTGGGTGCGACGGTTACGGCCTTGCTTGGCCGAACCACCTGCGGAGTCACCCTCCACCAGGTACAGTTCGGAAAGGGCAGGGTCCTTCTCCTGGCAGTCCGCCAGTTTGCCCGGCAAGCCGGCGATGTCCAATGCGCCTTTACGGCGAGTCATCTCACGCGCCTTGCGCGCCGCTTCACGGGCGCGGGCGGCGTCGATCATCTTGCCGACCACGGCCTTGGCTTCGTTGGGGTTCTCCAACAGGAAGTCGGCGAAGTACTTGTTCATCTCCTGTTCCACGGCAGTTTTCACTTCCGAGGAGACCAGCTTGTCCTTGGTCTGCGAGCTGAACTTGGGGTCTGGCACCTTGACCGAGATGATCGCGGTCAGGCCTTCACGGGCGTCGTCACCGGTGGTGGCGACCTTGTTCTTCTTGGCCAGGCCTTCCTGCTCGATGTAGCTGTTCAAGCTGCGGGTCAGCGAGGAACGGAAGCCGACCAGGTGAGTACCACCGTCGCGCTGCGGAATGTTGTTGGTAAAGCACAGCAGGTTTTCGTTGAAGCTGTCGTTCCACTGCAAGGCGACTTCAACACCGACGCCGTCATCACGCTGCACGTTGAAGTGGAACACTTGCGAGTTGACTGGCGTCTTGTTGGTGTTCAGGTACTCAACGAAGGCACGCAGGCCGCCTTCATATTTAAAGAATTCTTCTTTGCCCGAGCGCTCGTCCTTCAGCAGGATGCCAACGCCAGAGTTGAGGAACGACAGTTCGCGAATACGCTTGGCCAGGATGTCCCAGCTGAAGTGGATATTCTTGAAGGTCTCAGCCGAAGGCTTGAAGTGAATGTGAGTACCGGTAGTTTCGCTTTCGCCCACAACAGCCATCGGCGCTTGTGGAACGCCGTGTACGTAGGTCTGTTCCCAGATCTTGCCGCTACGGCGAACGGTGAGTACCAGTTTCTCGGACAGGGCGTTAACTACCGAAACACCCACACCGTGCAGACCACCGGAAACTTTGTAGGAGTTGTCGTCGAACTTACCGCCGGCGTGCAGCACAGTCATGATGACTTCGGCTGCGGAAACGCCTTCTTCTTTATGCACGTCGACCGGAATGCCGCGACCGTTGTCGCGCACACTGATGGATTCGTCCGTGTGGATGATGACGGTGATGTCATCGCAATGCCCGGCGAGGGCTTCGTCGATCGAGTTGTCGACCACTTCGAAGACCATGTGGTGCAGGCCGCTACCGTCATCGGTGTCGCCAATGTACATGCCGGGACGCTTGCGCACGGCATCCAAACCTTTCAGCACCTTGATGCTGGAGGAATCGTACGTTTGATTTTCGCTCATGCCTTCACTCCCGATGGTCGTGGGTCTGGGTGATACAGCCCTGTTCCACGTGGAACAAAGCAACTGGCGTTTCCGTCTGCCAGCCTTCCCTCAGTAATTCTTGATCTACACAGGTGATAAATACCTGGCAGCGTAATTCTTCAAGCAAGCGGCACAGCGCGCGGCGATGTTTGTCGTCCAATTCCGACGGCAAATCATCCACGAGATAAATACAGTGACCGCGGCGAGCCTGGTTAACGAGGTGGCCTTGGGCAATGCGCAATGCACACACCACCAGCTTTTGCTGACCTCGCGACAGAATGTCGGCCGCGTTATTGGCAGCCAGACGAAGACGCAGATCAGCACGCTGCGGGCCGGCTTGGGTGTGGCCCATCTGCTGATCGCGAAGGAGAGAGGAGGCGAGTACTTCGTTGAGTTCCCGGTCCTTGTCCCAGCCTCGATAATAGCTAAGGGTCAACCCGTCCAGCTCGACCAGTTCGCTCAGGGTTTGCTCGAAGACGGGCTTCAAGGCCTTGATGTAGTTGCGACGGTATTCATCTATTTCCGCGCTGGCCAGGCACAATTCCCGGTCCCAGGCGGCTTGCGAAGCTGGGTCAAGTGTACCATGACGCAACCATGAGTTCCGCTGCCGCAACGCCTTCTGCAGCCGTTGCCATGCTGGCATGAAGCGGGGTTCCACGTGGAACACTCCCCAATCGAGGAACTGCCGCCGAATTTTTGGGGCACCTTCCAGCAGGCGGAAACTGTCGGGGTTGATCAATTGCAGTGGTAGCAGTTCTGCCAACTGCGCTGCGCTCTTGGCGTTCTGCCCGTCGATGCGAATGGTGAAATCGCCGGTCCGCTCTCGGGAAACACCCAGGTTGCTGGTGCCACCTTCAGCCAGCTGTACTTCGCCAAACACCGTGCATGCCGCTTGATCGTATTGAATGACCGGGTTCAACCGGGTACTGCGAAACGACCTGGCCAGGCCAAGCAGGTGCACGGCTTCAAGCACGCTGGTCTTGCCGCTGCCGTTGGCGCCGTAGAGGATGTTGATGCGGGGGGAGGGTGAGAGAGTCACCGGGTGCAGATTGCGCACCGCGGTGACCATGATCCGTCGAAGGGACATTTGGCCTGCTACGGTTACAGGCGCATCGGCATGACAACGTAGGACGAGTCGTCATTACCGGCTTCCTGCAGCAGCGCACTGCTGTTGGAGTCGGACAGAATCAGACGCACCTGCTCTGTAGTCATCACGCCCAAGACATCCAGCAAGTAACTGACGTTGAAGCCAATCTCCAGCGAGCTGCCCTCATAGTCCACGCCAATCTCTTCTTCCGCTTCTTCCTGCTCAGGGTTGTTCGCCTGAATCTTCAATTGACCGGCAGCCAGTTGCAGGCGGATACCGCGATACTTCTCGTTGGACAGAATCGCGGTGCGGCTGAACGCTTCGCGCAGCGCCTGACGATCACCGATCACCAGCTTGTCGCCACCCTTAGGCAGTACACGCTCGTAGTCGGGGAATTTACCGTCGACCAGTTTTGAGGTGAAGGTGAACTCGCCAGTTGTCGCGCGAATGTGATGCTGGCCCAGAACGATGCTTACCATACCTTCCGGATCGGTCAGCAGGCGCGCCAATTCGAGGATGCCCTTACGCGGCACGATAACCTGGTGACGCTCATCCTGCTCGATGGCTGCACTCATCGAGCACAGGGCCAGGCGGTGGCCATCGGTGGAAACTGCGCGCAGGGTATTGCGCGACACTTCCAGCAGCATGCCGTTGAGGTAGTAACGCACGTCCTGCTGGGCCATGGCGAAGCTGGTGCGCTCGATCAAGCGACGCAGTTTGCTCTGCTCCAGGTTGCAGGTCAGCGAACCCGGGCCTTCTTCCACAGTAGGGAAATCGTTGGCAGGCAGAGTCGACAGGGTGAAACGGCTACGGCCGGCTTTGACCAACAGCTTCTGCTCATCGACCTTGATATCGATCAGGACGTCGTTCGGCAGGCTCTTGCAGATGTCCATCAGCTTGCGCGCAGGAACAGTAATCTCGCCCGGCTCAGCTGGTTCTTCCAACTGCACGCGGCCTACCAGTTCGACTTCCAGGTCGGTACCGGTCAACGACAGCTGCTGGCCTTGCACGACCAGCAGTACGTTGGACAGGACCGGCAAGGTCTGACGGCGCTCGACGACACCGGCGACCAGTTGCAGGGGTTTCAACAGGGCTTCGCGTTGAATGGTGAAATGCATGGTCTAGTCCCTTGCCTTCAATTAACTGCGCTGGCGGCCATCAGGTGGTCAGTGTCCGCAGCAGGTTCTTGTAGTCCTCGCGGATGTCCGCGTCGGATTCCTTCAATTCGTTGATCTTGCGGCAGGCGTGCAGCACCGTGGTGTGGTCACGGCCGCCAAACATGTCGCCAATCTCGGGCAGACTATGGTTGGTCAGCTCTTTGGACAACGCCATGGCTACCTGGCGCGGACGCGCAACAGAGCGCGAACGTCGCTTGGACAACAGATCGGAGATCTTGATCTTGTAGTACTCAGCGACCGTGCGCTGAATGTTATCCACACTCACCAGCTTGTCCTGCAGCGCCAGCAGGTCTTTCAGCGATTCGCGAATCAGCTCGATGGTGATGTCGCGGCCCATGAAGTGCGAGTGCGCGATGACTCGCTTCAATGCACCTTCGAGTTCACGCACGTTGGAGCGAATCCGCTGGGCGATGAAGAACGCGGCATCGTGCGGTAGTTCGACCTTGGCCTGGTCGGCCTTCTTCATCAGGATCGCCACACGGGTTTCCAGCTCTGGCGGCTCCACCGCCACCGTCAAACCCCAGCCGAAACGCGACTTCAGGCGTTCTTCCAGGCCTTCGATTTCCTTCGGGTAGCGGTCGCTGGTGAGAATTACCTGTTGGCCACCTTCAAGCAGGGCGTTGAAGGTGTGGAAAAACTCTTCCTGCGAACGCTCCTTGCGGGCGAAGAACTGGATGTCATCGATCAGCAAGGCATCGACCGAACGGTAGAAGCGCTTGAATTCGTTGATAGCGTTGAGCTGCAGCGCCTTGACCATGTCCGCGACGAAGCGCTCGGAATGCAGATAAACGACCTTGGCATTCGGGTTCTTCTTCAGCAGGTGGTTACCTACAGCATGCATCAAGTGCGTCTTGCCCAGGCCCACGCCGCCATAGAGGAACAGCGGGTTGTAGCCGTGCTTGGGATTGTCGGCCACCTGCCAGGCAGCCGCCCGGGCCAATTGGTTCGACTTACCTTCAACGAATGTTTCAAAGGTAAAGGTGCGGTTCAGGTAGCTGGTGTGCTTGAGCGCACCCTCGACCTGAACATTGCGCTGTTCGGTACGGCCTGAAGCCACCGGTGCCGGTGCGCTGTCCGCCGGCGAATCGTAGCCGTCGTGCGAGGTAGTTTGCGCCATCTCGTTGATTTGTACCGCCTCGACTACCGGCGACGAGACCACATCTGCGACAGCCGAAACCTGCACGGGGGCTGGCTGCGCGTGATTCTGTGCGAGCGATGCGGCCATTGCTGCGCTGACCGGGGCATTCGGTGCAGCCCGTGGTGCAGAGCTGCGACGGCTGCCTATTAATAAGGAAAGGGCAGGCGCGATGCCGCTGCCGTGCTCACCCAACAGTTCGAGCAGACGGCCAAGGTACTTTTCATTCACCCAATCGAGAACGAATCGGTTAGGCGCATACACGCGCAACTCGTCGCCTTCGGCTTCGACCTGTAGCGGACGGATCCAGGTGTTGAATTGCTGGGCAGGCAGTTCATCGCGCAGAAGCTCCACGCACTGCTGCCAAAGTTCCACTGACACGGATATCCCCTGAGTTTGAAAGCCGGATGAGGCAAAAACAAACCGCCATTGTACCGGTCGAGCGATCAGTTATCCACATGTGGAAACATTTCTGCCCATGACAAAACAGCCATTTAGCGACCAAAAAGCCCCTCAGGTGGTGTGAATAAGCTCTGTGGATAACCGCGCATAAGGGCTATGCACAACCCTGGGTTGAGACCTGTTGATAACTCAGCTGTGGATAATCGGCCTTTTAATCCACAGGCTATATTCACGAACGGCACAAGCGCAGCACCGCTTGTGGACAAGGTTTCAAATCGCTGTACGCACCGTGGATAAAGGGCTGTGAGATGTTATCCACAGAAGGTTATCCACTTAAGAGTTATAAGTTCTTCAGAAAAGCTTTTTATATGTCTCTTCTTTTTTTTCATTTTGTCGTCCGTATGCCTGCACCATCAAGCTCCGCCCGTTCGAACGCCAGTGCACCTCCTCCAGGGACGCCATCCATAAGGAAAGGCTGGTTGGAAATTGACCTATCGGCTTGCTTTCTCTAGAATCGCCGATCTCTTAAAAAGGGGGCCATTCCGGCCCGTTGTCGACAAAACCAGGTAACAACGCCATGAAACGTACTTTCCAACCAAGCACCATCAAGCGCGCTCGCACCCACGGCTTCCGTGCCCGTATGGCTACCAAGAACGGCCGCGCTGTTCTGTCGCGTCGTCGTGCCAAAGGCCGTAAGCGTCTGGCCATTTGATTTTTCGGCACAGGTGGTGAGTCAGGACTTCAGTCGGGAAAAGCGACTGCTTACACCCCGGCACTTCAAAGCGGTCTTCGACTCCCCAACCGGCAAGGTTCCAGGGAAAAACCTGCTGATCCTTGCTCGCGAGAACGGACTCGATCATCCACGCCTCGGCTTGGTGATCGGCAAGAAGAGCGTCAAGCTCGCCGTTCAACGCAATCGCCTCAAGCGCTTGATGCGCGATTCCTTCCGTCTGAACCAGCAAATGCTCGCTGGCCTGGACATTGTGATCGTCGCGCGCAAGGGATTGGGTGAGATAGAAAACCCGGAATTGCACCAACATTTTGGCAAGCTCTGGAAACGCCTGGCACGCAGCCGGCCCACTCCAGCGGCAGATGCCAATTCCGCAGGGGTAGACAGTCAAAATGCGTAAACTGGCCCTCGTTCCGATCCAGTTTTACCGTTACGCCATCAGTCCCCTGATGGCCAACCACTGTCGTTTCTACCCCAGTTGCTCCTGTTATGCGTTGGAAGCCATCGAAACACATGGCCTCTTGCGTGGCGGGTGGCTAACCGTTCGTCGCCTGGGGCGTTGTCATCCGTGGAACGACGGCGGTTTCGATCCCGTTCCCCCCACGCCTTCCTCCCGAACTTCTTCGATAGCCGAGTAATCATGGATATTAAACGCACGATCCTGATCGCCGCGCTGGCAATCGTGTCCTACGTCATGGTCCTGAAGTGGAACGATGACTACGGCCAGGCTGCCCTGCCGACTCAGAATACTGCTGCCAGCACTGTTGCTCCGGGCCTGCCCGATGGCGTACCGGCCGCGAACAACGGCGCCAGCGCCGATGTACCTAGCGCCAACGCCGAGTCGAACGCTGCCGAACTGGCACCCGTTGCACTCAGCAAGGATCTGATCCGGGTCAAGACCGATGTCCTGGAACTGGCTATCGATCCAGTCGGTGGTGACATCGTCCAGCTGAATCTGCCGAAGTACCCGCGCCGTCAGGACCATCCGGACATTCCTTTCCAGCTGTTCGACAACGGTGGTGAGCGTGTTTACCTGGCCCAGAGCGGCCTGACCGGCGCCAACGGCCCGGATGCCCGTTCCACTGGTCGCCCGCTGTACGCCGCCGAGCAGAAGTCCTACCAGCTGGCCGATGGCCAGGAACAACTGGTCGTCGACCTGAAGTTCAGCGACAACGGTGTCAACTACATCAAGCGCTTCAGCTTCAAGCGCGGTGAGTACGACCTGACCGTCAGCTACCTGATCGACAACCAGAGCGCCCAAGCCTGGAGCGGCAACATGTTTGCCCAGCTCAAGCGTGACGCCAGCGGCGATCCGTCCTCGAGCACGGCTACCGGCACCGCCACTTACCTGGGCGCAGCCCTGTGGACAGCTGGTGAGCCGTACAAGAAAGTGTCGATGAAAGACATCGACAAGGGCAGTTTGAAAGAAAATGTGTCCGGCGGCTGGGTCGCCTGGCTGCAGCATTACTTCGTGACCGCCTGGATCCCTGCAAAATCGGACAACAACGTCGTCCAAACCCGCAAGGACAGCCAGGGCAACTACATCATCGGCTACACCGGCCCAGCCATCAGCGTGCCTGCTGGCGGCAAGGTCGAAACCAGCGCCATGCTGTACGCCGGTCCGAAAATTCAGTCCAAGCTCAAAGAGTTGTCCCCAGGCCTGGAACTGACTGTCGACTACGGCTTCCTGTGGTTCATTGCCCAGCCGATCTTCTGGCTGCTGCAACATATCCACAGCCTGCTGGGTAACTGGGGCTGGTCGATCATCGTCCTGACCATGCTCATCAAAGGCCTGTTCTTCCCGCTGTCGGCCGCCAGCTACCGCTCCATGGCGCGTATGCGTGCCGTTGCGCCGAAGCTTGCCGCACTGAAGGAACGCTTCGGTGACGATCGCCAGAAGATGTCCCAGGCAATGATGGAGCTGTACAAGAAAGAGAAGATCAACCCGCTGGGCGGCTGCCTGCCGATCCTGGTGCAGATGCCGGTGTTCCTGGCCCTGTACTGGGTACTGCTGGAAAGCGTGGAAATGCGCCAGGCCCCATGGATGCTGTGGATCACCGACCTGTCGATCAAGGATCCGTTCTTCATCCTGCCGATCATCATGGGCGCCACCATGTTCATCCAGCAGCGCCTGAACCCGACCCCACCGGATCCGATGCAGGCCAAGGTGATGAAAATGATGCCGATCATCTTCACCTTCTTCTTCCTGTGGTTCCCAGCTGGTCTGGTGCTGTACTGGGTTGTGAACAACTGCCTGTCGATTTCGCAGCAGTGGTACATCACCCGCAGTATCGAAGCAGCAACCAAAAAAGCTGCTGCTTGACGGGCTACTGCGCTAGCCTGTGAATAAAAACGCCCCCTCGGGGGCGTTTTTGCTATCTGTCGTTTTTGTCGTAGAGGCTTTCGAGCATGAACACTGTGCGTGAAACCATTGCCGCCATCGCCACCGCCCAGGGCCGCGGGGGTGTCGGCATCGTCAGGCTGTCCGGGCCACTGGCGGCCGAGGCTGGCCAGCTCATCACCGGCCGAACACTGACGCCGCGCCATGCCCATTACGGCCCGTTCCGCGACCAGGAAGGGCTGGTGCTGGATGAAGGCATCGCGCTGTTCTTCCCTGGGCCAAACTCGTTCACCGGCGAAGATGTGCTCGAGTTACAGGGGCATGGCGGCCCCGTGGTGCTGGACATGCTGCTGCAGCGCTGCGTGCAGGTCGGCTGTCGCCTGGCACGCCCGGGCGAATTCAGCGAGCGGGCATTTCTCAACGACAAGCTCGACCTGGCCCAGGCCGAAGCCATCGCCGACCTGATCGAGGCCAGCTCCAGCCAGGCCGCGCGCAATGCCTTGCGCTCGCTGCAGGGCGAATTCTCCAAACGTGTGCACTTCCTCACCGAAGCGTTGATTGCATTACGCATTTTCGTCGAGGCAGCCATCGACTTCCCGGAGGAAGAGATCGACTTCCTCAACGATGGCCATGTGTTGTCGATGCTCGATACTGTTCGTGCCGAGTTAGCCAATGTGCAGCGTGAAGCCGGTCAGGGTGCCTTGCTGCGCGACGGTATGACAGTGGTAATCGCCGGCAGACCGAATGCTGGTAAATCAAGCCTGCTGAATACGCTGGCGGGGCGTGAAGCGGCCATCGTCACCGATATCGCCGGCACCACGCGGGACATCCTGCGTGAACATATCCACATCGATGGCATGCCGCTGCATGTGGTCGATACCGCCGGTTTGCGCGATACCGACGACCATGTGGAAAAGATAGGTGTGGAACGTGCGCTCAAGGCCATTGGCGAAGCCGACCGGGTATTGCTGGTGGTCGACTCAACGGCGCCGGAGGCAAGCGACCCATTCGCCCTCTGGCCCGAGTTTCTCGACCAACGGCCGGACGCGGCCAAGGTCACGCTGATTCGCAACAAAGCCGATCTCAGCGGCGAGCAAGTTGCGCTGGAGCAGTGTGATGACGGTCATGTGACGATCACCCTGAGCGCCAAGGGCGACGATCAGGGCCTGCAGCTGCTGCGGGATCATCTCAAGGCCTGCATGGGTTATGAACAGACCGCCGAAAGCGGTTTCAGCGCCCGTAGACGCCATCTGGATGCCCTGCGCCAGGCTAGCACGCACCTGGAGCACGGTCGCGCGCAATTGACCCTGGCAGGTGCCGGCGAGCTGTTGGCCGAGGACCTGCGTCAGGCGCAGCAGGCATTGGGTGAGATCACCGGAGCCTTCAGCTCCGATGACCTGTTGGGACGAATCTTCTCCAGTTTCTGCATCGGCAAGTAGCCTTTACGGTAAACCATCCACAGCCGCTCCCTTTGGGGGCGGCTTTTTTTTGCCTGAAATTTGAGTGGCCGCCGTAAAACTGCTCTCAGGAGCCCTGTGGAAAACTCGCCATAGGCTCCGTTGATAACCGTGCTTTTTTTCTGAGGACAAACCGGCCTGTGGGTAAACAGGCATTTCATCCACAGGCTAAATGGCGTTATCCAGAGCCCTCGTGGTACTCCAGACACAGGGTTTAATTTTTCTCTACACAGCGCCAATAGAGGGATACAGAACCTTATCCACAGAAGAAGGTGTGCATAAGAATAAACATAAAAACAAAGCTTTTTTAAATTTCTTCTCTCTGATTTCTGTTGTCAGCCACTCATCCACAGCCTGGTCAAAATTTGCGCAAAAGGTTTCTTTAGAGTGGGTGAAGTCCCTATACTTGTCGGCTTACCTTCTCTATTCGCAAAAACAGGCACGAGGTGCGTGGTGGATTTCCCTTCCCGTTTTGAAGTGATCGTCATCGGCGGCGGCCATGCCGGTACCGAGGCTGCGCTTGCGTCTGCACGCATGGGTGTGAAAACCCTGCTGCTGACCCACAACGTGGAAACCCTCGGTCACATGAGTTGCAACCCCGCCATCGGCGGCATCGGCAAAAGCCATCTGGTCAAAGAGATCGATGCGCTCGGCGGTGCGATGGCACTGGCCACCGACAAGAGCGGCATCCAGTTCCGCGTGTTGAACAACCGCAAGGGCCCGGCCGTACGCGCCACCCGTGCGCAGGCAGACCGCGCCATCTACAAGGCAGTGGTGCGCGAAATCCTGGAAAACCAGCCCAACCTGTGGATATTCCAGCAGTCCTGCGATGACCTGATCGTCGAGCAGGACCAGGTCAAAGGCGTGGTTACGCAAATGGGTCTGCGCTTTTTCGCCGATTCCGTTGTGCTGACCACCGGTACGTTCCTCGGTGGCCTTATCCACATCGGCCTGCAGAATCATTCCGGCGGTCGTGCCGGTGATCCGCCATCGATTGCCCTGGCCCACCGCATGCGTGAACTGCCGCTGCGCGTCGGCCGCCTGAAAACCGGTACTCCGCCACGTATCGACGGGCGTTCGGTGGACTTTTCGGTGATGACCGAACAACCAGGCGACACACCGATCCCAGTGATGTCGTTCATGGGCAACGCGGCAATGCATCCGCGTCAGGTCAGCTGCTGGATCACCCACACCAACGCGCGCACCCACGAGATCATTGCCTCCAACCTCGACCGTTCGCCGATGTACTCGGGCGTGATCGAAGGTGTCGGCCCGCGCTACTGCCCGTCGATCGAAGACAAGATCCATCGCTTCGCCGACAAGGGAAGCCACCAGGTGTTCATCGAGCCAGAAGGCCTGAATACCCACGAGCTGTACCCCAACGGCATTTCCACCTCGCTGCCGTTCGACGTGCAGCTGGAACTGGTGCGCTCGATCCGCGGCATGGAAAACGCCCACATCGTGCGCCCGGGCTATGCCATCGAGTATGACTACTTCGATCCGCGCGACCTCAAGTACAGCCTCGAGACCAAAGTCATCGACGGCCTGTTCTTCGCCGGCCAGATCAACGGCACCACCGGCTACGAAGAAGCCGGCGCCCAGGGCCTGCTGGCCGGGACCAACGCCGCGCTGCGCGCGCAGGGCCGCGAAAGCTGGTGCCCGCGCCGTGATGAGGCGTACATCGGAGTTCTGGTCGACGACCTGATCACCCTGGGTACCCAGGAGCCGTACCGCATGTTCACTTCGCGCGCCGAATACCGTTTGATCCTGCGCGAAGACAACGCCGACCTGCGTCTGACCGAAAAAGGCCGCGAGCTAGGCCTGATCGACGATGAGCGCTGGGCCGCGTTCTGCGCCAAGCGCGACGGTATCGAGCGTGAAGAACAACGCCTGAAGTCGACCTGGGTTCGTCCGAACACTCCTCAAGGCCAAGCCGTTGTGGATAAGTTCGGTACACCGCTCAGCCACGAATACAGCCTGCTCAATCTGCTGGCACGTCCGGAAATCGATTACGCCGGGCTGATCGAGGCGACAGGCGGGGAAGAAATCGATCCACAGGTCGCCGAGCAGGTCGAAATCAAGACCAAGTACGCCGGTTACATCGACCGTCAGCAGGATGAGATCGCTCGCCTGCGTGCCAGCGAAGACACCCGCTTGCCTGTGGATATCGACTACACGACGATTTCCGGCCTGTCCAAGGAGATCCAGGGCAAGCTCGGCCAGACCCGCCCGGAAACCCTGGGCCAGGCTTCGCGCATCCCAGGCGTGACGCCAGCGGCGATTTCCCTGTTGCTGATTCATCTGAAAAAACGCGGCGCTGGCCGCGAATTGGAGCAAAGCGCTTGAGTTCCCTGGTCACCCCGCAACACGCAGAAGAGTTGTCCACAGGTGCGCGTCAGCTCGGTGTCGAGCTGACCGCCGAGCAGCACGAACGGCTGCTGGGTTACCTGGCCCTGTTGATCAAATGGAACAAAGCCTACAACCTGACCGCCGTGCGCGACCCGGACGAGATGGTTTCGCGCCATCTGCTCGACAGCCTCAGCGTCATGGAATTTATCCACAGCGAGCATGACAGCTGGCTGGATGTCGGCAGCGGTGGTGGCATGCCAGGCATTCCCTTGGCTATCCTGCATCCGCACAAGCAGGTGACAGTGCTGGACGCCAACGGCAAGAAGACGCGCTTCCTGACCCAGGTGAAAATGGAGCTGAAACTGGACAACCTCACGGTTATCCACAGCCGCGTCGAAGCCTTCCAGCCAGCGCAGCCGTTCAGCGGCATCATCTCCCGCGCCTTCAGCAGCATGGAGAACTTCACCAACTGGACCCGCCACTTGGGCGACACCGGGACGCAATGGCTTGCAATGAAGGGGCTGCATCCTGCCGATGAACTGGTAGCATTGCCCGCAGACTTCACAGTGGAAAGCGAGCAGGCCCTGACCGTTCCGGGTTGCCAGGGCCAGCGCCATCTGCTGATACTGCGCCGCAAGGCATGACTGGGAACACACGCAACAATGGCTAAGGTATTCGCAATCGCGAACCAGAAAGGTGGCGTGGGTAAAACCACCACCTGTATCAATCTCGCCGCATCGCTGGCCGCGACCAAGCGTCGTGTGCTGCTGATCGACCTCGATCCGCAGGGCAACGCCACCATGGGCAGCGGTGTCGACAAACATGAACTCGAACATTCGGTCTATGACCTGCTGATCGGGGAATGCGACCTTGCCCAGGCCATGCACTACTCCGAGCACGGCGGCTTCCAGCTGCTGCCGGCCAACCGCGACCTGACCGCCGCGGAAGTGGTGCTGCTGGAAATGCAGGTCAAGGAGAGCCGCCTGCGCAATGCCCTGGCGCCGATCCGCGACAACTACGACTACATTCTCATCGACTGCCCACCGTCGCTGTCGATGCTGACGCTCAACGCGCTGGTTGCCTCCGATGGCGTGATCATCCCGATGCAGTGCGAGTACTACGCGCTGGAAGGTCTCAGCGACCTTGTGGATAACATCAAGCGCATTGCCGCTCGTCTGAATCCCGAGTTGAAGATCGAAGGCCTGCTGCGGACCATGTACGACCCGCGCCTGAGCCTGAACAACGATGTTTCGGCGCAGCTCAAGGAACATTTCGGCGAGCAGCTGTACGACACGGTGATTCCGCGCAACATCCGCCTGGCCGAGGCGCCGAGCTTCGGCATGCCGGCGCTGGCGTACGACAAGCAATCGCGTGGCGCGCTCGCCTACCTGGCCCTGGCCGGGGAACTGGTTCGCCGTCAGCGCCGTCCATCACGCACTGCACAAACAACTTAAGGAATCCGTATGGCCGTCAAGAAACGGGGTCTCGGACGTGGGTTGGATGCACTGCTCAGTGGTCCTTCCGTCAGCGCGCTCGAAGAGCAGGCTGTGAAGATCGACCAGAAAGAACTGCAACACCTGCCGGTCGAGCTGATCCAGCGTGGTAAATACCAACCGCGCCGCGACATGGATCCAGAAGCGCTGGAAGAACTCGCGCACTCGATCCGCACCCACGGCGTGATGCAACCGATCGTGGTCCGCCCGATCGATGGCAACCGCTACGAGATCATTGCCGGTGAGCGCCGTTGGCGCGCCACCCAGCAGGCAGGCCTGGACACTGTGCCGGCGATGGTCCGTGAAGTGCCGGACGAAGCCGCCATCGCCATGGCGCTGATCGAGAACATCCAGCGCGAGGACCTCAACCCGCTGGAAGAGGCCTTGGCCCTGCAGCGCCTGCAGCAGGAATTCGAGCTGACCCAGCAACAGGTGGCCGACGCTGTAGGCAAGTCGCGGGTGACCGTGGCCAACCTGCTGCGCCTGATCTCGCTGCCTGAAGCAATCAAGACCATGCTCGCCCACGGCGATCTGGAAATGGGCCACGCCCGTGCTTTGCTCGGCCTGGAAGAAAATCGCCAGGAAGAAGGGGCGCGTCATGTTGTCGCACGCGGCCTCACCGTGCGCCAAACCGAGGCACTGGTGCGCCAGTGGCTCAGTGGCAAACCTGATCCGGTCGAACCGAGCAAACCTGATCCGGATATCGAGCGCCTTGAACAGCGGCTCGCAGAGCGCCTGGGCTCCCCGGTGCAGATACGCCACGGCAACAAGGGTAAAGGCCAGTTGGTTATTCGCTATAACTCGCTTGACGAGTTGCAAGGTGTGCTTGCTCACATCCGCTGAAACAATTCCCGTTGTAGCGCGCAGTCGGAAATCACTACCGAAGAGTTGAATAGGGGTTAATCCACCCCTATACTCTGCGCGCATTTTGTCGGCACAAATTATGCCAAGTCGATACTGACTTGTTGGTCGACTTCCGAGGAGCAGTTTTGATGGAAATCCGCACGCCAAACCGCCTGCCTTTCCATCGCTGGGCAGTTTTTCCGGTACTGTTGGCTCAATTTGTCGTACTGCTGCTGGCAACATTGGTGTTGTGGCAGTGGAAAGGTGCGGTCAGTGGATATTCAGGTCTCTGCGGAGGTTTGATTGCCTGGCTGCCCAATATGTATTTCGCCTGGAAGGCTTTTCGCTTCAGCGGAGCCCGGGCGGCGCAAGCCATCGTCAAGTCGTTCTACGCAGGCGAGGCTGGCAAGATGATTTTGACGGCAGTGCTGTTTGCACTGACCTTTGCAGGAGTGAAGCCATTGGCGCCGTTGGCAGTATTCGGCGTCTTCGTGCTGACCCTTATGGTCAGCTGGTTTGCGCCCCTGCTGATGAATAAAAGACATTCGAGACCTTAGGGCGTTTGAGGCAACCATGGCAGAAGAAACCGCTTCGGGTTATATCCAGCACCACTTGCAGAACCTGACCTATGGTCAATTACCAGACGGCAGCTGGGGCTTTGCCCATTCGGCTGCAGAAGCCAAGGCAATGGGCTTCTGGGCGTTCCACGTGGACACCCTGGGTTGGTCCGTCGCGCTGGGTCTGATCTTCCTGTTGATCTTCCGCATGGCGGCGAAGAAGGCGACTTCCGGCCAGCCTGGCGGCCTGCAGAACTTCGTCGAAGTGATGGTCGATTTCGTCAACGGCAGCGTGAAGGACTCCTTCCACGGCCGCAGCCCGGTGATCGCTCCGCTGGCGCTGACCATCTTCGTCTGGGTCTTCCTGATGAACGCCGTCGACCTGGTACCGGTCGACTGGATTCCTCAGCTGGCCATCCTGATCTCCGGTGACCCGCACATTCCGTTCCGCGCCGTGTCGACCACCGACCCGAACGCGACCCTGGCCATGGCCTTCTGCGTGTTCGCCCTGATCATCTTCTACAGCATCAAGGTCAAGGGCCTGGGCGGCTTCATCGGTGAGCTGACCCTGCACCCGTTCGGCAGCAAGAACATCTTCGTGCAGATCCTGCTGATCCCGGTGAACTTCCTGCTGGAATTCGTCACCCTGATCGCCAAGCCGATCTCGCTGGCACTGCGTCTGTTCGGCAACATGTACGCCGGCGAGCTGGTGTTCATCCTGATCGCCGTCATGTTCGGCTCCGGCCTGCTGTGGCTCAGCGGCCTGGGTGTGGTGCTGCAATGGGCGTGGGCTGTGTTCCACATCCTGATCATCACCCTGCAAGCTTTCATCTTCATGATGCTGACCATCGTCTACCTGTCGATGGCTCACGAAGATAACCATTAAGACCGCCTGGCGTGTCTGATAGCCTTCCCCGCTCGTTTGGGGGGAGGGCTTAAAAAGTCCGCAAGGGCAGCTGTTCCAAACGATTTGTTTTACCGCTTCAAACTAAAAACCTAACCAATACGACGTAAAAGTCGGGAGGAAAGATGGAAACTGTAGTTGGTCTGACCGCTATCGCTGTTGCTCTGCTGATCGGCCTGGGTGCTCTGGGTACCGCCATTGGTTTCGGCCTGCTGGGCGGCAAATTCCTGGAAGGTGCTGCTCGTCAGCCTGAGATGGTTCCGATGCTGCAGGTGAAAATGTTCATCGTTGCCGGTCTGCTCGACGCCGTAACCATGATCGGTGTTGGTATCGCTCTGTTCTTCACCTTCGCGAATCCGTTCGTTGGTCAGATCGCCGGCTAATCACTCGTCACCACGAGTTGATGGCTGTATGAATTAAGACCGAGCGAGGTGTTGGCGTGAACATTAATGCAACCCTGATTGGCCAATCCGTTGCTTTTCTGATTTTTGTACTCTTCTGCATGAAGTACGTATGGCCTCCGGTCATCACTGCTCTGCAAGAGCGCCAAAAGAAGATTGCCGACGGCTTGGACGCTGCCAACCGCGCAGCTCGCGACCTGGAGCTGGCCCAAGAGAAAGCGGGTCAGCAACTGCGTGAAGCTAAAGCACAGGCAGCCGAAATCATTGAGCAAAGCAAGAAACGCGCTGCTCAGCTTGTCGATGAAGCCCGTGAACAGGCCCGCGTCGAAGCTGACCGTGTGAAGGCTCAGGCTCTGGCCGAGATCGAACAGGAACTGAACAGCGCTAAAGACGCCCTGCGTGCCCAAGTGGGTGCCCTGGCCGTTGGCGGTGCTGAAAAGATCCTTGGCGCCACAATCGATCAAAACGCGCATGCGGAGCTGGTTAACAAACTGGCCGCTGAAATTTAAGCGAGGGCGATCATGGCAGAACTGACCACGTTGGCCCGACCTTACGCTAAGGCTGCCTTTGAGCATGCCCAGGCCCATCAGCAACTGGCCAATTGGTCAGCCATGCTCGGCCTGGCTGCTGCGGTGTCGCAAGACGACACCATGCAGCGCCTGCTCAAGGCCCCGCGACTGACGAGCGCAGAAAAGGCCGCCACGTTCATTGACGTGTGCGGTGACAAGTTCAATGCACAGGCACAGAATTTCATTCATGTTGCCGCGGAAAACGACCGTCTCCTGCTGTTGCCGGAGATTGCCGCTCTGTTCGACCTGTACAAGGCCGAGCAAGAGAAATCCGTGGACGTGGAAGTCACCAGTGCTTTTGCGTTGAACCAAGAACAGCAAGACAAACTCGCCAAGGTTCTCAGTGCACGGTTAGGCCAGGAAGTGCGCCTGCACGCGTCGGAGGATGCCAGCCTGATAGGTGGTGTCGTCATCCGCGCTGGTGACCTGGTAATCGATGGCTCTGTTCGCGGCAAAATCGCGAAACTGGCCGAAGCATTGAAATCTTGAGTTTGAAGGGGCAGCAGAGCAATGCAGCAACTCAATCCTTCCGAAATTAGTGAAATCATCAAGGGCCGCATCGACAACCTCGATGTGAGCTCCCAAGCCCGTAACGAAGGTACCGTTGTTTCGGTATCCGACGGTATCGTGCGGATCCACGGTCTGGCCGACGTCATGTACGGCGAAATGATCGAGTTCCCTGGCGGCGTCTACGGCATGGCCCTGAACCTGGAGCAAGACTCCGTAGGTGCAGTGATCCTGGGTGCCTATGACACCCTCGCCGAAGGCATGAGCGCCAAGTGCACCGGCCGCATCCTGGAAGTTCCGGTTGGTAAGGAACTGCTGGGCCGCGTCGTCGACGCCCTGGGCAACCCGATCGACGGCAAAGGTCCTCTGGGCAACACCCAGACCGACGCGGTCGAGAAAGTTGCTCCAGGCGTGATCTGGCGTAAGTCGGTAGACCAGCCTGTACAGACTGGCTACAAGTCCGTCGACGCCATGATCCCTGTCGGCCGTGGCCAGCGTGAGCTGATCATCGGTGACCGTCAGATCGGCAAGACCGCCATGGCCATCGACGCCATCATCAACCAGAAAGACTCCGGTATTTTCTGTGTTTATGTTGCTGTCGGCCAGAAGCGTTCCACCGTTGCCAACATCGTTCGCAAGCTGGAAGAAAACGGCGCCCTGGCCAACACCATCGTGGTGGTTGCCAGTGCTTCGGAATCCGCCGCACTGCAATTCCTGGCGCCATACGCCGGTTGCACCATGGGCGAGTTCTTCCGTGACCGCGGTGAAGACGCACTGATCGTTTACGATGACCTGTCCAAGCAGGCCGTTGCCTACCGTCAGATCTCCCTGCTGCTGCGCCGTCCACCAGGACGTGAAGCGTACCCAGGCGACGTGTTCTATCTCCACTCCCGTCTGCTGGAGCGTGCATCGCGCGTTTCCGAAGAGTACGTCGAGAAGTTCACCAACGGTGCTGTAACTGGCAAAACCGGTTCCCTGACCGCGCTGCCGATCATCGAAACCCAGGCTGGCGACGTTTCCGCGTTCGTTCCGACCAACGTGATCTCGATCACCGACGGTCAGATCTTCCTGGAATCGGCCATGTTCAACTCGGGCATCCGCCCTGCAGTGAACGCCGGTGTTTCGGTATCCCGCGTAGGTGGTGCCGCTCAGACCAAGATCATCAAGAAGCTGTCCGGTGGTATTCGTACCGCTCTGGCTCAGTACCGTGAACTGGCTGCATTCGCCCAGTTCGCTTCCGATCTGGACGAAGCGACCCGCAAGCAGCTGGAGCATGGTCAGCGCGTAACCGAGCTGATGAAGCAGAAGCAGTACGCGCCGATGTCCATCGCGGACATGGCTCTGTCGCTGTACGCCGCTGAGCGTGGTTTCCTGACTGACGTGGAAGTCTCCAAGGTCGGCAGCTTCGAACAAGCGCTGATCGCCTACTTCAACCGTGATCACGCCGAATTGCTGGCGAAGATCAACGTGAAGGGTGACTTCAACGACGAAATCGACGCTGGCCTGAAAGCCGGTATCGAGAAGTTCAAGGCCACCCAGACCTGGTAAGCCGCAGCGGGGGCCCTGGCCCCCGCTTGCTAACCTGATAGGTGATACATGGCAGGCGCAAAAGAGATTCGCAGTAAGATTGCGAGCATCAAAAGCACGCAAAAAATTACCAGCGCCATGGAGAAAGTGGCGGTCAGCAAGATGCGCAGAGCACAAATGCGCATGGCTGCTAGCCGTCCTTACGCGGAGCGTATCCGCCAGGTGATCGGTCATCTGGCCAACGCCAACCCGGAATACCGCCACCCGTTCATGATCGAGCGCCCTGTAAAGCGCGCCGGTTATATCGTGGTGAGCAGTGACCGTGGTCTGTGCGGTGGTTTGAATACCAACCTGTTCAAGGCCCTGGTCAAGGACATGAGCGCAAACCGCGAACAGGGCGTGGAAATCGACCTGTGCGTGATCGGCAGCAAGGGTGCGACTTTCTTCCGCATCTTTGGCGGCAACGTCGTAGCCGCGATCAGCCACTTGGGCGAAGAGCCATCGATCAACGATTTGATCGGCTCCGTCAAAGTGATGCTGGACGCCTACCTGGACGGCCGTATCGATCGCCTTTCGGTGGTTTCGAACAAGTTCATCAACACCATGACCCAACAACCGACGGTCGAGCAATTGGTACCGTTGGTGGCAACCCCGGATCAGGATCTCAAGCATCACTGGGACTACCTGTACGAACCCGACGCAAAAGAGCTGCTGGACGGCTTGATGGTGCGTTACGTGGAGTCGCAGGTGTACCAGGCGGTGGTCGAGAACAACGCTGCTGAACAAGCGGCCCGGATGATCGCCATGAAGAACGCCACAGACAACGCCGGTGATTTGATCAAAGAGCTTCAGTTGATCTACAACAAGGCGCGTCAGGCTGCGATCACCCAGGAGATCTCGGAAATCGTCGGCGGCGCTGCCGCGGTTTAACGGTTCAAAAATTCAGAGGATCCAGCTATGAGTAGCGGACGTATCGTTCAAATCATCGGCGCCGTCATCGACGTGGAATTCCCACGTGACGTCGTGCCGAGTGTATACAACGCGCTGAAAGTACAAGGCGCGGAAACCACTCTGGAAGTTCAGCAGCAGCTGGGCGACGGCGTGGTTCGTACCATTGCGATGGGCTCGACCGAAGGCCTGAAGCGCGGTCTGGATGTTGTCGACACCGGTGCTGCCATTTCCGTTCCTGTTGGTAAGGCCACTCTGGGCCGTATCATGGACGTACTGGGCAACCCGATCGACGAAGCCGGCCCGATCGGTGAAGAAGAGCGTCGCGGTATCCACCAGCCAGCGCCTTCGTTCGCTGACCAGGCAGGCGGCAACGACCTGCTGGAAACCGGCATCAAGGTTATCGACCTGGTTTGCCCGTTCGCCAAGGGTGGTAAGGTTGGTCTGTTCGGTGGTGCCGGTGTCGGCAAGACCGTAAACATGATGGAACTGATCCGTAACATCGCCATGGAACACAGCGGTTACTCCGTGTTCGCTGGTGTGGGTGAGCGTACTCGTGAGGGTAACGACTTCTACCACGAGATGAAGGACTCCAACGTTCTCGACAAAGTAGCGCTGGTCTACGGTCAGATGAACGAGCCACCAGGAAACCGTCTGCGCGTAGCGCTGACTGGCCTGACCATGGCTGAGAAGTTCCGTGACGAAGGTAACGACGTTCTGCTGTTCGTCGACAACATCTATCGTTACACCCTGGCCGGTACCGAAGTATCCGCACTGCTGGGCCGTATGCCTTCGGCGGTAGGTTACCAGCCGACCCTGGCTGAAGAGATGGGCGTTCTGCAAGAGCGCATCACCTCCACCAAGGAAGGTTCGATCACCTCCGTTCAGGCCGTATACGTACCTGCGGACGACTTGACCGACCCGTCGCCAGCGACCACCTTCGCCCACTTGGACGCCACCGTCGTTCTGTCCCGTGACATCGCCTCCCTGGGTATCTACCCAGCGGTCGACCCACTGGACTCGACTTCGCGCCAGCTGGACCCGAACGTGATCGGCAACGAGCACTACGAGACCGCTCGTGGCGTTCAGTATGTTCTGCAGCGCTACAAAGAGCTGAAGGACATCATCGCGATCCTGGGTATGGACGAACTGTCCGAAAGCGACAAGCAACTGGTAGCCCGCGCTCGTAAGATCCAGCGCTTCCTGTCGCAGCCGTTCTTCGTGGCCGAAGTCTTCACCGGTTCGCCAGGCAAGTACGTTTCCCTGAAAGACACCATCGCTGGCTTCAGCGGCATCCTCAAAGGTGACTACGACCACCTGCCAGAACAAGCGTTCTACATGGTCGGCAGCATCGACGAAGCGATCGAGAAAGCCAAGAAACTGTAATTCCTGCGCCCCGCAAGGGGCGCTATCAGGTTGAGGCAAGCAGATGGCTATGACAGTCCATTGCGATATCGTCAGCGCGGAAGGAGAAATTTTCTCCGGTCTGGTCGAGATGGTGGTTGCGCACGGTAACTTGGGTGATCTTGGTATCGCTCCAGGCCACGCGCCGCTGATCACCAATCTGAAGCCAGGTCCGATCACGCTGACCAAGCAGGGTGGCGCACAAGAGGTGTTCTACATCTCTGGTGGTTTCCTCGAGGTTCAGCCGAACATGGTCAAGGTGCTTGCCGATACCGTGCAACGTGCTGCAGACCTGGATGAAGCGCAGGCTCAGGAAGCCCTCAAGGCTGCTGAGAACGCCCTGAATCTGAAAGGCGCGGACTTCGATTACGGCGCCGCCGCCGCACGTCTGGCCGAGGCCGCAGCTCAGCTGCGTACCGTCCAGCAAATGCGCAAAGGCAAGTAATCGGCCCCGGCTGATCACTGCTGTTGCGATTGAGAAAAAGGGTAGCCTCGGCTACCCTTTTTCTTTTTCAAATTTCCCCTCGGTCATTTCACTGACCGCCCAGGATTGGTAGCCAGTCAATGTCGCTCGATATCGTAATTCTTGCCGCCGGCCAAGGTACCCGCATGCGCTCGGCGCTGCCTAAGGTGCTGCACCCGGTGGCCGGCAACTCCATGCTCGGTCATGTTATCCACAGTGCTCGCCAGCTCAAGCCGCAAGGTATTCATGTGGTGATCGGCCATGGTGCGGAGCAGGTTCGCGAGCGCCTGGCGGCTGATGACCTGAATTTCGTCCTGCAGGATAAGCAGCTGGGGACTGGCCATGCGGTTGCCCAGGCGCTGCCGGCTATCACCGCCGACACCGTGCTGGTGCTGTATGGCGATGTACCGCTGATCGAAGTGGAAACCCTGCAGCGCTTGCTGACCAAGGTCAGCGAACAACAACTGGGCTTGCTCACCGTGACCCTGCAAGACCCGACCGGCTACGGGCGCATCGTGCGTGACGCCGATGGCAAGGTGACAGCGATCGTCGAGCACAAAGACGCCAGCGAAGCGCAGAAGGCGATCAAGGAAGGTAACACCGGTATTCTGGCGCTTCCCGCCGCGCGTCTGGCCGATTGGATGGGGCGGTTGTCCAACAACAACGCCCAGGGTGAGTACTATCTGACTGATGTCATCGCCATGGCTGTAGCCGATGGTCTGGTGGTCGCCACCGAGCAACCGCACGATCCGATGGAAGTGCAGGGCGCCAACGACCGTCGCCAGTTGTCCGAACTCGAACGCCATTACCAATTGCGCGAAGGCCGTCGCCTGATGGCCCAGGGTGTCACCCTTCGTGACCCGGCGCGTTTCGACGTGCGCGGTGAGGTAACCGTTGGTCGTGACGTACTGATCGATATCAACGTGATCCTCGAAGGTAAGGTGGTCATCGAAGACGACGTACAGATTGGCCCGAACTGCGTCATCAAGGACAGCACACTGCGCAAGGGTGTAGTGATCAAGGCCAACAGCCATATCGAAGGCGCGGTGATGGGCGAGGGCAGCGATGCCGGTCCGTTTGCCCGCCTGCGCCCGGGCAGCGTGCTCGATGCCAAGGCCCATGTGGGTAACTTCGTCGAACTGAAGAACGCTCATCTGGGCGAAGGCGCCAAGGCCGGTCACCTGACCTACCTGGGCGACGCCGAGATCGGCGCCCGCACCAACATCGGTGCTGGCACCATCACCTGCAACTACGATGGCGCGAACAAGTTCAAGACCGTGATGGGCGAAGACGTGTTCATCGGCTCGAACAACTCGCTGGTGGCGCCTGTGGAAATCAAGGCCGGTGCCACGACGGCTGCTGGTTCCACCATTACCCAGGTGGTCGATGCGGGTGATCTGGCCGTAGCGCGAGCCCGCCAACGCAACATTTCGGGCTGGAAGAGGCCCGAGAAGATCAAGAAGAGCTGAGTTATACACAGCTGTCGTAACCGAAGCCGACCTATGTGAATAAGTCGGCTTTTTTGTGGCCATGAATTATCCACAGGCCAAATTTCCGATTTGCGACCTTGACGCAACGTCCATCTTAGGTTTTGATTGCAACCATTATCTTTCGAATCGAAACTTAAAAGCCCATGTCGAAACGGAACACGCCTCAACGTCGCCACAATATCCTGGCTTTGCTAAGCGAGCAGGGTGAGGTGAGTGTGGACGCCCTGGCCAAACGCTTCGAGACATCGGAAGTCACCATTCGCAAAGACCTTGCCGCGCTGGAGGCCAATGGCCTGTTGTTGCGGCGCTACGGTGGGGCGGTACCGGTCCCGCAGGAGATGCTGGGTGAACCCGCAGTCCTGGTTTCCGCTTACAAGAAAGCCATCGCCCGCGCAGCGGTAGGCCGCATTCGCGAGCACGCCCGGATCATCATCGACAGCGGCAGCACCACCGCCGCCATGATCCCTGAACTGGGCCGTCAGCCGGGCCTGGTGGTGATGACCAATTCGCTGAACGTAGCCCGCGCCATCAGCGAGCAGGAGCACGAGCCGGTGCTGTTGATGACCGGCGGCACCTGGGACCCGCACTCCGAATCGTTCCAGGGCCAGGTGGCCGAGCAGGTACTACGCTCATACGATTTCGACCAGCTGTTCATTGGCGCCGATGGCATCGACCTCGATCGAGGCACCACCACCTTCAATGAACTGCTGGGCTTGAGCCGGGTCATGGCCGAGGTGGCCCGCGAAGTGATCGTCATGGTCGAGTCCGACAAGGTCGGGCGCAAGATCCCCAATCTCGAGCTGCCATGGGGCAGCGTCACCACCCTTATTACCGACGACCGCCTGCCCATGGCGGCACGCGAACTCATTCAAGCCCGCGGCATCAACCTGATCTGTGCCGCGATCAGCCAGGAGCAATAACCATGTGTGGAATCGTAGGCGCCGTTGCCGAGCGCAACATCACCGCCATCCTTATCGAAGGTCTCAAGCGTCTTGAGTACCGCGGCTACGACAGCGCGGGCCTGGCTGTTTACACCCAGCAGGGTGAGCTGCAGCGTCGCCGCCGCATCGGCAAGGTTGCCGAGCTGGAAGCCGCCAATACCGCCGACCCTCTGGTCGGCCAGCTGGGCATTGCCCACACCCGATGGGCCACCCATGGCGCGCCAACCGAAGGCAATGCACACCCGCATTTCTCCGGTAACGAAGTAGCGGTGGTGCACAACGGCATCATCGAAAATCACGAAGAACTGCGCGAAGAGCTCAAGGCTCTGGGTTACGCGTTTTCCTCGCAGACCGATACCGAGGTCATCGTCCACCTGATTCACCACACGCTCAAAACCATCCCGGACCTGGCCGACGCGCTCAAGGCTGCGGTCAAGCGGCTGCACGGTGCCTACGGCCTGGCGCTGATCAGCGTGAAACAGCCGGACCGCCTGGTTGCAGCACGCAGTGGCAGCCCGCTGGTGATCGGTCTTGGCCATGGTGAGAACTTCCTCGCGTCCGACCAGTTGGCGCTACGCCAGGTCACCGACCGCTTCATGTACCTGGAGGAGGGCGACATCGCTGAGATCCGCCGTGACCAGGTGAAGATCTGGGACCAGGCCGGCAACCCCGTCCAGCGTGAAACCGTTCAGTACCACGAAGGTGCCGAAGCGGCTGACAAGGGTGAGTACCGCCACTTCATGCTCAAGGAGATCCATGAGCAGCCGTCCGTGGTGCAGCGCACCCTGGAAGGTCGCCTGGGCAAGGACCATGTGCTGGTCCAGGCCTTCGGCCCACAGGCCGCCGACCTGTTCGCCAAAGTCCGCAATGTACAGATCGTCGCCTGCGGTACCAGCTACCACGCCGGCATGGTCGCCCGTTACTGGCTGGAGAGCCTGGCCGGCATCCCGTGCCAGGTCGAAGTGGCCAGCGAGTTCCGCTACCGCAAGGTGGTGGTGCAGCCTGACACCCTGTTCGTCTCGATCTCCCAGTCCGGCGAGACCGCCGATACCCTGGCGGCCCTGCGCAACGCCAAGGAGCTAGGCTTCCTCGGCAGCCTGGCGATCTGCAACGTGGGCATCAGCTCGCTGGTGCGCGAGTCCGACCTGACCCTGCTGACCCTGGCCGGCCCGGAAATCGGTGTAGCTTCGACCAAGGCGTTCACCACTCAGCTGGTGTCGCTGATGCTGCTGACCCTGGCCCTGGGCCAAGTGCGCGGTACCCTCGAATCCGGCGTGGAAGCGGAGCTGGTCGAAGAGCTGCGTCGCCTGCCGGCTCGCCTGGGTGAAGCACTGGCCATGGACCGCACTGTCGAGAAGGTCGCCGAGCTGTTTGCCGACAAGCATCACACCCTGTTCCTCGGCCGTGGCGCGCAGTACCCAGTGGCGATGGAAGGTGCGCTCAAGCTCAAAGAGATTTCCTACATCCACGCCGAAGCCTACCCGGCAGGTGAGCTCAAGCACGGCCCGCTGGCGCTTGTGGATAACGACATGCCAGTGGTGACCGTGGCGCCGAACAACGAGCTGCTGGAAAAGCTCAAGTCGAACCTGCAGGAAGTCCGCGCCCGTGGTGGTGAGTTGGTGGTCTTCGCCGACGAGCATGCCGGCATGAGCAACGGCGAAGGCACGCATGTGATCAAGGTCCCGCACATCGCTGATGCGCTGGCGCCGATCCTGTACACCATTCCGCTGCAGTTGCTGTCGTATTACGTGGCGGTGCTCAAGGGGACGGATGTGGATCAGCCGCGTAACTTGGCGAAATCCGTGACTGTGGAATAAGGCAGGTCTGGCACAAAGGGGGTGAGTTTCCTTCTTTCACCCCCCTCTCAAGTCTCCTGGCTATTGACCGCTTCAGCACCTTTGGCTGCAAGCAACAACCGCGCATAGTGCTCCAGGTCGACGTTGCCGCCAGTGAGAATCACCCCGACGCGCTTGCCCTTCAGCCGCTCGCCCAACGAAACCGCCGCCGCTGCCGCCAAGCAGCCGGTGGGCTCGACCAACAGGTTCATGCGCTCAGCCAAAAAAACCATGGCCTGCAGAAGCTCCGCGTCCGACACCGTCACCATGTCGCTCACCCACTGTTGGATCAACGGAAAGGTGATTGACCCCAACGACTGCGACTGTGCGCCGTCGGCCAGGGTCGCGGGGGTGGGGATGGTCACCAGCTTGCCGGAGCGCCAGGACTGCTGGCCGTCATTGCCCGCCTCGGGCTCCACGCCGATGACCTCGCAGCCAGGGCTGCACAGCTGGGCTGCCAAGGCGCAACCGGCAATCAGGCCGCCACCCCCCACTGGTACCAGAAGTACGTCGAGCGGGCCTGTCTCCTCGAACAATTCAAGAGCGGCGGTGCCTTGCCCGGCGATCACGTCCGGGTGATCGAAGGGTGGAATCAGCGTGTAGCCGTTGTCTTGCTGCAACTGGTTGGCGATGGCGAGACGATCTTCGCGGTAGCGGTCATAGCCAATCACGGTGGCGCCGTAGCCTTCGGTGGCGGCGCGTTTCGCGGCGGGGGCATCTTCGGGCATCACGATCACCGCTGGCATGCCCAGATCCCGGGCGGCGAGGGCGACGCCCTGGGCGTGGTTGCCGGATGAGTAGGCCACCACTCCGCGTTGACGGCTGGCCGGGTCGAGCCGCATCAACGCGTTGAGTGCGCCGCGGATCTTGAAGGCGCCCATGCGCTGAAACTGTTCACATTTGAAGAACACCTGTGCGTCCGTTTGGGCGTCGAGGGTGGAGGAAGTGAAGACGGGCGTGCGGTGGACACGGCCCTGCAGGCGGTCGGCGGCGGCCAGCACGTCCTGTGCAGTGGGTAGCGGCTGTTCGGTCATGGCGGTTCCTTGGAACTAAAACCCGTACGGCAGCCAGGGTAGCTGCCGTACGGGTGTTTAGCGAGGCAATGATGCCTCGCGGATCAGTGGGTCGAGGCCGCCACCAACTGGTTGAGGTGGCTGACGCCTCCCATCAAGGTACCGCCCCGGGTCTCGAAACCGATCAGGCCTTTCCAGCCGGTGTACTGGATTGCGTTCACCAGCGCCGGGAAGTCGAGGTTTCCGCGGCCCAGTGGGAAGTGCGAATCGCGGTCACCGTTGTTGTCGCTGAACGACATGCCCACTACGCGATCAGTGAACTTCCAGAAGAATGACAGCGGGTCGCCGCCGTTGACGTAGGCGTGGGACACGTCCAGGAACATGTGCAGGCCCGGTACGGCTTCGAGTACCTGCTCGACCTCATCCTCGGTGGTGCAGATGTAGTAGAACGGGTGAAACCGTGTGTAGTTGCACAGGTTTTCCAGCCAGATTTCGACACCGCGCTCTTTGCCATAGGCCACCAGTTCGCGCAGGTTATCGATAAGCCGGCCGAGGCCTTTTTCCCGCGCTTCCTTGACCAGGCGAGGCTCGACCACGCCGCCGCCATGCACGATCAGCGGTGCACCGCCCAAGGCCGCGCAGACATCGACTTCCTTCTTCACGTAGTCCAGCGCGGCGGCGGCGAGGGCTTCCACATCGCTGCCCAGCGGTGCCTTGAAATTGCCATGGAAGATCGGCTTGACCCCGCTGCTGGCCATCCGCTGGTTAAGCTCGGCCAGGCGTTCGGCGGTAAAGTCCGCCGGGCCTTCGCCCTCCAGGCTGCCGTCGATGTACCAATGGCTATAGCCCTGTTCCACGGCCGATTGCAGGCCGGTCTCGGCGCTCAGGTAGTCCTGCAGGGCACTGGCAGTCATGAATGCGGGCCAGGTATCACGGCTGGCATACATCAGGGTTTCGCTGCTAGGCGTATCGATCACGGATTCCATCGTTCGTCTCTACATTCCGATTGTATTTGTTGAATGTTTCCCAACCATCACCGCTCTCTGTGTGAAATACGGTGGGTATTGGCGGGTTGCTGGAAAATCTTGTGTGCTGACAAGGCCTTGGAGCAACCTATCAATTTGACAGGGTTGAGTCGGCCAGGGCTGCCAAGGTTTTGCCATTGAGCGCGATCGACAAGGCGACGGCGCGCTCCACCCCGATGGTCTGCGCCGGCCCCAAACGGCGTATATCAAGGCCCAGGCGAATCAACAGCTTTTCCACGCCTACCGTGGTGACGGTCACGAAACGCTTCAGGCCGCGCTCGACGCCAAAGTGAATGACCGCGCGGATGGCCACCAGCGACTGCTCGGAGAACGCAAAAGGTCGGCCATTGCGTTGGCAGATCGCGAAACGACTGAGTTCCCAGGTGTCTTCGGCGCGGGGTACCGGGGCGCCCCCCAGCAGTTCGGGGAAGGTGTCGGCCAGCATGTTCGGGCCGGTTGTGGGCAGCAAACGCCAGCAACCTGCGACATCATCGGCGCGGTCCTTGTCCTGGAGAATCATGTAATAAGGGTTCAACGCATCGTAGCCGTCGATCTCCATTCCCGCGATCACGCTAACGTCCCAGGCCTTCTTGTCGCGGAATATCTGCGCGCGCAGCACATGCATCTTTTCCAGGCGGGCGCTATCAAAGTTATTTCTTTTATCGATTGCTATGTTCACGGTCATTACCTCGGAAAGACCGGAATAGTTGTATATCCAGTTCGGATAATTATCAGCCTATCAATCTGATAGGTGTCCGGCGCCGGGGGTGCTTGGGTACAGTTCGGGCCAACTGGAAGGGGGCGAGATGGATGCACAGAGAGGGCTGATCGCACGCGCCGTGGGGGTGCGTCTGGCGCGGGGCGAAAGCCAAGGGGCATTCTGGCAGATGTTTGGTCTCAGCCAGCCGGCGGCTAGCCGGCTGGAGTGTGGTGGCAAAGGCTCGCCCAGCCTGATCGTGTTGCTCAGCCTGTACTTTGCCGGGCGCATCAGCGATGAGGACTTGAACCAGGCGAGGCTGGAGTGATCGCGGCTAGACGTTGAGCAGGTCCAGCTGGATCGCACGGGCGACCGCCAGGCGCCGGGAGTTCACGTTCAGCTTGCGGCGGATGTTCTTGAAGTGGAACTCGACGGTGGGCCCCGAGAGGCTGAGGATTTTGCCAATTTCCCAGGTGGTTTTCTCAGCCCAGGCCCAGTGCAGGATTTCCCGCTCTCGGGTGGTCAAGTGGGGGGCTGGCGTTTTCGCCGGTTGCAGGTGGCGGACAGCGCTGGTGAATGCATAGTCGCGCAGCATGGCCAACTGGCCGATACCGCTGTTGAACAGCTGTTCGTACTCCCGCTCGGGCAGCGCATCGCAGCTCAAGCTGAGCATGCCGACCTGGCCTTGTGGCCCGTGGATCGGCAGCGTTATGCCATGACTGAGCCCTGCCCCTTTGGCTTCCTCGGCAAAAGCCTGTGCGGCTTGGGTACTGTAAAGGGCGCGGTGCCAACGTAGCGGCAGGGACGAAGTGAAACTGTGAGCGACCGTAGGGTCGATGGTGGCGTAGCCCTGGCTGTCGTAGTGGTGGCGCCATTCCCCAGGAAAGGTACTGAGAATGACAGCCTCATCATTGCGCGCCTGTTTGTTGGGCTTCAGGCCATACAGCACCTGGTTGTAGCCGAGCTTACCGGCCGTCCCGACCAGCGATTCGAACCAGGCGCGTTCATCCGGGGCGTTCAGCAGCCCGATGCATTCATCCATGAGCAACATCATTTATTCCAATAGCAAGCTAATCATCAGGGGCGGCGAACATAGAAGGGCTGCACGTTAGCGTCAAGAAGGGGTGCGACCTTCGTCTAATGCGCGCCTCCGGATTCAATTAGGTATTACAAGGAAGATAACGTTGAACGCCGATTTGCAAACTGTTCGAGTCACCCGTGTGGTACAGGAAACCGAGCGCATCCTTTCGTTGGAGCTCTCCCAGGCTGGTGCTGGTTCGCTGGCCGGCTTCGACCCTGGCGCGCATATCGACCTGCACCTGCCCAACGGCCTGGTGCGCAGCTATTCGATCATGAGTGCGCCGGCTGACCTCAGCCGCTACCGTCTAGGCGTGCTGCTGGACCGGCAGAGCAGGGGCGGGTCGTCGTTCATCCACCAGCACCTGCGGGTAGGCGCGCAAATCAAAGTCTCGAAGCCGCGCAACAACTTCCCGGTGGTTAACACCCCCCGGGCGGTATTCATTGCCGGGGGCATCGGCATCACACCCTTGCTCGGCATGGCCACGCAACTTGCTGGCGAGGGCTGCGCGGTCGACATGCTGTATTGCGCGCGTTCGGAAGAAGAAATGGCGTTCCGCCAGGAGCTGGAGGGATTCCCCGGCAAGCTGATGATGCACTTCGACGATCGACAGGGCGGCGCGCCGGACTTGATCGCGTTTCTGCGCAAGTACTCCCCTGATACGCCAGTCTACTGCTGTGGCCCGAGCCCCATGCTCAAAGCGTTGGACACGGCATGTTCGCACCTCGCTTTGCAGAACGTTCACACCGAGAGGTTCGCCGGTGTCGTCACGGTGCCCGCGAATGACCCAGGTTACGAAGTGGTGCTGTCGCGTTCCGGTCGGGCGCTGTTCCATGACGGACGCGGCAGCCTGATCGATACACTGCTTGCGGCAGGCCATCCGGTCTCGTTCAGTTGCCGCGAAGGGGTGTGCGGCTCCTGCGAAACCGTAGTGCTGGAAGGCACGCCCGATCACCGCGACTTCGTGCTAAGCCCAGGTGAGCGGGAAGCCGGTAAGACGATGATGATCTGCGTGTCGGGCTGCAAGTCGTCTCGCCTCGTGCTGGACCTGTAAAGCCGGCCCACCATGCAGGCCGGCATCCGAGCCTGAACGGTGCAGCAATCTGTTACAGTCCGTCGATCAGTGTTCCCAGGAGATGTACAAGGATGTTGCTTCACGAATGGTTCGGTTTTGTCGTCGTCGCCATGCTGGTCACCCTGACTCCAGGCCCTGGGGTGATCATGGCGCTCTCCAATTCGGTGGCTTACGGGCCTCGGCGTGCGATGCTCGGCTCGGTCGGAAACGCCTTCGGCTTGCTGGTGGTCTCGGCTGCCACCAGTGCCGGGCTGGGCGTGTTGCTGCAGGCGTCGGCGACGGCGTTCCTGCTGCTCAAGGTGCTTGGCGCAAGCTACCTGATCTACCTGGGGGTGAAGCAGTGGAGGAGCCGCACCAGTGCATTCGACTCGCTCGACCAACCGGCCCGGCGCGTCTCGACCAACAACAGGCTGATGCTCAACGGTGTAACCGTGGCACTGACCAACCCCAAGGCGATCTTGTTTTTCGCCGCGTTTCTGCCGCAGTTCATCCGCCCCGGCAGTGACTCGAACGTGCAGTTGGGCATTCTGGTACTGACCTTCGCGGCCTGCTCGATCATTTCCCATGCCTTCTATGTAACCCTGGCCCGGATGCTCCGGCGCAAGCTCGCCGCGCCGAACCGTGCGCGGTTGATGAACCGGCTGTTCGGCGCCTCGTTCGTGGCGCTGGGGGCAAGCTTGTTTACGGTGCAGGCCAAGGTTGCCTGACTGACGAGCGTCAGTGGCAAAACCCCTGAGAGGGGTTTTGTCGTTTCTGGTCTGATCGAAACTCAGATCTGCATCGCCATCCCTTCCACATTCATCGCCGCCTGGCGCAACGCCTCGGAGCGGGTCGGGTGTGGGTGGCAGGTAAGGGCGATGTCTTCGGCCGAGGCCGAGAACTCCATCGCTACGCAGAATTCGCCGATCATCTCGCTGACGCTCGGGCCAACCAGGTGCACGCCCAATACTTCATCGGTGTTGGCATCGGCGATGACCTTGGCGAAGCCTTCGGTCTCGTGGTTGATCTTGGCCCGGCTGTTGGCGGTGAAGGGGAACTTGCCGACCTTGTACGCACGGCCCTCGGCCTTGAGCTGTTCTTCTGTCTTGCCGACGCTGGCCAGCTCGGGACGGGTGTAGATCACCCCGGGGATAAGGTTGTAGTTGACCTCATGTGGCTTGCCGGCGATGCGCTCGATGCAGGCCACTGCTTCGTCTTCGGCCTTGTGCGCGAGCATCGGTCCGGAAGTGACGTCGCCAATCACCCAGACACCCGGCACGGAAGTGCGGTGATGTTCGTTGGTGAGCATGCCACGCTTGTCGGTCTGCAGGCCCACACTCTCCAGGTTCAGGCCCTGGGTGAAGGGGCGGCGGCCGATGGCGACCAGCACGTAATCGGCTTGCAGGGTCTCTGCGGCACCGCCGGCTGCGGGTTCCAGGGTCAGGCTCACGCCATCGGCAGAAGCGCTGGCCTGGGTCACCTTGCTGCCGAGCTTGAAGGCCATGCCTTGCTTGGCCAGGGCTTTTTGCAGGGTTTTGGCGGTTTCTTCGTCGGTGCCCGGGCAGATGCGATCGAGGTACTCGATGACAGTGACCTGGCTGCCCAGGCGGCGCCATACCGAGCCCAGCTCCAGGCCGATGACACCGGCGCCGATCACGATCAGGTGCTTGGGTACCTGGGGCAGGGCCAGGGCGCCGGTGGAGTCGATGATGCGCTGGTTATCGATGGTCACGCCTGGCAGTGGCGTGGGCTCCGAGCCGGTGGCGATGACGATGTCCTTGGCCTGCAGCGGGGTTTCGCTGCCATCTTCGGCCTTGACGATGACCTTGCCGGCACCGTCCAGGCGGCCCCAGCCCTTGATCCAGTCGACCTTGTTCTTGCGAAACAGGTATTCGATGCCCTTGGTCAGGCCGGTTACGCTCTCGTCCTTCTGTTTCATCATCTGGGCAAGATTCAGGGTTGGCTTCACTTCGATGCCGAGATGGGCAAACTCCTCGCCGCTGGCGGCCTCGTAAAGCTCGGAGGCATGCAGCAACGCCTTGGATGGCATGCAGCCGACATTCAGGCAAGTGCCGCCCAGGGTCGAGCGGCCTTCCACACAGGCGACACTCAGGCCCAATTGGCCGGCGCGAATCGCCGCGTTGTAGCCGCCGGGGCCGCCGCCGATGATCACCACGTCATAGGATTTCATGAGTTTCTACTCCAGATGAAGAAGCGCGAGAGGGGCATAAGGTTAAGCGGAGCGATTGAAATTGTATACAATCAAGCGCGCGCATAAGATCAGTTGGTTCTAGACCTTGGTCTCGCTTAGCGGAAACTTTGCACGAATGAACTACCCTGATTCGGTGGTGTTCGAAATTTCATGCATCGAGCCCAGAAGGAGGGTCGTCCATGCTTGCGCAACTTCCGCCGGCACTGCAGAGCCTGCATTTGCCACTTCGCCTGAAACTGTGGGACGGCAACCAGTTCGACCTGGGGCCTAGCCCTCAGGTCACCATTCTGGTGAAGGAACCGCAGCTGATCAGCCAGCTGACTCATCCCAGCCTGGACGAACTGGGAACTGCGTTTGTCGAAGGCAAGCTGGAGCTGGAGGGCGATATCGGCGAAGCCATTCGGGTATGCGACGAACTGAGCGAAGCCTTGCTGACTGACGACGACGCCAGCCCTCCGCAGCGTCTGGCCCACGACAAACACACGGACGCCACGTCCATCTCGTATCACTACGATGTTTCCAACGACTTCTATCAACTGTGGCTCGACCAGGACATGGCGTACTCCTGCGCCTACTTCCGTGAGCCCGACAACACCCTCGATCAGGCTCAGCAGGACAAGTTCGACCACCTGTGCCGCAAGCTGCGCCTGCAGGCGGGTGACTATCTGCTCGACGTGGGATGCGGCTGGGGTGGGTTGTCTCGTTTTGCCGCGCGCGAATATGGCGCCAAGGTATTTGGCATCACCTTGAGCAAGGAGCAGCTCAAGTTGGGGCGCCAGCGGGTGAAGGATGAAGGGCTGGCTAAACAGGTCGACCTGCAGATCCTCGATTATCGCGACCTGCCCCAGGACGGGCGATTCGACAAGGTGGTGAGCGTCGGTATGTTCGAGCATGTCGGGCATGCCAACTTGGCGCTTTACTGCCAGAAGCTGTTCGGCGCCGTGCGTGAAGGCGGCCTGGTGATGAACCACGGCATTACCGCCAAGCATATCGACGGCCGACCGGTTGGGCGTGGCGCAGGTGAGTTCATCGATCGCTATGTGTTCCCCAACGGTGAGCTTCCACATTTGTCGATGATCAGTGCAAGCATCTGCGAAGCGGGGCTGGAGGTGGTGGACGTGGAAAGCCTGCGCCTGCATTACGCCAAGACATTGCATCACTGGAGTGAGAATCTGGAGCACCAGCTACACCGGGCAGCGGCCCTGGTGCCGGAAAAAATCTTACGCATCTGGCGCCTGTACCTGGCGGGTTGTGCCTATGCGTTCCAGAAGGGCTGGATCAATCTGCACCAGATTCTTGCTGTGAAGCCCTATGCCGATGGGCATCACGATCTACCCTGGACCCGCGAAGACCTCTACCGCTGACACTCAACCCAGGGCCGCAATCGCGGCCCTGGTCACTTTAGAGGATCGGCGAAATCAACCGCGCTATGCGCATCCCCAGCTGCTGGATACGGTGGGTATCACGGCTATCCTCTGCGGTAATTTCTCTGGCCTGTTCAAAGTCATCGATCAACATCGCCTCGACCTGATCGGCGAACTGTCGGTCGACCGTCAACAGGGTGATTTCGAAGTTGAGCCGGAAGGATCGGTTGTCCAGGTTGGCACTGCCGATGGCACTGACCTCGTCGTCGACCAGCACCACCTTCTGATGCAGGAAGCCTGGCTGGTAGCGGAACATGCGCACACCTGCACGCACGGCCTCGAAGGCGAACAGGCTGGAAGCGGCATAGACGATGCGGTGGTCCGGGCGCGATGGGATCAGAATGCGTACGTCCACACCTCGCAGCACGGCCAGGCGCAAGGCGGCGAACACGGCCTCGTCGGGGATGAAGTAGGGGCTGGTGATCCATACCCGGTGGATGGCGGAGTGGATAGCTTCGATGAAGAACAGCGAGCATGTTTCCTGAGGGTCCGCTGGGCCGCTGGCCAGTGCCTGGCACAACACGCCGTTGTCTGGGTAGGTGTCGGGCAGGATCAACGGTGGCAGCTGGCGCGTTGCCCAGTACCAGTCTTCGGCGAACGACTCCTGCAGGCAGGCCAGCACCGGCCCGCTGATCTGCACATGGGTATCGCGCCAGGGAGAAAGGCGAGGGTGCTCACCCAGGTATTCGTCACCGACGTTGTGGCCGCCGATGAAGCCGGCCATACCATCGACTACGACAATCTTGCGGTGGTTGCGAAAGTTTACCTGGAAGCGATTGAACCAGCCGCGGCGGGTGGCGAAGGCATGGATCTGCACGCCACCGTCGCGCAGTGCCTGGCTGTAGCTTGCGGGCAAAGCGTGGCTGCCGACCCGGTCGTACAGTACGAACACCTGCACGCCCTCGGCGGCTTTGCGCAGCAGCAGTTGCTGTAGCGTCTTGCCCAGGGTGTCGTCATGAATGATGAAAAACTGCACCAGTACCACTTCCCGGGCCTGCTCCATGGCGGCGAAGATCGCGTCGAACGTTGCCTTGCCATTGATCAACAGCTTCACTTGGTTATTGGCCAGGCAAGGCATTCGACCTAGTTTCGGCATCGCCCGTAACGCGGCATAGCTGTCTGATTCGCGGGCAGTGAGCGCTTCCTCTACCCAGGGCCGCCAGTTCAGATTGGCCATTGCCACGTGCATTTCCTGGTTGGCCTGGCGCCGCGCCTGGATGTAGGCATAGAAGGAGCGGGCACCGAAAACCAGGTAAGGGATGAGGGTGAAGTAGGGAATGAAGAACAGCGACATGGCCCAGGCAATCGCACCTTGGGCGGTACGCACGGTGAACACCGCATGCAGTGCGGCGATGATGCCTAGCAGGTGAATGACGCCGAGCACGTAGCCGAAGAAGTAGGGGCTGTGGTAATCCATACGCATCCTGCTTGCCGAATACACAGCGGATAACAGAACACGTTCCACGCCCGCCTTGCAACCTGAAAGCGGATTTGACGTCTAAGCCTGAGCCCGGCCACTTGGCCGGTTTTTTCGAGGAGCGTTCGTCCATGAAGATTCGTCTGCCACTGTTGGCTCTGGCCCTTGGCCTGGGCAGCCCGCTGGTGCATGCGCAGATGTTGCAACCTGGCTTGTGGGAACTGACCACCAGCAATATGCAGGTTGATGGCAAACCGTTGCCTGATATGCAGTTCATGCTCGGCCAGCTGAAGAACTTGCCGCCGGAGCAACGGGCGATGATGGAAGGGGTGCTGGCCAAGCAGGGCGTTACGATCGGCGGCAATGGTGTGCGTTCATGCCTGACGCCGGAGCAGGTGAAGACCAATGATATTCCGCTGCAAGACCCTAAGTCCGGTTGCACGCAAAAGATCACCGACCGCACCGGCAATGTCTGGAAGTTCCAGTTCAGCTGCCCGAAGGCTCAAGGCACCGGTCAGGCAACCTTCTTCAGCGACAAGGAATTCACCACCCAGGTAAACGGCACATTCAATGCGTCGGGTGTGCAGCAGCAGGGCAGCATGAACACCCGCGCCGTCTGGCTGGGCAACGACTGTGGAACGGTCAAGCCTCGGACTTGAAATTCACCATTGCCACTGACTGCTGGCGACCGCGTCGTGGGCATGCAGGCTTTCTGCATGTTCCACGCGCAGCTTGAAGGCAGTGCTCCAATCCAACTGTCGCAGCGACTTATGCAGTCGTCGTGCGGCGTCTTCACAGAACATCAGGTTCTGGCCATTGGCCAAAGCGAACGCTTGCTCGTCGGCGCGTTTTACGGCTGTCTGAACTGCGGTACCCAAGCTCATCTCGATCGAGTCGATGAGTGCGGTTGCTGGAAGACTCTCAAGATTGTCGCGCAAGCGAACATGGACTTTGGCCATGCTGCGTTGACTGTGTGGCGTGGCAACAATGCCCTGGCTGCTGCTCAACCAGCTCAGGATTTCCTCGCGACTCGGGTTGCGCTGGGCAAAGTCTGTCTGAAACTGTTTTTGAATCAACTGCCTGGCTAGCGCTGCCGAGCATGGGCAAGTGGATGAATAGGGAACGCGTACAGATAGTTCCACGTGGAACATTTCATTTTCAATCTTCGCATCGAGAGTGACCGCGTAGCTTTTCCAACCTGCTAACGGGCTGATTAGAGCCGGTCGTTTGAGCAAGTGCTCGAAACTCAGCCGCAGATAGGCAGCATTGGACAGTCCCTCGTGGCTGACGAGAAAATCTGCAAGCAAACGACGGATTGCCAACGGGGTCAGCGCTTCATGCTCAAGGCGCTCCAGGGAGAGGTAGAGTCGCGACATGTGAATACCACGTGACGTGCCATCCACAAGGCTCACCCCGGCATCGGCCATCGCTGCCACCCTGTGCCCTTCGAACTGTACGGGCAATGCGATACCGCGCATGCCAACCCAATCGAGGGGCGTCGTTTGCTGTTGTGCCTGTGCGGCGATGTCGGGGAGCGTCAGATCAGTCATGGGTGATACCAGGCATAAGGTGTGTCAGCGGCATCCGCCGACCAGGCTGCAATGCAGATTGAAACGTTGACCGCTTGAGCTGGAAACGCGGTTCAACGTGGTCCAGCCAACGCGTCGGCTATACCCAACCCAGGCTTCACCATCGCTGGCGAGGCCTGTGAAAAACGTCAGCGTGCCGTAGCGGCTGTTGGTTTGCGCCCAGAGTCGGCGCGACGCAGTGTCGAAGCCGCGCAGGTAAAGATGGCTGCCCTCTGTCCGCACACTGTAATAACTGCCGTTGCCATCCTTGCAGGCAAGCAGTGTCGCGCTACGTGTGCACAACGCGAGCGTGTTGCTCAACGGCATCGCCAGCGTCGGAAAAGGCGCAGTGAGCAGCAGCAACGCAGCTGCACGTAACAGGTTCATTTTCATTCCCCGAGAAAATCTTCCGACGAGTACGGCTTGGCGAAATTGTATTGTTACTTTATAACATTATGCAATGCATCGTTTCGAATGCGTCCGCCTGTAGAGGTTTCGCCATGTCCAATCGTCTTCCCGTCACCGTGCTCTCCGGCTTCCTGGGCGCCGGCAAAAGCACCTTGCTCAACCATGTGCTGCGTAATCGCTACAACCTTCGGGTCGCCGTGATCGTCAATGACATGAGTGAAATCAACATCGATGCCAGTGAGGTCCAACGCAACGTCAGCCTCAACCGCGCCGAAGAAAAACTGGTGGAGATGAGCAACGGCTGCATCTGCTGCACACTGCGCGAAGACCTGCTGGAAGAAGTCGCAAGGCTGGCCGAGGAAGGCCGCTTCGATTATCTGCTGATCGAGTCCACCGGCATTTCCGAGCCGTTGCCGGTCGCCGAGACGTTCACCTTCCGAGATGAGCAGGGCCGCAGCCTGTCCGACATGGCCCGGCTGGACACCATGGTGACGGTGGTCGATGGCCTGAACTTCATGCGCGATTACCAGGCTGCCGACAGCCTGGCGAGCCGCGGCGAAACCCTGGGCGAGGAAGACGAGCGTTCAATCAGTGACCTGTTGATCGAACAGGTCGAGTTCGCCGATGTGCTGTTGCTGAGCAAGATCGACCTGATCAGCCAGCATGAGCGCGAGGAGCTCATCGCCATCTTGCGCAGCCTCAATGCCCGGGCGCAGATCGTGCCCATGGTCATGGGCCAGGTGCCGCTGGCGCGGATCCTCGACACCGGTTTGTTCGACTTCGAACAGGCCGCGCAGGCACCGGGCTGGTTGCAGGAACTGCGAGGGGAACACGTTCCGGAAACCGAGGAGTACGGCATTGCCGCGTCTACGTGGGAAGCTCGCAGGCCGCTGCACCCACAGCGGTTCTTCGACTTTATCCACAAGCCTTGGAGCAACGGCCGCTTGTTGCGCTCGAAAGGTTTCTTCTGGCTGGCCAGCAAATACCAGGAGGCCGGCAGCTGGTCGCAGGCAGGCGGCATGATGCGCCATGGGCTGGCCGGGCGCTGGTGGCGGTTCGTGCCGCGTGAGCACTGGCCACAGGATGAGCAGAGCACACAGGACATCCTCAAGTATTGGGTAGCCGAAAGCGGAGACTGCCGTCAGGAACTGGTATTCATCGGCCAGAACATCGACTTCGCCAGGTTATCCACAGCGTTGGATGACTGCTTGTTGACCGATGAAGAGATGGCACTGGGTCACATGGAATGGCTGCACCTACCTGACCCATTCGGCCCCTGGCATGCAGAGGAAGCAGCATGAAGCCTTTGCTTCAGCCTGTGGATATCCGTCAGATTCACGGTGAATCACCACGGGTTTTAACGGAAATTTTTAACGATGGCGTCAATATGGCCGCCTGGCAGCGCCGTCTGCCTGTTCAGATCGAAGATTTCGCCGCGCTGCTGGTTGGCCTGGGCCAACCCCTGGAGGACCTGCGTGTGTTCGATGTGAATGAGCATGAAACCCCGCTGCTCCCGCACCTGTTGGCCGAGGCAGCGGAACTGCAGGGCTACGAAAGCTTCGTCGCAGATGTGCGCTGGCTGGTGTCCGCCTTCACCTGCCTGCTCGGAGCGCGGCGAGTGGGGCTGCGGTTGCGGGTTCTGCAAGGCGCCATGTGTCCTCGCTTCCATGTGGATAACGTCCCCGTGCGGCTGCTGACCAGCTATGTGGGTCCAGGCAGTGAATGGCTCGAAGAGGACGCGATCGAGCGGCGTGGATTACATCTCGCTCAGGCGCCTGTGGATAACATCAAGCGCCTGCAACCTGGGGATGTAGCTGTGCTCAAGGGCGAAAAATGGCTGGGCAACGAAGGGGCCGGCCTGATCCATCGCTCGCCGCCTAGCCAGGAGCGGCGCCTGCTGCTCAGCCTTGACTGGCTGGCTTGACGGGGCATAGTGGGGTGAATTACGTACCGAAGTGATCGCATGCTGCAGAACATCCCCACTCACGTCATCGCCGGGCCTTTGGGGGCCGGTAAAACCAGCGTCATCCGTCAGTTGATGGCCCAGCGTCCGGCGGGCGAGCGTTGGGCTGTGTTGGTCAATGAGTTTGGTCAGGTTGGCCTGGACGCGGCGTTGATGAGTCGTGACGAGGACGGTATAGCCATTGCGGAGGTGGCGGGGGGATGCCTGTGCTGCGTGAATGGCACCCCCTTCCAGGTCGGGCTCGGGCGACTGCTGCGCAAGGCTCGCCCCGACAGGTTGTTCATCGAGCCTTCGGGCCTTGGCCATCCCGTGCAGCTGCTGAACCAACTGCGCCAGGCTCCCTGGGTTGGAGTACTGGCGGTGCAGCCGCTGGTAATGGTTTTGGACGCTCAGTCGCTGGCGCGGGGGGAGCCTTTACCTGAGGCCCAACGACGGGCGCTGGAAGCTGCTTCGCTGCTGATCTTCAACAAAAGCGAGGCTGTTGATGAAAAACATAGGTTGTTGATAAATAAGGAATTTCCAGCAATAGCTAGTGTATGGACACAGCAGGGGCTGTTAGCAATTTCCCGCCTCCCGATGTCATCCACAGATGGTTTATCGCGATTATCTGTGGATAAATCTTTCATCGATATTCCGTCCACAGCCTCTGGCGCCCTGTGGACAGATACTCGCCAGCCCATCTTTCACGTCAACGAAGGTGAGGGGAGTTGGAGCATCGGTTGGCGCTGGCATCCGAGCCAACAATTCAATCCGCAGGCGCTGCGTGAAATGCTCGAAATGTTCCACTGGCGGCGGGCCAAGGGAGTTATCCACAGCACCGAAGGTTGGCAGTCCTTCAATGGTCTGAATGGCAACTTGCCTGATTGGCTAGCTAGCGACTGGCGCAAGGATACGCGCATCGAACTGATCTTCGATCAGCCGCAATCCCTGCAGTCGCTACAGGCCGAACTGGATCGATGCCGAGTAACGTGATCAGTTGCGCCAGCGATTGTGCTCCTGGCGCCACTGCTGCATCTCGATGACGTTGCCGGTGCGGGGCGGCGTATTGATCTCGAACGGGTAGGGCGCCAGCTCGATCTGCATGCTGTGGGCGCCGAACTGAGTCACGGTACCTGGATGGCGCTGTTCGCCGGTCACGGTGAACTCGAAGGCATACACCCGTGCCAGCCGCTTCCTGCCATTGGCATCACGGATAAAGCCGATGCGCTTGAGCGCGACGGCATCGTCGAGCAGCTCCAGGTCGAGTTTGGCGCAGTGCTGTTTGACCCGCGCCAGGGCCTTCTCGCGCAGCCCATGGTTGTGCCATAACCAAGCGCCTGCCGTGGCCAACAGCATCAGGACTAAGAGGTTCTCCAGGGTCAACATTTACGTATGCTCCAAACAGGTCGATCCAGCTTAACTGTGTCCCTGGTCTGTCGTACAGGTGGCAATCAAGTTCATACTGCGCGACGCACAATCCTTGAAACAGCTTTGGAAAACGCCCGCATGAAACGTACCCCGCACCTGCTCGCCATTCAGTCCCACGTGGTGTTCGGCCACGCTGGCAACAGCGCCGCGGTGTTCCCCATGCAACGGATCGGGGTCAATGTCTGGCCACTTAATACCGTGCAGTTCTCCAATCACACTCAGTATGGCCAGTGGGCGGGCGAAGTGCTTGCTCCAGCGCAAATTCCTGCGTTGGTGGAAGGCATTTCCAATATCGGCGAACTGGGCCACTGCGATGCGGTGCTGTCCGGCTACCTGGGCAGCGCCGAGCAGGGCCGGGCGATCCTGGCGGGCGTCGAGCGTATCAAGGCGGTGAATCCGAAGGCGTTGTATCTGTGCGACCCGGTCATGGGCCACGCCGAGAAGGGTTGTATCGTGCCGCAGGAGGTCAGTGAGTTCCTGTTGGAGGAGGCCGCTGCACGGGCGGACATTCTGTGCCCCAACCAGTTGGAACTGGACAGCTTTTGTGGCCGGCGGGCGCAGTCACTGGAGGACTGCGTGGGCATGGCCCGTGGTCTGCTGGAGCGTGGCCCGCAAGTGGTGCTGGTGAAGCACTTGGCCTATCCGGGGCGAGCCGAGGACATGTTCGAGATGTTGCTGGTCACCCGTGACCAGAGCTGGCACTTGCGCCGCCCATTGCTGGCCTTCCCGCGCCAGCCGGTCGGGGTGGGTGACTTGACCTCGGGGCTGTTCCTCGCCCGCGTGCTGCTGGGAGACAGCTGGTTGCAGGCATTCGAGTACACCGCGGCAGCCGTGCATGAGGTGCTGCTGGAAACCCAGGCCTGCACCAGCTACGAGCTGCAGCTGGTGCGGGCACAGGATCGTATCGCTCACCCGCGCGTGCGCTTCGAGGCGCAGCGCCTGGCGTTTTAAACGGCGTCGGTCTTCAAGTCCTGGTAGCGCTTTTCCAGCTCCTGACGGATTTGCCGGCGCTGCTGGCCCTGGAGGAAGCGGCGCTTCTCTTCGCTGGACAGCGGCTGGCGCGGCGGCACCGGGACTGGACGGCGGTTATCGTCGACCGCGACCATGGTGAAGAAACAGCTGTTGGAATGGCGCACCGAGCGCTCGCGGATGTTCTCGGTAACCACCTTGATGCCCACCTCCATGGAGGTGTTGCCGGTGTAGTTGACCGAAGCCAGGAACGTCACCAGCTCGCCGACGTGCACCGGCTCGCGGAAGATCACCTGGTCGACCGACAGGGTCACCACATAGCTGCCGGCATAACGGCTGGCGCACGCATAGGCCACTTCATCGAGATACTTGAGCAAGGTGCCGCCATGTACGTTGCCAGAGAAGTTGGCCATGTCCGGGGTCATCAGGACGGTCATGCTCAACTGGGCGTTTCCAGGTTCCATAGTGTGCTCACGGTGGGGTTGCGCTGAATCGGGGCGGGTATCTGAAGACACTTCTGTTTCCCCTCTTGAAGTTTTGCCTTCCTGGTACGGGACGTTGGCTGACGCTCCAGCGTCACGCCGATCTTGCCATCAGCGGTGGTTAACCGGCCGATCTGTTTCTACATATTGCACCGCCTTTTTGCGGCGGGGTGCGATGTTAACCTGAGTACGCCCACGCAACATGGGCCTTCCTGCATTCAATACAGTATGTACTTGCTGCTCGCTTGGGTTTGCCTTGGCAGAGGAGCGGTTTGCCCGGGCATCGAAAAAGGAGTATCGCGCCATGCATGCCATCAGCTTCATCCAGGATCTGGCCGTGATCATGCTGGTCGCCGGGGTGGTGACGATTCTCTTCCACCGGCTCAAGCAGCCTGTGGTGCTCGGCTATATCGTCGCCGGTTTCATCATCGGCCCGCACACACCACCGTTCGGCCTGATTCACGATGAAGACACGATCAAGACCCTGGCTGAGCTTGGGGTGATCTTCCTGATGTTCTGCCTGGGCCTTGAGTTCAGCCTGCGCAAGTTGTTCAAGGTGGGCGCCACGGCGTTTATCGCGGCGTTCCTGGAAATCGTCCTGATGATCTGGATCGGTTTCGAGATTGGCCGCTGGTTCGGCTGGAATACCATGGATTCGCTGTTCCTCGGCGCGATCCTGGCGATTTCCTCAACCACCATCATCGTCAAGGCGCTCAACGATCTGAAGATGAAGAACGAGCGTTTCGCTCAGCTGATCTTTGGCGTGTTGATCGTCGAGGACATTCTCGGCATCGGCATCATCGCCCTGCTTTCAGGTATCGCGGTCAGCGGCTCGGTCAGCTCTGGCGAGGTGTTCTCCACGGTTGGCAAGCTTTCGCTGTTCATGATCGTGGCGCTGGTCATCGGCATTCTGCTGGTGCCGCGGCTGCTGGCCTACGTGGCGAAATTCGAAAGCAACGAGATGTTGCTGATCACCGTGCTGGGCCTGTGCTTCGGTTTCTGCCTGCTGGTGGTCAAACTTGAATACAGCATGGTGCTGGGCGCGTTCCTGATCGGTGCGATCATGGCCGAGTCGCGCCAGTTGCTGAAGATCGAGCGGCTTATCGAACCGGTGCGCGACCTGTTCAGCGCCATCTTCTTCGTCGCCATCGGCTTGATGATCGACCCGCAGGTTTTGATCGATTACGCCTGGCCGATCGTGGTCATCACCCTGGCCGTGGTGTTGGGCAAGATGCTGTCCTGCGGCATGGGCGCGTTCATTGCCGGCAACGACGGGCGTACTTCGCTGCGGGTGGGAATGGGGCTTTCGCAGATCGGCGAGTTCTCGTTCATCATCGCGGCCCTGGGCATGACGCTTCAGGTAACCAGCGACTTCCTCTACCCGGTTGCCGTGGCCGTGTCGGCGATTACCACATTGCTGACGCCCTACCTGATCCGTGCGGCCGACCCGCTGTCGCTGAAGCTGGGCCAGGTGATGCCGAGCCGGCTGTCGCGCGTGCTGTCGCTGTATGGCGAATGGTTGCGCAGCATCCAGCCTCAAGGGGAAGGCGCGATGCTGGCAGCGATGATCCGGCGCATCCTGCTACAGGTCGGGGTGAACCTGGCGCTGGTGATCGCGATCTTCTTCAGCGGGGGATACTTCGCCGAGCGTATCGGCACCTGGCTCAATGAGTGGGTCAGCGATGTCAGCCAGCAGAAGGCGGTGATCTGGGGCGCGGCGCTATTGCTGTCGCTGCCGTTCCTCATCGCGGCGTATCGCAAGCTCAAGGCCCTGTCGATGCTGCTGGCCGAGATGGGCGTGAAGCCGGAAATGGCTGGGCGCCATACCCAGCGCGTGCGCCGTGTGGTGGCCGAGGTGATTCCGCTGCTGTCGCTGCTGGTGATTTTCCTGCTGCTGTCGGCGCTATCGGCGAGCATTCTGCCGACCAACGAACTGCTGCTGATCATTGCAGTGGTGGCAGCGGTGGTGGTGGCGGTGCTGTGGCGGTGGTTCATCCGCGTGCACACACGCATGCAGATCGCTTTGCTGGAGACGCTGGAGAACAGCCGGGAGAATTCGCACTGAAGCGGGCATGCTGAGTTTCTGAAGCTTGCGCAACCCTTGTAGGAGCGGCTTTAGCCGCGAAGAGAACGATGCGGTGTATGGCACCGGCTCCGCCGGTGTTCGCGGCTGAAGCCGCTCCTACAGGGATATGTGAGAGCTTCGGAATGGGTGGTGCTATCAGCTTTCCAGCCAGACATCCCGTGCCCAGTGCCAGACCGATTCCCAGCTGTCTTCGCCCACCAGCTCTTCGTCGGCATCCCACAGCACTACAGTGCCGTCTTCCTCGACACAGTAGTAGTTGTCACCGTCCTGGCACAGTGGGATCAGCTCGCGGGGTACGCCTGCATCCCAGGCATTGGCGGCGACTTCAGGGAGGTAGGTGTGCGACTGCGGGTCGGTGGCCGTCACCGGCTCCAGCGAGCCGTACACCACATCGCTGACGGTCAAAAGAAACTCTTTGAACACGAACGGAATATTGATGAACAGCTGTTCCTCGATCTCGACCAGTTGGTCTTCATCGGGAAGCTCCAGGGGCACCGGTACCGGCTCATTGGCTTCACGGAGTTGTTCGATCACTTCTTCCACGGTTCATTTCCTCTGACCTTGATGACAACGCTGCGCGTTATACCCTAGTAGGCCGGTCTGGCAAAAGCAAAAACCCCGGGACAGGCCCGGGGTTTTTTGTGCAACGTGCGTCGGTTAACCGTTTTGACGGATACCGGCGACCAGCCAAGGCTGGTTGTCGCCTTGGGCGCGAACCATGTGCCAGCTTTCGCTGAAGGCTTCGCCCTGATCGAAGCGCGAGGTCTTCGATACGCCACGGAAGGTCAGGGTGGCGTCGGTACGGTCGGAGCGATCGTCCACCCCGTCCAGCTGCACTTCAAGGTTGTCGATGTAGGTGGCCTGGAAGCCATCACCCAGGTCGGCACGTTCGCGCTTGAGGAACTCTAGCATTTGCGGTGTGACGAACTCGGCGATCTTGTCCATCTCGTTGGCATCCCAGTGCTGCTGCAGCGACTGGAAGTGGCTTTGCGCTGCTGCCAGGAAGCTCTTCTCGTTGAACCAGGCCGGGGCGTTGATGACCGGCGCAGCTGCAGCCGCAGGTGCGGCCGAACCACCGAAGATCGACGGCTGGGCAGGCTGGCCGTGGGCTTCACGCTGGAACGGCGCGTGGCCCGGAGCGGCCATTTGTGGCTGCTGCTGGCGGCGTCGCGCGGCGATGAAGCGGAACACCAGGAAGGCGATCAGCGCGACGATCAGGAAGTCCATGATCTGGAAGCCTTCGAAGCCGTCACCCATGAACATGGATGCCAGCAGGCCACCGGCGGCGAGGCCGGCCAGAGGGCCCAACCAGCGCGAAGCACCGCTGGCGGCGGCCGGAGCACGGCCAGGTGCGGTCGGCGCGGCGGCAGGCGTGGTTGGCGTAGCCTGGCGAGTCTGGTGAATAGGCGCGGAGCCCGAGCTCTTGCCGCCGCCGAAGCGCTTGGCACTGGCGTCCAGGCTCAGCGTCAGGCCGACGCAGAGCGCCAGTGCGATGCTAAGAAAACGTTGCATAAATGGGATATCCCCTGTTGTGGATTGCACGCGCGTCATGGTGCACAGGTTCCCGGGCACATGACCAGCGACAAGATGTTTCTAGCTTTTGCTTGAATGTTGCAGGGCTGCGCTTAGATGGCCTCTAGCTTGGCATACCCCAACATCAGCCATTTGCTGCCTTCGGCAAAGTTGACCTGCACCCGGGCCTGGGCGCCGGAGCCCTCGAAGTTGAGGATCACGCCCTCACCGAAGACCGAATGCTGGACCCGCTGGCCAAGGTTGAACGCTGTTTGCGGAATGTTGGCATTGGCGAACAGGTTGCTGGTGCTGGCGCTTTTCGCGCCGCCGAACGGACGGCTGACGCTGTTGGAAAGGCGCACTTCCTGAACCAGCCCGGCCGGAATCTCGCGTACGAAACGTGACACCTTGTTGTAGGTTTCACTTCCATACAAACGACGGGTTTCAGCGTAAGTCATGAACAGCTGACGCATGGCGCGGGTAATGCCCACGTAGGCCAGGCGGCGTTCCTCTTCCAGGCGGCCGGGTTCTTCCAGGCTCATCTTGTGCGGGAACAGGCCTTCCTCCATGCCGACCAGGAACACATAAGGGAATTCCAGGCCTTTGGCGCTGTGCAGGGTCATCAGCTGAATGCTGTCTTCATGCTCGTCAGCCTGCGCTTCACCGGCTTCCAGCGAGGCGTGGCCGAGGAAGGCCGACAGTGGCGAGAGATCCGCGTCATCGTCGCTGGTTTCGAAGTTGCGCGCGGCGCTGACCAGTTCCTCAAGGTTTTCTACCCGTGCCTGGCCCTTTTCACCTTTTTCTTCTTGGTGATAGATGATCAGGCCCGATTGCTCGATAACCGTTTGCGTCATAGTGTGCAGCGGCATGTCGGCAGTCTTGCCGGCGAGGTTCTCGATCAGCTCGATGAACGCGCCCAGTGCGCTGGCAGCGCGGCCTTTGAGGGCCTTGGCGGCGAGCAGCTGGCACATGGCTTCCCACATCGACAGCTGGCTGTGGCGGGCGTGCTCGCGGATGGCTTCGACAGTCTTCTCGCCAATTCCGCGCGGCGGGACATTGATGACTCGCTCCAGGGCCGCGTCGTTTCCACGGCCTTCGAGCAGGCGCAGGTAAGCCATGGCGTTCTTGATTTCGGCACGTTCGAAGAAGCGCTGACCACCGTAGATGCGGTAGGGGATGCGCTCGCGCAGCAGCGCTTCTTCCAGCACCCGCGACTGGGCGTTGGAGCGATACAGGATGGCGACTTCGTTGCGCGAACAGCCTTGCTTGATCAGGCTCTCGATGGTCTCGACCACATAGCGCGCTTCGTCGTGCTCGTTGTAAGCCGCATAGAGGGTGAGCGGCTCACCTTCACCGAGGTCGGTCCACAGCTCCTTGCCCAGGCGCCCGCTGTTGTTGGCGATCAAGGCGTTGGCGGCCTTGAGGATGCCCCCGGTGGAGCGGTAGTTCTGCTCCAGGCGAATCATCTCGGCGTCGGGGAAGTCGGCGGTGTACTGGTGAATGTTCTCGATCTTGGCACCGCGCCAGCCGTAGATCGACTGGTCGTCGTCGCCCACGGCCATCAGGCTGCCGCCGCCACCGCCCGCCAGCAGGCGCAACCAGGCGTACTGTACGGCGTTGGTGTCCTGGAACTCGTCCACCAGCAGGTGGCGGAAGCGCCGCTGGTAGTGTTCGAGCAGGCCCGGGTGGTCGCGCCACAGGTCAAGGGCGCGCAGCAGCAGTTCGGAGAAGTCGATGACCCCGGCGCGTTCGCAGGCCTGTTCGTAGGCCTCGTAAATGCTGCGCATGGTGCCCAGGAACAGGTCGCCACTGGCCTGGATATGCTGCGGGCGCAGGCCTTCGTCCTTCTGCCCGTTGATGAACCACTGGGCCTGGCGCGCCGGCCAGCGCTGCTCATCGAGGCCCAGCTCGCGGATCACCCGCTTGACCAGGCGCTGCTGGTCATCGCTGTCGAGGATCTGGAAGTTCTGCACCAGACGCGCTTCCTGCCAGTGTGCCCGCAACAGGCGGTGCGCCAGGCCGTGGAAGGTACCCACCCACATGCCCGCCGGGTTGATGCCCAGCAGTTGCTCGATCCGCTGGCGCATCTCGGCGGCAGCCTTGTTGGTGAAGGTCACCGACAGGATCGAGTGCGGGGACGCCTGCTCGACCTGGATCAACCAGGCGATGCGGTGCACCAACACGCGGGTTTTACCGGAGCCGGCGCCGGCAAGCACCAGTTGACGCCCGAGCGTGGCCGCGACGGCCTGGCGTTGGGCATCGTTGAGGGAGTTCAGCAGGAGGGAGAGGTCATCTGTGTGCATCCGGCCATTCTAGGGGCAGGCTGGTTACGGGGCAAACACCCACTGTATAAATATTCACCCTGCAAGGTCGCCGCTCATCGGTGAGCGTCTCAGCCGTGCCAGTGCTGGCCGTTCCTTGCCAGCAGGCTGTTGGCCTGGTCAGGGCCGTTGCTGCCGGCGGCATAATGACGGGGGGCCTGGAAGTGCTCCTCCCAGCCATTGATGATCGGATCTATCCAGGCCCAGGCCGCTTCCACTTCGTCACGCCGCATGAACAGCGTCGAGTCACCTTCCAGCACGTCCAGCAGCAGGCGCTCATAGGCTTCCCAGCGACGGGTCTGGCCGAACACCTGAGCCAGGTTGAGGTCCAGCTCCACCGGCTCAAGGCGCATGCCCTTGCCCGGGCTCTTGGTCATCATGCGCAGGCTGATGCGTTCTTCCGGCTGCAACTGAATCAGCAGCTGGTTGACCTGGCCGCCGCTGAACAGCTCGTGCGGCACCGGTTTGAACTGGATGACGATCTGCGACGAGCGCCGCGCCATGCGCTTGCCGGTGCGCAGGTAGAACGGCACACCGGCCCAGCGCCAGTTGTCGATGTGGGCGTGCACGGCAACGAAGGTTTCGGTATCGCTGTCGTTGTCCACGTCCTTCTCGAAGTAATAGGCAGGCACTTCCTGACCGCCGATGTGCCCGGCACCGTACTGCCCGCGCACGGTCTTGTCCTGCACGTCCTGGCCGGTGATCGGCTTGAGGGCGCGCAAAATCTTCACCTTTTCGTCTCGCACCGCTTCGGCTTCGAACTGCGCGGGCGGCTCCATGGCCACCAGGCACAGCAGCTGCAGCAGGTGGTTTTGCAGCATGTCACGGGTTGCGCCGGAGCGGTCGTAGTAGCCGCCGCGGTTCTCTACACCGAGGGTTTCGCAGACGCTGATCTGTACATGGTCGACCTGCCCGTTGCGCCACACCGGTTCCAGCAAGGCATTGGCGAAACGCAGGGCCATGAGGTTCTGCACGGTCTCTTTGCCAAGGTAGTGGTCGATGCGAAATACCTGGGATTCGTCGAATACCGCGCCGATCGCTTCATTGATGGCGGTGGCCGACGCCAGCGAATGGCCGATCGGCTTCTCCAGCACGATGCGCGCTTCGGGGTCGGCCAGCCCGGCCACACGCAGGTGGTTGGCAATCGGCACGAACAGGTTCGGGGCGGTGGCCAGATAATAGATGCGGGTCAGCCCGCCCGGTTCGCCGAGGTAGCGGGCCAGTCGGCCGAAGTCGGCGCTTTGCGAAGCATCCATGGGGAAGTAGTCGAGGCGTGCACAAAAGCGTTGCCACACGTCTTCGTCGAAGTCGTTGCGGGCGATCTGCGCCCGACAATGGCGTTCGGCGAGCTTGAGGTAGTCGTTACGCGAGAGGTTGCGGCGAGCCAGGGCAATGATGCGCACAGCAGTGTTCAGGCGTGCCTCGCGATACAGGTGATAGAGCGCCGGCAGCAGTTTGTGCAGGGCCAGATCACCGGTGCCACCGAACACCAGAATGTCGCAAGGAATAGTCAAACCGCTTCGCTCCACCTTCGTTTAACTGGGCGGGTTGGCGTCCATGTAGTATAACTACAAGAAAGCTACATCCCGGCCAGCCGATCATAACCGAGTCCAGCCCGTGAATCTGTTGCAACATATCGCCCAATCGCGCCACCTGCTGCGCAAATCGGAATTGAAAGTGGCCGACCACGTGCTGCTCGACCCGGCAGCCGTCATGCACAGCTCGATGGCCGACCTGGCGCACAACGTGGGTATCAGCGAACCGACCATCGTGCGTTTCTGCCGGGCAATCGGTTGTTCGGGCTTCCAGGATCTCAAGCTCAAGCTGGCGCAGAGCCTGGCCGCTGGTGCCAGTTTCGGGCAATTCGCAATTCATGAAGACGACTCGGTTGCCGACTACAGCCTGAAGATTTTCGACACCACTCTGCACACCTTGATGGAAGTGCGCGAACACCTCGACCCGCACGCCTTGCAGCAGGCGGTGAGTGCCATGGCCAAGGCGCAACGCGTGGAGTTCTATGGGTTTGGTGCGTCCGGCGCGGTGGCGGCCGATGCGCAGCACAAGTTCTTCCGCCTGCTGCTCAGTGCGGCCGCTTATTCCGACCCGCATATGCAGGCGATGTCGGCCGTCACGCTCAAGCCGGGTGATGTGGCGGTGTGCATTTCACAGTCGGGGCGTTCCAAAGACCTGCTGATCACCGCCAACCTGGTGCGTGAGAGTGGCGCCAACCTGATCACCCTGTGCCCAAGCCAGACGCCTTTGGCAGAGCTTTCGACCGTGAACCTGGCGATTGATGTGCACGAAGACACCGAAATCTATACTCCGCTGACCTCGCGTATCGCCCACCTGGTAGTGATCGACGTGCTGGCCATGGGTGTGGCAATGGCGCGCGGACCGAGCCTGGTCAACCACCTCAAGAGCGTGAAGCGCAGCTTGCGTAGCCTGCGTTTGTCGCCGAAGTCGATCAAGGCAATGGATGACTGAAAGAATCGGCAAATTTCATTGATTTGTCACGATTGCTCAGCAAAACGGTAAACCATTGAAGCCAGTCTGAAGCTCCCCGCACTCGATCAGGGAGACAGACATGGCTCGTGACTTCGATGGCTCGTACCAACCTAATGCCAAAGCCCGTAAACAGCAGGAAAAGGATCAGCGCCGCATGGAGTACCGCCGCGCGATCGAAAGCTATTGCGACCAACGACAACTGCTCCGCGACTTGGCGGATTATCCCGAGTTGGAAGCACTTACAGTGTGGCAGGCTTCAGCTGCAACTTCCCCGAAAAACGCTCAACAATCGCGCTGATCAATGCACGTTCGCTGCGGATGAACGCCAGAAAGGCCAGGGCTACCGGTGACTGCCGCTTGGCCTTGGACTGCACCACGCACCAGCTGCGGTACAGCGGGAGTTCTTCCACCGGCAGCTCCCTGAGCACCCCTGCGGCCAGTTCCATGTTGACCGCGTGGCGGGTCAGCAAGGCAATGCCGAGGCCGGCGATCACGCACTCGCGTTGGGCATCGGCCGAGGCCACTTCCAGTGTTTGGGTGAAGTGCACGCGCTTGTCCTTGAAGTATTCCTCACAAGCTTTACGCGTTCCCGAGCCCTGTTCGCGGACCAGCAGGGTATGAGGCTCAAGATCCTGCAAGCGCAGCTGCTCAAGCTTGCACAGCGGATGCTCAGGCGGCGCCACGGCGATGATCGGGTTGTTGAGAAACGGCAGAAACTCCAGGCCCATGTCCTGCGGCACCATGGACATGATGATCAGGTCGTCGCGGTTGTCGGAAAGACGCCGGATCGCCTGGGCGCGATTGACCACCGTAAGGGTCAGGTTGACCTCCGGGTGACGTTGCTTGAAGGCGGCGAACAGGTGTGGCACGAAGTACTTGGCGCTGGATTCGATCGCCAGTTTCAGCTGCCCTTGCAGTGAGCCCTGCATGTCCGACAGCTGCATGTCGAGGCTTTCCAGGCGGCCGAAGATGTCTCGGCTGGCGCGCTGCAAGGCTTCGGCGGCCTCGGTCAGGTAGAGCTTCTTGCCGACGTACTCGAACAGCGGCTGCCCGACCAGCTCTTCGAGCTGGCGGATCTGTAGACTAACGGCGGGTTGCGTCAGTGCCATCTCCTCTGCGGCACGGCTGTACGAGCGTAAATCACACACCTCGTTAAAGATCTGCAATTGACGCAAAGTCATACGCATCAAGGACTTACGCATTTTTCCCTAGGCTCCAGCAAAACCTTGTTACCGAACTATAAGCTTTTGCTAATACAGCCCCTAACAAATATTGATTTTTGTTTATCGACCTACAGCGCTAGGGTGAATATGCGACTGGCCAGCGACGTCTGGTCACGCGCCGACCGGTAAAACCGGCTCGACTGTTCCTACGGCTTTGGGAAGACTCCAGTGATAAAAAAAATCCTGATCGCCAACCGGGGTGAAATCGCAGTTCGCATTGTGCGTGCCTGCGCCGAAATGGGCATTCGCTCTGTCGCGATCTATTCCGACGCCGACCGTCACGCCTTGCACGTCAAGCGCGCCGACGAGGCCTACAGCATTGGTGCCGAGCCGCTGGCCGGTTATCTGAACCCGCGCAAGCTGGTCAACCTTGCTGTGGAAACCGGCTGTGACGCCCTGCACCCGGGCTACGGTTTCCTGTCGGAAAACCCTGAACTGGCAGAAATTTGCGCCGAGCGCGGGATCAAGTTTATCGGCCCGGCCGCCGAGGTCATTCGCCGCATGGGCGACAAGACCGAAGCACGCCGCACCATGATCAAGGCCGGCGTGCCGGTGACGCCAGGCACCGAAGGCAACGTCGCCGATATCCACGAAGCCCTGAGCGAAGGCGAGCGCATCGGTTACCCGGTGATGCTCAAGGCCACCTCGGGTGGTGGCGGCCGTGGTATTCGCCGTTGCAACAGCCGTGAAGAGTTGGAACAGAATTTCCCCCGGGTCATTTCCGAGGCGACCAAGGCCTTCGGCTCGGCGGAAGTGTTTCTGGAAAAGTGCATCGTCAATCCCAAGCACATCGAAGCGCAGATCCTCGGTGACAGCTTCGGTAACGTAGTGCACCTGTTCGAGCGCGACTGCTCGATCCAGCGCCGCAATCAGAAGCTCATCGAAATCGCCCCGAGCCCGCAGCTCACCCCCGAACAGCGCGCCTACATCGGCGACCTGGCGGTGCGTGCGGCCAAGGCGGTGAACTACGAGAACGCCGGTACCGTGGAGTTCCTGCTCGCCGATGGCGAGGTGTACTTCATGGAGATGAACACCCGGGTGCAGGTGGAACACACCATCACCGAAGAAATCACCGGTATCGATGTAGTCCGCGAGCAGATTCGCATTGCCTCGGGCCTGCCGCTGTCGGTCAAGCAGGAAGACATCCAGCACCGCGGCTACGCGTTGCAGTTCCGCATCAACGCCGAAGACCCGAAGAACAACTTCCTGCCCAGCTTCGGCAAGATCACCCGTTATTACGCCCCCGGCGGCCCGGGCGTGCGCACCGACACGGCGATCTACACCGGCTACACCATTCCGCCGTTCTACGACTCCATGTGCCTGAAGCTCGTGGTCTGGGCATTGACCTGGGAAGAAGCCATGGACCGCGGCCTGCGGGCCCTGGACGACATGCGCGTGCAAGGGGTGAAGACCACCGCCGCGTACTACCAGGAAATCCTGCGCAACCCGGAATTCCGTAGCGGCCAGTTCAACACCAGCTTCGTCGAAAGCCACCCTGAACTGACCAACTACTCGATCAAGCGCAAACCCGAAGAGCTGGCCCTGGCCATCGCCGCCGCCATCGCCGCCCACGCAGGCCTGTGAGGAACCCAATAATGTCCAAGAAAATCTTTGTTACCGACACGATCCTGCGCGACGCCCACCAGTCCCTGCTGGCCACCCGCATGCGCACCGAAGACATGCTGCCGATCTGCGACAAGCTCGACAAAGTCGGCTACTGGTCGCTGGAAGTCTGGGGTGGCGCCACCTTCGACGCCTGCGTGCGCTTCCTCAAGGAAGACCCGTGGGAGCGCCTGCGCAAACTGCGCAATGCCTTGCCCAACACCCGCCTGCAGATGCTCCTGCGCGGCCAGAACTTGCTCGGCTACCGCCACTACAGCGACGACGTGGTCAAGGCGTTCGTGGCCAAGGCAGCGGTCAACGGCATCGATGTGTTCCGTATCTTCGATGCCATGAACGACGTACGTAACCTGCGCGTGGCCATCGAAGCAGTGAAGGCTGCCGGCAAGCACGCCCAAGGCACCATCGCCTACACCGTCAGCCCCGTGCACACTGTCGACGCCTTCGTGCAGCAGGCTAAGCAGATGGAAGCCATGGGTTGCGACTCGGTAGCGATCAAGGACATGGCCGGCCTGCTGACCCCGTTCGCCACTGGCGAGCTGGTGAAGGCGCTGAAGGCCGAGCAGTCGCTGCCGGTGTTCATCCACTCCCACGACACCGCTGGCCTGGCTGCCATGTGCCAGCTCAAGGCCGTTGAGAACGGTGTCGACCACATTGATACCGCTATCTCCAGCTTCGCCTGGGGCACCAGCCACCCGGGCACCGAGTCGATGGTCGCTGCGCTCAAGGGTAGCGAGTTCGACACCGGCCTGGACCTGGAGCTGCTGCAGGAAATCGGCCTGTACTTCTACGCCGTGCGCAAGAAGTACCACCAGTTCGAGAGCGAGTTTACCGCCGTGGATACCCGCGTGCAGGTCAACCAGGTGCCGGGCGGGATGATTTCCAACCTGGCCAACCAGCTCAAGGAGCAGGGCGCGCTCAACCGCATGAACGAGGTGCTGGCGGAGATCCCGCGGGTGCGCGAAGACCTCGGCTTTCCGCCGCTGGTTACCCCGACCTCGCAGATCGTTGGCACCCAGGCGTTCTTCAACGTGCTGGCCGGCGAGCGCTACAAGACCATCACCAACGAGGTGAAGCTGTACCTGCAAGGCGGTTACGGCAAGGCCCCGGGCGTGGTCAACGAGCAACTGCGCCGCCAGGCCATCGGCAGCGAAGAAGTGATCGACGTGCGCCCGGCCGACCTGCTCAAGCCAGAGATGGCCAAGCTGCGTGCCGACATCGGCGCGCTGGCGCGCAGTGAAGAAGACGTGCTGACCTTCGCCATGTTCCCGGACATTGGCCGCAAATTCCTCGAAGAACGCGAAGCCGGTACCTTGACCCCCGAAGCCCTGCTGCCGATTCCAGAAGCCGGTGCAGTCGCCGCCCCTGGTGGAGAAGGCGTACCGACCGAGTTCGTCATCGATGTGCACGGCGAAACCTACCGCGTCGACATCACCGGTGTGGGCGTCAAGGCCGAAGGCAAGCGTCACTTCTACCTGTCGATCGACGGCATGCCGGAAGAAGTGGTGTTCGAGCCTCTCAACGAGTTCGTCGGTGGCGGCAGCAGCAAGCGCAAGCAAGCCAGCGCCCCGGGCCACGTCAGCACCACCATGCCGGGCAACATCGTCGATGTGCTGGTCAAGGAAGGCGACGTAGTCAAAGCCGGCCAGGCCGTGCTGATCACCGAAGCGATGAAGATGGAAACGGAAGTGCAGGCGGCCATCGCCGGCAAGATCGTGGCCATCCACGTGGCCAAGGGCGATCGCGTGACGCCGGGTGAGATCCTGATCGAGATCGAAGGCTGACAGACGCCTTCATCTACAAGTGGTTAACCTCTGGGGAGCGGATGCTCCCCTTTTTTTGTGCATTAAAAAGCATATTTTTTCGATCAAGATTAGAAGAAATGCAATTTAATGCACAATTTGCTTTTGAAACTTGTTTTGGATGCACTATATTGCATATTAAATGATCCGCTTAAAGGCAAGCCCATGTACCCGCTGACGCTTCAGGTCTATGTCGACGGCTGTTGGCAAGATGCGATGACACTCAGTTTTTCGCAGCCAGAGCAGGGTTTTATCGGCCCTTGTGCCTTTGCCTACGAGCCCTCTTATGTCAAAAACAACCTGGATGCCTACGGGAGCTTTCTTGCCAAAGCGGTGAGTGCACGATTGCCCGTGGATTTCGACAGCTTCATGCTACCGGCAGCTCCCGCGTTCATTCATGACATTGCCCCTTCGGGTGCGGCTAAGCGGTTTCTCATGGCTCACTTGGGCCGAGAAAAGTCCGTTGGCATCAGCGACGATGTATATCTCTTGGCAAGAAGTACCCCAGCGCCGGTCGGAAATCTGCGTATCAAGGAGTCGATGGCACATCTCGACACGGTCGACCCTATGGGGTTCAGCAGGCAAGACGTGATCAGTCGTGATCAGCGTTTTCTCGAGTACGCCTACGAACAGGGGGCCGCCATTGGCGGGGCCACTGGCGCAGGCGGCGAGGCGCCCAAGCTGCTGATGACCGAAGGCAAGGATGGCTTGCTGTACCCGGATGCCGCTTTGGACGACGGACAGGCCCGCCAACACTGGTTCATCAAGTTTGCGCGCAATCAGGCGCTGAAAAATGACCAGGACATATTACGGGCTGAATGTCTCTACTATCGGGCACTGCGAGTTCTGGATGTGGAGACTGTGGCTACGGATGAATTGGCCCTTGAAGAGGGCGTGAAACCTAGCCTCTGGATGAAGCGCTTTGACCGTAAGTTGGCCGATCAAAAGGTGGAGCGGTTTGCTGTGGAATCCATCTATTCGCTGGCTGGCGTTACGCAGCCGGGAAGCCGCATGGAACATGGGGAAGTTGTGAGGGGGTTGGTGAAGCTATGGGTTCAGGCAGGGCAAGGTAGTCAGACCACTGAGCTGATTGCTGAATACCTTCGTCGAGACCTGATCAACAAGATCCTCGGCAATTCGGACAATCACGGACGGAACATGGCTGTCATACGTGAAGCCGAGACGGTGAGGCTGGCACCCATTTACGACCTCGCGCCGATGGTGCTTGATGCGGAGGGTGTCACCCGTACGACAAAATGGGCGGCAGGTATCGAGCGTGCCGGTGAAATCGACTGGTGGGCCGCGTGTGCCAGCCTGGCTGATCTGATTGAACCGGAACTGGCCTTTGAACAGTTGCGCCAGGATGCCACCCGACTATTGGCGCTCCCAGACCTGCTCAGCGAATCAGGTTTGCCGGACGCCGTCATGAATCACCCAGCAATCGCATTACGCCAACTTGAACACCGTATGAAAACATGGGGGCTGATATGAGCCTGACACCCGAGCAACGTGCTCAGGTTATCGAAGACGTTCAGCGAGCAATTGCCGAAGGCTCCTGGGAATTGGGTACAGCGGTACGACACCTGCGGGTGACCATAGCAAACCTTCAACAAGCCCAATTCGCCAAAATGTGCAAAGTCTCGCTGCGCACGCTCATTCAGATTGAGCAGGGTGAAGGTAACCCTACGCTCAAGTCCTTGAATGCCGTATTTCGCCCATTTGGTCTGCAAATGGGCGTTGTCAGGCGCCAGCGTCAGGTTATCTGAACTGTGGTTGGCGCCTCCGTCCTGGCCATCAGCAGTGAGTGCGGCAAGTTTCCAAGCTGCTGACTTGGCCCTCAGGCCGCTGATTTTCTTCGCTCAACCACCGCTCGAACCCCGCTGCCACCTGCGGCCATTCATCATCGGTAATCGAATACCACGCCGTATCGCGGTTATGGTCCTTGACCACCAGGTGCTTGCGGAACACCCCTTCGAACTGGAAGCCGAACCGCTCAGCCGCGCGCTTGGAGCGGGCATTGGCGTTGTTGCACTTCCATTCCAGGCGCCGGTTGCCCAGCTCGAAGCCAAGCTTGGCCAGCAGGTACACCGCTTCGGTGCTCTTGGGCGTACGCTGCATGGGGGCGCCGAAGGCGATGTGGCCGATCTCGATGCGGCCGTGGTCGGGCACGATCGACATCAGGGTGAGAACGCCTTGCGCCTGGCCGTTCGCGCGGTCGATGACGGTGTAGTACAGCGGGTCGCGGCCAGCGGCGTTGCCTTCCAGCCAGCGGTCGAAGGCAGCGCGCTCGGTGAAGGGGCCGTAGGGCAGGTAATCCCACAACACGGGATCGGAGTCCGGGCCCTGCAATGCTGCCCACAGATCATCCGCATGGCGTGCCGGGTCGAGCTTCTCCAGGCGAATGAAGCGGCCATCGATGGGCTCGGCTTGCGGCGCTGTGGCAGGTTTCCAGTTCAAGGCATCAGTCATGATCGGCCTACAGTCCTTTGCGAAATTGGATGAAGCCCGGCCGCTCGGCAACCTGCTCGTACAGGCTGATGGCGGTGGCGTTGGTTTCGTGGGTCAGCCAGTGCACCTTGATGCAGCCGGCAGCTTTGGCCGTGGCATAGACGTGTTCGATGAGTTGACGGCCGATGCCCAGGCCGCGCTGTGCGCTGTCCACGTAGAGGTCCTGCAGGTAACAGGAATTCTCGATGCTCCAGTTGGAACGATGGTAGATGAAGTTGACCATGCCCACCGCCTTGCCATCGACCCAGGCGAGGGTCGAGTGGGTCGGTTCATTGGGATCGAGCAGGCGTTGCCAGGTATTGAGGCTGATTTCTTCGGCCAGTTCGGTCTGGTAGAAGCGCAGGTAGGCCTGCCACAGTTCGAGCCAGGCGGCGTGGTCTTGGGCGCTGACGGGGCGCAGGTTAACGCTGGGCATGGGGCTTTTCCTTCAGAGCTGGCGCATCTGCGCCGCGAGTTGGTTGTCCAGATAATCGGTGCTGGCGCTTAGGCCTTCGCGCACGCCGGTAATGTCTTGTGCCGAACGGTTCTGGCTGAGCTTGCGCGCGCCCTGCAGGCGGGCGATGGGCAGGCGGATGCCGACGATGGCGCGGAGCATGCCGTCCAGGTAATCGCTGGGTGCGTCGGCCACTTTCCAAGGTGCATCGCGACCGTGTTCGTGGCGTTCGGTCAGGCGGCTGACGATGTTTAGCAGCGGGGCCGCCTCATGGATCACTTCGACCGGGCCATAGGCATGTACGGCCAGGTAGTTCCAGGTCGGCACCACCTTGGGGTTTTCGGCTTTGCTCGGGTAGTAGCTGGGGCTGATATAAGCATCGGCGCCGGGAAATACCAGCAGTGCTTCGCCGCCACTCTCCAGGTCCTGCCATTGGCGATTGGCGCGCGCCAGGTGCGCGTAAACGGTGCCGAATTCGCCTTCATCGGTGTCGACCAGCACTGGCAAGTGGGTGGCGAGTAAACCTTGTTCACCCTGGCTGACCAGCACGGCCAGGCGGGTATCCAGCATGTGCTGATGCAAACGCTCGCGGTCGTGTTCCTGGTGGGGTTTGCTGTTGTACATGCGTAGGTTCCTTGTCGAATGTCTCCATCCTAGGCAGGCTATTGGTTCTGTGTAAGATCCATTCATGACTGTTTTGATAGGTCCAATGCCATGAGCGAACGTCCCCTCGTGCTGCCCTTTGATCCTGCCGGACTGGTCCTCGACCGCCGCCGGGGGCTTAGTCAGCAGCTCTATCAGGCTCTGCGTTCACGAGTGCTGGACGGGCGGCTGAGCAGCGGCACGCGACTGCCCGCCACCCGCGAACTGGCGAGCATGTTGGCGCTGTCGCGCAACAGCGTGGTGCGAGCCTACGATCAGCTGTACGCCGAGGGTTACATCGAAAGCCGGGTAGGTGACGGTACGTATGTGAGTCGCCTGGAAAAACTATCCACACAACTATCCACAGGGTTATCCCTGGGTTTATCAACAGGTTTATCCACATCTTCTTCGGGTGATACTGAGGATTTATCCAGCAACACGCTGTCCAGTGAGCCATTGGAACGTCTGAAAAGTAACCATCTTCCGCTGCCAAGAAGCGGCGCACCGCGTGCTTTTCGCGTCGGTATTCCAGCCTTCGACCTGTTCCCGTTCGACGTGTGGGCCAAGCTTCATGCGGGTTTCTGGCGTAATCCGGATCCTGCGCAGCTTGGTTATGGCGACCCGGCAGGCGAGCGCACGCTGCGCGAGTTGATATCGGCCTACCTGCGGCGCTCACGTGGTCTTTCCTGCACGGCTGAACAAATTGTGATCACCAGTGGTGCACAGCAGGCCATCAGCCTTTGTGCACAGTTGCTGTTACAGCCGGGCGACGGCGTGGCTGTGGAAAGCCCTGGTTATCGAGCCGCTGGCCATACCTTCGCCGTGGCCGGTGGCAAGGTGTCGGGCATTCCTGTGGACGAGGAGGGCATGGACTGCGCGCGCCTGGAACAACTGCAGGATTGCCGCCTGGCCTACGTCACGCCCGCCCACCAGTACCCCACGGGTGTAACCATGAGCCTGGCCCGGCGCCTGGCGCTACTGGCGTGGGCCGAGCGTCGCGATGGCTGGATCATCGAGGATGACTATGACGGCGAGTACCGCTACAGCGGTGCGCCGTTGGCTCCGCTGGCGGCGTTGGACCGCCAGGGGCGGGTGTTGTACGTCGGCACCTTCGGCAAGATTGCGTTCCCCGCATTGCGCCTTGGCTACCTGGTGCTGCCCCAGCGATTGGTGCAGGCGTTCAGCCAGGGCAGGGCGCTGGCGATGCGGCATTCCGAAGTCGGCACCCAATGCGTGATGGCCGAGTTCATGGCTCAGGGGCATTTCCAGCGGCATATTCGGCGGATGCGCAAGGCGGCGTTGAGCCGGCGCAATGTATTGAAAGCTGGGTGGCCTGTGGAGGTTCCGGGGCTGGGTGGTATGCCGGAAGTGGCTGCGGGGCTGCATGTGAAGGTGGATGTGGATAACTTTGCGCGGGAGCAGGAATTGGTGGCCAAGGCAGAAGCGGTCGGGGTCGAAGTGAATCCGCTGAGCAGTTATTGGCTGGAGGACAGCGAGGTGCCTTTGGATAAACGTGCGGGGTTGGTACTGGGGTTTGCGGCGGTGCCGGAAGGGGAAATTGCCGAGGCGTTGATGCGCTTGCGCAAGGCTTGGCGGCCTCTTCGCGGCTAAAGCCGCTCCCACAGGAGTACTGCAGTACCGGTGGGAGCGGCTTCAGCCGCGAAGAGGGCGACTCAGGTTCCGGACTTGATCCTGGTCCAGGCCCGTGTCCGCGCCCGCTCCGCATCCCGTGACAACGGCTTGAGCGTATACAGCTTGGCCATCGCCTCCGCCGTCGGATACAGGTTGGGGTTGTTGCGAATCGCCGGGCTGACCTTCTCGGTCGCATCTTTGTTCGGGTTCGGATACCCGACAAAGTCGCTGATCGGCGCAATCACCTCCGGCCGCAATAGGTAATTGATGAACGCGTGCGCATCTTCCGGGTTGGCTGCCCCCTTTGGAATGGACAGCATGTCGAACCAGATCGGCGCGCCTTCCTTGGGCAGGCGCATGTCCACCACCACGCCATTCTTGGCCTCCCGTGCGCGGTTGGCGGCCTGGGAGAAGCTGCCGGAATACCCGACGGCCACGCAGATGTCGCCGTTGGCGATATCGGCCATGTACTTCGAGGAATGGAAGTAGGTGATGTGCGGGCGGATCTTCAGCAGCAGCGCCTCGGCTTTCTTGTAGTCTTCAGGCTTGCCGCTGTTGGGGTCCAGGCCCAGGTACTTCAGGGCCAGCGGCAGGATCTCCGAAGGCGAATCGAGCAACGCCACGCCGCACTGCTTGAGCTTTGCAATGTTCTCTTCCTTGAAGATCAGGTCCCAGCTGTCTACCGGCGCCTGGTCGCCGAGCACTGCCTTGACCTTGGCCGGGTTGAAGCCGATCAGCACGGTGCCGTACATGTAGGGCACGGCGAACTTGTTGCCCGGGTCGTTGGCCTCGATCAGCTTCATCAGCGCCGGGTCCAGATGCTGCCAGTTCGGCAGCTTGCTGCGGTCCAGCGGCTGGAACACGCCCGCCTCGATCTGCTTGGCGAGGAACACGTTGGACGGCACCACCACGTCATAGCCGGAGTTGCCGGTCAAAAGCTTGGCCTCCAGCGCTTCGTTGGTGTCGAAGATGTCGTAGACCAGCTTGACGCCGCTGTCCTTCTGGAAATCGGTCAAGGTCTGCGGGGTGATGTAGTCGAACCAGTTGTACACACGCAGGGTGCGCTGTTCGGCATGCGCCTGGAGCGCACCGGTGAACAGGGTGGCAGCGATGAACGGGGCGAGCAGACGCTTGAGTCGGACCATTACCGGGCTCCTGGCTGGGCGCGCTGGAAGCCTTCCAGCACATTGACCGCGTTGATACCGATTTCTTCCACAGCGTAGCCGCCTTCCATCACGAACAGGGTCGGCTTGCCGAGCTGGGCGATGCGCTGGCCCATTTCCAGGTAGTCCGGGCTGTCCAGCTTGAACTGGGAGATCGGGTCGTCCTTGAAGGTGTCCACGCCCAGGGAGATCACCAGCACGTCGGCGTCGTAGTCGGCGATGCGTTGGCACGCAGCGTCCAGTGCCGCGCTCCAGGCGCCCCAATCACTGCCGGCCGGCAGCGGGTAATTGATGTTGTAGCCTTCACCTGCGCCTTCTCCGGTTTCGTCGGCATAACCGAGGAAGAACGGGAATTCGGCCTGCGGGTCGCCGTGGATCGAGGCGAAGAATACGTCGTTGCGCGCGTAGAAGATGTCCTGGGTGCCGTTGCCGTGGTGGTAATCGACATCGAGGATGGCCACTTTGGCGCGGCCCTGGTCGAGGAAGGCTTGGGCCGCAATGGCGGCGTTGTTCAGGTAGCAATAACCGCCCATGACTTCGGCGGCGGCGTGGTGTCCAGGCGGGCGGCACAGGGCGAATGCCGAATGGGCGCCCTGCTGAATAGCGGCTTGGGCGGTGAGGGCGACTTGCGCGGCGCTGTAGGCTGCCTGCCAGGTGCCGGCAGTGATCGGTGCACCGGCATCGAAGCTGTAGTAACCCAGTTCGCCATGCAGGCCGGTCGGCTTGACCTGGCGCAGGGTGCGGGCCGGCCAAGTGAAGGGCAGCAGGTCGCCGTCGTGGCCCAATGCGGCCCAGCGGGCCCAGGCGCCTTTGAAGAAATCGAGGTAGTCGGCACTGTGGATGCGTTGCAGCGGCGCACGGCCGAAGTCGGTCGGGCCTTGGACATCACCCAGGTTGCGCTTTTTCACCTGGTCGAGCACATGGTCGGCGCGCGAAGGCATTTCGAAGCAGGGCATCAGCTTGCCGTCGATCAGCTCGCAGCGGCCGTGGTGCAGGCGGTGATCATCGGAATAGATCGTCAGCATTGTTGTTCTCCGTCAGGTACTGGCGTAGGCCCATTTTCACGGGCGGCCCGGTGCGGGAGAACGTTGCAAACGGCCAAAAGGGGATCGATGTGGCCAAGGTGGTCAGCCGCGGAAATGGCTTGGCGCCACACCGCTCCAACGCTGGAACGCATGTCGGAAGCTGGCCGTCTCGCTGAAGCCCAGGGTTTCGGCGATTCGATAGATCGGCATCTGCTCATCTGCCAGCAGCTGCTTGGCGCGCTCGAAGCGCAACTCATCGAGCAGCTGTTGATAACTGCTGCCCAGCGCCTGCAGGTGTCGGCGCAAGGTCCGCGACGAGCAGTTCATCTGCCGCGCCAGGCCTTCCAGGCCAGGTGCCGCATCCAGTTGCTGCAGCAACAGCTGGCGAATCCGCCCCAGCCAAGCCTGGCGCCCCGTGAACTCCAGGTTCAGGCGCCGGCAGCGTTCGCTCATGGCCTTGTGGGTGATCGGGTCGGCCAGCGGTAGCGGTGCGTCCAGCCAACGGCGCTCGAAGGCAAAGGCGTTGTCTTCGGCTTCGAAGCCGAGCGGGCAGGGGAATGCACCGGTATAGCGCGCGTGATAACCGGGCCGAGCATGTTCGAAACGGGCGCCGAGCAGCGGCAGCGGGCGGCCCAGCAGGTCGTCGCAGATGACTTTCAGCGAAACCAGGCAAAACTCGGCATTGAACGCGGCCAGGGCTGGGGCGTCGCGGTAATCGTTGGCACTGAACCAGACCCGCTGGCCATCGTCGACCAGGCGCAGCTGGAAAACTGTTCCCAGCAGTGCCGGATACTGCAACGCCAGGCGCAGGGCGTCACCCAAAGTGGCACTGGAGAGCAACGCGTAACCGAGCATGCCGTAGCACGACACATGCATGCGCTGACCCAATTCGAGGCCGATGTCCTCGCGCCGAGCCACGGCATTGGCGCACACCTGCAGCTCCTGTTGAGTGGTGATGCGCGCGTCGCTATGGCCAAGGTCTGCCGGGCCTATGCCGCTGCCCGCCAGCAGTGTCGAAGCCTCGCAGCCTTGTTCCTGGAACAGGTTGAGGATTAGCGATACCGCGTTGAGGGTAGTCAGGTGGCTGTGCAGCATGCTCGGTATTCCCGTGGGGCTGGGAGGCATTATGGAGCAAGTTGTATGCCGACAAATGTAGGAGCGAATTCATTCGCGATGCGCCGCGCGGGCGGCGCTCGATCTTCCAGGCACCGCATTACTGACGGCAGACGAAAAAAAAGGCCCGGAGCGTGCGCTCGGGCCTTTGAAAGGTTGAGAGGTGTCTAGTCCCTCGACCTGGTGAGACTGTTTGCAGCGGCCTGGGTTACGCCTTCAGCGGAACCAGACGTGGAGCGATCATGTTCTCCGGACGCAGGATGTCGTTGAGCATCGCTTCGTCCAGCAGCTTCTCTTCGCGCACCAGTTCCAGTACGCCGCGGCCGGTTTCCAGGGCAACGCGGGCGATACGGGTGGCGTTTTCGTAGCCGATGTAAGGGTTCAGGGCGGTGACCAGGCCGATCGAGTGCTCGACCAGTTCACGGCAGCGCTGTTCGTTGGCGGTGATGCCGACGATGCAGTGTTCGCGCAGCATGTCCATGGCGCGCTGGAGCAGGCGGATCGAGTCGAAGATCTTGTAGGCGATCAGCGGCTCCATCACGTTCAGCTGCAGCTGGCCACCTTCGGCGGCGACGGTCAGGGCCAGGTCGTTGCCCATGATGGCGAAGGCCACCTGGTTGACGGCTTCCGGGATTACCGGGTTGACCTTGCCTGGCATGATCGAGCTGCCTGGCTGACGCGCTGGCAGGTTGATTTCGTTGATGCCGGTGCGTGGGCCGCTGGACAGCAGGCGCAGGTCGTTGCAGATCTTCGACAGCTTGACCGCGGTACGCTTGAGCATGCCGGAGAACAGCACGAAGGCGCCCATGTCGGAGGTGGCTTCGATCAGGTCGGCAGCCGGCACCAGCGGTTGGCCGCTGATGGTTGCCAGGCGCTGTACGGCCAGCATCTGGTAGCCCGGGTCGGCGTTGATGCCGGTACCGATGGCGGTACCGCCCAGGTTGATTTCGGTCAGCAGTTCCGGGGCCAGCGAGCGCAGGCGCTGCAGGTCTTCGGTCATGGTGGTGGCGAAGGCGCGGAATTCCTGGCCCAGGGTCATCGGTACGGCGTCCTGCAGCTGGGTACGGCCCATCTTCAGTACGTGGTCGAACTCTTTACCTTTGGCAGCGAAGGCCTGGATCAGGCTGTCGAGGCTGGCCAGCAGCGCGTCGTGGCCGAGCAGCAGGCCCAGGCGGATGGCGGTCGGGTAGGCGTCGTTGGTCGACTGCGCCATGTTCACATCGTTGTTCGGGTGCAGGTACTGGTACTCACCCTTCTGGTGGCCCATGGCCTCCAGCGCGATGTTGGCGATGACTTCGTTGGCGTTCATGTTGGTGGAGGTACCAGCACCGCCTTGAATCATGTCCACCACGAACTGCTCGTGGTAGTCGCCCTTTATCAGTCGTGCGCAGGCTGCGCTGATCGCGGCGTGCTTGGCATCGCTCAAGTGCCCCAGCTCACGGTTGGCGTCAGCAGCGGCCTGCTTGACCATCGCCAGGCCGACTACCAGTTTCGGGTAGTGCGACAGCGGAACACCGGAGAGGTGGAAATTGTTGGCAGCGCGCAGGGTCTGGATGCCGTAGTAGGCATCGGCAGGGACTTCAAGGGTACCAAGCAGATCTTTTTCGACGCGGAACGATGCAGCGGAGGACATGATGGATATCATCTCGATTTGGGCCCGGCACCTGCCGGAATGGCGCCAATCCTAGGCCTGAAGGCGATTTTGCGGCCAATGCTGTTGCACGCTAACCTATGCACAAACGGCATAGTGTTTCGTGTGACGCCAATTGACATTCGAGCGTGTTCCATTTTGGTGCATGCCGGGAGAGATGCTTCGTGAACCTGGAAAGCAAATGGCTGGAAGACTTCAGTGCTCTGGCCTCGACCCGCAGTTTTTCCCAAGCCGCAGAGCGGCGTTTCGTGACGCAACCGGCCTTCAGCCGGCGCATACGCAGCCTGGAAGCAGCGCTGGGGCTGACCTTGGTGAATCGTTCCCGTACACCGATCGAATTGACCGAAGCGGGACAGCTGTTTCTCGTCACTGCGCGGACTGTTGTCGACCAGTTGGGCGAAGTTCTGCGGCATTTGCATCATCTTGAAGGAGGGCAGGGCGAGGTCATCCAGATCGCCGCGGCGCACTCCCTGGCATCGGGCTTTTTCCCACGTTGGGTTGCCCAGTTGCGCAACGACGGTTTGAACATCGCTACTCGCCTGGTTGCGACTAACGTAGGGGATGCCGTGCATGCATTACGGGAGGGTGGTTGCGACCTGATGTTGGCATTCTACGACCCCGATGCGGCGCTGCAGATGGACGCCGAAATCTTCCCGTCGCTGCACATGGGCACCACGGAAATGCTGCCGGTCTGTGCTGTGGATGCCGACGGCAAGCCGTTGTTCGACCTCGAAGGCGACAGCAGCGTGCCGTTGCTGGCCTACAGCGCCGGTGCGTTTTTGGGGCGTTCGGTGAACCTGCTGCTACGCCAGCGCAACCTGCGCTATACCACGGTCTATGAAACGGCCATGGCCGACAGTCTCAAGAGCATGGCACTGGAGGGCATGGGCATCGCCTGGGTGCCGCGTTTGTCGATGCGCGGCGAATTGGAACGTGGCGAACTGGTGATATGTGGCGCCAGTCAGTGGCACGTGCCGCTGGAAATCCGCCTGTACCGCTGCGCGCTGGTGCGCAAAGCCAACGTGCGCCTGCTGTGGCGCAAGCTGGAGGGGGGCGTTGCGGTTGACCCGAAAGTCAGCCAAAGCCCCGAAAAATAAGGCCGACAGTTGGTCGCCAGGGGTGCCAGCAACGCCCTGGGTTACGGTATACTGCGCGGCCTTTCGACCGGGCAGCTCCGGTCCGGATCAGCAAACAAGCCACGCCGGTCGTCCCGCGTGGCTTGTTGTTTTTTGACGCGCCTGCGGGCGCACAAGCGAAGAGGCTCGACGATGAGTGCACTGGTTGGCGTGATCATGGGCTCCAAGTCCGATTGGTCCACCCTTAGCCACACCGCCGATATGCTGGAAAAACTCGGCATTCCCTACGAAGTGAAGGTGGTTTCCGCCCACCGCACCCCGGATCTGCTGTTCCAGTACGCTGAAGAAGCCGAAGGCCGTGGCATCGAGGTGATCATCGCGGGCGCCGGTGGCGCTGCGCACCTGCCAGGCATGTGCGCTGCCAAGACCCACCTGCCGGTGCTCGGCGTGCCGGTGCAGTCGTCGATGCTGTCGGGTGTCGATTCGCTGCTGTCGATCGTGCAGATGCCAGCCGGTGTGCCGGTTGCCACCCTGGCCATCGGCCGTGCCGGGGCGATCAACGCCGCGCTGCTGTCGGCGAGCATCCTCGGCGCTAAGTACCCGCAGCACCACGCGGCGCTCAAGCAGTTCCGCACCGAGCAGACCGACACCGTGCTGGACAACCCAGACCCACGTCAGGCTTGAGGCAGAACCCATGAAGATCGGTGTAATCGGTGGCGGCCAGCTGGGCCGCATGCTGGCCTTGGCGGGCACTCCGCTGGGCATGAACTTCGCCTTCCTCGACCCGGCGCCGGACGCCTGCGCCGCGCCCCTGGGCGAGCACCTGCGTGCCGACTACGGTGACCAGGACCACCTGCGCCAGCTGGCCGACGAAGTCGACCTGGTGACCTTCGAGTTCGAAAGCGTCCCGGCCGAGACCGTGGCCTTCCTCTCCCAGTTCGTCCCGGTCTACCCGAGCGCCGAAGCGCTGCGCATCGCCCGCGACCGCCTGTTCGAGAAGAGCATGTTCCGCGACCTGGGTATCCCGACCCCGGCCTTCGCCGACATCCTCTCGCAGGCCGACCTCGACGCCGCAGTGGCCAGCATCGGCCTGCCGGCCGTGCTCAAGACCCGCACCCTGGGTTACGACGGCAAGGGCCAGAAGGTGCTGCGCACGCCTGAAGACGTGGTGGACACCTTTGCCGAGCTGGGCAGCGTGCCGTGCCTGCTGGAAGGTTTTGTGCCGTTCACTGGCGAAGTGTCGCTGGTGGCCGTGCGTGCCCGCGATGGCGAAACGCGCTTCTACCCGCTGGTGCACAACACCCACGAGAGCGGCATCCTGAAGCTGTCGGTGGCCAGCGCCTCGCACCCGCTGCAGAGCCTTGCCGAAGACTACGTCGGCCGTGTGCTCAAGCAGCTGGACTACGTCGGCGTGATGGCCTTTGAGTTCTTCGAGGTCGACGGTGGCCTCAAGGCCAACGAAATCGCCCCGCGTGTGCACAACTCCGGGCACTGGACCATCGAAGGCGCCGAGTGCAGCCAGTTCGAGAACCACCTGCGCGCCGTTGCCGGCCTGCCGCTGGGTTCGACCGCCAAGGTCGGTGAAAGCGCCATGCTCAACTTCATCGGTGAAGTGCCGGCGGTGGACAAGGTCGTCGCCATCGACGACTGCCACCTGCACCATTACGGCAAGGCCTTCAAGGTCGGGCGCAAGGTCGGCCACGCCACCCTGCGCTGCCAGGACATGGCCACCCTCAAGGCCAAGATCGCCGAAGTAGAGGCGTTGATCAGCAACTGATCGAACTTCTCTAAGCGCCTTGCCCTCTGAACATGGCAACAAGTCAAAGCCCGTCTAGGCTTTGGCTTGTTCCATTTTCACTGCAGAGGGATTGCCATGGGCATCATTGGAACCATCTTCATCGGCCTCATCGTCGGCCTGCTGGCCCGCTTCATCAAACCGGGCGACGACAGCATGGGCTGGATCATGACCATCCTGCTGGGTATTGCCGGCTCACTGCTCGCCACCTATGGCGGCCAGGCGCTGGGGATCTACCAGGCCGGGCAGGCGGCGGGCTTCTTCGGCGCGCTGGTCGGTGCCGTGGTCTTGCTGGTGATCTACGGGCTCATCAAGAAGCGCTGAATACTGGTTAGAATGCTCGGCAATTCTTCTGAGTTGCCGAGCATTTTCATGCGTGCCTTTTTCCTCATTCCCCTACTCCTGGCCAGCACCCTGGCCCATGCCGAACTGCCTGAAACCGACTGGCTGGAGCTGATGCCCAAGTCGGACCAGAAAGCCCTCGAACAGATGCCTGAAATCGACCACGACTCGCCCGAGGCGATGGGCACGTTCACTGACAAGGGCGGCCTGAAGCAGAGCAAAGGCCTGCCGGCGGTGATGTATTCGACCAAGACCGTGGCCGCCATGAACGGCAAACAGATCCGCTTGGGCGGTTACCCGGTGCCGCTGGAAAGCGATGCCAAGGGCAACAGCACGCTGTTCTTCCTGGTGCCGTACCCCGGCGCCTGCATCCATGTGCCGCCGCCGCCACCGAACCAGCTGGTGCTGGTGCGCTATCCGAAGGGGTTGAAGATCGATGATATCTACACGCCGCTTTGGGTCAGCGGGACGTTGAAGGTGGAGAAGGTCAGCAATGACCTGGCCGATGCGGCGTATGCGCTGGATGCGGGGCAGGTGAGAGTGGTGGAGGATGCTGATCTTTGAGGTTGTCTGTACTGGCCCATTCGCGGGTAAACCCGCTCCCACAGGATTTGCGCGCTACTTGTGGGAGCGGGTTTACCCGCGAAGAGGCCGTGCCAGACAATGCCAGGGTCAGATTACTTCACTCGCAATAGTAACCTTGAGGGCACTGCTTGCCCCGGGCTTCAACTCCACCACATCATCCCAGACATTCGCCGTCTCGATGCACAGCATCCGCTGCCAGCCATCATCGGCCATGTCCACCAATTCCTTGGCCCGGTCGGTCCAAGGGTTCCAGATCACCGCCGAGCGCGAACCGCTGCTGGTCAGTTTGATGCGCCGGTTCCAGTGTGGGTCGACGATGCTCAACGTTGCAGGTGTATTCAGATAGATGCGGTCGGTTTCACCGGTGAACGCCAGCGCACCCTGCTGCTGGCGCTGCTCCCAGTCAGCCAGGGTTTCGATGTAGTCCAGCCCCTCGACGCCCTCGACCCGCGCCTGGCGCACATCACTGACGGCGAAGTAGCTGTGCAGGGCCTGGCTGATGGTGACCGGGCTGTTGCCCATGTTGCGGCTGGTCAGGCTAAGCTCCAGCGCATCACCCATCAAGATCTGCAGCTTCAGCTCGACGTCATGCGGCCAGTCGGGCAGGTCGCCCTTTGCCTGCGGCAGTTCGAACTCGATGCGCAGCGCGGTGCCCGCGTCTTCGATACCCAGCAATTGCCAGTCGCGCGTGCGCGCCAGCCCATGCGCAGGCGCCTGCTCACCCTTGTACATGGCCTGCACCGACGGCGGGTTGCGCTGCAGGCTGCCGAACCACGGCCAACACACCGGCACACCCGCGCGCACCGACTTGCCCTGACGGAAGATGGCCTGGTCGCTCAGCCACAGCAGAGGCGGTTCGCCAATACACTGGTAGCTGAGGATCTGCGCACCCTGCTGGGCGATCAGTAGTTCGGCGCGGTCGCTGGTGATGCGCCAGCAGTTGAGTTCGCCGTGAAGCTCGGTTTCGACCTTGTAGGTAGCCATTGCGCTTATCTCATTGATTGCCTGTGGGCCTTCGACCCGGTGACGTGCAATGAGTTTAACGCCCGCAAGGCTCAGCGACGAGGCACCGAACGGGTGCGGCCGCTGCCGTCGATGGCGACGAACACGAACAGCGCTTCGGTGACCTTGCGCCATTCGCTGGACAGCGGGTCGTCGCTCCACACTTCGACCATCATGCGGATCGAGCTGCGGCCGACTTCCTCGGTGTGGGTATAGAACGACAGTTGCGCACCCACGGCCACCGGCACCAGGAAGGCCATGCGGTCGATGGACACCGTGGCCACCCGGCCCCCAGCAACGCGGCTGGCCATGGCAGTGCCGGCCAGGTCCATCTGGGCGACCAGCCAGCCGCCGAAGATGTCGCCGAAACCGTTGGTTTCGCGGGGCAACGCAGTGATTTGCAAGGCCAGGTCGCCTTGCGGGATGGGATCTTCTTGTTCGAGCTCAATCATGCGGTGGGGCCTCTGACCCGTGACGCTTCGTTGGTGTGGCGCAAAGGCCGGGTAAACGATTCAGCTGGAAACATACTACGCCGATTTCGTTTCGCTGGACGGCCGTAGGGAAATTCTGCGAAACCGTCTGACATCAAGACCGGCGTTTTCGCACAATATCCCACTTAAGCGGCGTCCTTTTCCTACGAACGGCCAGTATATATAGCCGAAGGCTTAGCGACGACCGCACTTTCATGAATATCTGTATGGATTTTGTATCGCTTTCAGCACGGCTCGGCAATTTGCTATCTTCGCCTGTCCCAGCAAGCCAGAAGCCGCGTGCCAAGCGGCCTGCATCACCTACAAGAGAACAACGAGCGATGACTTCCGTGCCGAGCAGTATCGAGCAGCCCTCGCGGCCGCTGACCCGCAGTGACTACAAGACCCTCTCACTGTCCGCCCTGGGCGGAGCACTGGAGTTCTACGACTTCATCATTTTCGTGTTCTTCGCCACGGTGGTGGGCAAGCTGTTCTTCCCGCCCGACATGCCTGAATGGCTACGCCTGATGCAGACCTTCGGCATCTTTGCCGCAGGCTACCTGGCGCGGCCGCTGGGCGGCATCATCATGGCGCACTTCGGTGACCTGCTCGGGCGCAAGAAGATGTTCACCCTGAGCATCTTCATGATGGCCCTGCCGACGCTGATCATGGGTTTGCTGCCGACTTATGCGCAGATTGGCCTGTGGGCACCGGTCTTGCTGCTGCTGATGCGGGTGATTCAGGGCGCGGCGATTGGTGGTGAGGTGCCGGGTGCCTGGGTGTTCGTTTCCGAGCACGTGCCGGCCCGCAACACCGGCTACGCCTGCGGCACCCTGACCGCCGGCCTGACTGCGGGCATTCTGCTGGGTTCGCTGGTGGCGACCCTGATCAACACCGTGTACAGCCCAGAGGAAGTCGCCGATTACGCCTGGCGTATCCCCTTCCTGCTCGGCGGTGTGTTCGGCCTGTTCGCGGTGTACCTGCGCCGCTGGCTGCACGAAACCCCGGTATTCGCCGAGATGCAGCAGCGCAAGGCGCTGGCTGAAGAACTGCCGCTGGCCACCGTGCTGCGTGATCATCGCGGGCCGATCATCCTGTCGATGCTGCTGACCTGGCTGCTTTCGGCGGGTATCGTCGTGGTCATTCTGATGACCCCGGCGCTGCTGCAGAGCCTTTACCACGTCAGCCCGACCGACTCGCTCAAGGCCAATAGCCTGGCGATCGTGCTGCTCAGTCTCGGCTGTATTGCCTCTGGCAGTTTGGCCGACCGCTTCGGTGCGGGCCGTGTGTTCGTGATCGGCAGTCTGTTGTTGCTGACGTCTTCCTGGACCTTCTATCACAGCTTGCCGACTCATCCGGAGCTGCTGTTCCCGCTGTATGCCATTACCGGTCTGTGCGTGGGTGTGATTGGTGCCGTTCCTTATGTGATGGTCAAAGCGTTCCCGGCTGCGGTGCGTTTCAGCGGCCTGTCGTTCTCCTACAACGTCGCTTACGCCATTTTCGGGGGGCTGACGCCGATGGTGGTGACTGCGCTGCTCAAGGTCAGCCCGATGGCGCCGGCCTATTACGTTGCGGGGTTGTGTGCGGTTGGTTTCGGTGTGGGGCTGTATTTGCTTGCCAACAAGCGCTGATTTGCGTTGCCTCTGCTGGCCTCATCGCGGCTGAAGCCGCTCCTACCATCCGTGATGGGACCAGCCCAGCCTCCGGCAATGATGGCCTTTCATCCAATTGTCACATTGGGGTCATATCGTGTTCATGCGGCCTGCCGATACTTGGGCCCGTTCCATCCAACACCCACAATATTCCTGCTAGGAGCAAGGCATGAAACTGAAGCGTTTGATGGCGGCCCTCACCTTCGCCGCCGCTGGCGTTGCAACCGCCAATGCGGTAGCCGCTGTCGACCCAGCCATCCCGACCTACACCAAGACCACCGGTGTTTCGGGCAACCTCTCCAGCGTCGGGTCGGACACCCTCGCCAACCTGATGACGTTGTGGGCCGAGGCCTACAAGAAGGAATATCCGAACGTAAACATCCAGATTCAGGCTGCCGGCTCCTCCACCGCGCCACCCGCGCTGACCGAAGGCACCGCCAACCTCGGCCCGATGAGCCGCAAGATGAAGGATGTCGAGCTGCAGGCCTTCGAGCAGAAGTACGGCTACAAGCCGACCGCCATCCCGGTCGCCGTCGACGCCCTGGCCGTGTTCGTGCACAAGGACAACCCGATCAAAGGCCTGACCATGGCCCAGGTCGATGCAATCTTCTCCTCCACCCGCCTGTGCGGTGGCAAAGCCGACGTTAAAACCTGGGGCGACCTGGGCGTGACCGGCGACCTGGCCAACAAGCCAGTACAGCTGTTCGGCCGTAACTCGGTATCGGGCACCTACGGCTACTTCAAGGAAGAAGCCCTGTGCAAAGGCGACTTCAAGCCTAACGTCAACGAACAGCCAGGCTCGGCTTCGGTCGTGCAGTCGATCAGCTCCTCGCTGAACGGCATCGGCTACTCGGGCATCGGCTACAAGACCGCCAGCGTCAAGACGGTCGCCCTGGCCAAGAAAGAAGGCGGTGAGTTCGTCGAAGACAACGAAGCCAACGCCCTGAACGGCACCTACCCGCTGTCGCGCTTCCTGTACGTCTACGTAAACAAGGCCCCGAACAAGCCTCTGGCCCCGCTGGAAGCCGAGTTCGTCAAGCTGGTGCTGTCGCAAGCTGGCCAGCAGGTCGTGGTGAAGGATGGCTACATCCCGCTGCCGGCCAAAGTTGCCGCCAAAGCCCTGGCTGACCTGGGCCTGGACCACAACGGTAACGTTGCAAAGAAGTAAGTAACTGAGGACGAGGCCGGCACTGACGCTGGCCTCCTCCCCGCATTCTCGGCCCGAAGCCAGGGTTCCTGCGCGGCGGGCTTTGTTGCGTCAACTCACTGTCATGTTTTTGTCATACGGGACCGCTAGGGTGTGCGCATGAATGATCTGGCCAATTCCACAATGACCCCAAATTCCCCACCCGTGCGAATTGACTTCAATACGCCCGAGTTGCAACGCAAGCGCCGCCTGCGCGCGCTCAAGGATCGCCTGACCCGCTGGTATGTACTGGTGGGCGGGCTTGCCGTGCTGGCAGCCATCACCCTGATCTTCTTCTATCTGGCCTATGTGGTGCTGCCGCTGTTCCAGGGCGCCTCGCTGACCAGCAAGAAAGCCCTGGAGCCGGCCTGGCTGCAGCAGGATGCCGGCAGGCCGCTGATGATCGCCCTGGAAGAGCAGAACCTGGTCGGCATGCGCGTTTCGGACAAGGGCCAGGCGCTGTTCTTCGACACCAAGACCGGCAACGAACTCAAGCGTATCGACCTGCCGCTGCCAGAGGGCACCCAGGTCAGTTCGATCAGCACCGATCAGCCGGGCAGCCCGATGGTGGTGCTGGGCTTGTCCAACGGTAAGGCGCTGGTGTTCCACCACACCTACAAGATCACCTACCCGGACAACAAGAAGACCATCACCCCCGGCATCGACTACCCGTATGGCCAGGAGCCATTCGTCCTCGACGAGCAGGGCCGTGCGCTGGAGCACATCAGCGTCAACGTCAATGGCGATACCCTGGTGCTGGCCGGCTCCACCGGTGCGCACCTGCAGGTGATCGAGCTGACCCGCACCGAGAACATGATGACCGAAGAGGTCACCACCGAGCAGAACCGCATCGAGCTGCCGCAGATGACCGAGGTGGTGAAGAACATCTTCATCGACCCGCGCCAGCAGTGGCTGTATGTGATCAACGGCCGTGCCACCGCAGATGTCTTCAGCCTGCGCGACAAGAGCCTCAATGGCCGCTACAAACTGTCCGAAAACGCCGACACCGAAATCACCGCCAGCGCGCAGCTGGTCGGCGGCATCTCGCTGATCATCGGTGACTCCAAGGGCGGCCTGGCCCAATGGTTCATGGCCCGCGACCCGGACGGCGAATCGCGCTTCAAGCAGATCCGCACCTTCCAGATGGGCAAGGCGCCAATCGTGCAGATCGATGCCGAAGAGCGCCGCAAGGGCTTCATCGCCCTGGACAGCGAAGGCAAGCTCGGCGTGTTCCACAGCACCGCGCACCGTACCCTGCTTGTAGAACCGGTTGCCGAAGGTGCCGGTACCTTGGCCCTGTCGCCTCGCGCCAACCGCATCATCATCGAACAAGGTGGCAAGCTGCTGCCGCTGAGCCTGAAGAACCCGCACCCGGAAGTGTCCTTCAGCGCGCTGTGGGGCAAGGTCTGGTACGAGAACTACGACGAGCCCAAGTACGTTTGGCAGTCGACCGCGTCGAACACCGACTTCGAGCCCAAGCTGAGCCTCTCGCCGCTGACCTTCGGTACCCTCAAGGCCGCGTTCTACGCAATGATCCTGGCGGCGCCGCTGGCCATTGCCGCTGCGATCTACACCGCCTACTTCATGGCCCCAGGCATGCGCCGCAAGGTCAAGCCGGTGATCGAGCTGATGGAAGCGATGCCGACGGTGATCCTCGGCTTCTTCGCCGGCCTGTTCCTGGCGCCGTACCTGGAAGGGCACCTGCCGGGTGTGTTCAGCCTGTTCCTGCTGATGCCGTTCGGCATCCTGCTGGCCGGCTTCACCTGGAGCCGCCTGCCTGAGTCGCTGCGCCTGCGGGTGCCGGATGGCTGGGAAGCGGCGATCCTGATCCCGGTGATCCTGTTCACCGGCTGGTTCGCCCTGACCATGAGCCCGTACCTGGAGACCTGGTTCTTCGGCGGCGACATGCGCCTGTGGATCACCAACGACCTCGGTATCACCTACGACCAGCGCAACGCCCTGGTGGTCGGTATTGCCATGGGCTTCGCGGTCATCCCGAACATCTACTCGATCGCCGAAGACGCCGTGTTCAGCGTGCCGCGCAGCCTGACCCTGGGCTCCCTGGCCCTGGGCGCAACGCCGTGGCAGACCCTGACCCGCGTGGTCATCCTCACCGCCAGCCCGGGCATCTTCTCGGCGCTGATGATCGGCATGGGCCGTGCGGTAGGCGAGACCATGATCGTGCTCATGGCCACCGGCAACACCCCGGTGATGGAGATGAACCTGTTCGAAGGCATGCGCACCCTGGCCGCCAACGTGGCGGTGGAAATGCCCGAATCCGAAGTGGGCGGCAGCCACTACCGTGTGCTGTTCCTCGCCGCCCTCGTGCTGCTGATGTTCACCTTCATCATGAACACCTTGGCCGAGCTGATTCGCCAGCGTCTGCGCAAGAAATACTCGTCGCTTTGATAGAAAGGTAGAGATCCGTGAAAAAGGATTCCCTCAAAGGCTGGTTCAAGAGCGGCGCCCCCGGCGTCTGGATCAGCGGTGGCGCGGTGGCCATGGCGGTGATCATGACCGTCGGCCTGCTGGCGGTGATCGCCGTGCGCGGGCTCGGCCACTTCTGGCCGGCCGACCTGATCCAGGCCACCTACAAGGTGCCAGGCCAGGCAGATCACATCGTCATCGGTGAAGTGGTGCAGAAAGAAGAGGTGCCGCGTGCGCGCCTCAAGGGTGCCGGCTTGCCGGTACCGGACGTAGGCCCGGAGTTCATGACCCGCGAGCTGATCAAGGTCGGTAACCGCGACCTCAACGGCAGCGACTTCACTTGGGTGGTCGGTGACTGGCTGGTCGACGAGCAGCGCCCGGTCGACTTGATCGCCCTGGAGCGCCGCGAGTGGGGCAACTTCTATGGCCGCCTGGTCAGCGTCAAGGAAGAAGGCCGCGTGGTCGCCGAAGGCCCTGGCGCCTGGAACGAATTGCAGGCCCGCCTCAAGCGCGCCAACCAGCTCAACGCTGAACTGCAGCAGCTTGAGAAAAAAGACATCGGTGCCATCAACCATGGCCTCGAGCGCCTGCGCCTGCAAAGCCGCAAGCTGGAGCTGCACGGCAATCTGGACGCTGCTGCACAGGCCGACATGGATGCCGAGCGCGCCGAGCTGAACAGCCGCTACAAGGCCATCGAAGAGCGCCTCAGCGGCCTGCACCAGGCTTTCTCCCGCGACAGCCTGGTGGCCCGCGACGGCAACGGCCGCGAAGTGGAAATCAACCTGAGCAAGGTGGTGCACGCTATCCAGCCGAACGGCATGTCCGCGCTGACCAAGATGGGCACCTACTTCGCCAAGGTCTGGGAGTTCCTCAGCGACGACCCGCGTGAAGCCAACACCGAGGGCGGTATCTTCCCGGCCATCTTCGGCACGGTGATGATGACCCTGATCATGGCCGTGATCGTCACCCCGTTCGGTGTACTGGCAGCTGTATACCTGCGTGAATACGCCCGGCAAGGTACGGTGACCCGGCTGATCCGTATCGCCGTGAACAACCTGGCGGGTGTGCCGGCGATCGTCTACGGCGTGTTCGGCCTGGGCTTCTTCGTCTACGTGTTGGGCGGCTCGATCGACCGGCTGTTCTTCCCCGAGTCGCTGCCGGCGCCTACCCTGGGAACTCCGGGCCTGCTGTGGGCCTCGCTGACCCTGGCGCTACTGGCGGTGCCGGTGGTGATCGTGGCTACCGAGGAAGGCCTGGCGCGTATTCCACGCACCGTGCGTGAAGGCTCGCTGGCGCTGGGTGCGACCAAGGCCGAGACGCTGTGGAAAATCGTCCTGCCAATGGCCAGCCCGGCGATGATGACAGGCATGATCCTCGCCGTGGCCCGCGCCGCTGGCGAAGTGGCGCCGCTGATGCTGGTGGGTGTGGTGAAGCTGGCGCCATCGCTGCCGCTGGACGGCAACTATCCGTACCTGCACCTGGACCAGAAGATCATGCACCTGGGCTTCCACATCTACGACGTCGGCTTCCAGAGCCCTAACGTCGAGGCCGCGCGGCCGCTGGTGTACGCCACCGCGTTGCTGCTGGTGATGGTGATCGCCACCCTCAACCTCTCGGCGGTGTGGATCCGTAACCACCTGCGCGAGAAGTACAAGGCGCTCGACCACTGAGCCTGATTTGCAAGCGTGCCGCCCGCATCCGGGCGGCCCTTTGAAACGAATTGATAGCGTATGGAGATGACCATGCAGCAAGATTCCCACACCCACGGCATCGACATGTCTGCCCTGGGCCGCGACAAACAGGGCCTGCGCCTGGCCGAAGAAACCGTGGCCATCGAAGTACCGGGCCTGAGCCTGTTCTACGGCGACAAGCAAGCGCTGTTCGATGTCAGCCTGAATATCCCCAAGCAGCGCGTGACCGCCTTCATCGGCCCGTCCGGCTGCGGCAAGTCGACCCTGCTGCGCACCTTCAACCGCATGAACGACCTGGTTGACGGCTGCCGCGTGGAAGGCGCCATCAACCTGTACGGCAACAACATCTACCGCAAGGGCGAGGACGTGGCCGAGCTGCGCCGCCGCGTGGGCATGGTGTTCCAGAAGCCCAACCCGTTCCCCAAGACCATCTATGAGAACGTGGTCTACGGCCTGCGTATTCAGGGCATCAACAAGAAGCGCGTGCTCGACGAAGCGGTCGAGTGGGCACTCAAGGGCGCGGCGTTGTGGGACGAGGTCAAGGATCGCCTGCACGACTCGGCACTGGGCCTGTCCGGCGGCCAGCAGCAGCGTCTGGTGATCGCCCGTACTATCGCCGTCGAGCCTGAAGTACTGCTGCTCGACGAACCCTGCTCGGCACTCGACCCGATCTCGACGCTGAAGGTCGAAGAGCTGATCTACGAACTGAAATCCAAGTACACCATCGTTATCGTCACCCACAACATGCAGCAGGCGGCACGCGTTTCGGACTACACCGCGTTCATGTACATGGGCAAACTGGTCGAATTCGGTGATACCGACACCCTGTTCACCAACCCGGCGAAGAAGCAGACCGAAGACTACATCACCGGTCGCTACGGCTAAGCCTGCAGCCAGGGAACGACACGAACCACTTGCACCTGCTTCGCGGAGCGAAACGATGATCAACAAAGAAAGCCTGACGCACCACATTTCCCAGCAGTTCAACGCCGAGCTCGAAGAGGTGCGCAGCCACCTGCTGGCCATGGGCGGCCTGGTCGAGAAGCAGGTCAACGACGCGGTCACCGCGCTGATCGAGGCCGACTCCGGTCTGGCTCAGCAGGTGCGTGAAGTCGACGAACAGATCAACCAGATGGAGCGCAACATCGACGAGGAGTGCGTGCGCATCCTCGCCCGTCGCCAGCCGGCGGCCTCCGACCTGCGCTTGATCATCAGCATTTCCAAGTCGGTGATCGACCTGGAGCGAATCGGCGACGAATCGACCAAGATCGCCCGTCGCGCCATTCAGCTGTGCGAGGAAGGCGAGTCGCCGCGCGGTTATGTCGAGGTGCGCCACATCGGCGACCAGGTCCGCAACATGGTCCGCGACGCGCTTGATGCCTTCGCCCGCTTCGACGCCGAGCTGGCGCTGTCGGTGGCGCAGTACGACAAGACCATCGACCGCGAGTACAAGACCGCCCTGCGCGAGCTGGTGACCTACATGATGGAAGATCCGCGCTCGATCTCGCGGGTACTGAGCGTCATCTGGGCCCTGCGCTCGCTGGAGCGTATCGGCGACCACGCACGCAATATCTCGGAGCTGGTGATCTACCTGGTACGCGGCACCGACGTGCGCCACATGGGCCTCAAGCGCATGAAGGCGGAAGTCGAGGGTACGGCATTCGATGAAGCCGAAAGCGCTAATGTTCCGGCTGAACCGGACGATAAATAAGATTGCTCCCGAGCATCGACGCCCGGCCTTGGCCGGGCGTTTTCGTTTGCGCCAGAGCAGCAGCAGGCACCCGCGAACGATGCAAAGAAGTCCCGGCGTGGCCCAGTTATTGGCAAATGGCCATCAATCGACGGTAGGCTAGTCGGGGATCAAGAGGAGTATCGATGAGTAAAGTGAATGTGCTGGTCGTGGATGATGCGCCGTTCATCCGTGATCTGGTGAGGAAGTGCCTGCGTAATGCCTTCCCGGGCATGGTCATCGAAGATGCGGTCAACGGCCGCAAGGCCATGACCCTGTTGGCCAAGGAACAGTTCGACCTGGTCCTGTGCGACTGGGAGATGCCGGAGATGTCTGGCCTGGAGTTGCTGACCTGGTGCCGTCAGCAGCCCGAGATGAAGAACCTGCAGTTCATCATGGTGACCAGCCGTGGTGACAAGGAGAACGTGATTCAGGCCATCCAGGCTGGCGTCTCCGATTTCGTCGGCAAGCCGTTCACCAATGAGCAGCTGCTGACCAAGGTGAAGAAAGCCCTGACCAAGATCGGCAAGCTCGACAGCCTGATGGCCGGTGGCCCGGCGCGGGTCAACTCGGCATTCGCCAACGACTCGCTGAGCGCACTGACCGGCGGCAAGCCCGAAGCGGTCAAGGTGGCAGCGCCTGCAGCTGCCCCGGCCAAGCCGTTGATCAACGCACCGCAACCCCAGACCGCCGCAGCGGCGGCTGCGCAGTCCGGCCGTGGTCAGGGCCAGTTGCGTCTGTCCAGCGGCACCCAACCCTGCGTGATCAAGGCACTGAGCCTCAAGGAGGCACTGCTGGTGGTGCGCCGCAGCGCAACCCTGCCACAAGTGCTGGAAGGGGCCGTGCTCGACCTGGAGCAGGGCGAGAACGCAGAAGTGGCCCGCCTCAACGGTTACCTGCATGCCATCGCGGCGCTGGAGCCGAAGCCGGAAAGCGACTGGTTGCAGCTGACGTTCAAGTTCGTCGACCAGGATGCGCAGAAGCTCGACTACCTGTCGCGCCTGATTGCCCGCGGTACGTCGCAGAAGCACTTCACACCGGGCGCTTAGGCCGGTTGAACACAGTACCACCTGTGGGAGCGGCTTCAGCCGCGAACACCGGCGAAGCCGGTGCCATCCACCGCGTCGCCTGCTTCGCGGCTAAAGCCGCTCCCACAGGGTATTCCGACCAACTGTAATAACGCTCCCAGATGGCCCTGCTAGGCTTCGACAGAACACCACCTGTCAAAAAGCCACTATCATGCCCGCCATCGCCCGCTTGCTGCTTTGCTGTGCCTTGCTTTCGGCCTCGGCGTCGACCCTGGGCATGACGCTCTACAAAACCACCGACAATTTCGGCGTGGCCTCCTATTCCGATCGCCCCAGCCCCGGCGCGAAAGCCTTCGAGCTGCGTGAGCCGATGTTCGAGCGGCTGGACAGCCAGGTGCGTCTGCAGACCGAAACCTTCCCCGGCGGCGTGCGTTTCATGGTGCGCAACGAGCTGTACGTACCGATGCAGGTCGAACTGCGCATCGACAAGCTGGCCAACGCCTTCGGTGGCAATGCCCCGCGCACCGTGCGTGCGGTGGTCGGGCCGCGCTCGACCAAGGTGCTTAGCTCGGTGCTGGCGGCGCCCAGCGGGCCGCTGAAATACGCCAGCAACTTCCAGTACGCCATGGGCGACCCCGGCCAGCGTTCGCAGGCTTACCGCTATCCGTTCCCGTGGAAAGGCGGGCCCTTCCGCCTGACCCAAGGCCCCAACGGCCGTTTCAGCCACTTCGGCCCCAAAGGCCGTTACGCCATGGACATCGCCATGCCCGAAGGCACGCCGATCATCGCGGCACGCGCTGGCATGGTGGTGAAAATCGAGAATTCCCAGAGCGGGCGAGGGACCAACCCATCGGGCAATTTCGTGCGCATCCTGCACCCGGACGGCACCATGGGCGTGTACCTGCACCTGATGCGCGGCTCGGTGGTGGTGGCGGAGGGGCAGCAGGTAGCGCTGGGCCAGGCGCTGGCCAAGTCGGGCAATACCGGCAACAGCACCGGGCCGCACCTGCATTTCGTGGTGCAGCGCAATGTGGGGCTGGCGCTGGAGTCGATACCCTTTCAGTTCGACCGGCCGATTGGCGGGTTGCCGGACTTTACGGCGGGAAATCCTTGAGACTGCTTGCTTGACTGTGATTTATAAGCTACAAACTGATCCATGAAGAGCATCAAACAAACAGCCACCTACAGGAATTGGGAGCACAAGCTCCGAGATAAGCAGGCAAGGGCAATCATAGCTGCACGTGTATTCCGTCTGGCGCATGGGTTGCTTGGGGATGTTCAGCCGGTGGGCCAAGGTATCAGCGAATTGCGTATCCACTACGGCCCCGGTTACCGAGTATATTTCCAGCAACGAGGAAATCAGCTGGTACTGTTGTTGTGTGGTGGGAACAAGAGCAGCCAGGCACGCGATATAGAGACCGCTAAAACCCTGGCCAGCCAGTGGAGTGACGACGAATGAAAGAACAGTTCTATGACTATGACCCAGCCGAAGCCCTGACGGACGCAGAATCCATCGCCATATTCATGGAGGATGCATTTGAAACCGGCGATGCTGCCTACATCGCTCAGGCCCTCGGTGTTGTCGCTCGTGCCAAGGGAATGTCCGCTATTGCGAATGAGGCAGGCGTGTCCCGGGAGCATCTTTACCGCTCGTTCTCAGAAAAGGGTAACCCTACGCTGAAAACGATGCTGGCGGTGATGCGAGCCGTGGGTTTGGACCTGACGTCCCGCAAGCACGTAGAACCAGCACATTGATCTGAATCCCGGGCCGCAAAGCGGCCCATTGGGTCAGTCCAGCTTCAGCACCTTGGCCAGCACGATCTTCGGCCCTTTCATCTTCTTGATGATGATGCGCAGGCCCTCGACTTCCAGCACTTCCTCTTCTTCAGGCACGCGCTTGAGGGCCTCGTAGATCAGCCCGGCGAGGGTTTCCGCTTCGATGTGGTCCAGGTCGATACCCAGCAGGCGCTCGACCTTGAACAGCGGCGTATCGCCGCGCACCAGCAGCTTGCCCGGCTGGTAGGCGAGGATGCCGCGCTCGGTCTTGCGGTGTTCGTCCTGAATGTCGCCCACCAGCACTTCCAGCACGTCTTCCATGGTCAGGTAGCCGATCACCTTGCCATCGGCTTCCTCGACCAACACGAAGTGCGCGCCGCCCTTGCGGAACTGCTCCAGCAGCTGGGACAGCGGCATGTGCCGGGACACGCGCTCCAGCGGGCGGGCGAGGTCTTCGAGGTCGACGGTTTCGGGCAGGTGTTCGAGCTCGGCCAGCTCCAGCAGCAGGTCCTTGATGTGCAGCAGCCCGGTGAACTCCTCGCGCTCGGCGTCGTACAGCGGGTAGCGGCTAAACTTGTGGCGGCGCACCAGGGCGAGGATTTCCTTGAGCGGCGCATGGGCGTCGATGCTGACCATGTCTTCGCGTGAGTTGGCCCAGTCGACCACTTCCAGCTCGCCCATCTCCACGGCCGACGCCAGCACGCGCATGCCTTGGTCGCTCGGGTCCTGGCCACGGCTGGAGTGCAGGATCAGCTTGAGTTCTTCGCGGCTGTAGTGGTGCTCGTGGTGCGGGCCAGGCTCGCCTTGGCCTGCGATGCGCAGGATGGTGTTGGCGCTGGCGTTGAGCAGGTAGATGGCCGGGTACATCAGCCAGTAGAACAGGTACAGCGGCACGGCGGTCCACAGCGACAGCAGCTCGGGCTTGCGGATCGCCCACGACTTGGGCGCCAGTTCGCCGACCACGATGTGCAGGTACGAGATGACGAAGAAGGCGACGAAGAACGAGACAGCCTTGATCAGCTCCGGCGTATCGACGCCGAAGTAGGCCAGCAGCGGTTCGAGCAGGTGGGCGAACGCCGGCTCACCGACCCAGCCCAGGCCCAGCGAGGCCAGGGTGATACCCAACTGGCAGGCCGACAGGTAGGCGTCGAGCTGGTTGTGTACCTTGCGCAGGATGCTGCCGCGCCAGCCGTGCTGTTCGGCAATGGACTCGACGCGTGTGGAACGCAGCTTGACCATGGCGAACTCGGCGGCAACGAAAAAGCCGTTGAGCAGCACCAGGAACAAGGCAAAGAGAATCATGCCGAAATCGGCGAAGAGCGAGGTGAGGCTGATACCAGGGGAAGGGTCCATGATGGAGTTTTTACGGGGTCCGTCTTAGAAAAGGTAGAAAGAAAAGTGCCAGCGATTGCTGGCACAGGGGATCCAATGTAGCGGCTGGGGCGGCAAAAGCAAAGTAGCCCTTGGCATCAGCCCCTGTCGTTGGCCAATTGTGCTGGCATGAAATGACAGGTGAATGTACTGCCATGCCCCGGCACGCTGCTGATTTCCAGGCGCCCGCGATGGCGCATCAGCACATGCTTGACGATCGCCAGCCCCAGCCCGGTGCCGCCGGTGTTGGAGGCGCGGCTGGAGTCGACCCGGTAGAAGCGCTCGGTCAGGCGCGGCAGGTGCTTGGCGTCGATACCGACCCCCGAATCCTGCACCGACAGGTGCGCGCCCTGGTCGTCGGCCCACCAGCGGATGCGGATATTGCCTTCGTCCTGGGTGTACTTCACCGCGTTGAACACCAGGTTTGAGAAGGCACTGCGCAGTTCCGATTCGCTGCCTTTCAAGCGCAGGCCCGGCGCGGCTTCCAGGGTAATGCGCTGGTTGCGCGGGCCGGACAGCGCCTGGGCATCGTTCTTGATCGCGTTGAGCATGGCGTCCACCGCCACCGGCTGGTTGTCCGACGGGTAGTCGGTGGCTTCCAGCTTGGCCAGCAGCAACAGGTCGTTGAGCAACGTCTGCATGCGCGAACCTTGCTGGGTCATCTGTTGCAGCGCCCGTCTCCAGCGCGGGTTCACGTCTTCGACGTTGTCCAGCAGGGTTTCCAGGTAGCCGGTGATCACCGTCAGCGGCGTACGCAGCTCGTGCGAGACGTTGGCGACGAAGTCCTTGCGCATCTGTTCCAGCTGATGGATGCGGGTGACGTCGCGCACCAGCATCAGGTGCTCGTTGTTGCCGTAGCGGGTGAGGTGCAGTTGCACGCGCAGGCGGTCATTGATCGGTGAGGGGATCTCCAGCGGTTCGGCGTAGTTTTCCGACTCGAAGTATTCCTTGAAGCGCGGGTGGCGCACCAGGTTGGTGACCGGCTGGCCGCCGTCTTGCGGGGTCTTGAAGCCCAGCAGGGTTTCCGCGGCGCGGTTCCACCATTCCAGGTTGCCGTCGCTGTCGAGCATGATCACCGCGTCACGCAGGGCGGCGGTGGACTCTTGCACGCGGTCGATCACCGCTTGCAGGCGGCCGCGCACCCGCTGGTCGCGGCGCTGCAGGTGATAGATGCTGTCGAACACCTCGCCCCACAGGCCGTAGCCGTCGGGCGGTGCTTCGTCGGGTTGATGGTTGCGCAGCCAGTCGTGCAGGCGCAGCAACTGCTTGAGGGTCCAACCCAGGTAGAAGCCCAGACCGATGGCCAGGCTCCAGCCGTAATAGCCGCTGATCAGGCCACCGATCAGGCAGACAGTGATCAGCAGCAACAGGTGGCGAATCAGGGTCGCGTGCCAGTTCTGGTTCAATTGACGGTCCTTGTACAACGACGTGCCGCTAGACGCTTGGGTGCTCGATCAGCTCTTGGTCGAGAAGCGGTAGCCAGTGCCCCGGACGGTTTGTACCAGATTTTCGTAAGCTTCACCCAGTGCCTTGCGCAGGCGACGGATGTGCACATCGACGGTGCGCTCTTCGACATAGACGTTGCCGCCCCATACCTGGTCGAGCAACTGGCCGCGGGTGTAGGCGCGTTCCTGGTGGGTCATGAAGAACTGCAGCAGGCGGTATTCGGTCGGGCCCATTTCGGCCGGCTTGCCATCGATGGTCACGCGGTGACTGATCGGGTCGAGCAGCAGGCCGCCGACTTCGATCGGTGCTTCGCTGTCACTCGGGCCGGTGCGGCGCAGCACGGCCTTCAGGCGCGCTACCAGCTCGCGTGGCGAGAATGGCTTGGTGATGTAGTCGTCGGCGCCGACTTCCAGGCCCTGGATCTTGTTGTCCTCTTCGCCTTTGGCGGTGAGCATGATGATCGGGATGTCACCGGTCAGCTCGTCGCGCTTTAGGCGGCGGGCCAGCTCGATGCCGGAGGTGCCGGGCAGCATCCAGTCGAGCAGGATCAGGTCCGGTTTGCGGTCGACGATGATCGCATGGGCCTGTTGCGAGTTTTCAGCTTCCAGGCAGTCATAGCCGGCCATTTCCAAGGCAACGGCGATCATCTCGCGGATAGGCGCTTCGTCGTCGACGATCAGAATGTTTCTGCCAACCATGCTCTCAACCTCTCCTGGAATATCGTGTCTGGCCCGCATTAGATAACGGAATTATTGCAGCTGTGTGACAAGGTGTTGGCCGTTCTGGCGACATTGGATGACTGGGCTAGGCTTGAGAGGGCCGCTGCGGCGGCACGCAGCACTCATTCCACCCTCGAATTTATGGTGATTCCAATGACACGACACACGCTGAGCTGGATGGCCCTTTTCGCTGCACTGGCGCTGCCCGGGGTAGCGTCAGCCCACCATGCGATGGAGAAGGATGGCATGTGGGTCGATCACAACGGCATGACGCTGTACACCTTCGACAAGGATGCTGGCGGCAAGTCGATGTGTAACGGTGATTGCGCCAAGAACTGGCCGCCGCTGCTGGTGAAGGCAGACGACGAAGCGCCCAAGGACAAATGGACCACGGTGATACGTGATGATGGTCAAAAACAGTGGGCCTATGACGGCAAGCCGCTGTACACCTTCGTCAAGGACAAGAAGGCCGGCGAAACCACCGGCGATGGCATGAAGGACGTCTGGCACGTCGCCAAGCCTTGAAGTACACCGCCTAACCCTGTAGGAGCGGCTTCAGCCGCGAACACCGGCGAAGCCGGTGCCAGCCACCGCGTCGCTTGCTTCGCGGCTGAAGCCGCTCCCACAGGTTTGGTGGTCATCTTTTATCGAAGGGCGTAATCCAGCACCACCCCGATAAACACCAGCAACCCCGCCCAGTGATTGTGCAGAAACGCCTTGAAGCACGACTCCCGGTCCAGCTTGCGCGTCGACCAGTACTCCCAGGCAAAGCACAGCGCCGCACCCAGCAACCCCAGGTGGAACCAGCCACCCAGCTCGAAGCGGCTACCCGCCAGCAACAAGCAGCCCAGCGACAGCAACTGCAGGGTCAGGATGATCACCCGGTCGGCCTCACCGAACAGGATCGCTGTAGATTTCACGCCAATCTTCAGGTCATCGTCACGATCGACCATGGCGTAGTAGGTGTCGTAGCCCACCGTCCACAACAGGTTGGCGATGTACAGCAGCCAGGCACTGGTCGGCAACTCGCCGCCAGCAGCGGTGAAGGCCATGGGTATACCCCAGGAATACGCGGCACCCAGCACCACCTGCGGGTAATAGGTGTAGCGCTTCATGAACGGATAGCAGAATGCCAACGCCACAGCGCCGAACGACAGCCACACGGTCTGGCTGTTGGTGCTCAGCACCAGCAGGAAACTCACCGCCACCAGCAGGGCGAACAGCGCCAGCGCCTCGCGGGGCTTGACCCGGCCACTGGCCAACGGCCGGTCGGCGGTGCGTTTAACGTGGCCGTCGACCTTGCGGTCGGCGAAGTCGTTGATGCAGCAGCCAGCGGCGCGCATCAGCACTACACCGAGGGCGAAGATCAGCACATTGGCCACGGTCGGTGAACCCTGCCCGGCGATCCACACTGCCGTCAGGGTCGGCCACAGCAGCAGGTAGATGCCGATCGGCCGGTCCATGCGGCTGAGCTGGACGAAGTCCCAGGCGCGCGGGTGCACGCGGTTCAGCGACTTGAGCAGGTTCAGGTACATCAGCGATTTTCCTCCTTGGCCGCTTGCCACAAGGTCGGCAGGAATACTTCGGCCACCAGCAGGTCGAGGCCGTTGCGCTCGAAGCGCGAACGCCGCCCCCACAGGCCGTCATGAACCGCTTCGACAGGCAGCCAGGCCTGTGGATAAGTGCACACCTCGATCGGGTGGCGAACGAATGCCTGATCGCAGAACAGTAGCTCGCCCAGCGAACGGCTGCCCAGGGTTTCCAGGTCCAGGCCACCACGCTCCAGCGCGCTGCGGCTGGCCACGCTGCGGGCGAACACCCAAGGCTGGCCATGGCCGCGCAGGTACACTTCGCGTACCCAGCCTTCGGCGCCTGGCGCGATGCCCAGTGCCAGGCATTCGTCATCGCGCAGCGGCTGCCAGCCCTCGAACAGAGGGGTGACGCTGAAATGGTCTTGGGAGAGGCGGGTCAGGCGGCGAGTCAGGGAGCCTTCGTCGAACAGCCAGTCGAGGGTAGGCTGGTCGATATCGGTCGCCAGCTGTGAATACGGCAGCCACGCGACAGCGGCTGCTTGCGGGGATTCGTACGACACGTCGGTATGCTTTGTTACAGCCAGAGAGGCGGCGAGCTTAGCATGATTGCCCCGACTGCTTGCATAATGCCCGCATAACAAAGCCTGACCGAGGAAGTACGACCGATGAAGAAGTGGCAATGTATTGTCTGTGGCCTGATCTATGACGAAGCCGAAGGCTGGCCGGATGACGGCATTGAACCCGGCACCCGTTGGGAGGACGTGCCGGAAGACTGGCTGTGCCCTGACTGCGGCGTCGGCAAAAGCGACTTCGAGATGATCGCCATCGGCTGATCGCACCACCGTTCAAGAGGAAAGCACGACATGACGTCCCCCGTGGTCATCATCGGTACCGGCCTTGCCGGCTACAACCTGGCCCGCGAATTTCGCAAGCTCGATGGCGAGACGCCGCTGCTGCTGATTACCGCCGATGACGGCCGGTCCTATTCCAAGCCCATGCTTTCCACGGGCTTTGCCAAGCACAAGGACGCAGACGGCCTGTGCATGGCCGAGCCGGGTGCCATGGCCGAGCAGCTCAAGGCCGAGATTCGCACCCATACCCGCATCAGCGGCATCGACCCGGGCCACAAGCGCCTGTGGATCGGTGAAGAGGCGGTGGAGTACCGCGATCTGGTGCTGGCCTGGGGCGCGCAGACTGTACAGGCGCCGGTAGAAGGCGACGGCGCCGGGCTGGTGTTCCCGATCAACGACCTGGAAGACTACGCCCGCTTTCGCGCCGCCGCGGCTGGCAAACAGCGGGTGTTGATCCTTGGCGCCGGCCTGATCGGCTGCGAGTTCGCCAACGACATGAGCCTGGGTGGGTTCCAGGTCGATGTGGTGGCGCCCTGCGAACAGGTCATGCCCACGCTGTTGCACCCCGCTGCGGCTGCTGCCGTGCAGGCCGGGCTGCAAGGCCTGGGCGTGCGCTTTCACCTCGGCCCGGTGCTTACCCGGCTTGATCTGGTGGGCGAGGGCCTTGAAGCGCACTTGTCCGATGGCAGCATGATCGCCTGCGACCTGGTGGTGTCGGCCATCGGCCTGCGCCCTCGCACCGATCTGGCGGCGGCCGCCGGCCTGCAGATCAATCGCGGTGTGGTCGTCGACCGCCAACTGCGCACCTCCCACGGCAATATCTTCGCCTTGGGCGATTGTGCCGAAGTTGAGGGCATCAACCTGCTGTACGTCATGCCGCTGATGGCCTGCGCGCGTGCCTTGGCCCAAACCCTGGCCGGTAATCCCACCCAAGTCAGCTATGGCCCGATGCCCATTACCGTAAAAACCCCGGCTTGCCCGCTGGTGGTATCGCCTCCGCCTGCGGGGCTCGAAGGCAACTGGCAGGTCGAGGGGCAGGGCAGCGACCTGAAAGTGCTTTGTCACGCCGACGACGGCCAGTTGCTGGGCTACGCCCTGACCGGCAACGCTGTCATGGAAAAACTGGCGTTGAATCGGCAGTTACCGCCGCTGATGGCCTGAATAGCGGGCGTTCTGTCGGATTTACCCTGTGGTTGCCCCCACAATGGCCGCCCAGACACTGGCGCGGCCCCGGAGGGCGTGCCATTCTCACTTCCGTCTGCCGCAGATTAGAGCCTGCGGTGCCTTGAACGCTGCTTTCATGGCAGCACGGCAATAACAACAAAAAATTCCGTCAAAGAGGCTTCACTATGCGTAAACCAGAACTCGCCGCCGTCATCGCCGAAAAGGCCGATCTGACCAAGGAAAAGGCCAACCAGGTGCTGAACGCGATTCTCGACAGCATCACCGGTGCCCTGGACAAGGACACCGTCACCCTGGTCGGCTTCGGCACCTTTGAGAAACGCCATCGTGGCGCTCGCACTGGCAAGAACCCGCAGACCGGTGAGCCGGTGAAAATCAAGGCCAGCAATACCGTCGCGTTCAAGCCCGGCAAGAACCTGCGCGACAGCGTCAACGTTCCCGCCAAGCCGGCCAAAAAGGCCAAGTGATCGACGCCTGACACCTTCAGCCTCTCTCCAAACGGGCGCCCCAGGGCGCCCGTTTTGCTTTCTGTAGTTAACGTGCAGCGAACTTGCATAAATAGTTCAAGAAAAGGCTAAACTGCGCGCCTCAGTCATTTTTCATTCGAGGCGCGTTGATGAAGTTTCGCTTTCTTCTCTGGGCCATGGGATTGTTGATGGCCAGGGCCAGCCGCAACAACCCGGCGTTTCAGCAGCAGCTGAAGGACAAGGACCTGGTGTTCCAGATGCAGACTCTGGACGGCAAAGTAGCCCGGCATTTCACCGTCAGCGGCGAACGCATCAGCAGCAAGGGTGGCAGCCACCCACAGCCGGCCTTCGCCATTGCCTTCAAGGATGCCGCCTACGGCTTCGCCACGATGCAGGCGAGCAACAAGCAGCTGGCGTTCATGCAGGGCATTCAGGACAAGAACATCCAGATCAAGGGCAATCCGGCGTTGGTGATGTGGTTTCAGGGGTTGATGAAATACCTGAAGCCTAGAAAGAAGAAAGGCTGACATCGTTAGGGCCGCTTTGCGGCCCCAGTTCAGTCAGTGCGGTGCGTTGAACTGTGACGCCAGTTCGCGCAGCAGGCTCTCGGCCTCAAGCACCTTGTTCACCACATCCTCGGCTTTATCCCGGGTAATCCCCAAACGCTCCAGCAGCGCGTCGGGGATCGCCTCCTGCGGCCCCGAGCCAATCCCGCGCGAGCGCAGCAGGCGCGTGGCTAGGCACACCAGGTTGGGGTAGGCCGAGTAACTGCCTTCGTATGAAGGGTCGTGCTGGAAGCGCAACGCCGTTTGCAGTTCTTCCGGCATGTCCCACAGTTTCATCAGCCAGGCGCCGATCTGTTCGCGGCTGATACCCAACAGGTGCTGCTCCACATAGGTGTGGCACAGGTGCGGGTTGACCTCCAGATGGCGGCAGATCAGCGAGAAGTGCGGCGGGAACACGTGCGCCAGCAGCAGGTAACCGAAGTTGTGCAGCAGCCCTGCCAGGTAGGTCAGGCCGGCTTCCGGGCGCTCTGCGCGCGGCATGGCGCGGGTCAGGCCTTCGATGATCGCGGCGGTGTAGATCGACTGCTGCCAGTACGGCGTGGCCTGCTGCGGGTGATCCTTGGGCAGGCTCAGGGTCTTGCCCAGCGCCAGGCCCAGGGCCAGGTTGATCACCAGGTCGAAGCCCAGCACGCGGACGATGGCGTCTTCCACCGAACGGATCTTGCCGGGTGAGGCGTAGTAGGGCGATGCAGCCCAGCTGACCACCTGCGCGGCCAGCGCCGGGTCGGTTTCGACCACGCCGGTGATGTCGTCGATGCTGGCGTTGGGGTCGACGCGCAGCTTGATGATCTTCTGCGCGGTGTCGGCCAGCGGTGGAATCTCGATGGTTTCTTCCAGGCGCTTCTGGATCCGTCGGGCAGTGAACGCCTGAACGGCCTGGGTGATCTCTTTGGAGTCGTCATCCGGGCGGTCGAGGTTGGGGCGAATTTCCCGGACCGGTTGGCCGAAGCTGCCAGCGCTGGCCTTCTTCAGCATGTGCTTGAAATCATCTTTCTTGATTTCCAGCAACAGCCCGGTTTCGCCGGACTGGATCAGTAGGTGCTCCTGTTCGAGCAATTTGCCTTCATACAAGCAGGGCGAGCTGGTCAGCGCCGGAATGGCCGGCAAGGCTTTGAGCTGGTGCTTGTCGAGCATATGCTTCAGGCGTGCCACGGGTACGGCCTTGAGCTTGCGGCCAGTCAGCTCTTCCAGGCGGTTGAGGTCGAGCAGCTTGCTTTGCGGGAACAGCACCATCAAAGCGCCGATCTCGTCGTCCAGCAGGATCGCCTGTACCCGCGAAGCGGCTGGCAGTTGCGGGTGATCTGCCACCTCGCGATAGGCCACGCCCGTTTTATCGAGCAACAGCCGGATGACAGGGGGTGCGTGTGGGGTTGCGGTGTCCAGGGCAACTTCAGTCATGGTCCGTATCCACTGATTCTTTTAAATGCGAAGTATAACCAGTCTGGTCGCAAAGCTGGATCCATTCTGGTACTGGCGTCACACTTGGCCATATTGCTGGCCGTGGCGCAGCCAGCGGTCGAGTAGGGGGCTGACGTGGTCCGGCCAGCGAGCGATCAAGGCCTGGGCGGCGTCACGCACGGCGGGCAACAAGTCGGCATCGCGCATCAGGTCGGCGACCTTGAATTGCAGCAGGCCGGTCTGGCGGGTGCCGAGCATCTCGCCGGGGCCGCGCAGCTCCAAGTCCTTTTCGGCGATGACGAAGCCATCGTTGGTTTCCCGCATGATGCCCAGGCGTTCACGGCCGATCTGCGACAGCGGCGGGTGATAGAGCAACACGCAGTGGCTCACCGCGCTGCCCCGGCCAACCCGACCGCGCAGCTGGTGCAGTTGGGACAGGCCCAGGCGCTCGGGGTTTTCGATGATCATCAGGCTGGCGTTGGGCACGTCCACGCCGACTTCGATCACGGTGGTCGCGACCAGCAACTGCAGGTCGCCTTGCTTGAACTCGGCCATTACCGCCGCCTTTTCCGCAGGCTTCATGCGCCCGTGGATCAAGCCCACACGCAGCTCGCCCAAGGCGCTGCCGAGGTCTTCATAGGTGCTCTGCGCGGCCTGGCAGGTGAGCTCTTCGGATTCTTCGATCAGCGTACACACCCAATAGGCCTGGCGCCCCTCGGCGCAGGCGGCGCGTACCCGCTCGACCACTTCGAAGCGGCGGCTGTCGGCAACCAGCACAGTATTCACGGGCGTACGCCCTGGCGGCAGCTCATCGAGCACCGAGGTGTCGAGGTCGGCGTAGGCGCTCATGGCCAAGGTCCGCGGGATCGGCGTGGCGGTCATGATCAGCTGATGGGGGCACAGTTCACCGGCCACGCCTTTCTTGCGCAAGGCCAGGCGTTGCTGCACGCCAAATCGGTGTTGTTCGTCGATGATCGCCAAGGCCAGGTGCTTGAACTGTACTTCTTCCTGGAACAGCGCGTGCGTGCCCACCACCATCGGCGCGCCGTTGGCGATCTGTTCCAGGGCGCTGGTGCGGGCCTTCCCCTTGAGCTTGCCGGCCAGCCAGGCGACTTCCAGGCCCAGCGGTTCGAGCCAGCGCTTGAAGGTGATGTAGTGCTGTTCGGCGAGAATCTCGGTGGGTGCCATCAGCGCCACCTGATAGCCGGCTTCCAGTGCCTGCAGCGCAGCGAGCGCGGCCACCACCGTCTTGCCGGCACCGACATCACCCTGAACCAGGCGCATCATCGGTTCGTGCTGGCTGAGGTCATAGGCGATCTCGTTAGCCACACGTTGTTGCGCACCGGTCGGCTGGAAGCCCAGGTTCGCCAGGTACTGCGCCTGCAGGCGCTTGACCTTGGGCAACACCGGCGCGCGCAAGCTGCGCAGGCTTTCACGCAGGCGCTGTTGCGACAGCTGATGGGTCAGCAGCTCTTCGAAGGCCAGGCGATGCTGGGCCCAGTGCTGGCCTTCGGCGAGCTCGTCGAGGTCGGCGTCGGCGGGTGGGTTGTGCAGGTAACGGATGGAATCGTCCAGCGGCGCCAGGTGATAGTCCCGGGCCAGTTCGTCTGGAAGCCAGTCCGGCAGGCTGCGCGGGCCAAGCATGCCCAGGCTCTGCTGGCAGAGCAGGCGCAGGCGCTGCTGGGTCAGGCCTTCGGTGGACGGATAGATCGGCGTCAATGTTTGCTCGACCGGGGGCGGTGGTTCGTCGCCATTGAGCGCGCGGTACTCCGGGTGGTAGATCTCCAAACCCGAGGCGCCGGGGCGAGCCTCGCCATAGCAGCGCACATGGGTGCCGCGCTTGAGGCCTTCCTTCTGCGCATTGCTGAAGTGATAGAAGCGCAGGCTGAGCAAGCCCGTGCCATCGCCGAGGCGCACCACCAGGCTGCGGCGCTTGCCCATGGTGACATCGGCACCGCTGACCACACCTTCGATCACCGCATCCTGGCCCGGGCGCAGGGCGCCAATGGGCACCACGCGGGTACGATCCTGGTAACGCAGGGGCAAGTGGAACAGCACGTCCTGCAGGTTTTCCAGGCCGACCTTGGCGAGCTTTTCCGCCATGGCTTCGCCGACACCCTTGAGCGCAGTGACCGAGACCTTCGACAGCTCAGTCATGACTCAGGCCGGTTGTTCCACGGCTGGCTTGGCCACCGAGCAAAGGCGGATCGAGTCGGCAAGGATCTCGATGGCCTTCGGCCGCGGGAAGCTGGCGCGCCAGGCGATGGCTACGGTACGGAAAGGGGCAGGCGCAGTCAGCGGGCGAACTTCGATGACCCCCGGCGCGTAATGGTGGCTGTGCACCGCCGACAGCGGCAGGATCGAAACACCCAGGCCTGAGGCGACCATATGGCGGATGGTTTCCAGCGAGCTGGATTCTACCGTGGTGTGCTTGGCACCATCACCGCCTTTGTTCAGCGTCGGGCAGGCTTCCAGTACCTGATCGCGGAAGCAGTGACCCTCGCCGAGCAGCAACAGGCTCTTGTCGTTGAGCATGGCGGTGTCGATGGTCTTTTTTGCCGTCCATGGGTGGTCGGCGGGCATCAGGGCACAGAACGGTTCATCGTACAGCGGCAGGGTCAACACATCGGCTTCGTTGAACGGCAGGGCAACGATCACCGCGTCCAGTTCGCCATTGCGCAGCTTCTCACGCAGCACGTGGGTGAAGTTTTCTTCGATGTACAGCGGCATCTGCGGCGCCACGCGGTGCAGTTGCGGGATCAGGTGCGGGAACAGGTAAGGGCCGACGGTATAGATGGCACCGACCTTGAGCGGGGCGGTCAGCTGGTTCTTGCCGGCCTGGGCCAGCTCGCGGATACCCTGGGCCTGCTCCAGTACCTTCTGCGCCTGGGCAACGATGCCTTCGCCCACCGGGGTCAGGCGCACCGCGCTCTTGCTGCGCTCGAAGATCAGCACGCCAAGCTCGTCCTCGAGCTTCTTCACCCCGACGGACAGGGTCGGCTGGCTGACGTGGCAACGCTCGGCGGCGTGGCCGAAGTGCTGCTCCTGGGCGAGGGTGACGATGTAGCGGAGTTCTGTGAGGGTCATAACGTGCGTCCATGAAGTTGCGAGCCCAGCATAGCGGCTGCAATTGATAGACGCACGTTATCAGACTTGCCGATTTGTGACAGAAACAAAAGTATCAGCGACGGTCCAGCGAGTAGACGAACGGCGCCACGACTTCGATCGTGCCATTGTTCAGCAACTCCGCAGGCGGCTTGGGTACCGTGCCGGCTCGGCGGATCATTTCCAGGGTTGCCCGGTCCAGTGCTGCGCTGCCCGAACCACCAGCCATCGAGTACGACACCACCTTGCCTTCGGCGTCGACCACGAAACGCAGGCGGTTGATGCCCTGCAGGCCGCGACGGCGCGCGTCTTCCGGGTAGCGCTTGTACTTCGCCAGGTGGCGCAGCAGGTCGCTCTGCCAGGTCGGCAACGCTTGGCTGTTGGAGGCGATGCTCGGCGCCGGTGCCGCCGACTTCTGCGGTGGCGTGTTGCTTGGCGGCGTATCGACCACTTGTTCCTTGGCCGGTGGCTCATCCTTCGGCGGCTCAGGCTTCTTCTCAGGCTTCGGGGGTTGAGGCTTGGGCTTCGGCTTGGGCGGCTTGGCGATGGCGATTTTCGGTTTCGGCGCTTCTACCAGCTTGGGCAACGGTGGTTCTTCGACCGGTGCCGGCGGCTGTGGAGCGGCCTTCGGCGGTGGTGGTGGCGCGGGTTCCGGCAGTGGTGCCAGTTCGACCATCATGGCTGCCGGGGGCAGCTCGATGGCCTGGGGCACCGACCAGTTGAGCGTCAGCACCACGGCGACCACGTGCACGCCCAGCACGATCGCCAGGCTGCTACCGTAGCGCGCCATGTTTGAGCGCGTTTTCGTCATTTCTTGGCTGCCGTCTCGAGTCCGACCAGGCCGACCTTGAGGTAGCCGGCCGCACGCATGGTGTTCATCACTTCCATCAGGTCACCGTAATCCACGCCTTTGTCGGCCTGGAAGAAGATGGTGGTTTCCTTGTCACCCTTGGTCTTGGCGTCGAGCATCGCGCCAAGCTGCGCGGGGGCAGGCACCTGATCGTCGCCGACGTACAGCTTCTGGTCGGCCTTGACGCTGACGAACACCGGCTTCTCGGGCCTCGGCGCCGGCTTGGCGGTCGAGGCCGGCAAGTCGACCTTGATGTCGACCGTGGCCAGGGGCGCGGCAACCATGAAGATGATCAGCAGTACCAGCATCACGTCGATGAACGGCGTAACGTTGATTTCGTGGTTTTCGGCGAGGTCGTCGCCACCTTCGTTGAGATGCAGGCCCATGGCTTACCCCACTTTCACCATGTGCGGGGCGGCGCGGTCGCTGCCCTGGTGGTCGAGGTCACGGCTGACCAGCAGCAGCACCTGCGCCGAAGCGTCGGAAACCTGTGCCTTGTAGCCAGCGATGGAGCGGGCGAAGACGTTGTAGATGACCACGGCCGGGATCGCTGCGACCAGGCCCAGGGCGGTTGCCAGCAGGGCTTCGGCGATGCCGGGAGCAACTACGGCCAGGTTGGTGGTCTGGGTTTTGGCGATGCCGATGAAGCTGTTCATGATGCCCCATACGGTACCGAACAGACCGACGAACGGCGCGGTGGAACCGATGGTGGCGAGCACGCCGGTGCCGCTGCTCATGTTACGGCCGCTGGCGTGCACCAGGCGCTCCAGGCGGAAGCTGACGCGTTCCTTGATGCCTTCTTTCTCGCGGGCGTTGGCCGACAGGCGCATTTCTTCGAGGGCATCGTGGACCAGGGTGTGGGCCAGCGTGCCTTCCTTGTTGGAGACGTCGCTGGCTTCCTTGAGGCTGGCGGATTTCTTCAGCAGGGCGATCTCGCCGCGCAGGCGACGCTTGGCGCCCATCAGCTCGAAGCCTTTGGCGATCCAGATGGTCCAGGTGATGATCGAGGCGATGGCCAGGCCGATCATGACGATCTTCACCACGATGTCGGCGTTCTTGTACATGCCCCATGGCGACAGGTCGTGGGCCATGCCCAGCGAGGTGTCTTCGACCAGCGCTTCGACGCTTGGGTCGACAGCGGCTGGCGCATCAACCGGCGTGGCGACCTGACCGTCTGCTGCCGGAGCCTGGGCTTCGGCGGCCGGGGCAGCCGGAGCAGTTGCGGCAGCGGGGGTGCTGGCGTTGGCAGTTGGCTCATCGGCCATGGCTACTGGGGCCAGCACCAGGCTGAACATCAGCGCGGCGATGGCGCGCCAGGCGCGCGACGGGGTTGGCGAAGCGGAAGGTTGAGTACGTGTCATGCTGGCCGGACCTGATGAAGAAAAAAGTGAGCGTTCTCCAAGGCCTCGAGATAGGCCGAGAACAGATAGGGGTGCCATTATTGCAAGTAATTCTTGTTAACAAAAGTAATCATGTTGCTTTTTTCGCCCATGGTCTAGCCGCCTATCGTGTAATCCGGCTAGCCTGATTCTTTGGTCTAGGGAGTTTAGTGATGTCAGACCTTTCCGCTTTGATAGTAGGTTGCGGTGATGTAGGGGGCCGGCTAGCCCGCCAATTGCTGGCGAAAGGCTGGCATGTCCGCGGCCTGCGGCGGTCTGTCGAGCACCTGCCTGCAGGCGTTGAACCGATAGCTGCCGACCTTTCCGACTCAAGCATTCCACCCTCGTGGCCGCAGCGTTCGCCGGATTATCTGGTGTACTGCGTGGCTGCCAGTCAGCATGACGAAGCCGGCTACCAGTCCGCGTATGTTGACGGTTTGCGCCATGTGCTGGCGTGGCTGGCCGAGCGCGGGCAACAGCCGCGACGTCTGCTCTTCGTGTCCAGCAGCAGCGTGTTTGCGCAAAAGGATGGCGAGTGGATCGATGAGACTGCGCCCGCCGAGCCTGAAGGTTATTCAGGGCGTGTGATGCTGGAAGCCGAACGACTGGCACTGGGGAGTGGTATTCCGGCAAGCGTGGTGCGCTTGACTGGCATCTATGGGCCGGGCCGGGAGTGGCTGCTGAGCCAGGTACGCCAGGGGTATCGAGTGGCCGTGGAGCCGCCGTTGTATGGCAACCGCATCCATGCCGAGGACGCTGCAAGCCTGCTGGCTTTCCTACTGCAAAAGGATGCCGAGGGTGTGGCGCTGGACGATTGCTACATAGGTGTGGATGACGACCCGGCGCCGCTGGCCGATGTGGTGGGTTGGTTGCGGGGCTACCTGGGCGTTACCGAATGGTCCGATGAGCAGCGAGTGCGCCGGACGGGTAGCAAGCGCTGCAGCAATGCGCGGGTGAAGGCGTTGGGTTGGGTGCCCGCGTATCCGAGTTACAAGGAAGGGTATGCGGCGATTCTGCAAGGCCTAGGCTGAATCTGCCGGCCTCTTCGCGGCCTCAGCCGCGAAGAGGCCAGTGTGATCGGCCGAGATTTCAGTCCTTCTCCAGCACCCACTGCCGAGCACCGGCTGCCAGAGCAGGCATCTCATCCGGCTGCGCCCGGTTCACCGCACGGAAAATCTCCAGCTTGTCGTCATCGCGCTTGAAGATGAACGGTGCGCCGCGCTGGTCGCGCTCCAGCCATAGGCTGTCGTTGCTGCCGCCCATGCTAGCGCAGTCGCCCGCCAGGCACAGGGCATAGCGGTCCGGGCCGGGGAGGCCGGTCACGCCGCCGTTATCGGCGAAGCGCACTACGCCCCCTTTGCCTTCACCTTCGACGATCTTCCACTCACCACCCAGGTAAGCCTGGTACAGCGCCTTCTCGAAGCTGCCACCCAGCGGCGTATTGCCAGGTTGCTTGCTGCGCTCGAAGGTCTGCTCGGCACCGCTCTGGTCAGTGGTTTTCAGCTCATCGCCATCGAGCGAAAGCTGTTCGGTCTGGCCGCCCTGGAAGCTGGCTTGCCATTGCTTTTCATTGGCGCTGAACTGGCCGTCGGCGGCCTCGAAACCGTTGCTGTAGCTGGCCCGTTGGTTGGCCACATCGAGTTTCCACTCGAACACCGGGCCGTGTTCGTTCAGGGCCTGGCGCAGGCTGCCACCTTTGACGGCGGCGTCGATGGCGTCCTGGTTGATCCAGGTGCCGTTCAAATCTTCAGGTTTGTGGCTGGCGCAGCCGCTCAGAAGCAGGGCTGCCAGCGCGAGGGGCAGTGCTTGACGCATGGTGGGGGTAACCTTGAACAGGAGGGTGACGGGCTGGGCGCCCGTCACCGGCGGCATCACTCGATGACCAGGATGGCGTCCATTTCGACCTGGGCGCCTTTCGGCAGCGCGGCAACGCCAATGGCGGCGCGGGCTGGGTACGGCTGTTCGAAGTAGCGGCCCATCACCTCGTTGACCTTGGCGAAGTGGCTCAGGTCGGTGAGGAAGATGTTCAGCTTGACGATGTCCTTGAACGAACCGCCAGCGGCTTCGGCGACCGACTTGAGGTTCTCGAATACCTGCACGGTCTGGGCTTCGAAGCCCTCGACCAGCTCCATGGTTTTTGGGTCCAGCGGGATCTGGCCCGACATGTACACGGTGTTGCCGGCCTTGATCGCTTGCGAGTAGGTACCGATGGCGGCAGGGGCTTTGTCGCTGTTGATGACGGTCTTGCTCATGATGACTCCTTGCGGTTGGCGGACTACGTACGCATGCGGGTGATGCGGACTACGCCGGTCAGCGTACGCAGCTTCTTGATCACACGAGCCAGGTGCACGCGGTCGTGCACGCTGACCACCAGTTGGACAACGCTGATGCGGCCGTCGCGTTCGTCCATGCTGATCTTCTCGATGTTGCCGTCGGCGGCGTTGACACTGCTGGCCAGCAGCGCGATCAGGCCGCGCTGGTGTTCCAGCTCGACGCGCAACTCGACATTGAATTCGCCGGTGATGTCCTTGGCCCAGGAAAGCTGTACGCATTTCTCTGGGTTGTGGCGGACTTCACTGATGTTGCGGCAGCTCTCCAGGTGCACGACCATGCCCTTGCCCGCCGACAGGTGGCCGACGATCGGGTCGCCCGGGATCGGCGTACAGCACTTGGCATAGCTCAGCACCAGGCCTTCGGTACCGCGAATCGCCAGCGGGCCTTCCGGCGCCGGCAGCTGTTCGCCTTCGGCTGACAGCAGGCGACGGGCGACCACGTAGGCCATGCGGTTGCCCAGGCCGATGTCTTCGAGCAGGTCTTCGATCAGCTCCAGGCGGTATTCGGCGAGGATCGCGTTGATACGTTCCTGAGGAATCTTCTCCAGGCTGCTGTCGAAGCCGGTCAGCACCTTGTTCAGCAGGCGCTCGCCGAGGTTGATCGACTCGGAGCGACGCTGCTGCTTGAGCGCGTGACGGATGTGCGTACGGGCCTTGCCGGTGACCACGAAGTTGAGCCAGGCGGGGTTCGGCCGTGCGCCCGGGGCGCTGACGATCTCGACCGTCGAGCCGCTCTGCAGCGGTTCGGACAGTGGCGCCAGGCGACGGTTGATACGGCAGGCGATGCAGCTGTTGCCGACATCGGTGTGCACGGCGTAGGCGAAGTCGACGGCCGTGGAGCCTTTGGGCAGCTCCATGATCCGGCCTTTGGGCGTGAACACATAGACCTCGTCGGGGAACAGGTCGATCTTCACGCTCTCGATGAATTCCAGCGAGTTGCCGGCACGCTGCTGCAGCTCAAGGATGCCCTTGACCCATTGACGGGCGCGGGCATGGCTGCCTTTGGGCTGCTCATCGTCGTTGGACTTGTACAGCCAGTGCGCGGCGATGCCGTTGTTGGCCATCTCTTCCATCTCGCGGGTGCGGATCTGGATTTCGATGGGTACGCCGTGCATGCCGAACAGCGTGGTGTGCAACGATTGGTAGCCGTTGGCCTTGGGGATCGCGATGTAATCCTTGAAGCGCCCGGGCAGCGGTTTGTACAGGTTGTGCACGGCGCCGAGCACGCGGTAGCAGGTGTCGACCTTGTCGACGATGATGCGGAAGGCGTACACGTCCATGATCTCGGTGAAGGCACGGCGCTTGCCGCGCATCTTCTTGTAGATTCCATAGAGGTGTTTTTGCCGGCCGCTCACTTCGCCCTGGATGCCGTCGGCGGCCAGGCAGTTGGCCAGCGAGTGCTCGATCTTGGCGACGATCTCTTTGCGGTTGCCGCGTGCGCTCTTGACCGCCCGGTGGATCAGCGACGAGCGCATCGGGTGCATGGCCTTGAAGCCGAGGTCCTCGAACTCCACGCGCACGGTGTGCATGCCCAGCCGGTTGGCGATGGGGGCGTAGATTTCCAGGGTTTCCTTGGCGATGCGCCGGCGTTTTTCGCCCGACAGCACTTCCAGCGTGCGCATGTTGTGCAGGCGGTCGGCCAGCTTGACCAGGATCACGCGGATATCGCGGGCCATGGCCATGGCCATCTTCTGGAAGTTCTCGGCCTGCGCCTCAGCCTTGGTCTCGAAGTTCATCTGGGTCAGCTTGCTGACCCCATCGACCAGCTCGGCCACCGTCTCGCCAAACTGCTGGCTGAGGGCTTCCTTGGCGATGCCGGTGTCTTCGATCACGTCGTGCAGCATGGCCGCCATCAGGCTCTGATGGTCCATGTGCATATCGGCGAGGATGCTGGCCACGGCCAGCGGATGGGTTACGTAGGGCTCGCCGCTGCGGCGGCGCTGCCCGTCGTGCGCCTGTTCGGCGTAAAAGTAGGCCCGGCGAACCAGGTTGACCTGTTCGGGGCCCAGGTAGGTCGACAGCCGTTCGGCTAAGGCTTCTATGCCCGGCATGGTTTCACCTCTTGCCGAGGAAGAGGACCTTGTGCCGCGCGACGTCGACCAGGCATGGCTTAGACGGCCTCGTTGGACTCGTCCTCGAACGCGGCGAAGACCGGATCCTCGGTGACGATCTCTTCAGCGGCGATGAATTCGTTGGTGACGATGCCTTCAGCGATTTCACGCAGGGCAACGACGGTCGGTTTGTCGTTTTCCCACGCTACGCGCGGCTCTTTGCCGCCGGTCGCCAGCTGACGGGCGCGCTTGGTCGAGAGCATGACCAGCTCAAAACGGTTATCCACGTGTTCCAGGCAGTCTTCAACAGTTACGCGGGCCATGGTCTTCCTCAGTAGCAAATGCGATGGGCGTGCAGCCCAATATGGGCAGGCGGACTCGATAGTTTAAAAAATCACCAGCCAATAGGGAAGCGCTGTTTTGCCAGTGGGAGTGGCTTCAGCCGCGAAAGGGCCGGAACAGACGCCCTCATCTTGTATCTCACAACATCGCGCCACGCAACCGCGGGGTCAACTCCTCGAACAACGTCTGCACCGAGCGCAACGCCCGGCAATCCGGCCGGGTCAGCAGCCACAGCTGGGTGTCGCAGCCGGCCAGCGGCCCGCTCAGCGCATCGACGCCGGGCAGGGCATGCACCATGTAGTCAGGCAACGCCGCCACGCCAAGCCCGGTGCTCACCAGCTGGGCGATGGTCGACATGCTGCTGCACTGGTAGCGCGGGCTCAGCCCCGGATACTGCTGGTTGCGCCAGACCACGGTGGGGTGGTCCTGCATCGAATCGTCGGGGGCGATCCACGGCACGCTGGTATGTGCCTCGGCCAAGCGTTCGCGCCACTGTGGTTGACCACAGATTACGTAGGAAGTGGAGCCCAGGCAGCGCCCGACCAGGTGTTCCGGCGGTGTATTGGTCAGCCGCAGGGCGATGTCGGCATCGCGCCGGCTGAGGTTGGCGAAGGTGTTGGAGGTGCCCATTTCCAGTGACAGCGCCGGGTAGTTCGGCATGAAATCAGCCAGTGCTGGCAGCAGCAGGCTATGCATCACCGCTTCGGTACAGGTCAGACGAACGGTACCGCTGACCACCTGCTCTCCACTGCTCATGGCGATGCGCGCAGCATCCAGCGCTTGCTCCGCGCGTTCGGCCTGCTCGGCCAAAGCCTGCGCGGTGTCGGTCGGCAGGTAGCCTTTGCGGCTCTTGACGAACAGCGCGGTACCGAGCGCCGATTCCAGTCGGCGGATCGAACGGAACACGGTCGAAACGTCGACTTTGAGCAGCTCGGCGGCCTTGGCCAACGAGCGCCCGCGCTCCAGGGCCAGGACCAGGGAGAGGTCGGCATGGGTTATCTGATATTGCATTGGTGCACGCTCTGCTTGCCGAAATGCCAATGTCTGTTGCGTTGAGGCCATTTTATAGTGGAACCGCCCCTGGGAATCAATGCGCCCGGTCGGGTAATCAATCCCCACGATGGGAAAGTGAAAAGAACAACAGCTGCAACCATCGTCGCCCGTGAGGCGCCAGCCGTATCCCCACATCGCCGCAGCAAATCAAAGGATGTACACCATGACGTCGGTCACCCCGTGCGCCAGTTCTTCCAGCGAGATGAAAGATTTCCTTCAGGCCCATCCGGACACGCAGTACGTCGATCTGCTGATCTCCGACATGAACGGCGTGGTACGCGGCAAGCGCATCGAGCGGGCCAGCCTGCACAAGGTGTACGAGAAGGGGATCAACCTGCCGGCGTCGTTGTTCGCCCTCGACATCAACGGCTCCACCGTTGAAAGCACTGGCCTGGGCCTGGACATTGGCGATGCCGACCGCATCTGCTACCCGATTCCCGGCACGCTGTGCAACGAACCCTGGCAGAAGCGCCCCACCGCCCAGTTGCTGATGACCATGCACGAGATCGAAGGCGAGCCGTTCTTCGCCGACCCGCGCGAGGTGCTGCGCCAGGTGGTGAGCAAGTTCGACGACCTGGGCCTGGATATCTGCGCCGCGTTCGAGCTGGAGTTCTACCTGATCGACCAGGACAACCTCAACGGCCGGCCGCAGCCGCCGCGCTCGCCGCTCTCCGGCAAGCGCCCGCAGTCGACCCAGGTGTACCTGATCGACGACCTCGACGAATATGCCGACTGCCTGCAGGACATGCTGGAAGCGGCCAAGGAGCAAGGCCTGCCAGCCGATGCCATCGTCAAGGAAAGCGCCCCGGCGCAGTTCGAAGTCAACCTGCACCATGTGGCCGACCCGCTCAAGGCGTGCGACTACGCGATTCTGCTCAAGCGCCTGATCAAGAACGTTGCCTACGACCATGAAATGGACACCACCTTCATGGCCAAGCCCTACCCGGGCCAGGCGGGCAACGGCCTGCATGTGCATATCTCGCTGCTGGACAAGAAAACCGGCAAGAACATCTTCAGCCATGAAGACCCGCTGCAAAGCGACGCCCTGCGCCATGCCATTGGCGGCGTACTGGAAACCATGCCGGCGTCGATGGCCTTCCTCTGCCCGAACATCAACTCGTACCGCCGTTTTGGCGCGCAGTTCTACGTGCCGAACGCGCCGAGCTGGGGCCTGGACAACCGCACGGTGGCCGTTCGCGTGCCGACCGACAGCAGCGAAAACGTGCGCATCGAGCACCGCGTGGCGGGCGCCGACGCCAACCCTTACCTGATGCTCGCGGCGATCCTGGCCGGCATTCACCACGGCCTGACCAGCAAGGTCGAGCCGGGTGCGCCGATCGAAGGCAATTCCTACGAGCAGTTGGAACAGAGCCTGCCGAACAACCTGCGTGACGCCCTGCGCGCGCTGGATGACAGCGAAGTGCTCAACCAATACATCAGCCCGGACTACATCGATATCTTCGTGGCCTGCAAGGAAAGCGAACTGGCCGAGTTCGAAGTGTCGATTTCCGACCTTGAGTACAACTGGTACCTGCACACGGTGTAAGCCCATGAGCGCAACTGCGGTCCCTTTGATCGGTGTCAGCGCCTGCCGTCAGCAGGTGGGAAAGAACTCGTCGCACACAGTCGGCGACAAGTATGTCGAGGCCGCCGGTTTTGCCGGGCTGCCGCTGATCCTGCCGGCCCGCGATGGCGGGAGCGACACGCAGGCGTTGCTGGCCAGGCTCGACGGCATTCTTTTTACCGGCTCGCCTTCAAATATCGAGCCGCATCATTACAATGGCGCCCCCAGCACGGAAGGGACCCGGCACGACCTTGCACGTGACCGCCTGACCCTGCCGCTGCTGCAGGCGGCCATAGACGCCGGTGTGCCGGTGTTCTGCATCTGCCGTGGTTTCCAGGAATTGAACGTGGCCCTTGGCGGCAGCCTGCACCAGCGCGTGCAGGAGCTGCCCGGCTACCTGGACCACCGAGAACCTGAGGACGCACCCCTGGAGGTGCAGTACGGCCCTCGTCACCCCGTCGGCATTGCGCCAGGCGGGGTGTTCGAGCGCCTGGGCCTGGCTGCGCAGTTCGAGGTCAACTCGCTGCACAGCCAGGGCATCGACCGCCTGGCCCCTGGCCTGCGTGTCGAGGCAAGGGCCCCGGATGGCCTGATCGAAGCGGTGTCGATGCCTGATGCGCCGGGCTTTGTGCTCGGCGTGCAGTGGCACCCGGAATGGCGTTTTGCCGACAACCCGGTCTCGCTGCGCCTGTTCCAGGCCTTCCGCGAGGCCTGCATTGCCCATGCTGCACGGTAGGGTCTTACCCGAAGGTCTTGGATGACCGATACCGATTCGCAAGCTTTCAATGAGTGAAAGCGCCTTGTTCGCAAGGCCTGTGACAACAATTCCAATAGTTACGGCAAATACTCATGAGCAATTACACAGAAGCCGGCCGCCCACCCGATGCGGCCGACTCGGGCAGCACACAGCGCAGCAAAGGCCTGGCCAAAGGCCGACTCGGCCTGCTGGCCAGCGTGGTGCTGGGCATTTCCACGATCGCCCCGGTCTACACCCTGACCGGCGCCCTTGGCCCCACCGTGCGGGAGGTCGGTGCGCACCTTCCCGCCGTGTTCATCGTCGGTTTCCTGCCCATGCTGCTGGTCGCCCTGGGCTACCGCGAGCTGAACTCGGCAGAGCCTGACAGCGGCACGTCCTTTACCTGGTCGGCCCGTGCGTTCGGCCCGATGATTGGCTGGATCGGCGGTTGGGGGTTGGTCGTCGCCACCACCATCGTGTTGTCCAACCTGGCGGGCGTGGCCGTCGACTTCTTTTATCTGTTCCTCAGCCAGATCACCGGCAACCCTGAGCTGGCGGCTCTCGCGGACAACTTATTGATCAACATCACCACCTGCTGCGTGTTCATCGCCATGGCGGTGTGGATCTGTTGTCGCGGCATGGCCACTACGATGACCGTGCAATATGGCCTGGTGGCGTTGCAGCTGTTGGTGCTGATCGGCTTTGCTTTCGCCGCCTTCAGCGAGACCACTGCGCCCCCGCCGCTGGCGTTCGATCTGGCCTGGTTCAACCCGTTCGGTGTCGAGTCGTTCTCGGCCTTCGCTGCTGGCCTGTCACTGTCGATCTTCATCTTCTGGGGCTGGGACGTGTGCCTGACCGTCAGCGAAGAATCCATCGGCAGCGATGAAGTGCCGGGCAAGGCCGCGACCTGGACCGTGCTGCTGATTCTTGGTCTGTACCTGGTCACTGCCATCGCTACCCTGCAGTTCGCCGGTATCAGCGAGCAGGGCCTGGGCCTGAACAACCCGCGCATCCAGGAGAACGTCTTCGCCCACTTGGCCGGTCCAGTGATGGGGCCACTGGCGATCCTGATGTCGATCGCCGTGCTGGCCAGCACTGCCGCATCGTTGCAGTCGACCTTCGTTTCGCCCGCGCGCACGTTGCTTGCCATGGGTTACTACGGCGCGGTGCCGCAGAAATTCGCCAGTGTCTGCCCGCGTTCGCAGACGCCGCGCTACGCGACCATCTGCGCCGGGGTAGCGGCGGGCCTGTTCTATGTGACCATGCGCAGCCTGAGCGAAAACGTACTGGCTGACACCATCACCGCGCTGGGCATGATGATCTGCTTCTACTATTCGCTGACCGCGTTTGCGTGCGTCTGGTACTTCCGCCACAGCCTGTTCACCAGCCTGCGCCACTTCTTCATGCGCGGTGTGTGCCCGCTGGTGGGTGGGGTGATTTTGTCGGTGATCTTCGTGCGTACCGCCATCGACAGCGCCTCGCCGGACTTCGGCAGTGGCTCGCATGTGGGCGGATTGGGCTTGGTGTTTGTGATTGCAGCGATCATCTCGGCACTGGGGATCGTGCTGATGATGTTGTCGCGGATGCGCGCGCCGGCTTACTTCCTGGGGGCTACCCTGCGTCAGCAGGCGACCTTGCAGTTGCAGGAATGAACATACCTGTGGGAGCGGCTTCAGCCGCGAAGCAAGCGACGCGGTGAATGGCACCGGCTTCGCCGGTGTTCGCGGCTGAAGCCGCTCCTACAGGTTTTTCAGCCGATCAGTTGCTTCAGCAGCGTCTCATGTCGCTGCTGCTGCTTCTTCAGCAGCAAGCGGTTGGCCACGAACACCGCTTTCAACTCCTCCAGCGCCTCGTCGAAGTTGTCATTGATGATGACGTATTCGTACTCGTTGTAGTGCTCCATCTCGCTGACCGCTTCTTTCATACGCCCGGCGATGATCTCTTCGCTGTCCTGGCCGCGCCCGTCCAAGCGCTGGCGCAGCGCTTCCTGGCTCGGTGGCAGGATGAAGATCGAGCGCGCTTCAGGCATCAGCTCGCGGACCTGACGGGCGCCTTGCCAGTCGATTTCCAGAATCAGGTCATCGCCTCGATCCAGCACTTGCTGCAGCGCGCTGCGCGAAGTGCCATAGAAGTTGCCGAAGACTTCTGCGTGTTCAAGGAAATCCTTCTCGTCGATCAGTGCCTTGAACTCGTCATGGCTGACGAAGTGATAGTTGACGCCGTGTTCCTCGCCGGGGCGCTTGTTGCGCGTGGTGTGCGAAACGGAAACACTGACGCGCTTGTCTGCCTTGATCAGAGCGTTGACCAGGCTGGTCTTGCCAGCACCCGAAGGTGCCGAAACGATATAGAGGGTGCCGCTGCTGTGATTCATGGTCGGGGTGGCCTTACTCGATGTTCTGTACTTGTTCACGCATCTGTTCGATCAGCACCTTCAGGTTGACCGCCGCTTGCGTGCTACGCGGGTCGAAGGCCTTGGAGCCCAACGTGTTGGCCTCGCGGTTGAGTTCCTGCATCAGGAAGTCCAGGCGCCGCCCGGCGGCGCCGCCGGACTTGAGCACCCGGCGCACTTCGTTGACGTGGGTGCTGAGGCGGTCGAGTTCCTCGGCAACGTCGCTCTTCTGCGCCAGCAGCACCATCTCCTGCTCCAGGCGCTGCGGGTCGAGCTCGGCCTTGAGGTCGCCGAAGCGGTCGATGATCTTCTGCCGCTGGGCCGCCAGCATCTGCGGCACCAGGGCGCGCAGGGTGGTGACCTCGGTGGCCATGTTGTCCAGGCGCTCGTTGATCAGCCGGGCCAGCTCCTGGCCTTCGCGCTGACGCCCGGCCTTGAGTTCGGCTAAGGCTTCGTCGAACAGTGCCAAGGCTTCGGCGTTGAGCGCCTGGGGGTCGTTGGCATCGGCCACCAGCACTCCCGGCCAGGACAGCACTTCCAGCGGGTTGAGCGGCGCTGGCTGCTTGATCAGGCCAGCTACTTCTTCGGCGGCGGCGACCAGTTGCGCGGCGCGCTCGCGGTCGACCTTCAGCGGTTTGCCGTTGCTGTCTTCGTGCAGGCGCAAGGTGCATTCGACCTTGCCGCGCGACAGGCCCTGGCGCAGGCCTTCACGCACTGCGCCTTCGAGGTCGCGCAGGGCGTCATGCAGGCGCAGGTGCGGTTCGAGGTAGCGGTGGTTGACCGAGCGCAGTTCCCAGACCAGGGTGCCTTGGCTGCCGGCGCGCTCGACACGAGCAAAAGCGGTCATGCTGTGCACCATGGAGAGTACCTCGCGTAATTGAATGGAAGGCGCGGGATTGTAGCGCAGTGCGCCCCCCGGCGCCCAATCCGACCATGTTACCGAGCGCCTGCTTGCGGGTCAGAAAAAGCGACGGGCTGCCGAGGGCGCGACAATAGGCATGTCCTATGCGGGCAGCGGGCTCTATAATGATGGGCAGATTCAAAGTCCCAGTACAGGTATCCCAGATGAAACGTCCAAGTGGTCGCGCCGCCGATCAGCTCCGCTCGATCCGCATCACCCGCAACTACACCAAGCACGCCGAAGGGTCGGTACTGGTCGAGTTCGGTGACACCAAGGTCATCTGCACGGTCAGCGTCGAGAACGGCGTGCCGCGCTTCCTCAAAGGCCAGGGCCAAGGCTGGCTGACCGCCGAGTATGGCATGCTGCCGCGTTCCACCGGCGAGCGTAACCAGCGTGAAGCCAGCCGTGGCAAGCAGGGTGGCCGCACCCTCGAAATCCAGCGTCTGATCGGCCGTTCGCTGCGTGCCGCGCTGGACATGAGCAAACTCGGTGACATCACTCTGTACATCGACTGCGACGTGATCCAGGCCGACGGTGGCACCCGTACTGCGTCGATCACCGGCGCCATGGTTGCGCTGGTCGATGCCCTGGCCGTAATCAAGAAGCGCGGCGGCCTGAAGGCCGGCAACCCGCTCAAGCACATGATCGCCGCTGTCTCGGTGGGCATGTACCAGGGCGAAGCGGTGCTCGACCTCGACTACCTGGAAGACTCCGCTGCCGAGACCGACCTGAACGTGGTCATGACCAGCGCCGGTGGTTTCATCGAAGTGCAGGGCACCGCTGAAGGTGCGCCGTTCCAGCCTGAAGACTTCAACGCCATGCTGGCGCTGGCGCAGAAGGGCATGAACGAGATCTTCGAACTGCAGCAGGCCGCGTTGGCCGACTGATCGCTCGTGTAGATACGAAAAAGCCGACAGTGATGTCGGCTTTTTTGTGTCTGAATAGCATTCAGATAGTCAACGTCCAGTCATAGTCGACGATCAGCGGCGCATGTTGCGAGAAGCGCGGCTGACGCGGCAGGCGGGCATTGCGCACGAAGCGGCGCAGGCCCGGCGTGAGGATCTGGTAGTCGAACCGGTAGCCCAGGTTGAGCATCTCGGCCTGCTCGTTGTCCGGCCACCAGCTGTACTGGTCGCCTTCACGGCTGACTTCGCGCAGGGCATCGACGTAGCCCATCTCGCCGGTGATTGCGTCCATCCAGGCCCGCTCCGGCGCCAGGAAGCCCGGCGACTGCTGGCTGTCACGCCAGTTCTTGATGTCGAGCTTCTGCTGCGCCACGTAGAACGAGCCGCAGTAAATGTACTCGCGGCGCTTGCGGCGCTGCTTGTCCAGGTACTTGCCGAAGTCGTCCATCAACTTGAATTTCTGGTTCAAGTCTTCGTCGCCGTTCATACCCGAAGGCAGCAGCAAGGTGGCAATACTGACTTTGTCGAAATCTGCTTGCAGATAACGCCCGTAGCGGTCGGCTGTCTCGAAGCCCAGGCCGGTGATGACTGCCTTGGGCTGCATGCGCGAGTAAAGTGCCACGCCACCTTGGGCGGGCACCTCCGCGTCGCAGGCATAAAGGAAATAGCCATCGAGCTGGAAAGCTGGGTCGTCGAGTTCAAAGGCCGAGGCGCGGGTATCCTGAAGGCAGATGACGTCGGCATTCTGGGCTTGCAACCAGCTGAGCAATCCACGCTCGGCTGCAGCCTGAATGCCATTCACGTTCACACTGATGATCCGCATAAATGGCCCCAAAAATCTCGTGCGTGTATGATACCCGAGCTCAACCCATTTAGCTAAATCCGTGGTGTCCGGGACCTTACATGCAGCCGTATCAGCGCGACTTCATCCGTTTTGCCATCGATCGCGGCGTGCTGCGCTTCGGTGAATTCACCCTGAAATCGGGGCGTACCAGCCCGTATTTCTTCAATGCCGGCCTGTTCAACACCGGTTCCGCCCTGGCTGAGCTGGGGCGTTGCTACGCTGCAGCCATCGTCGACAGCAAGATCCCGTTCGACGTGCTGTTCGGCCCGGCCTACAAGGGTATTCCCCTGGCGGCGACCACTGCAGTGGCCCTGGCCGACCAACACCAGCTCGACGTGCCGTGGTGCTTCAACCGCAAGGAAGCCAAGGATCACGGCGAAGGCGGCAGCCTGGTCGGCGCGCCGCTGGCCGGTGAGGTACTGATCATCGACGACGTGATCACCGCCGGTACCGCCATTCGCGAGGTCATGCAGATCATCAACGCCCAGCAGGCCAAGGCCGCTGGCGTGTTGATCGCACTCAACCGCGAAGAGCGCGGCAATGGCGAGCTGTCGGCGATCCAGGAAGTGGAGCGCGACTTCGGTATTCCGGTGGTCAGCATCGTTTCGCTGACCCAGGTGCTGGAGTTCCTGGCGGACGACCCGCAGCTCAAGCAGCATCTGCCAGCTGTTGAGGCTTACCGGGCACAGTACGGAATCTGATCTCGGCCGGGTAACGAAAAAAGGCGACCTTCGTGAGAAGGCCGCCTTTTTTGTTTCTGCTGTCCCGGCCCTTTCGCGGGTAAACCCGCTCCCATAGGTACAGCGCTGGCTTGGAGGGCTGCGACATTCCTGTGGGAGCGGGTTTACCCGCGAAGAGGCCGGGGCAGGTTATCAGTGACGCTTGCGGTTGCTGATCAAAGTACCCACACCGCTGTCGGTGAAGATCTCCAGCAACACCGCATTCGGCACGCGTCCGTCGATGATGTGCGAGGTCGTCACGCCGCCCTGGACGGCATCCAGCGCGCACTTGATCTTCGGCAGCATGCCGCCGTAGATGGTGCCATCGGCGATCAGTTCGTTGACCTGCTCGGTGGTCAGGCCGGTCAGGACCTGGCCTTGCTTGTCCATCAGGCCGGCGATGTTGGTCAGCAGCATCAGCTTCTCGGCTTTCAGCGCTTCGGCCACCTTGCCGGCCACAAGGTCCGCGTTGATGTTGTACGACTCACCGTTGGCGCCCACGCCGATTGGCGCGATCACCGGGATGAAATCGCCTTTCACCAGCATGTTCAGCAGGTCGGTGTTGACGCTGACCACCTCGCCGACGTGGCCGATGTCGATGATTTCCGGTTGGGTCATCTCTGGCGTCTGGCGGCTGACAGTGAGCTTCCTGGCGCGGATCAGCTCCGCGTCCTTGCCGGTCAGGCCGATGGCGCTGCCGCCGTGGCGGTTGATCAGGTTGACGATGTCCTTGTTGACCTGGCCACCCAGCACCATCTCAACCACGTCCATGGTCGCCGCGTCGGTGACGCGCATGCCATCGATGAAGTGGCTTTCGATCGACAGGCGCTTGAGCAGGTCGCCGATCTGCGGGCCGCCGCCGTGCACGACTACCGGGTTGATGCCCACGGCCTTCATCAGCACGATGTCCCGGGCGAAGCCGGTCTTGAGCTCTTCGCTCTCCATCGCGTTGCCGCCGTACTTGATCACCAGCGTTTTGCCGACAAAGCGGCGAATGTAAGGCAGCGCCTCGGACAAAACTTCGGCTACATGGGAAGCGGCATCGCGATCGAGGGTCATGCAGGGCTCCTGTAAGGAACAGATAGTCGGTCAGAACGGCAGTTGCAGCTCAGGGGCAACCCGCAGCAACTGCGCGCGGAAAACATCCTTGATACGTTGCAACTCGGCGTCGCTTTCAGCCTCGAAGCGCAGTACCAGCACCGGCGTGGTGTTGGAAGCGCGCACCAGGCCCCAGCCCTGGGCGTAGTCGACCCGCACACCGTCGATGGTGGTCAGGCTGGCGTCGCCCCAGTCGGCGTCGCGTTGCAGTGCATCAATGATGCTGAATTTACCCTCGTCGGTCACATCAATGTTGATTTCCGGCGTGGAAATATCGTTCGGGAACGCGGCGAACAGGCTTTCGGCGTCCTGATCGGCCTTGCTGAGGATCTCAAGCAGGCGCGCGGCGCTGTAGATGCCGTCGTCGAAGCCGTACCAGCGCTCCTTGATGAAGATGTGCCCACTCATCTCGCCGGCCAGCAGCGAGCCGGTCTGCTTCATCTTCTTCTTGATCAACGAATGGCCGGTCTTCCACATTAGCGCGCGGCCGCCGTGCTGTTCGATCAGCGGGGTCAGGCGACGGGTGCATTTGACGTCGAAGATGATCTCGGCATTCGGGTTGCGGGCCAGCACGTCCTGGGCGAACAGCATCAGCAGGCGGTCGGGGTAGACGATGTTGCCGGTGTTGGTCACCACGCCGACGCGGTCGCCGTCACCGTCGAAGGCCAAGCCGATGTCGGCGCCTGTTTCCTTGACCTTGGCGATCAGGTCTTCGAGGTTTTCCGGCTTGCCTGGGTCCGGGTGGTGGTTAGGGAAGTTGCCATCCACCTCACAGAACAGCGGAATCACCTCGCAGCCCAGGGCTTCGATCAGCTGCGGCGCGATTACGCCGGCTGCGCCGTTGCCGCAGTCGACCACCACCTTGAGCTTCTTCGCCAGTTTCACGTCGGCGACGATCTGCTGATAATAGCGCTCAAGGATCTCGACCTTCTGCACGCTGCCTTCGGCACGGGGCAGGGCATCGGTCTTGAGGCGGGTCAGCAGGGCCTGGATCTGTTCGTTGGCCAAGGTATCGCCAGCGATGACGATCTTGAACCCGTTGTAGTCCGACGGGTTGTGGCTGCCGGTGAGCATCACTCCCGACTTGCCGGCCAGCACATTGGCGGCGTAATACAGGGCTGGAGTCGGCACCAGGCCGACGTCGCTGACCTGGCAACCGGCTTCCACCAGGCCTTTGATCAGTTGCTCGACCAGCATCGGGCCGGAGAGGCGGCCGTCACGGCCTACGGAGATCTGCGGTTCGCCCTGGGCAAGGGTCTGCGCGCCGATGGCGCGGCCGATCCAGTAGGCCGTCTCGGCATGCAGGGTCTTGCCGACCACGCCGCGGATGTCATAGGCGCGGAAGATGCTCTCGGGCAATGCGGGGACCAGGTGGGCCATGTCGTTCATCTCTGGAAACTCCATTAGTCAAAGGCTGCCTGGGCAGGCGCAAACTGAACGCTTGGACGATGGTTTCGCCAGAGAGTTCGCCATCCTTGGCCTGAACGGTCGACGGGCGGCTCAGTGGCTGCCGGAGTGACCGAATCCGCCGGTGCCGCGCTGGCTTTCGTCGAAGGCCTCGACGATGTCGAAATGCGCTTGTACCACAGGCACCAGCACAAGCTGTGCGATGCGCTCGCCAACGGCGATGGTGAACGGCGTATTGCCGCGGTTCCAGCACGACACCATCAGCTCGCCCTGGTAGTCCGAATCGATCAGGCCAACCAGGTTGCCCAGCACGATGCCGTGCTTATGGCCCAGGCCCGAACGCGGCAGGATCATGGCCGCGAGGCCCGGGTCGCCGATGTAGATCGACAGGCCGGTGGGGATCAGCAGGGTCTGGCCCGGCTCTAGAACGGTGTCTTCTTTCAGCAGCGCGCGCAGGTCGAGGCCGGCGGAGCCTGGGGTGGCGTACTGCGGCAGCGGGAATTCGTTGCCCAGGCGTTTGTCGAGGATCTTGGCTTGAAGAGCGTGCATGTAACTTATTGAACCTTGTTGAGCCGTTCGGCGATGAAGGCGACCAGTTGCCGGGCGATCTTGCCTTTGCTGGTCTGCGCGAAGAGGGTCTGGTGCTGCTGGCGGTCGATCACGGTCAGGGCGTTTTCTTCGCTGTTGAAGCCGATGCTGGGGTTGGCCACATCATTGGCGACGATCAGGTCGAGGTTCTTGTCCTTGAGCTTGCGCGTGGCGTAATCGAGCAGGTGTTCGGTCTCGGCGGCGAAGCCGACGCTGAACGGGCGGTCGGTGCGGCCAGCGATGGTGGCAAGGATATCGGGATTGCGCACCATCTGCAGCAGCATGCCGTCGCCGGTCGTAGGATCCTTCTTGAGCTTTTGCGCGGCAACCACTTCTGGGCGGTAGTCCGCGACCGCTGCCGAGGCGATGAACAGGTCGCAGGGCATGGCGGCTTCACAGGCCGCGAGCATGTCCCGCGCGCTGACCACGTCGATGCGGTTGACACGGTCGGGCGTTTGCAGGTGCACCGGGCCGGTAACGAGGGTCACCCGAGCCCCGGCTTCGGCGGCCGCTTCGGCCAGGGCGAAGCCCATCTTCCCGGAGCTATGATTGGTGATGTAACGCACCGGATCGATGTTTTCCTGGGTCGGGCCGGCGGTGATCAGCACGTGTTTGCCGGTGAGCGCCTGGCGTTTGAAGCTTTCGGCCGCGCACCAGGCCAGGTCGGTGGCCTCTAGCATGCGGCCCAGGCCGACGTCGCCACAGGCCTGGCTGCCGGAGGCTGGGCCGAACACCTGGATGCCGCGGGTCTTGAGCAGTTCAAGGTTGGCTTGTGTCGCCGGGTCGCGCCACATCGCCTGATTCATGGCCGGGGCGACCGCCACGGTGGCGTCGGTGGCCAGCACCAAAGTGGTCAGCAGGTCGTCTGCCATGCCTTGGGCCATGCGCGCCATCAGGTCGGCGGTGGCCGGGGCGATGAGTACCAGGTCGGCCCACTTGGCCAGTTCGATGTGGCCCATGGCCGCTTCGGCGGCAGGGTCGAGCAGGTCCATGTGCACCGGGTGGCCGGACAACGCCTGCAGGGTCAGCGGGGTGATGAATTCAGCGCCACCACGGGTCATGACGACGCGCACCTGCGCGCCGTGCTCCAGGAGACGGCGGATCAGCTCGGCGCTCTTGTAGGCGGCAATGCCGCCCCCCACGCCGAGAACGATGCGCTTGCGATACAGCCGCTGCATAGGCTTGCCTTATTCCAGTGAGAGCGGGCGGCGACGTTGCAGAAATGCCTGCGGCACAACGTCGCATGTACGAGGCGAAATAGATTAACACACGGGTTAAACGGGCCACAGCAGGACCAAGGAGCGGGGATGAATATCAGGGAGTGGCCGGCGGATGAACGGCCTAGGGAGAAGTTGTTGAAGCGTGGGGCAGGGAGCCTGACTGACGCTGAACTGCTGGCGGTGTTTCTCGGCTCGGGCGTTCGCGGACGCAATGTCGTGGAGCTGGCGAGAGGGCTTCTGCTGAAGTTTGGTGGGTTGCGTCAGTTGCTGGAGGCCAGTCGGGAAGCCTTCGTGGGCGAGCTTGGGCTGGGGCCGGTGAGGTACAGCCAGTTACAGGCATTGCTGGAGATCGGGCGACGGCACTTGGCAACCACCATCGAGCGCGAGTCGGTCATGGACAGCCCGGCGGCAGTGCGCAGTTATCTGAAATCCATGCTGCGGCATGAGGCGAGCGAGGTGTTTGGCTGTCTGTTTCTGGATACCAAACATAGGCCGCTGGCCTTCGAGATTCTGTTCAGAGGCACCATCGACCGGGCCAGTGTCTATCCGCGCGAAGTGGTACGGCGGGCGCTGCAGCACAACGCGGCGGCATTGATTCTGTGCCATAACCATCCTTCGGGTAACAGCGAGCCGAGCCAGGATGATGTGCATCTGACGGTCTCGCTGAAACGGGGGCTGGCGCTGATCGATGTGCGGGTGCTGGATCACATCATCGTGGGCGACGGGGAGCCGTTGTCGATGGTGGAGCAGGGGTGGATCGTGGCCTAGGGCTTTGTGCTGACAGTTGCGGCCTCTTCGTGGGCTTGCCGAGACGTCGGACCGCCGCGAAGAGGCCGGCACAGGTTCAGCGGTTCACCGAAACCTTACTGAAATCCAGCCGCCCAAACGGGCTCGCCTCATACCCCTCGACCCCATCGCGCAACAACGTCGCCGCCGTCGGATGCGCCAGCGGCACCCACAACGCCTGCTGCTGAATCAACGTCTGCGCCTGCTGGTACAGCCGGCTGCGTACGCTCTGGTCGTTGGTCGTGCGCCCGGCGCTGATCAGCTGATCCAGGCGGTTATCGCAGAACCGCGCGAAGTTGGTCCCCGACTTGACCGCTGCACAGGAAAACTGCGGGCTGAGGAAGTTGTCAGGGTCTCCGTTGTCGCCGGCCCAGCCCATGAACAGCAGATCATGCTCGCCGGCCTTGGCGCGGCGAATCAGCTCGCCCCATTCGATCACGCGGATCTCGGCCTTGATGCCGATTTTGCCGAGGTCTGCCTGCAACATCTGCGCGCCGAGGCTCGGGTTGGGGTTGAGCAGGCTGCCCGAAGGGCGGGTCCAGATCGTGGTGCTGAAACCTTCGGGGAAGCCGGCCTTGGTCAGCAGTGCCTTGGCTTTTTTCAGGTCCAGCGGGTAGCCGGGCAAGTCCTTGGCATAGCTCCAGGTGTTGGGCGGGTAGGGGCCGTTGGCGGCGGTGGCGGTGTCTTCGAATACGGCCTTGAGGTAGGCCTGCTTGTCGAACGCCAGGTTGATCGCCTGGCGCACCTCGGGTTTGTCCAGCGGCGGGTGTTCGCTGTTGATGGCGACGAAGGCGGTCATGAAGGCCGGCGTGGTGGCGACCTTGAGGTTACCGTCCTTGCCCGCTTCGGCGACGTCCAGCGGTTTGGGCGACAGGGCGACCTGACACTCGCCGCGCTTGAGCTTTTGCAGGCGCACGTTGGCGTCAGTGGTGATGGCGAAGATCAGCGGGTCAACCGCCGGCTTGCCGGCGAAGTAATCGGGGTTGGCGCGGTAGCGCACCACGGCGTCTTTCTGGAAGCGCTGGAAGACGAACGGGCCGGTGCCGATCGGCTGGGTGTTGAGCTTTTCAGGGGTGCCGGCCTTGAGCAGCTTGTCGGCGTACTCGGCGGAGTAGATCGAGGCGAAGCCCATGCTCAGGGTGGCCAGGAAGGTGGCGTCGGCGTGGGTCAGGGTGAAGCGCACAGTGTTGCCGTCAGCGGCCTCGATCGACTTGATCAGGCTGCCCAACTGCAGCGACTGCGCGTGCGGGTAGCCACCCGGAGCCGACTTGTGCCAGGCGTGGGCGGGGTAGAGCATGCGCTGGAAGCTGAACAGCACGTCATCGGCATTCAGTTCGCGGCTGGGCTTGAAGTACGGCGTGGTGTGAAATTTGACGCCGTCTCGCAGCTTGAAGTCGTAGACCATGCCATCGGCCGAGACTGTCCAGCTTTGCGCCAGGCTCGGTACGACCTTGCCTTGCGTGGCGTCGAACTCGACCAGGCGGTTCATCAGCACGTCCGCCGAGGCGTTGGTGGTGGTCAGCGAATTGTACTGGACCACATCGAAGCCTTCGGGGCTGGCTTCGCTGCAGACACTCAGCGGGGCAGCCTGGGCAATGCCTGCGGCTAACAGGGAGGTGAAGAATAAGGAAAGGGCGGCAGCACGCATGGTGGCTCCTTGGCTGATCATTGGCCCATCTGCCGGTGCAGTCTGGAAACGTCCTACCCTAGTGTGCGCATCGGCAAATGACTACCCCCTTTTTCTGCCGGCTGGCGACGAGTGGTCGACAGTGCGCCGCGCTAGCCGCTATGCTGCTCGCGCACGATTTGTCTCAGTCAGATGCTCATCATCTGTTGTTGCAACGCAGTCTTTCTGGTATAAAGCAGCGCTCTTTTCTAGGGGCTCGGCCTGTCGCATCAGCGGATCCGGTCGATAAGACCTCCAGAATCACGGCGCCTGGCGCCAAAGACTGAGAGATTAAGCGGCCAACCCATGCCGGGTTGGGCATGTGGTTTTAGAGGGCTGAGTCATGTCGAGAGTCTGTCAAGTTACTGGTAAGGGTCCAGTAACCGGGAACAACATTTCCCACGCAAACAACAAAACCCGTCGTCGTTTCCTGCCGAACCTGCAGCACCACCGTTTCTGGGTTGAGTCCGAGAACCGTTTCGTGCGTCTGCGCGTTTCCGCCAAAGGCATGCGTATCATCGACAAGCGCGGCATCGACGCCGTTCTGGTTGACATCCGTAAAGCTGGCGCCAAGGTCTAAGGGAGAACATCATGCGTGAATTGATCCGTCTGGTTTCGAGTGCCGGTACCGGCCACTTCTACACCACCGACAAGAACAAGCGCACCACTCCGGACAAAATCGAGATCAAGAAATACGATCCGGTTGTTCGCAAGCACGTGGTATACAAGGAAGCCAAGATCAAGTAATTGATCGGCGACCTGACAAAAACCCGCATCCGAAAGGACGCGGGTTTTTTTATGTCTGCTACTTCTGCTCGAACATCACATAGATCTTGCGGCATGGCTCCAGCACCTCCCAGGTGCCCTTGAAGCCCGCCGGGATGACGAACCGATCACCGGCACGCAGGGTCTTGGCAGCGCCATCCTGATCGCGCAGCACCGAAACGCCTTGAACGATCTCGCAATATTCATGTTCGGTGTAGTTCACTGTCCATTGCCCGACTTCACCTTCCCACACGCCCGCAGCGAACTGCCCGCACGGGCTGGAGTAATGGTTGTAGACAGCCTGGTCCGGCTCGCCCTTGAGAATTTTTTCCGCCGCCGGGCGGTAGCGTTCAGCCTCGGTGAGCACCTGGGCGAAGTCGATGATGCTGGCGATACTCATGGTACGGCTCCTGTTGTTGTTTAATAAAATGCACATCAGTAGGCTTTTAGGCCATTCGTGTCAAATATATTGATAGTTTACCCGGCCTGGTTTAGGGTATCGCTTGCCCGTGTGCGCTCGTCGCCCGGCCAGAATTCTGACAACGCCAGTGAGTCCTCAGTGCGGCGTTGCACCTAAACAAGAGGAGGAGTTTCGTATGACCACCCTGACCCGTGCGGACTGGGAACAACGTGCCCAGCAACTGAAGATCGAAGGCCGCGCCTTCATCAACGGCGAATACACCGACGCCGCATCCGGTGAAACATTCGACTGCCTGAGCCCGGTCGACGGACGCTTCCTGGCCAAGGTCGCCAGCTGCGACCTGGCCGACGCCAACCGCGCCGTGGAAAACGCCCGCGCTACTTTCAATTCCGGCGTCTGGTCGCAGCTGGCCCCGGCCAAGCGCAAGGCCAAGCTGATCCGCTTCGCCGAGCTGCTGCGCAAGAACGTCGAAGAGCTGGCGCTGCTCGAAACCCTCGACATGGGCAAGCCGATCGGTGACTCCTCCACCATAGATATCCCAGGCGCAGCGCAAGCCCTGCACTGGAACGCCGAAGCCATCGACAAAGTCTACGACGAAGTCGCGCCAACCCCGCATGACCAACTTGGCCTGGTTACCCGCGAGCCAGTGGGTGTGGTCGGTGCCATCGTACCGTGGAACTTCCCGCTGCTGATGGCTTGCTGGAAACTCGGCCCGGCCCTGGCCACCGGTAACTCGGTGGTGCTCAAGCCGTCCGAAAAATCGCCGCTGACCGCCATCCGCATCGCCCAACTGGCCATCGAAGCCGGCATCCCGGCCGGTGTGCTGAACGTGCTGCCAGGCTATGGTCACACCGTTGGCAAGGCCCTGGCCCTGCACATGGACGTCGACACCCTGGTGTTCACCGGTTCGACCAAGATCGCCAAGCAGCTGATGATCTACGCGGGTGAGTCGAACATGAAGCGCATCTGGCTGGAGGCCGGTGGCAAGAGCCCGAACATCGTCTTCGCCGACGCTCCGGACCTGCAAGCCGCCGCCGAATCTGCCGCCAGCGCCATCGCCTTCAACCAGGGCGAAGTCTGCACCGCAGGTTCGCGCCTGCTGGTCGAGCGCTCGATCAAGGACAAGTTCCTGCCTATGGTGGTCGAGGCCCTCAAGGGCTGGAAGCCAGGCAACCCGCTGGACCCACAGACCACCGTCGGTGCGCTGGTCGACACTCAGCAGATGAACACCGTGCTGTCGTACATCGACGCCGGCCACCAGGACGGCGCCAAACTGCTGGCCGGTGGCAAGCGCACCCTCGAAGAGACCGGTGGCACCTACGTCGAGCCGACCATCTTCGACGGCGTGACCAACGCCATGAAGATCGCCCAGGAAGAAATCTTCGGCCCAGTGCTGTCGGTGATCGCCTTCGACACTGCCGAAGAAGCCATCGCCATCGCCAACGACACGCCGTATGGCCTGGCCGCTGGCATCTGGACCTCGGACATCTCCAAGGCTCACAAGACCGCCCGTGCCGTGCGCGCCGGCAGCGTCTGGGTCAACCAGTACGACGGCGGCGACATGACCGCGCCGTTCGGTGGCTTCAAGCAGTCGGGCAACGGCCGTGACAAGTCGCTGCATGCGCTGGAGAAGTACACTGAGCTGAAAGCGACCTGGATCAAGCTGTAAGTCGCTGGGGCTGCACAGCAGCCCCCACCAGCCGGGTCGGTTAACGCCGTCCCGGCTTTGTCGTTTCTGTCATTCAAGAATTTTGCCTAGGAGGCCAAATGCGTTGGGGCACCTACTTCGCCGTACTGGCATCGGTACTGAGCGTCGGGCTCGCGCTCGGCGTGAGCATGCCGCTAGTATCCCTGCGTCTGGAGGCCTGGGGCTACGGCAGCTTCGCCATCGGCGTGATGGCGGCGATGCCAGCGATCGGTGTGCTGCTCGGCGCCAGCCTGGCCAGCCGCCTGGCCGGTTGGGTCGGCGTGCCTGCGGCCATGCGCCTGTGCCTGTGGGGCGGGGCGTTGTCGATCGGCTTGCTGGCGCTGCTGCCCAGCTACCCGTTGTGGCTGGCGCTGCGCTTGCTGATCGGTATGTCGCTGACCGTGGTGTTCATCCTCGGCGAAAGCTGGATCAACCAATTGGTGGTCGAGCAGTGGCGCGGCCGCCTGGTGGCGCTGTATGGCAGCAGCTATGCCTTGAGCCAGCTGGCCGGGCCGCTGGTGCTGGGCTTCCTTGGCTCAGACGATGACTTCGGCTTCTGGTCCGCGACTGGCTTGTTGCTGCTGGCCCCCTTGCTGCTGCTGGGGCGGGGCGGGGCGCCGAGCACCGAGGCTTGCAGCGTCACCTTCGGCGACCTGTTCGCCTTCTGCCGCCGGCTGCCGGTGATCGCCTGGGCCATTGCGTTGTTCGCCGCTTTCGAGGCGATGATCCTTACCCTGCTGCCGGTGTATTGCCTGCAGCAGGGCTTCAGCACCGAAATCGCGCTGTTTATGGTCAGTACCGTGGTGGTGGGTGATGCGGTGTTGCAATTGCCGATCGGTGCCTTGGCCGACCACATGTCACGGCAAAAACTGTTCACTGGTTGTGCGGTGACCTTGATGGTTTCCAGCCTGGCGATTCCGTTGTTGCTGGATACGCCGGTGATCTGGCCATTGTGGGTGCTGTTCGGGGCCAGCGCCGGTGGCTTGTTCACCTTGTCGTTGATACTGATCGGCGAGCGTTATCGCGATGATGCGCTGGTGCGGGCCAATGCTCACGTGGCGCAGCTGTGGGGCATCGGCTGCCTGCTCGGGCCGTTGCTCGCTGGGGCAGGGAGCCAATGGGTCAGCGGCCATGCGCTGCTGTGGCTGATGGCGGCCGGGGCGGCGGGGCTGGTGGTGTTGACCCGGCGGCGCGGGGCGTTCGAGGTGGCGCCCGCCTGACCGTCAGAGCATTTTCTCCAGGCCAACGGCCTTGCTGATCCAGGCATTGAACCGCCGCCAGAGCCCACCGGGCTCTGCGTTCAATGTGTGCAACTGGCCGTTGTCCTCGGTGACCCAGACCAGCTTGTCGTTGGCCAGCTTCACCTGGTAGCTGAGCGCAGGCGCCATACCCTGCAGCGCCAGTTCGCGGGTGTATTCGGCCAGCTCCGGGCTATCCACCAACACGCCCACCTCGGTGTTCCACAGCACCGAGCGCGGGTCGAAATTGAACGAGCCGATGAAGGTCTTGCGCCGGTCGAAGACGATCGCCTTGCTGTGCAGGCTCGAATCCGAGCTGCCGTGGAAGCTCAGGCGCCCGGCGCTGGGGTCGCCCGGCTGGCGGCGCAGCTCGAACAGCTGCACGCCGTGTTCGAGCAGCGCGCGGCGGTAGGGTGCATAGCCTCCATGCACGGCTGGTACATCGGTGGCCTCCAGTGCATTGGTCAACAGTTTGACCGAAGTCCCGGCATCGGCACGGCCAGTCAGGTACAACAGCCCCGGCTCGCCCGGCACGAAGTAGGCCGACACCAGGATCAGCTCCTTGTGCACGCTGGCCAGGTCCGGTGCCAGCTGCTGGCTCATCAACAGGTGCGGGTCTGGCTCGTCATCGGCCAGCACCTTGCTCGGCGCGTCCCAGAGCGCCGAGCTGTGGGCCCAGATCAGCTCATTGCGCCAGACGTCAAGGCGCGGCTGGGATTGATAGGCCATCAAACGGTCATACAACGCCTTGCGCTTCACCCGCGCCTCGGCCAGCGACACTTCCAGGCGATGGCGGCTGGCACTCAGGTCTTCGGCATCGGGCTGTTGCCAGAGGAAGTCGCCGATCGGCCGGCTCAGCGCACTGTTCCAGTACTGGTCGAAACCGTGCCCCAGCTGCTCGGCCACCGGGCCGACGCCGAGCAGGTCGATATCGGTGAAGTTCAAGTTGGGCTCGGCATCGAAATACTCGTCGCCCAGGTTGCGCCCGCCGACGATGGCCATGCTGTTGTCCACCAGAAACAGCTTGTTGTGCATGCGCCGGTGCTGGCGCGAGAGGTTGAACAGACGGCCCACGGCGCGGGTGACCCCGGTACTGCGGCCCAGGTGCAGGGGGTTGAACACGCGGATCTGGATATTCGGGTGGGCGTCGAGGGTGCCCATGATGGTGTCCAGGCCATCGCTGGTGGTGTCGTCGAGCAGGATGCGCACACGCACGCCACGGTCGGCGGCGCGCAGCAGTTCGTGGACCAGCGCGCGGGTGCTCAGGCCGTCATGGACGATGTAGTACTGCAGGTCGATGCTCGCCTGGGCGTTGCGGATCAGCTCGGCGCGGGCACGGAACGCCTCGTTGCTGTTGGGCAGCAAACGAAAGCCCGAGCGGCCTTCATAGGGTGCTGCCTGGCGCATGACCGAGCGGCCGAAGGCAGAATCCTTGGCCGGCAGTGCCTGGCTGGTTTCGCGGGGGGCACCAACGCTGGCACAGCCTGCTAGGCCGAGCAGCGCCAGCAGCAGAGGCAGAATGCGCTGGAATCTCAAATGTGGATCGTCCTGTGCAGCAAGGGCCTGGGAATTTGGACCACAGAGGGCGGCGCAAAGTTACCCTTCGCCGTTGTCCTCAGCCAGTAGACGAAGGGCGGTTTCACCGACCTTGCGCACCGCGTCCTCAATCTGAGGCGTTGGCCGCGCGGCAAAGTTCATGCGCAGGCAGTGGCGAAACTTGCCCGAGGCCGAGAAGATGCTGCCCACCGCCACTTGCACACCCTGTTCCAGTAAAGCGCGGTTCAGCCGCAGCGTGTCGAAATGTTCAGGCAACTCCACCCACAGCATGAAGCCGCCCTGGGGCCGGCTGACACGGGTGCCGGCCGGGAAGTAACGGCTCACCCAATCGCTCATCAGGTCGCGAGCGCGCTGGTACTGGCTGCGCATGCGCCGTACGTGCGGCTGGTAATGCCCGGCTGCGATGAAGTCGGCAATGGCCAGTTGCGGCTGGGTGGCGGTGCTGCCGGTGCTGATGTACTTCATGTGCAGCACGCGCTCCAGGTAACGACCCGGCGCCACCCAGCCGATGCGCAGGCCGGGGGCGAGGGTCTTGGAGAACGAACTGCACAGCAGCACGCGGCCGTCGTCGTCGAATGACTTGAGGGTACGCGGGCGCGGGTAGGTGTAGGCCAGGTCGCCATACACATCGTCTTCAAGGATCGCCACGTCGTAGCGCTGAGCGAGGCTCAGCAGGGCCTTCTTGCGCGCCTCGGGCATGATGTAGCCGAGCGGGTTGTTGCAGCTTGGGGTGATCTGGATGAGCTTGATCGGCCATTGTTCCAGCGCCAGCTCCAGGGCTTCGAGGCTGATGCCGGTGGTCGGGTCGGTGGGGATTTCCAGCGCCTTCATGCCCAGGCCTTTGAGGGTCTGCATGGCACCGTGGAAGCTCGGGGAGTCGACCGCGACGATGTCGCCGGGCTCGCACACCGCGCGGATGCTGCACGACAGCGCTTCGTGGCAACCGGTAGTCACCACCAGGTCGGCCGGCCCCAGGCGGCAGCCGGAGTCGAGCATCAGCCGGGCGATCTGCTCGCGCAGGGCGAGGTTGCCGTGGATGTTGTCGTAATACAGCCCTGGCATGTCCTGCCGCCGGCTGAGTTGGGCGAGGCTGCGCAGCAAGGGCTTGAGGCTGGGGCTGTCGATGTCGGGCATGCCGCGGCCCAGCTGGATCACATCCTTGCGCGGGGTGCTGCGCACCAGTTCCAGCACTTGCTCCCATTGCGAGATGTCCACCGGGCGCTGCGCCGGACGGCTGACGGCGGGCAGAGCGGCGAGGTGGCGGTGGTCGCTGACGAAGTAGCCGGACTTGGGCCGTGGCGAGACCATGCCGCTGTCTTCCAGCATGCGGTAGGCCTGCTGCACGGTGCTCAGGCTGACGCCGTGTTCCACACTCAGGGCGCGCACCGACGGCAGGCGTTGGCCGGGGCGATACAGGCCTTGCTCGATACGGGCGCCGAGCAGCTCGGCGAGGTTCAGGTAGAGCGTCACGGCATACTCCTGCGCGGCTTTTCGGCAGCGACCAGTACAGTTGCGCTGAAAATACAGCATTCAGCCCGTCGGCCGCCAATTCTGTATGGGAATAATAACCTTGTAGTGGTTCTGTATTGTCGACGCTGCCAGCGCGCATGCTTTCTCCACGGTAACCACTGAATGGGAGAACGCAGCGATGGGTGGCATGAGCGATGTGCGCTTGCAACTGATGGCCAAGGAACTGGAAGCGGGGCAGCAGGCCCAGGTTTTCAATGCGCCGGCAGGCCTTGGCCGTTGGGGCTTGATGCTGCACCGCTGGCACACCCGGAGGGCGTTGCTGCAGCTGGATGACAACCAGCTGCGGGATATCGGGTTGAGCTGGGAGCAGGCTCGGGAAGAAGGTAGCAAACCTTTCTGGAGAGATTGACTCCCAACCTGTAGGAGCGGCTTCAGCCGCGAACACCGGCGAAGCCGGTGCCATTCCCATAGGTACTCAGGTGACCTAGACCAGCTCTTTCAGCCGGTGCCAGAGCATCCCCAGCGCCAGCAGCGGCGAGCGCAGATGCTTGCCGCCGGGGAAGGTGATGTGCGGCACCTTGGCGAACAGGTCGAAACGCCCGCTCTGCTGGCCGCTGATCGCCTCGCCCAATAGGCGTGCGGCCAGGTGCGTGGCGTTCAACCCGTGACCGGAGTAGGCCTGGGCGTAATAGACGTTCGGCTGGCTGGCCAGGCGGCCGATCTGCGGCAGGCGGTTGGCACCGATGCCGATCATGCCGCCCCATTGGAAATCGATGCGCACGTCGGCCAACTGCGGGAATACCTTGAGCATCTTCGGCCGCATGTACGCGGCGATGTCCTGCGGGTCGCGGCCGGAGTAATGGCAGGCGCCGCCGAACAGCAGGCGGTGGTCGGCGGACAGGCGATAGTAGTCCAGTGCCACACGCTGGTCGCACACCGCCATGTTCTGCGGCAGCAACTGGCGTGCGCGTTCCTCGCCGAGCGGCTCGGTGGCGATGATGTAGCTGCCGGCGGGCAGCACTTTGCCGCCCAGCTCGCGGTTGAGGTCGTTGTGATAGGCGTTGCAGCACAGCACCAGCGTCTTGGCGCGCACGCGGCCCTGGGCGGTGTGCACCTTCACTTCGGGGCCGTACTCGATGCGGCTGACTTCCGATTGCTCGTAAAGCTGCACGCCGAGGCGGCTGGCCACGGCCGCTTCGCCGATCGCCAGGTTGAGCGGATGCAGGTGCCCCGAGCCCATGTCGATCAGGCCGCCGACGTAACGGTCGGAGCCGACCACGCTGTGGATCTCGTCTTTCTGCACCAGGCGCAGTTGGTGGCGGTAGCCTAGGCTGCGCAGTTCCTCGGCATCCTCGGCAAAGCCTTGCAGCTCACCGGGTTTGTTTGCCAGGTCGCAGTAGCCCCAGGTCAGGTCGCAGGCGATGGCGTGGCGTTCGACTCGCTCACGGACGATCTCCACGGCTTCCAGGCCCATCAGCTTCATGCTGCGCACGCCTTCTTCGCCGATCACCGGGAGGAACTGCTCCAGACCATGGCCGACGCCACGAATCAGCTGGCCGCCATTGCGCCCGCTGGCGCCCCAGCCCAGCTTGCGCGCCTCCAGCAGGATTACCGACAAGCCGCGTTCGGCCAGCTCGATGGCAGTATTCAGGCCCGAGTAGCCGCCGCCGACGATGCACACGTCGGCGCTGTGCTCGCCTTGCAGGAAGGGGTAGTCGGCGTGTGGCGCGCTGCTGGCGGCATAGTAGGAGGCGGCGTGCTGCGCGCTGTGGATCATTGGGCAGGTCCTGGGCGAATGGGCCTATAATCTTGCCTGAATTCCTGCTTCGTACCCAGCCATGTCCTGCAACCGCCACAAGATCCAGTTCCTGCGCGAACTCATTCCTTCTTTCGAGTGCGAGCCCGGCTGCCACGATTGTTGCGGCCCGGTCACCACGTCCGCCGAAGAGATGGCGCGCCTACCGCGCAAGTCGCAGGCCGAGCAGGACGCTGCGCTGGAACGCCTGGATTGCGTGCACCTGGGCCCCGATGGCTGCACCGTTTATGAGGAGCGGCCGATGATCTGTCGGCTGTTCGGTACCACGCCCCGCATGGCCTGCCCGCGTGGGCGCGGCCCGCAACCGATGATCGAACCCGAAGCCGAGCAGCTGGTGCACCGGTTCATCGCCACCACCCGCCAGGTGCTGGTCTAGCCTCAGTCCGGGATCGGCAGGCAGAGGCTTTCCTTCACCTCTTCCATCACGATGTAGCTCTTCGATTCGCGCACGTGCGGCAGCTTGAGCAGGATGTCGCCCAGCAGCTTGCGGTACGACGCCATCTCGGAAATACGCGCCTTCACCAGGTAGTCGAAATCGCCTGACACCAGGTGGCATTCCAGCACATGCGGCAGCTTGAGCACCGCGCGGCGGAACTCCTCGAAAGTATCGCCCGACTTGTAGTCCAGGCTGATTTCGACGAACACCAACAGGCTGCCCTTCAGGTGCTGCGGGTTGAGCCGGGCGTTGTAGCCCATGATGATGCCCTCGCGCTCCAGGCGGCGTACGCGTTCGGTGCAAGGGGTGGTGGAAAGCCCAACTTTCTCGCCCAGTTCGGTGAAGGAAATACGCCCGTCATTCTGCAGGATCCGCAGGATGTTGCGGTCGATCTTGTCCAGTTCACGCTTGCTCTGGTGCTGGGTTCTCATAGGGGATGCCCCTCCGTGAAAGGCGATTTTGCCGAGAATTCTCGCCAAATATAGGCTTTTATATAGTGAATTGCACTGGTCTGTAATTTTTATACTGCGCGCATCCATGCTATTTCAACAAAAATGCGGTGCGCCGCGTGCGAGGGATCAACAATGCGAGTTCTGGTACTTGGTAGCGGTGTCATCGGAACCGCCAGTGCCTATTATCTGGCCCGGCAAGGTTACGAGGTCACGGTGGTCGATCGCCAACCGGCGGTGGCCATGGAAACCAGCTTTGCCAACGCCGGCCAGATCTCGCCCGGCTACGCCTCGCCCTGGGCTGCCCCAGGCGTGCCGCTCAAAGCCATCAAGTGGCTGCTGGAGCGCCACGCGCCCCTCGCCATCAAGCTGACCGGCGACGTCGATCAGTATCTGTGGATGGCGCAGATGCTGCGCAACTGCACCGCCAGCCGTTACGCGGTGAACAAGGAGCGCATGGTGCGCCTGTCCGAGTACAGCCGCGACTGCCTCGACGAACTGCGCGCCGAAACCGGTATCGCCTACGAAAGCCGCACCCTGGGCACCACCCAGCTGTTCCGCACCCAGGCTCAAGTGGATGCCGCCGCGAAGGACATCGCCGTACTGGAGCAGTCCGGTGTGCCGTATGAACTGCTCGACCGCGATGGCATCGCCCGCGTCGAACCGGCCCTGGCCGGGGTCAAGAACATCCTCGCCGGTGCCCTGCGCCTGCCCAACGACCAGACCGGCGACTGCCAACTGTTCACCACCAAGCTGGCCGACATGGCGCTCAAGCTGGGTGTCGAATTCCGCTTCGGCCAGGACATTCAGCGCCTGGACTTCGCTGGCGACCGCATCAATGGTGTGTGGATCGACGGCAAGCTGGAAACCGCCGACCGTTACGTGCTGGCGCTGGGCAGCTACTCGCCGCAGATGCTCAAGCCGCTGGGCATCAAGGCGCCAGTGTACCCGCTCAAGGGCTACTCGCTGACCGTGCCGATCACCAACCCCGACATGGCGCCGACCTCGACCATTCTCGACGAGACCTACAAGGTCGCCATCACCCGTTTCGACAACCGCATCCGCGTGGGCGGCATGGCGGAGATCGCCGGTTTTGACCTGTCGCTGAACCCGCGTCGGCGCGAAACGCTGGAGATGATCGTCAACGACCTTTATCCTCGCGGCGGTGACCTGAGCGAAGCCAGCTTCTGGACCGGCCTGCGCCCGGCGACCCCGGACGGCACGCCAATCGTGGGCTCCACCCCGTTCCGCAACCTGTTCCTCAACACCGGGCACGGTACGCTGGGGTGGACCATGGCTTGTGGTTCCGGCCGACTGCTGGCCGACCTGATTGCGCGCAAGAAGCCGCAGATCAGTGCTGAAGGCCTGGATATTTCCCGGTATGGCAACACTCGGGAAGCGGCCAAGCACGGGCAGTCAGCGCCGGCTCATCAGCAATAAGTTTGTCTGTACCGGCCTCTTCGCGGCTGAAGCCGCTCCCACGGGATCTGCAGCGTTGCAAATGTCTGTGGGAGCGGCTTCAGCCGCGAAGAGGCCGACACCGTTTTCAACCCGAACCACCATAAGGCAGCCGCCATGCGTCCCGCCCGCGCCCTGATCGACCTCCAGGCCCTGCGCCACAATTACCGCCTCGCCCGTGAACTGACCGGCGCCAAAGCCCTCGCCGTGATCAAGGCCGACGCCTACGGCCACGGCGCCGTGCGCTGCGCCCTGGCCCTGGAACCCGAAGCCGATGGCTTCGCCGTGGCCTGCATCGAGGAGGCGCTTGAGCTGCGTGCGGCCGGTATCAAAGCCCCGGTGTTGCTGCTGGAAGGCTTCTTCGAAGCCAGCGAACTGGCGCTGATCGCCGAGCACGACCTGTGGTGCGTGGTGCATTCGCTGTGGCAACTGGAAGCCATCGAACAAACGTCGGTACACAAGCCGCTGACCCTCTGGCTCAAGCTCGATACCGGCATGCACCGTGCCGGCCTGCACCCCAAGGACTACCACGCCGCCTACCAAACTCTGTTGGCCACCGGCAAGGTTTCGCGCATCGTGCTGATGAGCCACTTCGCCCGCGCCGACGAACTGGATGCCGACGCCACCACCCAGCAGATCGCCGTGTTCGACGCCGCCCGCCAGGGCCTGGCCGCCGAATGCAGCCTGCGCAATTCGCCCGGCGTGCTGGCCTGGCCACAGGCGCCGAGCGATTGGGTGCGCCCGGGCATCATGCTGTACGGCGCCACGCCGTTCGAAGTGCAGCAGGCCCAGGCCGAGCGCCTGCAGCCAGTCATGACCCTGCAATCGCGGGTCATCAGCGTGCGTGAACTGCCCGCTGGCGAGCCGGTGGGTTATGGCGCCAAGTTCATCAGCCCGCGCCCGACCCGCGTGGGCGTGGTCGCCATGGGCTACGCCGACGGCTACCCCCGCCAGGCCCCCACCGGTACCCCGGTGATGGTCGCCGGCAAGCGCAGTCAGCTGATCGGCCGTGTGTCCATGGATATGCTGTGCATCGACCTGACCGACGTGCCCGAGGCCACCATCGGCAGCCCGGTCGAGTTGTGGGGCAAGCAGGTGCTGGCCAGCGAAGTGGCCATGCACGCCGGGACCATTCCCTATCAGATCTTCTGCAACCTGAAACGCGTGCCGCTGGACTATTTCGGCGAATGACACGCTGAAGCGGACAGCCTGAGGGCGGTGTGTTGTAAATACTGAACGGCATTGCCATGATATCGTTCACATTCACCCCGCCATCACACCGTTTCAGGAGGCTCCAGCTTTGGACGTCGGCGAACGACTGCAAGCCATCCGCAAGCTCAAGGGCCTGTCCCAGCGTGAACTCGCCAAGCGCGCGGGGGTGACCAACAGCACCATCTCGATGATCGAGAAAAACAGCGTGAGCCCTTCGATCAGCTCGCTGCGCAAAGTGCTGAGCGGGATTCCCATGTCCATGGTCGAGTTCTTTTCCGTCGAACTGGAGGTCGAAAGCCCCGCGCAGATCGTCTACAAGGCCCACGAGCTGATCGACATTTCCGACGGCGCGGTGACCATGAAGCTGGTGGGCAAGTCACACCCCAACCGGGCTATCGCGTTTCTGACCGAAATCTACCCACCAGGTGCCGACACCGGCGCCGAGATGCTCACCCACGACGGCGAAGAAACCGGCATCCTTCTCGAAGGCCGCCTGGAATTGGTGGTGGGCACCGAGATCTTCATCCTTGAAGAAGGCGACAGCTATTACTTCGAAAGCACTCGCCCGCACCGTTTTCGCAACCCGTTCGATGAGCCGGCCCGGCTGATCAGCGCCGCCACGCCGTCGAATTTTTGATCCAGCACAATGCATTGATTCGGCAATACCCCTTTCCCAAGTAGGGTCGTTTCACGCCTTCTGGGTTCCCGCTATACTTTTCAACGCTCGCATTACCGTGGCCGCGGGCGTGATTAGCCACCATGAGGGTGTACGCGTGAACCAAATCAAGAAGATGCTGGCCGTACCAGCAGCCGTATTCGCCCTTTGGGCAATCAGTGCAACCGCTGCGACCAATGACGACCTCGCCAAACGCCTGGAGCCGGTTGGCCAGGTGTGCGTCCAGGGCCAGGAATGCAAAGGCATGGAAGTGGCTGCCACGGCGGGCGGCGGCGGCGCCAAGACGCCTGATGACATCATCGCCAAGCACTGCAATGCGTGCCATGGCACGGGGCTGCTGGGTGCGCCGAAAATTGGTGATACTGCTGCGTGGAAAGAGCGCGCCGATCACCAGGGCGGCCTGGACGGCATCCTCGCCAAGGCCATTACCGGCATCAACGCCATGCCTCCGAAGGGCACCTGCGCGGATTGCTCGGATGATGACCTGAAGGGTGCGATCAAGAAGATGTCCGGGTTGTAAAAATTGAATTGCATGAAGCCCGCCTTTTTGGCGGGCTTTGTTTTTGTGTCGCCAATGCCGACCTCTTCGCGGGCGGTACTGGCAACGAATCAGCCGAGATTCATGTCCAACCCCTGAACCCATAGAAGACTCAGGAGGCCAAGATGCACCTCTGCTCCATCGACCAAGCCGTAGAGCAGGTTCTATCTCGCCTACCGGCCCATATCCACATGGGCCTGCCACTGGGCCTTGGCAAACCCAACGCCTTCGTCAACGCGCTATACGCCAAGGTTCGCGATCTGCCCGAGCGCCGCCTGACCCTCTACACAGCCTTGTCCCTGGGCCGCCCACCCTTGGGCGATGGCCTGCAACGGCGCTTCCTCGAACCCTTCATCGAACGCGTCTTCGCCGACTACGAAGAACTCACCTACCTCGCCGACCTGCGCAACGACACGCTGCCGCCGAACATCCGCGTCGAGCAGTTCTTCATGCAGCCCGGCAGCCTGCTGCACAGTGATGCCGCACAGCAGGACTACGTCAGCAGCAATTACAGCCACGCGGCCCGTGACATCAACGCCAAGGGCCTGAACCTGATCGCCCAGTTGGTGGCCGCCACACCGGAAAAGCCGGTGCACCTGAGCCTTTCCTGCAACACCGACATCACCCTCGACCTGCTGCCGATGATCGCCAAGCGCCGCGAAGCTGGCGAAACCATCCTCATGCTCGGCCAGGTCCATGCCGAGCTACCCTACATGCCCGGTGACGCGGAGCTGGGCATGGAAGCATTCGACCTGCTGATCGATCAGGTCGAGCAACGTCGGCTGTTCTCCACGCCGAACATGCCGGTCACCACCCAGGACCACTGCATCGGCCTGCACGCCAGCACCCTGGTGCGCGATGGCGGCACGTTGCAAATCGGCATCGGCGCAATGGGCGATGCCGTAGCCGCCGCATTGCTGGCGCGCCAAGGCGACAATGCGGGCTACCGAGCGCTGATGGATGAGCTTGATGTTTGCCCGTGGCAAAGCTTGATCGAGCGGGAAGGGGGGGTGGACGCTTTCGCCCAGGGCCTCTACGGCTGCAGCGAAATGTTCGTCAATGGCCTTTTGGCGCTGGCCGAGGCTGGTGTAGTACGCCGGCCAGCCGACGAGCAGGGCGTGTTGGTGCATGGCGGATTCTTCCTTGGCCCACGGGCGTTCTATCAGCGCTTGCGCGAGATGCCGCTAGAGCAGCGTGCGCAGTTCGCGATGACTCGCATCAGTTACATCAACGAGCTGTATGGCCAGGAAGAACTCAAACGCCGTCAGCGGCGGGATGCCCGCTTCATCAACACGGTGTTCAGCATGACCCTGCTGGGTGCCGGGGTCGCCGACCAGCTCGAAGACGGCCGCGTGCTCAGCGGTGTGGGCGGGCAGTACAACTTCGTCGCCCAGAGCCATGCGCTGGAGGGCGGTCGGTCGATTCTGCTGCTGCGCAGTTGGCGCGAGGCGGGGGGCGAGGTCAGTTCAAACCTGTTGTGGGCCTACGGCCACTGCACCATCCCTCGGCACCTGCGCGATATCGTCGTGACCGAGTACGGCATCGCCGACCTGCGCGGACAGACCGACAGTGAAGTGATTGCGCGGTTGCTGGCAATCAGTGATTCTCGGTTCCAGGGCGAGCTGATGGAGCAGGCTAAAAAGGCCGGCAAGCTGGCCAGGGACTTTGAACTGGAAGCGAGGTTTACGGACAACACGCCTGAGCGGCTGGAAGCGATCAGGGCACGGCACGCGCGGCTGTTCCCCGAGTATCCATTGGGCACTGATTTCACAGCAGAGGAGCGGGACTTGCTGCGGGCGTTGAACTGGCTGAAGAGCAAGTTTCGTTTGAGCGAGGTGCTGGAGCTGGGCAAGGCTGCGCTGGATGCACCGGGGCCGGAGGGGTATGAAGCGCATTTGGCGCGGATGCAATTGGATAAGCCGCATGGGCTGAAGGAAGAGCTTTATCAGCGGTTGCTGCTGGCGGGGTTGGCGGCGACTTGAAGATCGCCGGGGCCGCAACGCGGCCCCAGTAACCATCACTCGATGAAGCTGACCACACCGCCTTCCAGCGACTTGACCCGAGCCAGCGATTCAACGCGGTAGCCCTGGCTGTCCAGCTCGGCACGGCCGCCCTGGAACGACTTCTCGATCACGATGCCAAGGCCCGCAACAGTGGCGCCAGCCTGCTTGATGATCGAGATCAGCGCCTGCGACGCCTTGCCGTTGGCCAGGAAGTCGTCGATCACCAGCACGCGGTCGCTGCTGTTGAGGTGGCGCGGCGAGATGGCCACGGTGTTCTCGGTCTGCTTGGTGAAGGAATACACCGAGGCGGTCAGCAGGTTCTCGGTCAGGGTCAGCGACTGGTGCTTGCGCGCGAAGATCACCGGCACGCCCAGCTTCAGGCCGGTCATCACCGCCGGGGCAATGCCCGAGGCTTCGATGGTGACGATCTTGGTCACGCCGGCATCGGCGAACAGGCGGGCGAACTCGTCACCGATCAGCTGCATCAGCGCAGGGTCGATCTGGTGGTTGAGAAACGCGTCGACTTTGAGAACTTGATCGGAAAGCACGATGCCTTCTTCGCGAATCTTCTGCTGCAGTGCTTCCACTGTGGTTTCCTCGATGTAGCAAAGGTGGCCGCATAACGCGGCAAAGTTAAAGAGTAAGGGTTGATCAGCGTTTGAGCATTGCCCGAATGTCGGCCAGTGCGTTGTTGCCGCGCGCGGCTTTGACTTCCACGGGCGCATCGTCCAGGCCTTCCCAGGCCAGGTCGTCCGGCGGCAGTTCATCAAGGAACCGGCTGGGCGTGCAGTCGATGATTTCGCCGTATTGCTTGCGTTTGGCGGCAAAGGTGAAGGCCAGGGTCTGGCGCGCGCGGGTGATGCCCACGTAGGCCAGGCGGCGCTCTTCTTCGATGGTGTCGGCTTCGATGCTGGAGCGGTGGGGGAGGATTTCCTCCTCCATGCCCATGATGAACACGTAGGGGAATTCCAGGCCCTTGGAGGCATGCAGGGTCATCATCTGCACGCCCTCGGCGTTTTCTTCCTCTTCCTGCTGACGCTCAAGCATGTCGCGCAATACCAGCTTGCCGATGGCGTCCTCGATGGTCATGTCACCCTCTTCGTCTTTTTCGAGGGTGTTCTTCAGCGCTTCGACCAGGAACCAGACGTTGCTGATGCGGAACTCCGCCGCCTTGTCGCTGGCGGTCTGCTGGCGGATCCAGTTTTCGTAGTCGATGTCGCGGATCATCTCGTGCAGCGCGGCGATCGGGTCTTCCAGGGCAACCTTGTGGCGCACGCCGTCGAGCCAGTGCTTGAAGCGCTGCAGGCGCTCGGTGTAGCGCGCGTCCAGGTGTTCGCCCAGGCCCAGCTCTTCGCTGGCGGCGTACATCGAGATGCCGCGCTCGGTCGAGTAGTTGCCGAGCTTTTCCAGGGTTGTCGAGCCGATTTCCCGGCGCGGCACGTTGATTACCCGCAGGTAGGCGTTGTCGTCGTCCGGGTTCACCAGCAGGCGCAGGTAGGCCATCAGGTCCTTCACCTCCTGGCGGCCGAAGAAGCTGTTGCCGCCCGACAGGCGATACGGCACTTGGTGGTGCTGCAGCTTGAGTTCGATCAGCTTGGCCTGGTAGTTGCCGCGGTAAAGGATGGCGAAATCGCTGTATGGGCGGTTGGTGCGCAGGTGCAGGGTGAGGATTTCCATGGCCACGCGTTCGGCCTCGGCTTCCTCGTTCTTGCAGCGGATCACGCGGATCTCGTCGCCCACGCCCATTTCACTCCACAGCTGTTTCTCGAAGGCATGCGGGTTGTTGGCGATCAGCACGTTGGCGCAGCGCAGAATGCGGCTGGTGGAGCGGTAGTTCTGTTCGAGCATGACGATCTTCAAGGAGGGGTAATCCTCCTTGAGCAGCATCAGGTTCTCTGGGCGCGCGCCGCGCCAGGCGTAGATCGACTGGTCGTCGTCGCCCACCACGGTGAACTGGTTGCGCATGCCGATGAGCATTTTCACCAGCAGGTACTGGCTGGCGTTGGTGTCCTGGTATTCGTCCACCAGCAGGTAGCGCACGCGGTTCTGCCAGCGTTCGAGCACCTCGGGGTGCTCCTGGAACAGCTTGACCGGTTGCAGGATCAGGTCGTCGAAGTCCACCGCGTTGAACGCCTTGAGCGTGCGTTGGTAGTGGGTGTAGACGATGGCGGCGGTCTGCTCGCGTGGGTTGCGGGCTTTTTCCAGGGCTTCGGCGGGCAGGATCAGGTCGTTCTTCCAGGCACCGATCATGTTCTTGATCTCGTCGATGCCGTCGTCGCCGGAGTATTCCTTCTGCATGATGTCCGACAGCAGCGCCTTGATGTCGGACTCGTCGAAGATCGAGAAGCCTGGCTTGTAGCCGAGCTTGTCGTGCTCCTTGCGGATGATGTTCAGCCCCAGGTTGTGGAAGGTGCACACCGTAAGGCCTCGGCCTTCCCCCGGCCGCAGCAGAGTACCGACCCGTTCCTTCATCTCGCGCGCGGCCTTGTTGGTGAAGGTCATCGCGACGATGTACTGGGCACGGATGCCGCAGTTCTGGATCAGGTGGGCAATCTTGCGCGTGATCACGCTGGTCTTGCCGGAGCCTGCACCGGCGAGCACCAAAAGAGGGCCGCCGACGTAGTCACGGGCTTCCTGTTGCCTGGGATTGAGTCGGGACATGCTAGAAACCGGGGGTCGCCAGAAAATAGCCGCGCATTCTAACAGGCATGGGGCGGTTGTGGCGCGACCGTCTGACGTCTGAGTCAGAGTTTCTCGCCTGCCTATTACCATTAGTCAGGCTCATGCTATTCACGGAAAAAATCGTATTTGCTGGTTTAACCACTTTCGAGCAGGATGCACGTCAAAATGTGTCGGGACGCGCTGTGGGCAAGGATATGTCTAAAAGTGAAAATCATTTTCATTTATGCAGTAGCATACCCGACCTCCCTCGTGTCACCGTCCATGCTTTAAGGAGCCCGCTTGTCCACGCCTGTCGAACCTCTGCGTTTGCTGTTGTTGGCTGATGAGCCGGAATGGGCCGCCTTGCTGCGCGAGTGCCTGCTGCCGCTGGACGGCACGGCAGTGCTGCTGACCGCACCTAACTGGGCGGCGGTCGATACCTTGTTCAGCCATGACCGCCAGGCGGTGATATTGGCCACCCCGGATCTGCAACCGGCGCCGGGGCGCTGCGACTTGCCGACCATCCTGCTGCTCGACCATGAGCCTGAGGCGCCACCCACCGGCGTCAGCGACTGGCTGGTGCGTGACCAACTCAACGCCGACGCCCTGCGCCGTTCGTTGCGCCATGTGCGCGAGCGCGGCGTGCTGGTCGCGACCTTGCAGCGCCTGGCCGAACAGGACCCACTGACCGGTATCGCCAACCGCCAGGGTTTTCAGGCCCTGCTGACCGCGCGCCTGGCCGAAAACGACGGCCGCGGCGTGGCCCTTGGGCACCTGGACCTGGACAACTTCCGCCACGTCAACGATGCCCTTGGCCATCAAGGCGGCGACCGTCTGATCCTGCAAGTGGTCTCGCGCCTCAAGCAGCAACTGGAGGCGGGCGACCAGCTGGCGCGCCTGGGCAGCGACGAGTTCGCCCTGCTGATCGATACCCGCCGCGACACCGGCCGCGCCGAGTGGATCGCCGAACGCATCGTCGAGGCCCTTGCCGAGCCCTACTGGATCGACGGCGAAAGCCTGCTGCTCGGCTGCAGCCTGGGCCTGGCCCATGCCCGCGCGCAAAGTGGCGCCGACCCGTTGATGTGGCATGCGCACATCGCCATGCGCCAGGCCAAGAGCAGCCAGGGTTGCACCTTCCATGTGTTCAACGAGCGGATCAACCGTAATGCCCGCAGCCTGGCCGACCTGGAAGGCGAGCTGCGCCGCGCCCTGCGCCGCGACGAGCTGGAGCTGCACTATCAGCCGCGGCTGAACCTGGCCGATGGCCGCATCGTCGGTCTGGAGGCGCTGGTGCGCTGGCGCCATGCCGAGCGTGGCCTGCTGCCGCCGAGTGAATTCGTGCCGCTGGCCGAGCAAAGCGGGCTGATCGTGCCGCTGGGCTACTGGGTGATTTCCCGCGCCTTGCGCGACATGCAGGCCCTTCGCGAGAGCGGCCTGGCGCCGCTGCACATGGCGGTGAACCTGAGTTTTCGCCAGTTCCAGGACAGCCAACTGCTGGCGACGCTGAGTCGCCTGATCATCGAGAACGGTGTCGATGCCCGCTGGCTGGAGTTCGAGCTGACGGAAACTGCCGTGATGCGCCGCAACGAGCTGGTGCGCCAGACCATGGACGCTCTGGGGCGACTGGGCGTTCGTTTTTCGCTGGACGACTTCGGCACCGGTTTCTCTTCGTTCGTGCACCTGAACAGCCTGCCGATCACCCTGCTCAAGGTCGACCGCAGCTTCGTCGCCGAGATGGAGATGCGCGAGGAGAACCGCAAGCTGGTGCACGCGATGATCAACCTGGCGCACAACCTCAATCTTGAGGTGGTGGCCGAAGGCGTCGAGAGCTACGAGCAGATGGCTTTGTTGCGTGGGTTTGGCTGTGATCAGGTGCAGGGGTTCCTGGTCAGCAAGCCGTTGCCGGTGGAGGAGTTGGTGGAGTATCTGCAGCAGGCGTCCGAGCGCAAGCTGGTGGAAGTGCTCTAGGGCCTCATCGCGGATGAATCCGCTCTTGTAGGAGCGGATTCATCCGCGATAGGGCCCTCGAATCAAACCGAAGCAGCAGCCCCAACCCCAGCCTTCCCCAGCATCCGCTTCATCCGCCACTCAAAGGCAAAGGTCAGCGCCACCGAGGCACAGGCCAGCCCTAACGCCAGCCCCCACCACACCCCGACCGCGCCGCCGCCCAGGGTGAAGGTCAGCAGCCAGGCACTCGGCGCACCGACCAGCCAGTAGCAGCACAGCCCGATCAGGAAGGTGGTCTTGGCATCCTTCAGCCCACGGATCGAACCCATGGCAATGGTCTGCACACCATCGAACAGCTCGAACCAGGCCGCGACCATCAGCAAACTCACCGCCAACTGGTAAATGCCCGCGAACGCCGGGTCGTTAGCATCGATGAACAGGCCCACCAGCATTTCCGGGCGCAGCCAGAACAGCGCGGCAAAAGCGAACATCAGCATCGCGCCGAAACTCATGCCCACCCGCCCGGCACTGCGCGCCGCCAGCAGATTGCCGGCACCGTAATACAGCCCCACGCGCATGGTCACGGCATACGAAAGCCCGGTCGGCACCATGAACGCGGTCGAGACGATCTGCAGCGCGATCTGGTGCGCCGCCAGTTCGGTGCTGCCCAGTACGCCCATGCACAGCGCGGCAAAGGCGAACAGGCCGACCTCCACCATGTAGGTGCCGCCGATGGGCAGCCCCAGCCGCCACAGCTCACGCAGGGCCGGCAGCGAAGGGCGCGACAGGCCCTTGCGCAGCGGGTAGGCGGCGTAGGCCGGGTGCCAGCGGATGTACAGCGCCAGCGCAATGGCCATGCCCATCGACACCACGGCAGTCACCAGGCCAATGCCCATCAGCCCCAGCTTGGGCAGGCCGAACATGCCTTCAATCAGCGCGACGTTGAACAGGTAGTTGAGCACCGTGCCGACCAGGCTGATGACCATTACCGGCGTCGAACGGCCCAAGGCGCTGGTGAAGCCGCGCAGGGCCATGAAGGTCAGGTAGCCGGGCAATGCCAGTGGCAGCAGGGTGAGGAACTGCATGGCCGCGTCGACGTTGTCAGGCTGCTGACCGAACAGCAGCAGCACCGGCTTCAGGTTCCACAGCGCCAGCGCAGCGACCAGTGCCAGCCCCCACGCCAGCCACAGGCCGTTCTGCGCCAGGCGCGTGGCGCCTTCGATGTCGTTGGCGCCCTTGCGGATCGCCACCAGCGTGCCGACCGCCGCGATCACGCCCAGGCAGAAGATCGACACGAACGAATAGCTCGCCGCGCCCAGGCCGCCACCGGCCAGGGCCTGGGGGCTGATGCGGGCCATCATCAGGGTGTCGGTGAGCACCATCAGCATGTGCGCCAACTGCGAGGCGATCAGCGGCCCGGCCAGGCGCAGCAAAGCCTTGAGTTCTGTGGTGGGCGCAACGTGCATGGGTGTCGTCCTTTTGGCCTGACTCTGTGAGCGAGGGACGATTCTGAGGCTTCGGTCAACTTTGCACAAAAGGATAAAAACGATGGTTGGCATGAGTTGAACTCATGCCTATATGATTCTGAGCATTCCTTGTCCGCCCCGAATGCAGGTGCCTCATGTCCCGCCAGATGCCTCCGCTGTATGCGCTGCGCGCATTTGAAGCTGCCGCCCGGCTCAGCTCCTTCACCCGTGCCGGCCAGGAGCTGTCGATTACTCAGAGCGCGGTCAGCCGGCACATTCGCACCTTGGAAGAGCATTTTGCCTGCCGCCTGTTCATCCGCAGCGGGCGCAGCCTGCAGTTGACCGAGGCGGCGCGGGTGCTGTTGCCCGGGGTGCGTGAAGGGTTCGCGGCGCTGGAGCGGGCGTGCGATACGTTGCGCGGCGAGGACGACATCCTGCGCATGAAGGCGCCTTCGACCCTGACCATGCGCTGGCTGCTGGCGCGCCTGAGCCAGTTCCGCCACTTGCAGCCCGGCAACGAAGTGCAGCTGACCAGCGCCTGGATGGACGTCGATCACGTGGACTTCAATCAAGAGCCATTCGACTGCGCGGTATTGCTCAGTGACGGCGTGTTCCCGCCGGATTGGGAAGTGCGCCGGCTGTTTGCCGAGCTGCTGATCCCGGTGGGCGCACCGGACCTGCTCAACGAAGGCCCATGGGACGAACGCCGATTGGCTGGCATCGAATTGCTCCACCCCACCCCCGACAAGCGTGACTGGCGTGAATGGCTGGAACGTATGGGGTTGGCCGACAGCGTTTCGCTCAAGGGTGGGCAGGTGTTCGACACGCTGGAACTGGGCATGATCGCCGCGGCCCGTGGCTACGGGATCTCCATGGGCGACTTGTTGATGGTCGCCGAGGATGTGGCCCATGGGCGCTTGAGCCTGCCGTGGCCGACAGCGGTGCCCAGTGGCATGGATTATTACCTGGTGTGGCCGCGCACCCGGCCGGGGGGCGAGCGGTTGCGGCGTTTGAGTGTGTTTTTGCAGGAAGAGGCGGCGGGGGTGAATTTGCCGGATGTGAAGATTCTGCCCTGTCTTTGATTGCCTGTACTGGCCTCTTCGCGGCTAGAGCCGCTCCTACAGATACTGTGCAACCCCTGTAGGAGCGGCTTTAGCCGCGAAGAGGCCGGTACAGACAGTCGAAAACGTTTGCGAATACCCCGGCCCGACACTCAAGTATTCGCCCGCGACGCCGACTTACTTGCACCAGCGTCCCGGAAGAGGGCGCGATTCTCCGTCGATAACCAGCAGGCGGTCAGCGTGATCAGGATGATCCCGGCCATTTGCCAGGAGCTTCTTTATGTCTCAACCGCGTGCCCGCATCGCCTCGCAGCTCGGTATAGCCCTCGCCATCGTGTTGGCGATGGTGATCACCGGCAGTACCCTGTTCGCCCTGCGTTCCCTGGATGACGCCAACCTCGCCACGCGCCAGGCGCACCTGGCCAGCGAGGCGCGCCTGCTGGCCGACCAGCTGGAAACCTTCCACGGTTCGCTCAAGGACAACACCCAACGCTTGAGCGGCTTGTTCGAGCGCCGCTTTGCCTCGGGACTGTCGCTGCATGCCGGCGAAACCGTGCAGGTTGCCGGTCAGGCCACGCCTGCGCTGTACCTGGGTGAGCATCTGCTGAACAACGACGTCCAGCAGGTCGACGAATTCCAGCAGATGACTGCGGGCATCGCCACGCTGTTCGTACGCAGTGGGGATGACTTCATACGCATCACCACCAACCTGAAGAAACAGGACGGCAGCCGTGCGATCGGCACCCAGCTCGACCGCCAGCATCCGGCTTATGCAAAGTTGCTGGCGGGGCAGATGTACGTGGGCCGGGCAGTGCTGTTCGAGCGTAACTACATGACCCGCTACGTGCCCGTGAGCGACGGCAATGGCCGGGTGATCGCCGTACTGTTCGTTGGCTTCGATTACACCGATGCGCAGAACGCGCAATTCAACAACCTCAAGCGCTTCCGCATTGGCGAAACCGGCTCTCTGGCCATCCGTGACGACCAGGGCCAGTGGCTGGTGCCGCCCGCCAATGCCGATCAGGACCTGTTCAGCGCCTCGGCACCGTTCGCCGAAGGCCCGTGGACCGTGGTTGCCAGCATGCCCAAGGCGGAGATTCGCGAAGTGACCTGGAGTGTTGGGACGCGCCTGGCCATCGGCAGCCTGTTGGCGATGCTGCTGGCCGTGGCCGCCACGCTGTGGCTGCTGCGACGCAAACTGCGCCCGCTCGACGATCTGGTGCGCCAGGCCAATGCCCTGGGTGCCGGCGACCTCAACGCGCGCCTGGCGGTGACCAGCCATGACGAGATCGGCCAGCTGGCGCGTAGCTTCAACAAGATGGGCGAAGCCCTGGCGACCATGGTCGAGCACATTCGCGGCGCGTCCGAGCAGGTCAGTGGCCGCGCCCGTTCGCTGGCCGGCCTGTCGGCGGGCGCCTGTGAAGGCATGGACCAGCAGTCCGGCGAAATCACCAGCATGGCCGGTGCGGTGGAGGAATTCAGCGCCACCTCGATGAACATCGCCGACAACATGGCCGGCACCGAGCGCATGGCCCGCGACAACGCCCAGCAGACGCGTATTGGCCGCACGGCCATGGATGAAGCGTCGAGTTCGCTGCGCCAGATCGCCGAAGCCCTGGGCGGTACTGCCACCGTGATGGACACTCTGGGCGCTCGCTCTCAGGAAATCGGCGGCATTGTCGGGGTGATCACCGCGATTGCCGAACAGACCAATCTGCTGGCGCTCAACGCGGCCATCGAAGCGGCCCGTGCGGGCGAGCAGGGCCGTGGCTTTGCCGTGGTCGCCGACGAGGTGCGCGGGCTGGCGGCGCGTACGCGTCAGGCAACCGATGAGATCTCTGGCATGATCGCCAGCATTCAGCAGCAGACCGGCCATGCCATCAGCACCCTGGAGCAGGGCAATCAGCTGATGCAGGAAGGCTTGCAGCGCAATGACAAGGTCGCCGAGGCGTTGGCGCGCATCGATGAGCAGAGCCGCTTGGCGGGCGAGCAGTTCACCGTGATCAGCACCGCGACCCAGGAGCAGAGCAGCACCGCGACCGTGCTCAGCCGCAACCTGCAGAGCATTGCCCAGGCCAACGGCGAGCAGCGCGATGTGGCCAATGAGCTGGCCTTTACCGCCCGTGAGCTGGAAGGCTTGGCGGCGCAGTTGCGCCAGGAAGTGGATCGGTTTCGGGTGTAGATAGAGGATGGCTGTGCCGGCCTCTTCGCGGCTGAAGCCGCTCCCACAGGGTGGTCCACACAACTCGTGTGGGAGCGGCTTCAGCCGCGAAAGGGCCGTTACATGACCCCCAAATTCAGCGCATCAGCACACGCCTGCAACGACCGCCGCTCACTCTCTGCATACAACGCCAGCTCATCCTGCACCGGCAGCCCCAGCGCCGCCTCAAACGCCTCGCGGTTGGCATTGCTGCCATAGTCTGCCTGGGCCTCATCCCCCAGGTTCGACTGGAAGATCCCCGCCGCGCTGACCGGCAAGAAGTCCTCATACACCAACGCCTCGAAGTGCACATGACCGGCGTCGATCAGGCCTTGCAAAGTGGTCGGCCGATCAGCCTGCTCGCGCGCAGCCAGGCCCTTCTCCGTAGCGAAGTAGCGGAAATACGCCAGCCCCTGCTCACGCATCTGCGCCAGGTCATCCGGGAATTCAGCGAACTGCTCCTTCAGCAGCGCTCCATACCGCTCGGCATTCGACTCCGCTGGCGCGCCACCCAATGCCGCACGGGTAGCGTCGAGCAAGCGGTCATACAGCTGGCGTCCCTTGGGCGTCAGCGCCGCGCCCCGTTGCTCGATCTCGCCGAAACGGGCGGTATGGCTACCCTGGTGGTCGTTGAACGCAACGGTCTCCTGCAGTGCTTTGAAACTGGTCTGGCGCAGCAGGATCGGGTGGCGGCGGGTAGGCGGGCCTTCGACCACGGCCTTGGGCGGAATACCCTTGGCCGGCATGCCCAGCTGGATCGCGTCGATGTCCAGCGTGCGTGGCGTAAGGTGGTTGATATGCGGGCCTTTGAACGCCACCACGTCGGCAATCAGGCGATGCTGGTCGTGCAGCTGCTGATACTGCTCCGCGCTGACCGTGGCGTCCTGGTGCCAGCGGAAGGTGTGCAGCGCTTCCTGCACGAAGGCCTCGGCGTCGGCCGCGTTCAGGCCACCCTCGCTTTCGCATTGGGCGATCAGTTCGAGGGCACGGGCGCTGAAGATCTTGCGTTTGGCCAGGATGCTCCGAGCCAGCTCGCGCAGGGCCGGATTGTCGATCAGCTCCAGGCGCAGCAGCGACGTGAACACACGGAAGGGGCTGACGTGCAGCGCCTGTTCGTGCACGGGGCGGAACGCGGTGGAGTGCACGGGTACGCCGGCCGAGCTGAGGTCGTAGTAGCCGACTGGCTGCATGCCCATCACGGCGAACAGCCTGGCGATGGTGGCCAGCTCTTCGGCCGTACCGACGCGGATGGCGCCGTGGCGTTCCTGGTCCAGGCGTTCGACCTCGCCGGTCCAGCGCAGTGCTTCGGCGACCTTGGGTTGCTGGGCCATGACCTGCTGGTTGATTTCGCTAACCAGCTCCAGCAGCGTGCCGTAGAGCGGCACTTCCTGTTTGTACATGAGCGACATGGCGGCAGAGAACTGCGCGCGAATGCTGTCGGGGCTGACGAAATCGAGGGCGGGCATCGCTAGCTTCCTGGTTGGGTTCGGACGGTTACATGAAAGCTGGGAATGTATTGGCCTCGCAAGCGAAAAAAAGTGGTTGAGTCATTCCCTTTTTGATTGAACTTTAGGGCCTCATCGCGGATGAATCCGCTCCTACACGGCCCGCGTGAATGATGAACCCACGCAACCCCTGTAGGAGCGGATTCATCCGCGAGAGGCCCTCAATCCTAGAGCTGCTCCCGAATCCACTCCACCAGAGCCCGCACCTTCGGAACTTCGGCCGCATGCTCGGCATATGCCAGGTAATGCTTTCCGGCACTGGGCATCGCATGGTCCCAAGCAATCACCAAGCTCCCCTCGGCCAGTTCCCTCGCCACCAGATAACGCGGCACCAAGGCCACCCCACAACCCGCTTCGGCGGCGCTCAAGGCCATGTAGAAGGTGTCGAAACGCGGCCCGTGGTAGGCGTTGACGCTGTCCAATCCCAACTCCAGAAACCACTCGTGCCAGGCCTCCGGCCGCGAGGTGCTCTGCAGCAGCACCAGCTCGGCCAGCTCGGCAGCACCGCTCAATTCGCGCCCTGCCAGCAGCTCCGGGGCGCACACCGGCAGCACTTCTTCGCCGAACAACTCGATGCAGGTCGCCCCTGGCCAGGTGCCTTGCCCATAGAAGAACACCACATCCGCCGAGCCCTGCAGCAAGGCGAACGGCTCCATCTCGTTGCGGATGTCCAGGTGGATGTTGTTGTGGCGCTTGCCGAAGCCCTTGAGGTGCGGAATCAACCAGCGCACGCCAAAACTCGGTTGAGTGGCTACCTTCAATATCTCGGTCTGTTCACCGTAGGTCAGCACATAGCGGCTGGACATGTCGACCTGGGTGAGGATCTTGTTGACCTCGGCCAGGTACAGGCTGCCAGCGGGTGTCAGCTGCAGGCGCCGGCGGATGCGCAGGAACAGGTGGTGACGCAGCATTTCTTCGAGCTGCGCCACCTGCTTGCTGACCGCGCTCTGGGTCAGGTGCAGCTCTTCGGCGGCGCGGGTGAAGCTCAAGTGGCGGGCTGCAGCCTCAAAACACTGCAGGGCGGTCATGGAAGGCACCAGGCGTTTGGACATAGGTTTCTCTGCGGCTCAAATCATTACCTGACGGAATGATATGCGGAATAAAGGTCGTTTGTTGCACCGATGTGATCGGATTAATACTGATCCCCATCATTTTTCCAACCCATCACCCGATGTAGGAGATGCACAAATGGTTGCTGGATTGCTCGAACGCCTTGGCGTTACCGCCGCGGCTCACACCCAGGGCGACTACCCTGTTCACACGCCGATCGACGGCAGCCAGATCGCCTCGGTGAAACTGCTTGGCAAGGCCGAGACCACCGCCATCATCGACCAGGCGCAGTCCGCCTTCGAAGCCTGGCGCAGCGTGCCGGCCCCGCGCCGTGGCGAGTTGGTGCGCCTGTTCGGCGAAGTGCTGCGTGAGCACAAGGCCGACCTCGGCGAGCTGGTGTCGATCGAAGCCGGCAAGATCACCCAGGAAGGCCTGGGCGAAGTGCAGGAAATGATCGACATCTGCGACTTCGCCGTGGGCCTGTCGCGTCAGCTGTACGGCCTGACCATCGCCTCCGAGCGCCCTGGCCATCACATGCGTGAAACCTGGCACCCGCTGGGTGTGGTCGGCGTGATCAGCGCTTTCAACTTCCCGGTCGCCGTGTGGGCCTGGAACACCGCGCTGGCGCTGGTCGCTGGCAACGCGGTGGTGTGGAAACCGTCCGAGAAAACCCCACTGACCGCGCTGGCTTGCCAGGCGCTGTTCGAAAAAGCCCTGAAAGCCTTCGGCGATGCTCCGGCTGGCCTCGCGCAACTGGTTATCGGCGGCCGCGAAGCTGGCGAAGCCCTGGTGGATGATCCGCGCGTGCCGCTGGTCAGCGCCACCGGCAGCACCCGCATGGGGCGTGAAGTCGGCCCGCGCGTGGCAGCCCGTTTCGGCCGCAGTATTCTGGAGCTGGGCGGCAACAACGCCATGATCCTGGCCCCGAGTGCCGATCTGGACCTCGCCGTGCGCGGCATCCTGTTCTCCGCCGTCGGCACCGCCGGCCAGCGCTGCACCACCCTGCGCCGGCTGATCGTGCACCGTTCGATCAAGGACGAAGTGGTTGCCCGCGTCAAAGCCGCCTACGCCAAGGTGCGTATCGGCGACCCGCGCAAGGACAACCTGGTTGGCCCGCTGATCGACAAGCTGTCGTTCGACGCCATGCAAGGCGCGCTGGCCAAGGCTCGCGATGAAGGCGGCGAGGTATTCGGTGGCGAGCGTCAGTTGGCCGCCCAATTCCCGAACGCTTACTACGTATCGCCTGCCATCGCCGAGATGCCCGCGCAGAGCGATGTGGTGCGCCACGAAACATTCGCGCCGATTCTCTACGTGCTGGCCTACGACGACTTCGAAGAGGCCCTGCGCCTGAACAACGAAGTGCCACAGGGCTTGTCGTCGTGCATCTTCACCACCGATATTCGTGAGGCCGAGCGCTTCCAGAGTGCCTCGGGCAGTGATTGCGGCATCGCCAACGTCAACATCGGTACCAGCGGTGCCGAGATCGGCGGTGCGTTTGGGGGCGAGAAGGAAACCGGTGGCGGGCGTGAGTCGGGGTCGGATGCCTGGAAAGGCTACATGCGGCGCCAGACCAACACCGTGAATTACTCGCGCGAGCTGCCGCTGGCGCAGGGTATCGTGTTCGATTGATGCTGTATGGCCGGGGGCTTTGCCCCCGGGCCGCCCTAACAAGAACAATACGGTTGGAGCCGGGCCATGTCCGAACTGCGTCAACAATGCTTGTGGGAACACGTCAGCCAGCCGACCGTCGCCGCCCAGGCCCTGGCCGGTGAGCACAAGGCGGATGTTTGCGTTATCGGCGGCGGCATTACCGGCCTGTCGGCGGCCATTCACCTGCTCGAACAGGGCAAGTCGGTGATCCTGCTGGAGGCCTGGAAGATTGGCCATGGCGGCTCCGGTCGCAACGTCGGCCTGGTCAACGCCGGCACCTGGATCCGCCCCGACGATGTCGAGGCGACCCTCGGCCAGAAGCAGGGCAGCCGCCTGAACAAGGTGCTCGGCGACGCCCCTGGCGAGGTGTTCGCCATGATCGAACGCCTCGGCATCGACTGCCAGGCGCAGCACAAAGGCACCCTGCACATGGCGCACAACGCCACCGGCATCGCCGACCTCGAAGCCCGCCATGAACAGTGGAGCCGGCGTGGCGCCGATGTGCAGTTGCTGACCGGCGCCCAATGCCAGGAATACTGCGGCACCGACAAGATTTCCGCCGCGCTTCTCGACCGCCGCGCCGGCACCATCAACCCCATGGGCTACACCCAGGGCCTGGCCGCAGCGGTTGTGCGCCTGGGCGGCACGCTGTTTCAGCAATCGGCCGTCGAAGGCCTGGAGCGCGACGGTGACGCCTGGCGGGTCAAGACCGCGCGCGGTTCGGTGCGTGCCGACAAGGTGGTGATCTCCACCGGCGCCTACACCGAAGGCGACTGGAGCAACCTGCAGAAGCAGTTCTTCCGGGGTTACTACTACCAGGTAGCCTCTAAACCGCTGCACGGCGCCGCCGCTGACAAGGTTCTGCCCCACGGCCAGGGTTCATGGGACACCCGCACCGTGCTCAGCAGCATCCGCCGTGACGACCAGGGCCGCCTGCTGCTCGGCAGCCTTGGCCGGGTCGACAACAAGCCGGCGTGGTTCGTGCGTAGTTGGGCTGATCGCATTCAGAGCCATTACTACCCGGAGCTGGGCAAGGTCGAGTGGGAAATGCACTGGACGGGTTGCATCGACTTTACGCCTGACCACCTGATGCGCTTGTTCGAGCCAGCGCCGGGGTTGGTTGCGGTGACCGGCTACAACGGGCGGGGGAACACCACGGGGACCGTGATCGGCCGTGCGTTTGCCGAGTTCTTGCTCAAGGGGGAGGCGGACAGCTTGCCCATACCGTTTTCGGCGATGACCGGGGTGAGTGCGCCGTCGTTGCGTACGGCGTTTTACGAGTCTGGGTTCTCGCTGTATCACGCGGGGCAGTGCTTGAGAGTTGTGCTGTAACTGCTGGCCTCATCGCGGATGAATCCGCTCCTACGGGGGGTGTAGGAGCGGATTCATCCGCGATGAGGCCAGTGCAGGCAACAAATTACTTGTGCAACCAGCTAAGAAACCCACCTTTCTTGATCAGCGCCGGCTTCTGCAGCAACAACGATTCCCGACTCTGGCGCCTGAACCGCTGCAGCTTGCTCAACGCCGTCTGCACTTCACCACGTTGCACCAGGCAGCTCTTCACCTGCTCCTTGTCAATGCGGTACAACACGCAACTGGTCAACGTGCGGAACTCGGCAAACGAGTCATCCTCATCGATGATGCCCTCGATCCCCAGCACCTCGCCCGGCCCCATGCGCCCGGCCTCCAGCAACTTGTCGCCATCGCGCACTGACGCCGAAACCACACCGCTGCCAATCACCAACAGGTGATCGGAATGCTCGCCCACGCCCAACACCACCTGGTCGGCCAGGTATTCCACGGCGGTCATGCGCTGGCTCAACGCATCGCGCTCCTCAATGCTCAGCGAACGGAACACCCGCACCTCATCCAGCACCTCGCGCTGGCGACTGCGCGGCGCCATGGCCAGGTCGACATTCCACATCACCCCGCTGGCTTCCAGGTGCCGGTGGGCCAGGTCGAACAGCTGATTGCGCACTTCGGTCTTGCGCGCGACGTCGGCGATGAAGCCGCTGGCCTCGTATTCCACCGACTCCAGCGTCGAGGTTTTCACCGACACCTTGGGCGCAGGCGAAAGGAGCAGGGCGCTGGTGCCTTGCAGGGCTTTTTCCAGCGCGTCGAACACCCGTCTGGGGCGCACCTTGGCGGGCACCACCACGTTGATCGAAACGCCATGCCGGTCTGCCGGGCGGCTGTGGTTGAGCAGCTTGGCCTTGGCCGCCACCGAGTTGGGGATCACCGCCAGGCTGCCCGTGCCGGTGATCATCCGCGTGGCGCGCCAGTCGATATCCACCACCTTGCCCTCGGTGCCATCGATGGAGATCGAGTCGCCAATCTGATAGGGCCGCGTGGTGTTCAGCACGATGCCGCTGAACACATCGGCCAGGGTACTTTGCAAGGCCAAGCCGATGACAATAGCCATGACCCCGGAGGTGGCCAGCAAACCCTTGACCGGCAGTTGCAAGACATAGCCTGCGGCGGCCACCACAGCGGCCAGGAAGATCAATGCCCCCAGCACATCCTGCAGCAACCGCCCGCCATGGCTGCCACGCGCCACCAGCAGCAGGCCGAACACCACCGTCACCGTGCGCGCACCGAACAGCCACCAGCCGATCGCCAGCACGGTCGCCATCAGGTTGCGGGACACATCGTCGACCCAGGGTGGTGGTTGCAGCGGGCTCATCCCAGCGGTCACCAGCACCCAGCTGAACAGCAGGAAGATTGCCAGCCGCGCGCCGATGCGCCAGGCCCGGCGCTGGATGGGGATGAGTTGCCAGAGGATGAGGTCGAGCAGGATCAGGGTGGTGCCGAGCAACAACGGGGAGGACTGGATGAAGGCCAGCATGATGGTCTCGGGGGTGAGGGGAGGGCTGGGGGTAGTAATAGAGCAGGTTGGGGCGGCAGGCAATCAGCAGGAGGGCATTTATTCATTTCCCCGGTTCAGAGGTTGCTGCCTGGCCACTTATGCCGCCCTATGGTTTTACGATAGGCACATAATGAAGTACATCAGAGGGCCGAAAACAATCATGTAGGCAGAGGCGGCGGCAACCGGCACCCAGCTAGCGACTATCCAGAGAATATTGGCCCACGTGATTGAGGCGTTTTGCAGACCCAATTGGTCTCCCTCGCAAGCATTTGCCGCCTGTTGAATTAGTATCAAGGAAACGGTGGCGAACAGTATGTTCGTGATAAAAAATATGATGGGTGTCATGAACGCTACCGTCAGGAATAGAATTTCAATGAAACGCTCGGGAATCCAAAGTCTCCAACTCATTGTTGCCAGCGTGGGAAGCCACCACATCAAGGTGACGTTGAGCGCTGTGCCCTCCACCCGCTGGTTCGCTACGCGGCTACGAGCGATGATGTTCTTCATTAGCCAATACATCGTGAAACCGCTGAATGTCGCGCATAATAGCGGGACTAACTTAAGTCCGGATTGTCCGCGTAAATATAACCAGTGTCGATAGTTGCAGTATGCGATGTATAGACCTAGGGAAAGCACTCCGACGATGACAAACTTTGATAATGAGACAACGTGAAGCTGAGTCTTCTCAGTGCTTGAGTTGGATTTTAGGCAGTCTTGCCCCAGGATAAGTTTTTTCACTTTGTAGTTTCTCATTTAATTTGGTGATTAAATGCGTTCAGTATCGCTAGTTCGATATAATCGGAGCGCTGAGCGTGGTGTCCCACACTTGTCATTATTTGATTTGTTTAATTTTTCAGGCTATGAAATAGCTCATGACGAGCCAAACAAATCCAGCGATAGTCAAGTATGATGAAGCAATCATCGTTTTTTTCAGATTTTTAGGAAGTTGTTGCAAGTCTTCAGCGTCGAGTGACCCTCTACGGATGTTGGATCTCGGAAACATGATTTCGCTTGATAGCATGGAGATTACAAAGATTCTTGATTTCATACTTCTTTCCCCCCACATCCTGATCGCAAACTGAAGGCAATCGCTCCTTGCAAGTGCTGAAGTTATTTGCATGTAGTTACGAATGGACGCAAGGTGGACATCTAGGATGAATCCGATGAAAATTAGAATGAAAGGTGCACCTAATATGAATATCTGAATCTTGAGATCGAGATGATCAATCATCTTGAAATGCCTCGAAAATCTTATCTGCCATTTCTTCGCCGCGTTTCATTCCCTGCGTGCTGCCAATGTAAGCCCCTGCTCCTGTAACTGCTACGCCGCATATCAAAGTGCCAGCAGGGTGGCGCAGTCTCCAGCAGACTTTAGTAGCCACTTCAGCGCCGATTTTACCGCCAGCCCAACCACCGCCTAAGCCACCAAAAAAATTTGCTGCCTCAGTTATTTTGACTTTTTCACAGGCCTTGCTATCACCTGCCCGGCATACGTCGGAAACTTTTACTGATGAACCAATACCACCAATGGTGATGCCTATATATCCCCCGGCTTTCAAGTATTTGGAAATCTTGGCAAGCTTATCCAAGTGTGTTGAGTAGCCTGGAATTTGACCCGGAGCCCCTGATTTGGACCAATGGTGTACCAGACTTTTAGTAGAGATACCCAAGTCCCGACGCAGTTTTTCGTAATTGCCTAAGTTAAGGCGTTTTTTTAGAGTGGTCGATCTCAGATGAGTGTCTAATTGGTTGAGCAGCTTCCTGCGTTTTTCGAAAAACTCTGAGCTGTGCAGATGTCCATACTTGCCAAACTGTTCCAGATGCAGCGCTTCGATCTTTCTGAGCAGGAGGCCTATTTCATCCAGTGACTTTGCCATCGCCGCCTCACTCACGCCGACGGACAAGCTCACTTCACTGAGCAGCGCCGCAATCTCAGCTTGGTTTAGCATCATGAATTCCGCTTCTTCCGGCGTAAGGCTTGCCAGCGCCTCTCGCGCCTGTTTCGCCGCACTCATCGCATACAGCTCTTCCTGAGTACAAACCGGGCGACTAAGTCCATCGCCAATGACGAAAATCTCGCCCGCCTTGAACCCCAACTGATGCGTCGGGTTCAGTCTCTGCAGAATCGACCGTGGCAGCTTGGCCTGTGGTGCACCGAGTTCTACCAGCACTTCCTGATACGTCATGCACCGCGGGACGATGAAGAAACCAGGTTCCATGGCTTGCGGTTCAGGCGACGGCTGGAAGGCCTGGGGCTGGTAGCTGTCCCTTACGGACGTATTGGCGCGCACGGGTGGGGGTGCTTCATAAACCGCAGCAGGTGCTGATGTGTGGCGAGGGGCGGGGCCTTGGCCCAGCGGAGCAACCAAGCGATTGCTGCCCAGCGGGCAGCCGCATTTCACCAGCGCGCCATCGACGGCGGTGGGTATGTTGTCCTGCTTCCAACGTGGCTCACCTTCGATGAGCGTGCCTTCTACCCCGCAGCGCGGGCAGAAGGTGGTCTTGTCACCTTGCAGCAGCCAATCGCTGCCGTGGACCCTGCCACGGGCCTGGCTGGCAATGCAGATGGCGCCGGTGCTGGTTTCGTCGCCGTCCAGGCCTTGGCCGCGGCCAAAGATGTTCATGCGTCGGCTCATGGCTCACCTCGGTTGTGAAGATGGAAGCCTGGAACCTAGCAGCCTGGAAGGCAGTTTTTTCAAGGTGAGGAAGGTTTGGGAAAGGTCCTACAGGAGATGACGATTTGGATGTAATCGCATTCCGTTGGAAGAGGCCAGCAAATCCACTGCCAACCCATCGTTCCTGAAACAGAACGCTAAAGCCAAAAACCACTATCTACCGCTCCAAAGGTGATGGTTTTAATCTTCTCCCATCAACGCGAAACACCCAACTTACTGAACATCAAAAACCCTTAGGAGCACGACCATGACCAACTTCAAATACAACCGCCTGAACAAAGACGACGCCGCCGTTCTGCTGGTCGACCACCAGGCTGGCCTGCTGTCCCTGGTCCGCGACATCGAGCCGGACGCGTTCAAGAACAATGTCCTGGCCCTGGCGGACCTCGCCAAGTTCTTCAACCTGCCGACCATCCTCACCACCAGCTTCGAACAAGGCCCCAACGGCCCACTGGTACCCGAGCTGAAAGCGCTGTTCCCGGACGCCCCCTACATCGCTCGCCCAGGCCAGATCAACGCCTGGGACAATGAAGACTTCGTCAAAGCCGTGAAGGCCACCGGCAAGAAGCAACTGATCATCGCCGGTGTGGTCACCGAAGTGTGCGTCGCCTTCCCGGCCCTGGCCGCGCTGGAAGAAGAGTTCGACGTGTTCGTGGTCACCGATGCCTCCGGTACTTTCAACCAGATGACCCGCGACGCCGCCCACGACCGCATGAGCCAGGCCGGCGCGCAACTGATGACCTGGTTCGGCGTGGCCTGTGAGCTGCATCGCGACTGGCGCAACGACGTCGAAGGCCTGGCCGCGCTGTGCTCCAACCACATTCCGGACTACCGCAACCTGATGACCAGCTACAACGCCTTCAACGCCAACAAGTAAGCCGAGCCCGGGGCACCGCCAGGCGGTGCCCGCCCAGGGCTGCACACCCATTCAATCCTCCGCCCGTCCGCCGTTGCACAGTGGATGCGGGCAAGCTCATCCCAAGGAACGCCGATGAACACCGCACTCCAAGACAACCGCGAAGTGGTGACCGTATGCCTGCAACACCAGGTTCTCGATAGCCCGCTGGGCACACCGGCAGCGCAACCGCCACGCTGGAAGCAGGCACTGCTGACGTACCTGGTGATCTGCCCGATGACGATGATCATTCCGCAATTGCTGGCGCCGCTGTTCGCGCGCTTCCCGCAGCTGGGCGGGCCGATCACCGGCAACCTGATCGTCAACCTGTTCGTCATCCTGCCCGTGGTGTTCTACATCATGCCGTGGGTCACCCGCCGCTGCGCCAACTGGCTGCGTGGCTGAGCCGAGGCAGGCTGCACAAAATCTGATCAAGGCTAACCTTCACCCACCGCACATCCATGCAATCCCGGCCAGGCTGGAACCGGCATGCTCCACCGTTGCGCCTGCCGCCTCACATAGACGGAGAAGACCATGTCCCAGGACCCCAGCGACAACAGCCGTCGCCAGTTCCTCGCCAAGAGCACCGTGCTCGGTGCCGCTGGCGCGCTCTGGTCCGCATTGCCCTTCACCGGCTCCGCCGGTTCCGCCCACGCATCCATTCAAGGAGGTTCCATGACCGCCGACCTGATTCTGTTCAACGGCAAGCTGCACACGGTCGACCGTGAAAACCCCACGGCCACCGCCGTCGCCATCAAGGACGGCCGCTTCATTGCCGTGGGCAACGACGCCGAGGCCATGGCCCACAAGGGCAGCGCCACGCAGGTCATCGACCTCAAGCAGCGCACGGTGATCCCGGGCCTTAACGACTCGCACCTGCACCTGATCCGCGGCGGCCTGAACTACAACCTGGAACTGCGCTGGGAAGGCGTGCCGTCGGTGGCCGATGCCCTGCGCATGCTCAAGGACCAGGCCGCACGCACGCCAACCCCGCAGTGGGTGCGTGTGGTCGGTGGCTGGAACGAATTCCAGTTCGCCGAAAAACGCATGCCGACCCTGGAAGAAATCAACCAGGCCGCGCCCGACACCCCGGTGTTCCTGCTGCACCTGTACGACCGCGCGCTGCTCAACCGCGCCGCCCTCAAGGCCGTAGGCTATGACAAGGCAACGCCGAACCCGCCGGGCGGCGAGATTCAGCGCGACAAGTTCGGCAACCCGACCGGCATGCTCATCGCCCGCCCCAATGCGATGATCCTCTACGCCACCTTGGCCAAAGGGCCGAAGCTGCCGCTGGAATATCAGGTCAACTCGACCCGCCAGTTCATGCGCGAGCTCAACCGCTTGGGCCTGACCAGCGCCATCGATGCTGGCGGCGGCTACCAGAACTTCCCGGACGACTATTCGGTGATTCAAGAACTGGCCGACAAAAACCAGCTGACCGTGCGCATCGCCTACAACCTGTTCACCCAGAAGCCCAAGGAAGAGCTGGACGACTTCAAGAAGTGGACCTCCAGTGTCAAGCTGCACAGCGGCACCGACTTCCTGCGCCATAACGGCGCTGGCGAGATGCTGGTGTTTTCCGCCGCCGACTTCGAGGACTTCCTCGAACCGCGCCCGGACCTGCCGCAAACCATGGAAGAAGAGCTGGAGCCGGTGGTCCGCCACCTGGTCGAGCAGCGTTGGCCATTCCGCCTGCACGCCACCTACAACGAATCGATCACACGCATGCTCGACGTGTTCGAGAAGGTCAACCGCGACATCCCGTTCAACGGCCTGCCGTGGTTCTTCGACCATGCCGAGACCATCACCCCGCAGAACATCGAGCGCGTTCGCGCCTTGGGCGGCGGCATTGCCATCCAGGACCGCATGGCCTTCCAGGGTGAATACTTCGTTGATCGTTACGGCGCCAAGGCCGCCGAACAGACGCCGCCGATCAAGCGCATGCTCGAAATGGGCGTGCCGGTAGGTGCCGGTACTGACGCCACCCGTGTCTCCAGCTACAACCCGTGGACATCGCTGTACTGGCTGGTCAGCGGCAAGACCGTGGGTGGCATGGAGCTGTATCCGCAAGGCCTGGACCGCGACACTGCGCTGCAACTGTTCACCCAGGGCAGCGCCTGGTTCTCCAGCGAACAGGGCAAGAAAGGCCAGCTGAAGGTGGGGCAACTGGCGGACCTGGCGGCGCTATCGCTGGACTTCTTCAGCGTCGAAGAAGAAGCGATCAAAGGCATCGAGTCGGTGCTGACCATCGTCGATGGCAAGGTGGTTTACGGCGCTGGCGAATTCGACAGGCTCGGCCCACCGCAGGTGCCGGTGCTGCCGGAATGGTCGCCGGTGGCCAAGGTGCCAGGGCATTGGCGTGTCGGTACGCCATCGTTGGCGGCGGCGGTGCATGTGTGCAGCGGGCCGTGTGGGGTACATGCGCACAGCCATGACACCGCCCGCAAGTCGAGCGTGCCGGTGAATGACTATCAGGGCTTCTGGGGTGCGCTGGGGTGTTCGTGCTTCGCGTTTTAAGCTGATGTGAAGAAGGGGCCGTGCAGGCCCCTTCTTGGTTTACCGGGCTCTTTCTCGCTAAAGCGGGCTCACCCTGCAAGCCGGAATATCAGTCGAAGTCCCAATCAGGCTGGCAGTGACCCACACTAGTCGGATAGGTCCCTTCCGAGCAGGATGGCGCATATGGCAGTGGACCCTGGGCGTGAGCAACCTGAATCAGTCCGGCAGTGGCTAGCAGTGCAATCAAGGCAATTTTTTTCATTCTCATTTCCCGAAAGAAGTTATTGGTGTTGGCAGAACAATCCTATGCCGTGCTCAGTCCCGAGGGCTTTAGCTCAATTCCAATGGACTTTTCGGATACTCGATCCCGGCTCGTGGGAAACTTCATGGCAAAAGCTTCCAACCCCTTGATCCATCATGGAGTTGCAATCAGAAGCGGCCATTGAGTGGGTACTCCATGATGAGGTAGATACGGTCGATGTCATCGCCAGCCTGGGCCTGGTTGGCGCGGTGGCTGACGTGGGAAAACGACAGGCGGAGGTCCTTGGCGGCGCCCGACTGCACCACGTACTTCATCTCGATATCACGTTCCCAGTGCTTGCCACCCTGGCCTTGCTGGCCGACATAAACGCCGCCGGCCGGTGCATGTGTGCCATCGATGTCGCGACCGCTGACGTAACGGCCCATCAGGCTCAAACCGGGGGCGCCGAAGGTCGCGAAGTTCAGGTCGTAACGCAGTTGCCATGACGCTTCGCCTGGGCCGTTGAAATCGGCGTACTTGATCGCGTTGGCCAGGTAGATCGAATCGCCGCCGACGAAATCGAACGGCGTGTCGCCTTCCACTTTCTGGTAGGCCAGGGTCAGCGCCTGGGCGCCGAAGCTGTATTTGGCCAGCAGGCTGTAGGCGAGGGTGTCGATTGCCCCGGCGCTGGCTTCGCCGGTGTCGCGGGTTCTGTAGAGGTTGCCATCCAGGCGCCAGTTGCCTTCGGCCAGGTTCAGGTTGAGGTAGGCCTGGCGCCAGGTGTCTTGCAACTCGCCGGTATACAGCGAGCCACCGAATCCGTCACTGAATGCGTAGGTAGCACCGGCCAGGCTGATGGCGCGGCCCCGGGTGGTGGCGCCGTAGCCGCTGAAGTCGTCGCGGGTCGAGCTCTTGTCCTGGTTGTTGAACGCGGTGAAGCGGCCGGCCTGCAGGCGCCAGTCGGGCAGGTCGGTATTTTCGACGAACCAACCGGTGGCGTACTCCGGGTGCAGGCGTTTGTCACCGGTGTCGAACACCGAGGTTTCCACGGTCATTTCGCCGTACCGCAGTTGCGTGTTGCCCAGGCGCAGCTTCAGGGCGGCGCCGGCGCTGGAGTAGTCGGACTCGGCGCGGCCATCGCCGTCGCGAGGCAGCAGTCCGGTACCGGCATGGCCACGGCCACCGTCAAGCTTGAGGCCGAGAAAGCCGTGGGCGTCGATGCCGATACCAACAGTGCCTTTGGTGAAGCCCGAACGGATTTCGCCGATGAAGCCCTGGGCCCATTCCTGACGGTAGTTCTGGCCGCTGGCGGAAGGTGAACGGAAGTCGCTGTGCAGGAAATAGTTGCGGCTGAGCAGCGACCAGCCGTGTTCTTCTGCCTGGCTGAGTACCGGGCAGAAGGCGAGGGTGGCGAGCAGGGCGCGGCCTGGTCCGTGAGTGGCGCGGATCATGGGGGCTCCGGGGTGGATGATCCGGGAGTGTGGGGCAAGGATAGGCTGGCGATCTTGTAAGCGTGTGCTGGCTGGGGATTCAAGCCATGTCGCTGATGGCGAATTCCTCTGCCAGGTGATCGATCAGCGAGCGCACCGACGGCAACAACCCGCGCCGTGACGGGAAGATCGCATGCACGATGCCGCAGCGTGGGTGCCAGTCTGGGATCAGCTCCACCAGACGTCCCGCCGCCAGGTCTTCGCGCACCGCAACCCGCGGCAAATGCGCGATGCCGACCCCGGCCACGACGAAATGGCGCAGCGCGAACAGGTCATCGGTGACCATGCGTGGTTTGTGCGGGATGACGATGCTGCGGCTCATGTCTTCGCCCTGGAACAGTTCCCACTGGTATTCGCGCTGAGCACTGCCCCAATGCACGCTGGGCAGCGTGCCGAGCAGTTGCGGGTCAAAGCCTTCGGGCAGTTGCTCCAGGTATTGCGGCTGGCCCACCAGGCACTGGGTGCTGTTGCTCAGCACCTTCATCACCATGTCGGTGTTCTCCAGCGGCGGGAAGCGCACCCGCAGCGCCACGTCAAAGCCTTCGTGCAGCAGGTCGACGCGGCGGTTGGTGCTCTCGATGAACAGTTCCACCTGCGGGTACTTGAGCATGTAGCGGGTGAGCATCGGCCCGACCCAGGAGTTGAGCAGGGTGGTCGGGCAGCTGATGCGCACCAGGCCGCGCGGTTCGCTGCGGTTGCGCTCGATGATCTCCGCCGCGCCCTCGGCCTCCACGCGCATGGCCAGGCAACGGTTGTAATAGGCCTGGCCGATTTCGGTCAGCGAGCAGTGCCGGCTGGTGCGGTGCAGCAGGCGCACGCCCAGACGGTCCTCAAGGTCGGCGATGCGCCGGCTGAGCTTCGACTTGGGCATGTCCAGCGCCCGCCCGGCTGGCGCGAAGCCGCCGTGCTCTACCACTTGGGTGAAATAATAGAGGGAGTTGAGGTCTTCCAATGATCGTTCTCCAGATGGAACGCTAAAGGCAATTTTCGCCGTCTACCGCTGCGAACGTGATGATTTTAATCTGTGCCCATCAACGCGAAACACCCCGAATTGCTGAAAACTTCATAAACCTTAGGAGCACAGATCATGAGCAAATTCACCTACAACCGCCTGAACAAAGATGACGCCGCCGTACTGCTGGTCGACCACCAGGCTGGCCTGCTGTCGCTGGTGCGTGACATCGAGCCGGACAAGTTCAAGAACAACGTGCTGGCCCTGGCTGACCTGGCCAAGTTCTTCAACCTGCCGACCATCCTCACCACCAGCTTCGAGCAAGGACCGAACGGCCCGCTGGTGCCGGAGCTGAAAGCCCTGTTCCCGGACGCCCCCTACATCGCCCGCCCTGGCCAGATCAATGCCTGGGACAATGAGGACTTCGTCAAGGCAGTGAAGGCCACTGGCAAAAAGCAGCTGATCATTGCCGGTGTGGTGACCGAGGTGTGCGTGGCGTTCCCGGCACTGTCGGCGTTGGAAGAAGAGTTTGACGTGTTCGTGGTGACCGATGCTTCCGGTACCTTCAACGAAATGACCCGTGATGCGGCGCATGACCGCATGAGCCAGGCGGGTGCGCAGATGATGACCTGGTTTGGCGTGGCTTGTGAGCTGCACCGCGACTGGCGCAATGACGTGGAAGGGCTGGCGGCGCTGTGCTCGAACCACATTCCGGATTATCGGAATTTGATGACCAGCTATAACGCGTTGACGGCTGGTAAGTAACACGAAGTAATCTGATGATTGGCTTCCGCATGGGAGCCATCGTTGACTTGATCAACGAGTGTTGTTAGCGTTCCATCTGAGCGCGAAACCAGCTGCTATTCAGCGGCAACAGCTGGCGTAGGAACCCCGTCGATGGCTGAATCATCAGCGTCGGGTGAGACCTCCACACCCCGGCTTGAGGGTGTGTATATGAATATCAAGCACGAATTCAGGGCCACTGGTGACAGTGGCCCTTTTCTTTGCACGGCAGAAATGCATATCGCCGGTATAGCAGCCTTCCGTGGCGGTGTTTGTTCAGTGCCTTTGCATCGCATTGCATGAAATTCCACAACACTTTGCCCTGGTCGAGAGACACGATTACCAGCATCTGCCGCTTCGTTTCGTAGACGCCAATGAAAGCTAACCTGTAAGTCTCATTGGTGTAGGCGACTTCCCAAATCTCGAATGGCCCGGAAAGCGTGTCCAGCGCTACTTTCACATAACGTTCACGGGCGTCATGTCGTTTCTCTACGATGTGATGGAGGCAGCTGCGTTTAACCCGGATGTCTCCCATCGGGGTTGCGACAGTAACTTCGTCAATGTTTGAACCATTCAACCCCAGATGTTCCGCAGCAAGCTCGATGGCTGCGTCATGTGAGTCGGCAGCCGTCAGTTCTTCGATAGGTTGGATGCGCATTTCCCGGTCGAGTGTTCTGAGATCGGGCAGTTTTAGATTCAGCCAGGTGCTCTGGCCTTTCTTCTCGGCGATTTTCGCAATTGGGTTGATGGTGCTCAAAGACATACCTGACTGCGAACGATGTCGCTGCTGCGATGGCGGCCAGGTGAGGCTAGGGAGAGGGGCTTCCTAGGGCAATCAGACGGGGTGTGACACCTGTTGTAAGGCGTTTCCTAAATTGATTTAGCGGACCTCCGTGGGAGCGGCGCACCTCTGCGAGATATCGCCCGCTAAGGGCTGCAAAGCAGCGTTGTCTGAGAGAGAGGACTCGGAGAAATCTGACAATGCGTTCAGACATCATGAACTGATAGCCAGCGAGGAAAAGGAGGAGCATTAGGAAGCTTTCCAGGAGATTTCCCATGCCCCTCTTCAACCCACCGTATCCAGGAGAGTCACTTCGTGAAGATGTGCTGCCCGCAATTTCAATGACCGTAGCGGGTTTAGCGAATCTGGTAGGTTATCCACAGGACCATTTGACCGCAGTGCTCAACGGGCGTGTACCCATTTCCCGTGACCTGGCCCAAAGGTTAGAGGCCGCAGGTTTGGGCGCTGCCCGGCAGTACCTGGCTGAGCAGGCCGCCTATGATGAGTGGCAATTGCGTTAATCCGCATCCGAATCGAACAACCGCTCCAACTCCACGCGCGCCTCCTCTGCCGTCTGCATCACCTTGGCCCGGTCGTCCCGAACCTGCCCCTGCGCCTCCAGCACTTCCTCATCATGCTGGGTAAACCGCGCGATGCGGTCGGCCGCCTGTTCACCGCTCAACCCCAGCCCAACCAACGCCCGCCGGGTCATCTCCAGGCTCGAATAGAACGTCTCGCGAATCGGCTCCGCGCCCACGTCCACCAGCTTGTGCACATGCTGCCGGTTACGCGCGCGGGCCAGCACTTTCAGGTGAGGGTACAGGCGCTTGACCCGTTCCGCCGTGCGCGTGGTGACCTCCGGGTCGTCAGTGGTGATGACGAAATACTCCGCCTCGCCAACCTTGGCCGCATGCAGCACCTCGGGGCGCAGCGGGTCGCCGTAGAACACCGGGGACTGTTCGAACATGCGGGTCATCTCGATGGCGTCCACCGAGGTTTCCAGGGCAACGAAGGGAATTTTCTGCGCATGCAGGATGCGCGAAACGATCTGGCCCATGCGGCCCATGCCCACGATCACCACACGCGCGGTGCCGGCATCGATGCTCTTGTATTGCTCGGGCACTTCACGTACCGGTTGCGGGCGCTTGAGGGCGCGGGCGCAGCCGAGCATCAGCAGTGGGGTGATGATAACAGTGGGAGCGGCTTCAGCCGCGAAGGGGCCAGCACAGACCACATCAATTCACAGTCTGTGACTCAATCCCATCCAGCAAAGCATCGACCACACCTTCAGCCGTTTCCACGTGAAGGGTGGCAGCTGTACGCGGGGTGGAAAAACCGGTCGGAGACACCCCGGCAGGCCATTCTCCCGCGTACAGCTGCCATTGAAGACAGCTCTGACGGGTTTACACATCCGATCGCTGAACCGAAAGCGGGTCGCTGCACCGCCGCTCCTACATCTGTTGCAATAAATTCTGGGGATTGGGGGTGACCCAGACAATCCGGTCGCCGGAAGAATTATTGTCCCGGTAGATGTGACAACTATTCAGTGCGCCTTGTTGCTAAATTTATAAAAACCTTGCTGTATTGAAGTGGCTCGCGATTTCTATTTATAAATTAGATTTAAGATGACCTCAAGGTCCTCGTATGGCCCTCTGAAGGTGAGATTCTTGTTGTCGGTCTGAATATATATTTTTTCACTTTTGCATTTATGCAGGATACTGAATTTTGTTTTTTTGTTTAAATAATCTCCATTTTCATCCTTGATGAATCCCCTATCGAAAAGCGACTTTTCTATTGCGCTAAATTCAATGTCGATTGGAAGGTCAAGCTGTGAAAAAGCATAGTCGTAGTACATTTTCTTTAATAGAAACGCTAGAAAACCCACTGTGCCGCTTAAAGCGGCTCCTAACAAAAACTCGTTGGCCAGTCCAGATAGTTTTAGCAAATAGAAAGTTGTCATAATCATGGCAAGCGCCATGATAACTTTTTCACAGAGCGCCACAACCTTAAGCGGGTCATAACACAGTTGGTCTACTACGTTTAATCGACTTAAGGAAAAAATCATATCGCTCACCCGCGGAAGTCTTTTATAAATATACGGTACGTTTTATTCAGTGAGCATAGCCAATGGCCTACTGCTACAAATAGAAAAGCAGGTATGAAGGCACCTGCTCCGCTAATCTATCCAGCATATTAACTTCCGCTCGTTTGCGGAAAGAATGATGTACCAGCGAATCCGGAAGGATTCCAGGCGCCGGCGGCATCCTTAACAGCATTGTAGGCCGTGCCACCTCCTATGGCGCCCAAGCCACTACCTATAGCAGCCCCACCCACTGGGCCAATCGGCGTTCTTGATCCAATAGCTGCGCCCAAGGTTCCCCCCAGGGTTGAACCGACATTCTCAAAAAATGTATCGCCTTTGTCGCCTCCGGAAATTTGAAGCAACTCGTCTTCCGATAAGTCTCGCATATCTGGATAAGCCTTTCATTACGTTTAATGATGTGATGTTACTATTTGTTAGATGCTGGATAACGCATATGAATTCTATCAGCTCACCAGAGAACGACCACCCTACACCTGTAGGGTGCTGATCATTTGGCAACTACCGAAGGATAGCTAAAGTCGGAGCCCTCTGTTTGGGACAGCACCGCGAGTGCACCGTCGAATGAGTTCAAACGGTCAGTCGTAGCCTTCCAGTCCGCCAGGCGGTGGTAGGCGTTAATGAACCAACTGAGATTTCCACACAAATTTCCGAATGCCGAATTAATCTGCATGACGTCCCCGAACATGATGGCGCCGGTAAAGAATCTAGGGACCGCCAGCAAGCTGCTGAATATCAATGAGAGTTGGCTGTAACTTTCTGTAAATAGTGAGAGTCGCATCTTTACTCGGATGGTACGGCGCATGTTTGCCAGGCTGACATCGAGCTTTTCGCTAATGCGTTTCTTCTCGCAGTTTCTATCCTCTGGGTCTTCTTGGGCGGAGCTATCGCGAAAGCGAAACAGGAAATAGCGAAGGTCGGCTTCGGAACGCTGCTGGTTGTTGCTCAATGACACCAATTTGAAACCGATTTTCTGGCTGATATAGGTGCCCAGCAGCGCATACAGGATGGCGGCCCAGAACATGTACGCCGGGATATCCACGCCCCACAGCATCGCATCGCCCGATATATCGATCAACACGATGCTGAAGGACACGACACTGACTAGGGTGTAAAGCAGTCCGCAGGCTAGGTCGATGGTCTCGAAGGTGAATTTATTGATGTCCTCGGCAATCCGCTGGTCCGGGTTGTCCACACGATGTTCGACATGGTCGGGGCGCTCGGACTCGACAATCCAGACCGAAAGGTAGTGATTGGTCAGCCAGCGTCGCCATCTCAGGGCGAACAAGTCGACCAAGTAGGTGATTAGAACGGTGCGGACGACGGAGAACAGAATGATGGCGAGAAACACCACTATCAGAACGTAGAACTTGCGGGCGTCGTGCGCCTGAATCGCGTTGTAGAAATGCTTGTACCATTCGTTGATCGCCAAGGCGGTAGCCACGGCAAGCAGTGAAAGTATGAAAAGTACCAGCAACGACCACCAGGCAAATAGTTTCTCCTCTCCCCGCCAGTACAACGACAGCACGTAAAAAGTCTTGCGATAGAATGACGGATTGCCAGGGGCTTCCTGCCTCCTATCCAGCTTGCTCGAATTCATCAGGGACCTCACGGTATACCCGGGTTTTAGATAGCATTGTCGTATTTCGGGTACACGCTCTTCGGCGTGCTTCACAGCGTCCAGAAGCCCAGGCGTCCCAGGCTTGCCGCCAGCCTCAAACGGGCCAGGTGCCAATTGCTCAAGGCCTTGATGTTTTGTTGCTCGGCGCTCGCAAAGGCAGCGGAGGCGTTGAGTAATTCGATCATGCTGCCGACGCCCGAACGGTACCGTCCCTGTACCACCTGTAGCGCCTGAGTTGCTTGCTCTACCCATTCAGCAGTGTTTTCGAGCGCTTGCGTTTCGACCGACAGGGCCTCGTAGTTGGCCCAGAGTTCCAAGGCAATGCGTTGTTCGACTTCCGCCAAATCCGCTTCGCTGGCGTCTAGTCGGGCCTGAGCGCTGCGGATCTGATAAGTGCGTTCAAACCCTTCAAACAAAGGGATTTCAATTTGCAGCCCGATACTGTTATCGCGAATACGACTGTCCCCGTCGTAAGTCATGGGTTGCTGGATTTGCACATGCGAGGCGGAGGCGAAGAGTGAAATGCTGGGACGGCCCGCAGCCTCTTGTTCCTTGACGGTCGCTTTAGCGGCTTCCAACCTGGCCTTGGCGGCGATGAGCGACGGATGTTCCTCACGGGCCTGCGCAAGCAACAAATCGACGTTCTTAACGAAGCTCGTGTCGGGTCTCCTGGTTAGGCTACCGGCCAAGGCAATTGGTGTTTCCGGTGGCAAGCCCATACGCAACGCAATTTGCCCTTGTGCACTGCGCATCGCCCCTTGGCCGCGGACCTCGTTCAATCTGGCCTGGGTGTGGGCTGTCTGCGCCTGAAGGCGGTCGGACAACGCCACAGCCCCGGCTTCGTATTTGGCGCTAGCGTCTTTGAGGTTTTCCGCCGTCAGTGCGGTGATCTGTTGAGCGGCGCGTTGGCTGTCCTGTGCCGACAGAGTGGCGTAGTACAATTCGGCTACCTGCACAAATGTTTCTTGCAGTTGACTGTCCATAGTGGCATTTGCAGCGACCAGCAGTTGACGGGCATTGAGCAGGTTCGCCTCGCGACGACCGAAGTCGAACAGTACCCAACTCAAGTTCAGCCGGTGCGCGAGCCGGCGCTGACGCCCTGTGGTTGAGTAACCATCAGGCTGTTGATAGGTGGTGTGGTTGCGACCATGGGTAACCGCATAACTGGCGCCAAGCCTGGGAAAGTACGCAGACTGGGCCACTCCAACCTGAGCCGCCTGGATCTTCGCCTCAGCCCAAACCCTTTGTGTCAGCGGGTCGCGACAGAGCACCTGTTCGATCACGATTTCCAGGCTCAACGCAGAGCGTATCGGGCTTGCATCGCATGTTTCGGAAGTGGGCCTAGCATCAGGGAACCGCTTGGCTGAGACGCCCTGTTCGGTTCGAAATGCATCCAGCGCCGTCGCGCCGTCAGACCAGGCAAAAACCACAGCCAGCAGCCCACCGGCAACGGCTGCGCGGATCATGGTGCGCCTAGTTCGCTGGCGGGCTGCCTATTCATTGCAGTGCAAGGGTCTTGGACGACTCGACCCGCGTCGAGACGAACCACGCGGTCCGCTGAAGCGATCGTCTCCGCACGATGGGCGATAATGATGCGTGTTATGTCGAGGGCTTTTATCGCTTGATTGACGCGTTGTTCACAGCCTGTATCCAGATGGCTGGTCGCCTCATCGAGAATCAGGATCTCAGGGCGCTTATATAGGGCACGGGCCAGCAGCAGGCGTTGTTTCTGTCCACCCGACAATACCGTGCCCATATCGCCCACAAGGGTGTTATAGCCCATCGGCATCGCCAGCACATCCTCATGTATCGAAGCTTTGCTGGCGCACTCAGTTGCCCAGTCAAGGTTCGGACTCGCCTCGAAGAAGGTGATGTTTTCCATTAACGAGCCTGCGAATAGGCAATCGTCCTGCAGGACAGTACCTATCTTCCTACGCCAGGAATCGATATCGAGGTGACGCAGCTCGCATCCAGCCAGGCGGATCCGCCCCGACGTAGGTTGTAATATCCCCAACATCAGGTTGACCAGTGTGCTCTTTCCGCAGCCTGACGCACCAGTGATCGCGATCGATTGTCCTTGAGCGATATGTAGGTCGATGCCATCGAGTACCCAGGGCTCATGTTCTGAATAGCGATACTTCAAGCCCTGGATCTCGATATCGATCGCACCCGGAGACCAGGCTGACATACTCAGGACATCCTGCTTATCTTCCGGGGGATGCAGGACGATGTCGGCAAGGCGTTCGCCCTGCAGACGCAACATGCGCAACTCGAACAAGTGATCTACCAGGCTGGCCACGCGGCCGATGAACTGCCCCTTATAGGCCATGAAGGCCATCAGCACGCCAACACTGAACGTGTTGTTCATCACAAGGGAGGCACCAAAGCCGATAGAAAGCAAGTTTTCCAGGCCAAAGATCAGGCTGTTTAGCTGGGTGTACAGCAATTGAAGTTTCTGTGTTCGCAAACCTGCATTGATTTGCGTCACCAGCAGGCTGAGCCACGTCGCACGCCGCTCACTTTGACGCTGGAACAACTTCAATGTACGCATACCGCGCAACGTTTCCAGGAAGTGGCTGTCCACCCGTGCGGCATGAACAATCTGCTCTTCGCTGGCCCTGCGAAGTGGTTGGTAACAGGCCCAGCGAATTAAGATATACAGCATCATGCTCAGCACTGCGATCATGGCCAGCAGCGGGCTATAGATTAGCATTAGGATCAGGGTCGCCAGACTCATTAGGCCATCGAGTACTGTCGAAAAGAAGGCGGCAGTTAGCGTCTGCTGTATTTTGCCAACAGCGCCGAAGCGCGAAACCACATCTCCAAGATGACGCTTTTCGAAGTATTGGACAGGCAGACGTAACAGGTGACTGAACACATTGGACTGCCACTGCACGCCCAGCAGGGTACTCATGTACATCGTCACCCAGTCCCGGACCAGGCTTACCACCTGCTTCATCAGCAAAAGCAGGCCAAAGCCAATCATCAGGGTGATTAAGAGATCTCGGTCTTGTGCCACCAGCACATTGTCAATGGTCCACTGAAGGAGGAAAGGGCTAACCAGCGAGAATACTTCTAGCGCCAAGGCCAGCAGCAGTACTTGCCCCAGCGCCCGATAAAGCCCAGTTACACGCCCCAGCATGCGCATCAAGCCAACCTGGATTGATGCCGGTTGCTGCTGGAATTCGGTTTCCGGCCAGACTTCCAAGGCGACACCGGTAAACCACTTGCTTGCTTCGCCAAGGCTCAATTTACGAACACCTTGGCCTGGGTCGTGCAGTGTCAATCGCTGACCATTGACGGCCTTCAGCACCACGAAATGGTTGAAATTCCAATGCAGCACGCAGGGCAGCTTCAGTTGACCCAATTCACCCAACTCCACCCTTACCGCTCGCGTTCCGAGCTTAAGCCGGTCGGCGGTATGAATAAGCTGCCTGAGGGTTGTGCCCTTGAGTGACACGCTGAACTTACGACGTAACTCCATGATTGTGGTGTGGTAGCCGTGATAGTTGGCAATCATCGCCAAGCAAGCCAGACCGCATTCTGTCGCTTCCGTCTGCAAGAACAATGGCAAACGTCGCCCCAGGCGCAGGGCAATTGCATGGAGATAGTTCATATGTACCTACAGCTTGCCAGTCAAGGTATAGAGGGGCTCAAGCACCCATTCGTAGAGGCGGCGGGTCTCCTGAAGAATGTCTGCCTCCACCAACATGCCCGTCTGCAAAGGCCGCTGCTCGCCATATGCGATCACCGACTGCTTCTCGAGATCAACGCGGATGCGGTAGATCTGCTCTCCGTCCGTACCAATGCCTGGCACGCTCCCTGCCATGCTGCCGAGTTCAGCGGCTGAAATTGTTGTGCGCGAGATAGAGCTCACCCGACCATAGTGCTGGCCGAACTTCTGATAGGGATAGGCCTTATAGCGGAGCAACACCGCATCGCCCATGCGGATGAAGCCTATCGTGCTACTTGAGGCATAGAGCTCCGCTTGCAAGATGGAGTCGGCCGGTACAATGCTCATCAGTGAGCGAGTGCTGTCAACTGTCTGGCCCGGATTGGCGAGAATGGATGTAGCGATGCCAGATTTAGGGGCAGTGATGAGCACTGAACGCTTTGCTTCGTTTTCGATGAGCTCCTGCTCCACGGAAGACAATGCACGTCGGATACTGGCCAGCTGATTTTCATGCAGTGCCGGTAATCCGATGAGTTCGTGTTGTCGCTCAACCCTCTGTTGGTGCAGTGCGGCTTTCTCACGCATAAGGCCTTGCAGTGTCTGCCGCTCTCCGAGTAATTGCGCCTGACGTTGTTGAAGCTGATCCATCGAAATGTAGCCTTTATCCATCAGTCCCTGGTAACGCTCGGCTGCATTGCTTGCCAACGACACGAGTTTTCCCTGGTTGCTTAACTGATGCGTGAGCGTTTCCAGTTCCTGGCGTAGGCTTTCCAATTTACTTTGCAGGCTTAGCCGCTCTTCGGCTTGGAGTTGCTCTCGTTTAATCAGCTCGGCTTTCAATGAGCGACGGCGTTGTGAAAGTTTATCACTCACACTGGCCTGCACTAGGCCGGAATTGCTCGTGCGTTCGCTGGAAAGACTGAACAACCGCGCGCCACGCTCTACTTGCTGGCCTTCTTCGACAAAGCGCTCGATCACGACACCATATTGCGGGGAATGAATCTTCATTTGCCCGGAAGACGGTAAAAGTTGCCCAGTGACTGTGCTCCGTTTTGTGTAACTGCCATAAAAGAAGAAAGCCACAACCATTGCTGCGAGCAGTAATGCAATGAAGGTCAGAAAGCTAAACGAAACGGGACGAATCAGCACGATTTCACCAAGCCAATTTATCCCCCGGGCTGCCAGTGCCTCGGATCGAAATAAAGCCGTCTTGCCTGTCACTCGACCATCCTCAATTTTTGTTACACCACGGGGATACGCCGTAATATCAATTGCTCTAAATTTTTGCTAACGTCATTCGTTCTCATACGCGCATGGATAGGCAGTGATAGCTTTCGCTGTCTAGCGCAAATGGGCACTTTTCGAGCGTACGTAAGGACACATTTTGAAAATTACTGATAGAGAATCTGACGTCATCCGGCTGCTAGGCCAAGGCATGACTAACAAACAGATCGGACTTCAGCTAGGTATAAGCCATTACACGGTAAGAGATCATATATCGTCGATGCTCAAGAAGCTGAATATGAACAGCAGAGTCGAATTGGCTATCCTCGTACTCAGATCTGAAACCTATCGGCCATCAGAGGCGGAGGGAGCAGAACCGACCTAATTCTGCCAGAAAAATAGGCGCTAACAACCCCTACGCCTGTAGGATATTAATTTCATGTGTTTTTTCGTAGTTTAGGGTGAGTGAATTCTATCGAGCACGTGCTCTGTTACTGCGACTTGTACCTGGGCAGGTGAAAGCTCAACACGTCTATTTGTGTTCTCATGACTATTTCAATAAGTAAGGGATACGCTAGGCTCGCTGATTTGCACGAAGTGTTTCTGGACTTTGAGTGCGAGCGAATCGACGGCTGCGAAGTTTTATTCCTCAATCCGCCATTGGCCGGCGCAAGTAGCGCGGAGGATGTGCGGGCAGCGTATAGCTATCTGATAAAGCCTGCCGGACAGGCCTCGTCGGAGACTGCGTCAGTCAAGGTGTTCAAAGCCGAGCGCTATGGTGGCGATGGCATTCTCAACAATGGGGGTGGTGCCCGCTGTGGCTTCGATGGTATCTGGCAACTCAAAGGCCTAGGGCCCAACGCACTGGTTGGGCACGACGTCGATGCCGGCCATGGCGACGGCAATCTGTCGCTGGTCACCGCAATTTACGAAACGATTTGGGCTGAAATTATCGAGGCAGTGTTGCCCTATGGCGCCACGAGAACCGTGGCCATTCTCGACACGGGGCAGGAATACACTAGGCAGGGCACGCAAAAGCGTGGTCTCCTCGTCCGAGAACCGGCTGTGCGGCCAGCGCATTTCATCCGCTCTATCTATTTCAGGCAAAAACGTTGTGACGTTCTAGGCGAAGATGCGCACCGAGTTAAGGAGGCAATTCACAGGCTTGTCGATTTCCTCCCTGGCTCCGCCTGCGCCACCCCCTCCGAGCGGGTGCCGGAACGACTGAACAGAGGGCTGATCGAGTTGGCCGGGCGCTATGCCAGGCAATTTGCGGCAGCAAGGGCTAAGCACATAATGCATTACAATGTCAGCGCCTCAAATGTCTCGGTAGAGGGGAGCTGGCTGGACCTCAGCGGTATCTGTCTGTTCACGAATTTTATCAACGGCGACCGGTTGAGCATTGATCAGTTCAACAGTGAATATCGACCTGCTCTGCAAAGCATCCATAGTTTGTGCTACTACCTCGGCAAGTATGCCGTGGTAAGTGCCGAGGAATCCTTAGCGCTATGGGAGGCTGCCGCGGCGCATTTCGGCGAGGCCTACACTCGCCACCTCCGCCTCTACCAGGCATCCCAGGCCGGCTTTCCACTCTGGTTGTTAGCCGATGTAGAGCACACTGCCGCATTCCAGGCATTTAGCAGTAGTCTCGACACCGTGCTCAAGTTCGATGATTTCAGCGTTACGCCCGTTGTAAACATGAGCGGCTGGGAAGGTTATGCACGATGGACGTATCGACTCTTCAAGGCATTGCTGGCCGGATGTAACAGGCCGTCAGCTGAGGCTGACCTTTCATGGCTTAGCCATGACGACGCAGCGACGTTGTGCACGCGTTATCGTCAGTTGTTCGAAGAGGTTGCCCAAGCAGCGTGCGTACAACACATCACCCGTCAAAACCTACGCCGGTGCATGGCATTCAATCTCACCAGGCTGAACCGAAGTCATCGACTGTTGCATGAAGTGAAGGACCTGATCAACGTCATAGAAAGGGATGTGGAAAGTGATCGAAAAGCGTCGTACCAGCGACTCATCGATGAGGCCATTCTTGTGGCGATGTTCAACCTGGGCAACGAGCAGACTGCGTCCGTTCCTTTTTGGTTAAGTAAACAACAGTCAATCTGGTTTGAGCCGCTGACCGGCATGTTCAGATTGGAGGGAGAGGAGCACGGTTTACTGACAATGGATGCGCTGTTCGCTAAGTCTACTAGGCAGGTCAGTATCAGTCGCGCGATTAACTTCTATCGCGGGGTGTGGGGTGTAATAGATGAAGAAGCACTTTGAGTTAATGAGCGTCTGCCAGGATCATAAGCTGAAAGAGCGGGCAGCTGCACTAGGATATGCGGTAATGGTCATGTCGAAATGCCGGCGTTCCTCAAGCTTCCAGATCCGCACGCTGCATTACTGGCTAGCACCTGCGATCGAACATGAGCAAATAATTTTCCTGTATGACCGGACTGCGACACCAATAGGCTTCGTCATATGGGCACACTTAGCCTCTGACAGCGAGCAACGTTTTCTCAACGATTCAGACTTTTTATTGCACCCATCTGAATGGAATGAAGGGGGGCGTACATGGATTATTGACTTCTGCTTCCCAAGTGGCGCGATCAAGGAGTCTTTGAAAATGCTGAGAGAGCACTTTCTTGAAGCTGGAATTAAACGGATCTCCTGGGTGCGTCGATGGCCTGACTACACCGTCAGGAAAGTTGGCGGTTGCAATATTTGAAGAGCATCTGGAATGCATCCTTGTTGCACGACTGCTTACTAGGAGTGTAGGAAGGGTGCAGTGTGAGTGTCGTTGACGTATCAGAAATTTAAGGATGAATGATGAGAGATTTAACCAACGAAGAACTTCAGGATGTTTCCGGAGGCAATCCGGTTGCCGTAGTCTTGGTGGGTGCTGCAGTAGGCGCTGGCGGTGCGTATATCAGTGGCGGGTCTGCCGGACAGATCGCCGGGGCTGCAGTAATGGGCGGTGTGTCGGCAGGTTATGGTGCGGTAGCCAGTGTTGCGACAGGGGCTAGCAAAGCGCTGTACTATGGATATTCAGCTGCCTCGGGCATTGCTACGTCGCTATTCACTTCAGGAAGTAGCGGCTCTTGAGTAGATCCTCGCTGCCCGTCTAGCCCAGAGGCGTCTGGCTTGTTTTACTCTCCGCAAGCCGAAGCAAGCCGGACGTCGCCACCCTTCTGTGCATCTACCTTAGCTTTTATGGACAAGAGAACATGACATTCGATGGACTTTCCATGCTCAACGCCCTCTGGGGTTTTGTTTGCGTCATGTTTACCGTACCCGCCCTAGCCGCTAGGCACTACAGACGGGTTTGCCTTATTGCGCTGCTCATTCTAGTGGCCAATACGATCATGCTGTATAGCTCCAGCGTGAAGACGCTGGTCGAGTCAATGTCGCGAAGTGCAGTAGTGGCCTTGCTGAATGTCTCGGTGGCATTCCTTTTCGTCCACTTCATCCATCGCAAGCGTTCTATTTCGGACCTGCTCCGTTTTCGTAGGCGAGGGTAGCTTGGCTTCTGAGCATTCAGAATATTTGGGGCGCCGAGTGCATGTCTGGAGGTGTTTATCGCTATTGAAGTCGAGGGCCGCGCGGGCGGCGCTCGATCTCATGAACAACAAATCAATAACGGCGAGCGCCCCGAGCGTTAATCCGCATCCGAATCAAACAACCGCTCCAACTCCACCCGCGCTTCCTTCGCCGTCTGCATCACCTTGGCCCGGTCATCACGCACCTGCCCCTGCGCCTCCAGTACTTCCTCATCATGCTGGGTAAACCGCGCGATGCGGTCGGCCGCCTGTTCACCGCTCAACCCCAGCCCAACCAACGCCCGCCGGCTCATCTCCAGGCTCGAATAGAACGTCTCGCGAATCGGCTCCGCGCCCACGTCCACCAGCTTGTGCACATGCTGCCGATTACGCGCACGGGCCAGCACTTTCAGGTGTGGATACAGGCGCTTGACCCGCTCTGCCGTGCGCGTGGTGACCTCCGGGTCGTCAGTGGTGATGACGAAATATTCCGCCTCGCCAACCTTGGCCGCATGCAGCACCTCGGGGCGCAGTGGGTCGCCGTAGAACACTGGGGCCTGTTCGAACATGCGGGTCATCTCGATGGCGTCCACCGAGGTTTCCAGGGCGACGAAGGGGATCTTCTGCGCACGCAGGATGCGCGAAACGATCTGGCCCATGCGTCCCATACCCACGATCACCACACGCGGAGTGCCGGCATCGATGCTCTTGTATTGCTCGGGCACTTCGCGCGTCGGTTGCGGGCGCTTGAGGGCGCGGGCGCAGCCGAGCATCAGCACTGGGGTGATGGCCATCGACAGGGTGATGGTCATCAGCAGCAGGTCGTAGGTCTGGGTGTCGAACAGCCCCTGGTCCTTGCCCAGCTTGAACACCACGAAGGCAAATTCGCCACCGGCAGCGAGCACCATGCCCAGGCGCAGGGCGCTGGCGCTGTTCAGGCCACCGGCCAGGCGGCCGACGCCGATCAGCAGCACCAGCTTCACTCCCACCAGCAGCAGGGTCAGGCCCAGCAGCACCCACGGCATTTCCAGCAGCAGGCTGAGGTTGGCGCCCATGCCGACGCTCATGAAGAACAGCCCCAGCAGCAGGCCTTTGAAGGGTTCGATCTGCGACTCCAGCTCGTGTCGATATTCCGAATCGGCCAACAGCAAGCCGGCCAGAAAGGCCCCCAACGCCATGGAAACGCCAGCTTCTTCCATCAGCCAGGCAGTGCCGATCACCACCAGCAGCGCGGTGGCGGTGGACACTTCCGGCAAGCCGGTGCGGGCGACGATGCGGAACACTGGGCGCAGCAGGTAGCGGCCGCCGACGATCACCACGGCAATGCTGGCGAACACCTTCAGGCCATGCTCCAGGCTGTCACTCTGACTGGTGTCCGGGCCGCTGGCGGCCAGCAGCGGAACCAGGGCGATCAGCGGGATCGCGGCGATGTCCTGGAACAGCAGAATGGCGAACGCCAGGCGACCATGCGGGGCATTGAGTTGCTTGCTCTCGGCCAGGCTCTGCAGGCCCAGGGCGGTGGACGACAGCGCGAGGCCCAGGCCGACCACGATGGCTGCCGCCAGCGACTGGCCGAAGCCGAACAGGGCGATAGCACCGATGACTGCGCCAGTCAGCAGCACCTGGGCGGTCCCCACGCCGAACACCGACTTGCGCATCAGCCACAGGCGTTTGGGCGACAGTTCCAGGCCGATGATGAACAGCAGCAGGACCACGCCCAGTTCGGAAATGTGCGCAACGCTTTCAGTGTCGCGAATCAGGCCCAGTGCCTGCGGGCCGATGGCCACGCCGGCCAGCAGGTAGCCGATCACGGCCCCGAGCTGCAGGCGTTTGGCCAAGGGGACGGCGAGGACAGCGGCGAACAGGAAAATCACCGCGGTTTGTAGAAGGCTGCCTTCGTGTGGCATTGGCTCGTACTCCATGAGCTGCCGGGGCAGCATTTGAACAGTTTGGCGGACAATTCTGGGGATTGCGGGTGGCTCAGACAATCTGCTCGGCAGAAGAAACATTGTCCTGTTGAAGCTGACAGTCAGCCTTCGCCAAACTGCGCCCGGTACTGCGCCGGTGTCATCCCGATCCGCTCGCAGAACACCTTCCGCATATGCCGATCACTGCCAAACCCGCACTGCGCTGCCACCACTTTCAACGGCAGGTCGCTGCCTTCGAGCAGTTTGCGCGCCTGGTCGATGCGGGCGTTCTGCAGGTACTGCAACGGCGTGATGCCGATTTCGCGCTGGAAGGTGCGGGCGAAATTGCGTGCACTCATCGCCACCAGATCGGCCATGGTCTGCACGTTGAACGCCTGGTCGATGTGGTCGACGATGTACGCTTGTACCCGCGCAATGGCCGACCCATCGCGGGGTACCGCTGCCAGCAGCGGCCCGTAGGGCGTTTGCCCACCCTGGCGATGGCGGGCCACCAGCAACACCTTGGCCACTTCCAGGGCCAGCGCCTTGCCATGATCTTCGGCGACGATGGCTAGCGCCAGGTCGATGCCGGCCGTGATGCCGCCGGAGGTGACCAGGTCGCGGTCGACCACGTAGATCTGTTCGGTCTCGACTCTCGCTTCCGGGAACGCCCGGGCCAGGCGCTCGACATAATTCCAGTGGGTGGTGCAGCGGTAACCGCCGAGCAGCCCGGCCCGCCCCAGCAGAAACACCCCGGTGCAGATGGCACCGAAGCGCTTGGCACTGCGCACGGCCTTCGGCAACCAACGCTCCAGCGCGGGCAGGGCGACGTCGTAGGCCCCCGGCCCGCCAGGCACCATCAGCAGGTCGACACCGGTCGGCAGGTCTTCCAGGGGGAGGTCGGCCATGACCCTCAACCCGCATGAGCTGCGAATGGCCGCCTGGCTGTCCGCCACAGTGACCAGTCGGTAATGCCGCTCTGCGGGCAAAAACCGGTTGGCGATGGCGAAGGCATCCATGGGGCCGGTGACATCCAGCAGCAGCACATCGTTGAACAGCACCATGGCCACGGTGCGATGAGCGTGATTTTCCTGCATGGCTCTTTCGCCTGAAGCTGAATACGACGTGCATCTTAAGGTATCGCCGTAGCTGAGGGGCTAGCCGCGCACAATTAAGAACTATTCAGGTTTGGCTCAGGACTTTGTCATGCGCCAAGGGCGAGACTTTCTGCATTGAACAGGAGAGTCGCCATGTACCCTGGGACGCCCCAAGACAACCCCCATGCCTGCGGCGCGCTGACCCCCGCGCGCCTGCGCCAGGCCAAGGAACTGATGTTGCACAGCGCGCTGTCGATCATCGAGATCGCAGGCGTATGCAACCTCACCCGCAGCCATTTTTCCCGTGCCTTCAAGGTCAACACCGGCCTGTCGCCCCAGGCCTGGCGCCTGCTGGCGCGCATGGAAAAGGCCAAGCGCCTGCTGGCCACCGAAGCGCCGATCACCCACGTCAGCCTTGAATGCGGCTTTTGCGACCAGGCCCATTTCACTCGTGCGTTCAGCCGCCTGGTCGGCCAGCCGCCCAAGGCCTGGCGCCAGGCGACGCGTTTGGACGCACATTCTTAAGCCGGCCTAATCCCTCGGTATAAGCCCTTTGGGACAGTGCCGGACCTGCTTCCCCAACCCAAGGAGTCACCCCCATGAGCCAACCCGATTACAAGCGCCTGAACAAAGACGACGCCGTGGTCCTGCTGGTCGACCACCAGACTGGCCTGATCTCGCTGGTGCAGGACTTCTCGCCCAACGAGTTCAAGAACAACGTGTTGGCCCTGGGTGACCTGGCCAAGTTCTTTGGGCTGCCGACCATCCTCACCACCAGCTTCGAGCAAGGCCCCAATGGCCCGCTGGTGCCGGAACTCAAAGAGATGTTCCCGGACGCGCCGTATATTGCCCGCCCTGGCCAGATCAACGCCTGGGACAACGAGGACTTCGTCAAGGCGATCAAGGCCACCGGCCGCAAGCAACTGATCATCGCCGGTGTGGTCACCGACGTGTGCGTGGCGTTCCCGACCCTGTCGGCGCTGGCCGAGGGCTTTGAAGTGTTCGTGGTGACCGATGCCTCGGGCACCTTCAACGAAACCGTGCAGCAAGCGGCATGGGTGCGCATGACCCAGGCGGGCGCGCAGATGATGAACTGGTTCTCGGTGGCCTGCGAGCTGCACCGCGACTGGCGCAACGATATCGAAGGGCTGGGTAATCTGCTGTCGCAGCGCATTCCCAACTACCGCAACCTGATGAACAGCTACGCGGCGTTGAGCGCGCGTTGATCTGAAGTTTTCGCCGTCCCTTTCGCAGGGATGGCGAAGATTATGAATTACACATAGGCAAACTGAACCTGATTCTGCACCCGCCGAGCTCCGAAACCTGCGCCTGCAACTGCCCACCATGGGCCTGCACCACCGAACTGCAGATCGCCAGCCCCATGCCCAAACCACTGCTCTTGGTGGTGTAGAAAGCCCCGAATACCCGATCGCGTTCCTCCGGTGCGATCCCCGGCCCGTTGTCATCCACGCAAATCTCCACCCTGTCCCCCAGCACCTCTGACGAAATCCGCAGCAGACCATCACTGCGATACCCCGCTAACGCTTCCAGCGCATTGGTGATCAGGTTGAACACCAACTGCTGCAACTGCACCGAATCGGCCATCACGCTCACGTCCGCCTGCAACCGGGTCTGCACGTTCACCGCGCATTTGCCGGCATCCGCCGAAGTCAGCCGCACGACCTGAAGGATCAGCTCATCGAGTTTCACCGCCTTGAGCTGCATCGGCGCTTGCTTGGCCAGCGAACGCAGCGCCCGCACGATGTTGGCGGCACGTTCGCTGTCGTTACGGATGTCCTCCAGGCCGGCGATGGCCTCGTCCAGGTCGGGTTGTTCACGCTTCAGCCAGCGCAGGCTGGCCGAGGCATTGGAGGCGATGCCCAGCAGCGGCTGGCTGATTTCGTGGGCGATCGACGCTGACAGTTCGTTCATCACCTGCAGGTGCGCACTGCGGGCCAGCTCCGCGCGCGCATGGCGCAATTCGGCCTCCATCTGCACGCGGGCCTGGGTATCTTCGGCCAGCCGCGTATAGAACTTGGCCGTCTGCAGCGACACCGCCGCCTGCGAGGCCAGTATCTCCAGCATGGCCAGGCGCTGACTGCCGAAGAGGTTCGGCACCAGGCGGTTTTCCAGGTAGACCAGCCCGATCAGCACACCCTGGATCACCAGCGGCAGGCACAGCACCGAGCGTGCCTTGCGCGCGTGCAGCTCCTGGCGGAAGGCTTCCGGGCAATCGCTGATGGCGTCGTTGAGCACCAGCGGTTTCTTGGTGCGCAGGGTGGCATTGACGACCGACAGCGGGGCCTGGGTGAGGAATTTCTGGCAGTTGTCCATGTGCACGTGCAGGCCGGCGTCGTCGATGTAGGCCAGGGCCGCCATCTGGAACTCGGCACCGCTGACGATCAGCAGGGCGCCGTGGTCGGCGCCGGAGTGCTGGGTCAGGTGACCCATCAAGGTTTCGATCAGCCCTTCGAGCAGTACCTCTTCGGACAAGGCCCGCGCCGCTTCGATACCGGCTTCCAGGTCCAGCCGCGCCTGGCTGGAGGTGCGGCAGGTTTCCTGCACCGGCTGCGTGCGCAGGAACGGGTGCAGGGTCTCCAGCTGGCGCACCTTGCCGGTCGCGCCCCAGATATGAAAACAGTCGCGGGCGATACGCAAGTGCAGGTTGGCGCCGGAAATCAGCCCGCTGGGGATGCACACTTCGGCCAGTTGTTCGTGGGCGAGGGCCTGTTCGTGAATGAAGCCGGCTGCCGTGGCAGCGATCTGCGCCTGGTCGAAGCAGCGAATGGCGGCCAGGCCGTCACCGTCGAGCTTGGCGATGACCCCTTCGATCAGCAGCAGCTTGTTGCGGAAGGTCAACGGGTTGAAGTTGGTCCAGGCGGCGAAGCGTTGATGTATGCCCTGCAGCGTGGCGCGTTTGCTGGCGAGGCTGCCGGCAGCTTGCGGGCTGCCCAGGGTCAGACCGTGAAACAGATGGTAGTCGGCCAGGTTGATGTGTGCGGGCGCTGCCCAGGCGTGTTCGCCGGCACACGCGAGGCTGCGCAAGGCCAGTTCGACGTTGCCCAGGTAGAAGGCCGCCATGCCGCTGAACAGGTGTTTGAAGAACAGCGTCGTGCACGAAGTCGCCGCGACGCTCGATGCTGAAATGGGGCTGCCAGCCAGGTGGGCGACGAACGCCTGCTGGGCCTGCAGAATCTGCTCGACATCGCTGTAGCCAAAACGACGCACGGTGATCAGGCCTTGTTCCACTTCTTTGGCCACTTCCGGCAAGTAGCGGCCCATGAATAACGAGTCCGATACCAGGTGGTTGCAGGCGTAGCAGCTCATGGCCAGATCGCCGCTCAAACGGCCCGAATCGGCTGCCTCCAATGCCGTGCGGCGGGCGAACTCCATGGGCGCGGTCCAGGCGCTGACCTGGTCGAGGGCGAGCAGGGCGCAGGTCAGGTCGGACTCGAAACCGTGCCGTTCAATCAGCTTGAGTGCGGCCAGGCTGTAGGCATGCCCGTCATGGTAGGCACCGAAACGCTCGGCGATCATCACCCCGTACCAGGCCAGGCCGTAGGTGCTGCCTGGCGCGACGCCGTGAATCAGGGACAGCTCCATCAGCTTGGCCAGGTGCAGGAAGCAGATGTCGTCCTGCACGAAAAAGGAGGATGAGAGGGTCGCCAACAAGCTGATGGCAATCTCCACCTCTTGCGAATCGGTGCGCGGCAGTGACTCCAGGCAGTGCCGTCCTTTCTGCTCGATCAGGGCCTGCACGCGAGCATGGCTGGCCTCCACCTGAGCCTGATCGGTGCCGCGGGCGAGGGTGATGCCCAGCAGTTCGAGACCCTCCATCGCCGTACTGATGGCTGCCTGGTAATCGCCGTGCAGGGTCTGCAAGCGGGCCTGCAACCTGCAGACTCTTGCTTGGTCCAGAACCGTGCGCGCCCGTTGCCGGCATTCGAGGATGCGCGCTTGAGCCTGCGGCATGCGAGTCAGCTGCATGTCGCATTCGGCTGCCATGCAGGCGACGGCGAAGGCGTGTGTGACGTCGGTGTCGGGTGCTGCTGCCAGGCGCAACAGGTGGTCGGCGGTGTTGAGGTAGATGGCGGCCTGGTCGACGGCACCATTGTCGCGAGCTCGCCGTGCGGCTTCGCGCAGCAAGGGCAGGAACGCCTCGCAGTCATCGGCTGCAAAGGCCCGTGGACTGGCGCGTTGCAGCTGGTTGGCGATAGCGAAAACCCCATCGCGAGGTTCGTTTTGCCAGGTGTGCTGCATGGCCTGGGCGATGCGCGCATGCAGCACTGCCCGCTCGCGTTCTGGCGTGAGGGCGTAGGCGGCTTCCTGTACGCGGTCATGGGCGAAGCCCAGGCTCTTTGCGCCAGGTAACAGGAAACCTGCGGCAATCAGGGACTTGAGTGGCTCGGCGGGGTGGGCCAGCAGCTTGTGCAGCAAACGCTCGTCGCAACGGTTGCCGACAGCGCTGGCGATGCGCAGCACGTCGCGCTGGGCCGCCGGCAGGCGCGCCAGGCGCTGGACCATCAGGTCGGCAACGTTGTCGGCATAACGGTGCCGCGCCACGGCTTCCAGCGACCAGGTCCAGCACATGGCCTGGGTGTCGAAGGTGAACAGACGGTCTTCGACCAGCGCGCTGAGAATCTCATTGATGAAAAACGGGTTGCCGGCGGTCTTGGCGTGCACCAGTTCGGCGACCTGCAAAGCCACTGCGGGCGACACATGGTAGCGCTCGCCGATCAGTTCCATCACGGCGCCGACAGCCAGCGGGCGTAGGCTCATGGTGGTGCTGCGGATGCCCGCCGGGACGCTTGCAGGTGCATCGTTGCGCTGGGCGACGATCAGCAACAGGTTACCCACAGGCTTGGCGTACAGCTCCGCCAGCAGGTGCCGCGTGGCATCGTCGGCCCATTGCATGTCGTCGAGGAACAGCGTCAGCGGTTGTCCAGGGCGGCTGAACACGTGGAGGAATTCGACGATGGCCAGTAGCTCTCTCTGCAGCGCCAGCCGAGTCGGTTTCTCCGGCAGATCGGGCAATGGGCCGATGATCAGTTGGAGCTCCGGGGCCAGCTTGCCCAGCAGTCGGCCACGGCCCTTGATCCGGCACAGGATCTCGTGGCGCAGTGCATCCAGGTCCTGGCTGTTCTTCGCCAGCAGCTGGGTGGTCAGCGATTGGAGGATTTCGATCCAGGGCCCATAGGGCACTGCGTGTTCGGGGCTGTTGCACTTGCCGGTCGCCCAGTAACCGTTGGCGCCTGTCTTCAGCGCGGTATCGACCAGGCTGGACTTGCCCATGCCTGCGGCGCCCTGGATGAACAGTGCCTGCGCTGTGCTGCTGCTGCGCAGCGATTTCAGCAACAGGGCGATGGCATTCAGTTCGGCGCTGCGGCCATACAGGCGTTTTACGCTGGGTGCGATGGTGTCGGCGGCGCCCGGGTCAAAGTCTTCGAGCGTGTTGTTCATAGCCCACTGCCGTTGGCAATAAGCGAGGTCGATGGCCAAGGCATGGGCGCTCTGGTAGCGGGCGTCAGGGCCTTTGGCCAACGCCTTGGCGAGGATGCGGCTGAGCGCAAGCGGCACTTTGCTGTCGACTTCGCCGGCAGCCCGGGGTTGCACGCCTGCATGCAGCTGGCGCCAGTGCGGCTTGTCGCGCCCGCTCAGTGGCAACTCGCCCAGCAACACTTGGTAGAGAATCGCACCGAGGGCGTAAATATCGCTGCGTTGATCAGTGCTGCTGCCGTGGGGGCAGACCTGCTCGGGCGCCAGGTATGACCAGTTGCCGACCGGTGCATCCTGCCCGCTGACAAGCTGCGCACTGTCGGCGCGAAAGCCGCTCAGCCGGACGCGTTGGGGGCGCTGAATGCACACGTGTTCTGGCTGCAATGCGCCATGCAGCACGTTACTTGCGTGGGCCTGCGCCAATGCGCTGGCGGCGTTCACGGCCACCTCGAAAAAGTCCTCAAGCGGCGCAGGGCCCTGGGCAATGAGGTCGGCGATGGAGCGGTCGGCTGGATACACCAGCAGCGGGCCCTCGGCGGAGCGCAAAAAGGCCGAGGGGGTGACGGCCCATTGTGGGTCCAACTGTAAGCGATAGTCGCGTTCGAGGCGTTGGCATGCGCCCGGGGCTTCGACCGGTGCGCGTATAGCCAGCCAGGCTTGGCGGGTGACGGGGTCGCGCAGGCGGAAGTAAGTGAGGTCGCCCTCCTGGCCCTGCTGCGTGATGTCGCACCGGTTCAACCAGGTTTCGTCGATCGACTGGTCGTAATCGACAGGCCTTTGCGCAAGGCGTTCATCAAGCATCAAGCACCCCCTGCCAGCGACATCCCGAAGCGCGAGTATACCCAGCGCAACCGCTCAGCTTGCCGGGTGCGGGCGGCTTGGCAGGAACGGGCACCATCTTGACCGGAATGGTCCCCCGGCAGTTTGTATCCTGAGGGCCAACCTATCCCTCGGGATAATTGTCTGAATGCGGACGCTGGCCTAGATTGCACGAGGCCGCGCAACCGCCCGCGCCTGCGAGAGAAGTCGATGATCCGATTAGGCAATGCCCAGGTGTCGCTGGAGCGGCGAGAAGCGTTTCTCGACGGCGCGCCGATCCCGTTGGGCGGCCGTGCGTTTGAAGTGCTGGCGATGTTGATCGAGGCCAGAGGCCGGGTAGTTGCCAAGGACGAGCTGTTCAGCCAGGTGTGGGCGGGCACGGTGGTCGAAGACAACAACCTGCAGGTGCAGGTCTCGCTATTGCGCAAGGCGTTCGGCAACCCCGGCTTGATCCAGACGGTGCCACGCCGGGGCTACCGGTTGGCCGCCGAAATTACCCTCGACGTGCCGTGCATGGCCTTGGCTAAATCAGTGCTGTGCGATGTTGCCGAGGCCAGCGAACCGGTTGGCGATTACACGCGCGTGCCGGTGCTGGTCGTCGATGACGACCCCTCGGTGCGCAAGGCATTGGGGCGCTTGTTTCGCTCGCAGGATATCGCCCATCGGCTGTATGCCTCGGCCGAGGCACTGTTCGACGACCAGCTCGACACCCCCTATGCCTGTCTGCTGCTGGACATGAACCTGCCCGAAGCCAGTGGCCTTGAGGTGCAGGAGGCACTGCGCCGGCTCGACTTGCCCTGGCCGATCATCTTCATGACTGGCTTCGGCACCATCCCCCTGACCGTGCAGGCCATGCGCGCCGGCGCGGTGGAGTTTCTGACCAAGCCTTTCGACGAAGCCCAGCTGCTGGCGGTGCTCGATGCGGTGCGCGCCCGTGCCCTCGTTCAAGGCCGCAAATGGCAGCACGTGCGGCAGGTGAAGGAAAAGTACCAGCGTCTTACCCAGCGTGAGCGCCAAGTGTTCGCCCTGGTGGTCGATGGCCTGTCACATAAAGAGATTGCCAGGCACATCGGTACCAGTGAGGTGACGACCAAGGTTCACAAGAAGAACATCATGAACAAGATGCAGTCCCGCTCGCTGGTCGACCTGGTCGCCATGCACAACCTTATCGAGGCACGCGCCGAGGGCCAGGGCGCCGCATGAGCAGAGGGGTGTGCATCGTCGACGACGATGCTTCGGTGCGCAAAAGCCTGGCCAACCTGTTGCGTTCGGCAGGGTTTGTCACGTTGCTGTTCGCCTCGGGTGAAGAACTGTTGGCGTCGGACCAGGCGCCGACGGCGGGGTGCGTGCTGCTGGACTTGAAGATGCCTGGGCTGACCGGCCTGGACGTGCAGCGTGAGCTGGCACGTCTGGGCTGGCGGTTGCCGGTGATCTGCATGTCCGCGCATTGGGATGACCTGGCGGTGGCGGCATCGCTGCGTCAGGGGGCGGTGGCTTGCCTGGGCAAGCCGTTCAGTGAAGAGGCGCTGCTCAAGGTGGTGGAAGAGGCACTGGCGTCAGGCGAACAGATCCACACCTAACTGGAATGCCACCCACAAGGCCAGCCCTGTTGCAAACGCCAGTGCAATGTTCTCGAACAGGTTGTTGCGGTATTCCTTGCTCAGCAACGACTTCTGGTTGGACATGATCAGCAGGCCCAGGGAAATCACTGGCAAGCCGATGATGTTCAGCGCGCTGACGCCAATGGTCAGCGTCACGAAATCGGGCATGCCCGGGATGGACCAGATCAGTGGTGTGACCAGAATGAACAGCATGAACCACTTGTGCATCGGGTCTTTGTGGAATTCCTTACCGTAACGTTCACGCCGCTGCGGTTGTACATGCTGGAAAGCATCGGTGATGAGCATCGGGAAGGCCGTGGTCTTGCCGGAAATGCTGGCGAACAACGTGGCGAACACACCGATGAAGAAGATGTACCAGCCGATTGGGCCGAAGAACATTTCCAGTGCTTTGCCCAGGTCGCCGAGGGTCTTCACTTCGATGCCGTTGGGGCGCAGAATCTCCGCGCCAACGATCCAGATCGCCAGGTTGATGACGATACCGACGAACACCGCGAACAGCAGGTCGTTGCGCTGGATACGTTTGTGCTGCGGGCCGACCCAGCCTTTCTGGCGCATCACATAGGGGTGAACGAAGTTGGCCACCGAGCCTGCCACTGCGCCAATTACCGACACCGCCACCAGCAGGGCACCGTGCACGCCTTCGTCGGCCGGGATGCTGAAGCCGATGGTGCCTTTGACGATGCCTGCCACATCCGGGCCTGACATCACTGCCAGGGCCAGGAAAGCCAGGGTCATCACGGCCAGCAAGACTTTCATCACGCCTTCGATCATCGCGTAGATGTTGCGCCCGACCAGCATCCATACCGCCAGCACCACGGCCATGGAGCACAGCAAGGGGTAATCGATGCGCAGCAGCATCGCCAGCGCTTCGCCTGCGCCTTTGATCATGTAGGCGTTCATCAGATGGCCCATCAGCAGCGCATAGGCCAGCATGAACCAGGCGAACACGGGGTGCAGTTGAGCGTAGCCTTGGAGAATGGTCATGCCCTGGTTATTGCAGAGCTGGAAGCGGGCGATGATGTTGACGATCAGGTACCTGAGCAGCAGCGAAACGGCCAGTACCCACATCATGGCGTAGCCATAGTTGGCGCCTGCTACGGACGAAGTTATCAGATCACCTGCGCCAAGCCAGGACAGTACCGCGATGATGCCTGGCCCCAGCAGCTTGATCAGCCGTGTGACGCGGCTTTGAGAGTGTGCGGCAGCACTCCCCTCGGCCGAATGAATGCTCGACATGGGATGTCTCCGATTATTGTTCTTGTTGAAACGTGCGCAGTCGAACACAGTAGATAGGATGTCGTACAACTACATTTTCTATGAAGGTATTTCAAGGTGTTTCAAGATTCAATGTAAAAGGCCGCTGTCGCGGCCTTTTTCGATTTTGCGTAAGTATCAATTCTGATTGGCTTGCGTGGTGTCAGGCAGGTAGTACCGAACGCTGCGAACTTGGCCACTGGTGTCACGGTAAGTCATCGTGGCGGTACTGCTGTGGCCCTGAGTAGTGGCTGAGGGCTCCAGCCTGATCACTTCGGCGATATCCAGATCCATGCCGTAGCGGTAGGAGGGGGTTGCTTCGGTGGACTGGGCAAATGCGCCTGCGCTGGTGCCGAGTGCGAGGGTGAGGGCGAAAACGTTGCGAAGTGTCATGGTCGTTCTCCAGATTCAGTGAGGGGTGTCGACGATTGCTTGCTGTCTGGAGGTAATACTGCGCTCAATTATTTAGCGCGCAAAATATATTGCTGCTATGGCTCTCATCGAATGCGTACATCACTGTGCCGGTGTTGCGAAGCGTGTCGCAGACGTCAAGGACTGCCCGGCCGGTACTGCAGCGCTTCGGCCAGATGCGCCCGGCCAATCGACCGGACGCCTTCCAGGTCTGCCAGGGTGCGCGCTACTTTCAACAGCCTGTGGGCAGCGCGCAGGGACAGCGTCAGCCGCTCGCAGGCGCTTTCCAGCCAGGCCTGATCGACCGCTTCAAGCGGGCAATGTCGGCGCAGGCCTTCAAGGTCGAGGAACGCATTGGCACAACCTTGGCGACGTTGCTGAACCTCGCGCGCCTCAGCGACCAGCGCCGCCACAGCGGCACTGGTTTCGCCGCTGGGCTGGTGGCTGAGGGTGGTGGTTTCACGCGCCACGGTCAGGTGCAGGTCGATGCGGTCGAGCAGGGGGCCGGACAGCTTGTTGCGGTAGCGCGCAATTTGCTCGGTGCTGCAGCGACAGCGGCCGGTGGGGTCGCCGAGGTAGCCGCACGGGCACGGGTTCATGGCCGCCACCAGCTGGAAACGCGCCGGAAAGCGCACTTTGTCGCGTGCCCGCGCGATCACGATCTCGCCGGACTCCAGCGGCTCGCGCAGCACTTCCAGCACGCGACGCTCGAACTCGGGCAACTCATCCAGGAATAAGACTCCATGGTGCGCCAAGGTAATTTCACCGGGCTGCGGCCGGCTGCTGCCACCGACCAGGGCTGGGCCGGAGGCCGAGTGGTGAGGATGGCGAAAGGGCCGTTGCGGCCAACTGCTCAGCGGGGTGTGACCGCTGACTGATTGAATCGCCGCCACCTCCAGTGCTTCCTGTTCATCCAGCGGCGGCAACAGGCCGGGCAGGCGACTGGCGAGCAGGGTCTTGCCGGTGCCCGGTGGCCCGGTGAACAGCAGGTTGTGCGCTCCGGCTGCGGCCAGCAATAACGCGCGCTTGGCGGCGATCTGCCCCTGCACTTCACTCAAGTCAGGGTAGGGCAGACTTTGCAGGATCAATCCATTGGCGGCAAAAGGCGGCAAAGGTACCTGGCCATTGAGGTGTGCAACCAGCTCAAGCAAATGGCCCACCGCATACACCACCAGCCCGCCCGCCAGGCTCGCTTCCTCGGCGTTTTCCCTTGGCACTACTAGCGCCCGACCCGCCTCCCGAGCTGCCAATGCGGCAGGCAGCACGCCCTGCACCGGGCGCAGCGCGCCGGAAAGCGCCAGTTCGCCCAGGCATTCGATGTCGACCAGGCCCGCCACCGGCACCTGGCCGTCGGCGGCAAGGATACCCAGGGCGATGGCCAGGTCGTAACGTCCGCCATCCTTGGGTAGATCAGCGGGTGCCAGGTTCTGGGTGATGCGCCTTTGTGGATAATTCAGCGCGGAGTTGACGATGGCACTGCGCACCCTGTCCTTGCTTTCTTTGACGGTGGTTTCTGGCAGGCCGACCAGGGTGAGGTGCGGCAGGCCGTTGGTCAGGTGGGTTTCGACGCTGACGGCAGGCGCCTGCACGCCAACCTGGGCGCGGCTATGGACGAGGGCAAGGGACATGGACGCTCCGTTGTCGCTGATGTGGGCCGCTTCCTGCGGCTTGGGCAAGCTTAGCGAATGGGGCGACCGCAGCCGCAAGAAGAGTGCGTCATTGTTTTTCAGGTCAGGGATTTCCCCTGCTTGCGCCTATAATCTGGCAAATAATGGATCCAATATCTTTGCGCGATGCAAAGCTATGGCTTAGTGTTCAAGCGTTACTGCCGTTGCCATGGGATGGCAGCGCGGCTTCTTCAAATGGACTTAAGGTACAGCCCGTGCAAACGCTCACTCGCACCCGCCAGCAGATCCATGAACGGCTGCAGGCCAATGACTTCGCTGAACTCAACCGTTTTTTCGATGCCCTCCAGGCGCAGTGGCAGCAAGCGCCGCCTGGGGAGTGCCCGGCTTATCTGGAAGCCGTTCAGGGGCATATGCTGGTCGATTGGGATGTCGACAGCAGCAAGGTGCTGACGCAGCGGCTCAGGACTTGGATCGACGCCTGCCCAAAGGCTTACCATCCGCAGGTGGCCATGGGGTTTCACTGTTTCAACCGTGCATGCCACATCCGCGGAACGCAGGCGGCCAATGAGGTTTGCGCAGAACGCTGGTTGGCCGCCGAACAGGCGTGCGAGAAGGCGGCGGCGCACTTTTTACGGGCCATGCAGCAGTGCGCACAACCTGTGGCGGCGGCGATCGGCTTGCTGCAGATCAGCGGGCATTTCCGTGAACCGGGTTGGCTGGTGGAATTGTTCAATGGCCAAGTGGCGCGGTCTCGACCCAGTACCCATGCCGATGTCGAAGTGCAGGAGGCCGCAGCACCTTTGCTGGTCAGGTATGGCCTGGCGCCGTTGGTCGAGTTACCACAAGTGTTGCCAGCATGCCTGAGTTCGCGTGCCACCCAAGAGCGTGCCGAAGATTACTGGCTGCGTCATGCCTTGGCCTGGTTTCCCGGTTGCTTCGAGGCGGTTGAAGCCTACGCCAGCTACCGGACACCTCGCTGGGGGGGAAGTTATGACGCCATCGAGGCGCTTGCTGGCGGGCCCTTATGTCAGGGCTGGAGCGAGACGCTGCGTAATGCGATTCGCTGGCGGGCACTCGAAGATCAGCTCTGGCTGCCTGAGGCCGATCAGTCGCGGCAGACAGCCGCCTGGCAGCGCCTCTTTGATGTCTGGGCAACGCGTGCGCTCCGGCCCAGGGAACATGCCACGATGCTGGCCTATCGTGCGGCGTTTCGTAGCAACTCGCTGGATGATCACACCGGGGCAATGCGTGACTTTGTAAGCAGTGTCGGCCTGTATCCTGATCAAGGTTTCGTTCCGGCCATCGGTGAGCCATTTCGCAGTTTTGTCTGCCTCGTGCTGTTTCACGACGTGCAGGATGATACGCAAGCGTTCCGCATCGCCATTGAGCGGCTGTGCGAAAACCGCAGGCAAGCGGCGGCCTGTGCATTACGGGCCGTGGGGCACCAGTTCGGGCTGTGGGGGTTCGTCCACTGCACCGCGCAGGCGCGCATTTGGTTGCACGCTGCGGTGAAACGCCAGTGCGGGCGAGAGGGCATGGGTTTTGACGTACTCGAAGTCCCGCGCCTTTTGTGGGCTGCCAGGCAGCACGAAGCGGCTGTCTTTCTCTATGAGCAGTGTGCCGAGAGGAAGCTGCCGGATGCTGCCGCCACCCTTTACGCCCTGCACAGCGGTCGGCTGGAGGGTACGCCGGCCCAGTACCTGGATGCCGGGGCCGCGGCGCATTGGTTATTGCGTGCCGTCGAGTCAGGCAGCCAGATGGCCAAGTACGACCTGGCCTGCCAACGCATGCGCGATGACCAAGATCTGAGTGAGCGCAGTGCGATGTTGGCGGTCAGGCGTTTACTGCTCGACTGCCTGGGGAATGAAGCGTTCGATGCCCAGGCGCGCCTGCAGGTGGCCATTCTGCAGCGCAAGTTCGGTGATTCGCGCGAGCGTGAGGAGGCGGTGGCTTACTTGCTCGATCTGGTCGACTTCCCGGATTGCGGCATCGCCGCGCGCGCCAGCGCCGAACTTGGCCTGGCCTGGATGCACGGGCAAGGCACGCGCAAACAAAGCCGCTTCGCAGCCATCGAGTGGGCCAACCGTGCGGTCGCGCTTCAGCCGGGGGACTCGGTCATCGAAGCCATTCAGGTCGAAATACGCAACTCGCACAACGTGTTCAAGACGCTATTCACGGTGTACGGAGCGGCATTGTTCCGCGGGGATCTGCACGCCAATGAGCTACCGCCCAAGACGAATGGCGCGGACCCTGATCGGCTGCGCGCCTCCGCCTGAGAGACGGCGCGTGCAGCTTAATCCTGCGCCGCTGGCGCCATGCGCGTCTCCAGCTCGGCAACTTGTTTCTCCAGGGCCTCCAGGCGGGCACGGGTGCGGGCCAGCACGACCATCTGGCTGTCGAATTCTTCGCGGCTGACCAGGTCAAGCTTGCTGAAGGCACCCTGCATCAGCACTTTGAACTGGCTTTCCAGTTCGGCGCGGGGCTGGGCGGTGTCGCCGCTGAACAGGCGCGAGGCCTGGTCGCTCAGGGCGTCGAGAAGGGCTTTGGGCGCGAGCATGTTCGGCTGTCCACGGAGTTTGAAAATGGCCCGCAGTGTAGCACGGCTCGGTTTTGCTTCCGGTTGCACGCTTTTCGAGCGACGTTGTGCATCGCAGCGCACCAAAGCCGTGCATCTTTTCGATGCTGGCGACTGGCCAATCCCGAGCATTTGGCATAACTCGCTGTTTTGCGGTGGTTTAACGGAACTGGCAAGGTTTCTGCAAAGACCAGTACGAGCCATGCACTGATGCAGTTCCTTGTGACCAGGCAGTGCGCACGCGGAGCCGGATGCCGACGACGCGTTACAAAGCCAACCGCTGCGCTTAGACTTGAGACGGGTTTGTTTTCCTGGGGCAAGTCCACCAAATCGGGAGAGAGTTTCATGAAGCTAGTCACAGCCATCATCAAGCCGTTCAAGCTGGACGACGTGCGCGAGTCGCTGTCGGAAATCGGCGTGCAGGGCATCACCGTCACCGAAGTCAAAGGCTTCGGTCGGCAGAAGGGCCACACCGAGTTGTATCGCGGTGCGGAATACGTGGTCGACTTCCTGCCCAAGGTGAAGATCGACGTCGCCATCGACGACAAGGACCTCGATCGCGTGATCGAAGCCATCACCAAGGCAGCCAACACCGGCAAGATCGGTGACGGCAAGATCTTCGTGGTGAATCTGGAGCAGGCAATCCGCATCCGTACCGGCGAAACCGATACCGACGCGATCTAAGCGCCAAACAAAGCCTCACCAAACCCAACGCCCCAGGAGAAAACAACATGACTCTGCGTAAGATCGCAGGGCTAGGAGCCCTATTGTCCCTCGCAATGCCAGGCCTTGCCCTGGCAGAGGAGGCTGCCCCAGCGCTGAACTCCGGTGACACCGCGTGGATGCTGACCGCAACGGCGCTGGTGCTGTTCATGACCATTCCGGGTCTGGCCCTGTTCTACGGCGGCATGGTGCGTTCCAAGAACGTGCTTTCGGTGATGATGCAGTGCTTCGCCATCACCGGCCTGATGAGCATCCTGTGGGTCATTTATGGCTACAGCATGGCCTTCGATACCACCGGTATGGAAAAGGGCGTGCTCAACTTCAATTCCTTCGTCGGCGGCTTCTCCAAGGCCTTCCTCAGCGGCGTCACGCCAGAGGGTCTGACCTCGGCCACCGCGCTGTTCCCAGAAGCCGTGTTCATCACCTTCCAGATGACCTTCGCCATCATCACCCCGGCGCTGATCGTCGGTGCATTCGCCGAGCGCATGAAGTTCTCCGCGATGCTGGTGTTCATGGGCATCTGGTTCACTCTGGTCTATGCACCGATCGCGCACATGGTCTGGAGCGGTGACGGCGCGCTGATGTGGGACTGGGGCGTGCTCGACTTCGCCGGCGGCACCGTGGTGCACATCAACGCCGGTATCGCCGGCCTGGTCTGCTGCCTGGTACTGGGCAAGCGCAAAGGCTACCCGACCACACCGATGGCCCCGCACAACCTGGGCTACACCCTGATGGGCGCGGCCATGCTGTGGATCGGCTGGTTCGGCTTCAACGCCGGTTCCGCCGCCGCCGCCAACGGCACCGCCGGCATGGCCATGCTGGTGACCCAGATCGCCACTGCCGCCGCCGCGCTGGGCTGGATGTTCGCCGAGTGGATCGGCCACGGTAAGCCAAGCGCCCTGGGCATTGCCTCGGGTGTGGTCGCGGGCCTGGTCGCCATCACTCCGGCCGCCGGTACCGTGGGCCCGATGGGCGCCCTGGTGATCGGCCTGGCCTCTGGTGTGATCTGCTACTTCTGCGCCACCACCCTCAAGCGCAAGCTCGGTTATGACGACTCGCTGGACGCCTTCGGCGTGCATGGCGTTGGCGGCATCATCGGCGCGATCCTTACTGGTGTATTTGCCGCGCCGGCCCTGGGTGGCTTCGGCGCGGTCACCGATATCGGCGCGCAGGTCTGGATCCAGGCCAAGGGCGTGATTTTCACCGTGGTCTACACCGCTATCGTCACCTACGTGATCCTCAAGGTGCTGGACGTGGTGATGGGCCTGCGGGTCAACGAAGAAGAAGAGTCGGTCGGCCTCGACCTGGCTCAACACAACGAACGCGGCTACAACCTGTAACTGCGACGCTGGAAAAACTTGCCCGGCTTGCCGGGCATTTTTTTGCCTGTTTTTTGCGATTTCGCGCAGAGCAAATGGTTTATCACTCACGTTCGCGACGTAGGGCAAAAACTTACAGGTTGTAGGGCGTTTATGGAGCTTTGCTTTTTCCACGGGCGCGCTAGAATGCGCGCCGAGGGGTGTGGGACGAGATGTCCGCACGCTCGCTCAGCCTTTGCTAGGCTTGCCAATAGCGCGTGGCCAGCAGGGGCTAAAGGATTTGTCAGGCCCTGCCAGGAGCAGGGCCTGCTGGGTGCCGCCTCCCATCAGGAGCGCCGACTCAAGGGCAGTGGCCTAACCCACGGCCAGTTGAATTTTCACTGGTGGCTGCCGGTCTACGGCTGCACTGGTCTATAACTAACCTGCTTTTCGCAAGTCATGAGGTAGAACATGAGCGACGACGATCTGGAAAATGATGACCTCGAAGTAGGTGACGATGACGAGGCTGATGAGGGCCTTGAAGCGGCGGCTGACGATGGCGCCGAAGACGCTGGCGATGACGACAGCAGCCCGGTACCCGCTGCCAAGGGCAAATCCAAGGCGGCAGTCTCGGTAGACGAGATGCCGAGCATGGAAGCCAAGCAGAAGGAGCGTGATGCCCTGGCCAAGGCGATGGAAGAATTCCTTTCGCGCGGTGGCAAGGTGCAGGAAGTAGAGGCCAACGTGGTCGCCGACCCGCCCAAGAAGCCGGACAACAAATACGGCAGCCGCCCTATCTGAGTGTTCGCATGCAAAAAAGCCCGCCGTCGCTGCGGGCTTTTTTGTGCCTGTACCGGCCTCCTTGGGAGCGGCTGTTTCAGCGCCAGCGCGATAGCACGTCAGGCAACTGCGACAACCGCTGAATCTCGGCATCCGGCGCCTGCTCGCCCGTCCAGGCCTTACCCTGCGGGTTGAACCACACAGCAAGTAACCCGGCGCGTTGGGCACCGCCAATGTCATCGCCGGGGTGATCACCCACATGCACTGCTGCACCGGCCTCGACCTCGCCACGCTTCAGGGCCTCCAGGAACGGCGCCGGGTCCGGTTTGCCGATCCCGAGATCTTCCGCACAGAGGGCGAACTTGAAGTAGTCCGCCAGCCCCAGGCGGCGCACGTCGGCATTGCCGTTGGTCACAACGCCCAGGGTGTACTGGTGGCGCAGGATCTCCAGCACCGGCTGAACCTCGGGAAATACCTCGACCTGGTGCCTTGCATGCAGGAACACTTCAAACCCTTCATTCGCCAGTTCCTGGGCCTGTTTTTCGCTGTAGCCGACCTCTTCAAGCGCATGGAACAGCACGCGCCTGCGCAGTGCGCTGATGCGGTGCTTGAGCCCAGGCTCCGCCTGCACCAGGCGCTCACGGATGGCGAACAGGTGCTCCACCGGCACCCCGCCCAGGATCGGCGCGTTGGCTTCGAGCCAGTCGCGCAGCACGACCTCGGCGCTGGCTATCACAGGCGCGGTGTCCCACAGGGTGTCGTCGAGGTCGAAGGTGATCAGCTTGATGCTCATGAGTCTGTGCCTTTGCTGCGTTTTGCCCGAGGGTGGGCGCTGTCGTACACCGCGGCCAGGTGCTGGAAGTCCAGGTGGGTATAGATTTGCGTGGTGCTGATGTCGGCGTGGCCGAGCATTTCCTGTACGGCACGCAGGTCCTGGGACGATTCCAGCACGTGGCTGGCGAATGAGTGGCGAAGCATGTGCGGGTGCAGGTGCTGGCCCAGTTCGCGCTCGCCGGCCGCCTTGACCCGCAGCTGGATGGCGCGCGGCCCCAGCCGGTTGCCTTGGCGGGTGATGAACACGGAGCTGTCACGCGGGCCACCGATGCCGCGCAAGCGCAGCCATTGCTGCAGCGCCTCGCGGGCCTTGCGGCCAACGGGCAGCACCCTGGCCTTGCCGCCCTTGCCGAGTACCTGCACCAGCCCGGCGGCAAGGTCGAGCTGTTCCAGGTCGAGGTTGGTCAGCTCGGACAGGCGCAGGCCGGACGAGTAGAAAAGCTCAAGGATGGCCTGGTCACGGCGGGCGATGAAGTCGTCGTCTACGCCACCGTCGAGCAGTTGCAGGGCACGATCGGTATCGAGCACTTTGGGCAACCGCCGTTCGCCCTTGGGCGCGCTCAGGCCCGTAGCCGGGTCGTGCTGGCACAGGCCTTCGCGGTTGAGGTAACGGTACAGGCCGCGCACCGCCGACAGTAGTCGGGCGAGGCTGCGGGAGGACTGGCCTTGATGGTGCTGGCGGGCAATCAGCTGGCGCAGTTGCTGGATCTGCAGCGCGCCCCAGCCGGCAATGCCCTGGGTATTGCAGTATTCGATGACCTTGGCGAGGTCACGGCGGTAGGCCAGCAGGGTATGTTCGGACACCTGGCGCTCGTTGCGCAGATGGGCGCAATAAGCCTCCAGCTGGCGTTCCATCAGCGTACCGGACGCAGGGTCTGAGTAACGCGCGGGACCACGCGGCCCAGCACTTCGGCGATGTAGCCGAGGAACAAGGTGCCGACGCTGCTCTTGTAGTGCTGCGGGTCGCGGCTGCCGATCGCCAGCACGCCATGCAGCCCCTGGTACTCCAATGCCGCGACTGCGCTGGAGCCCACTTCGAGGCGTTGCTCATCGCCAAACAGGAAGGCCAGTTCTTTCTCGCGCAGGTTGCCGCTGACCGTCTTGCCACCGCCGAGCAACCCGCCGATAGCCTGCTGAGCCTCGGCGTTGCTGACCCAGCGACCAACCGGCGCGGCGTTGTCGCCGAACAGGATCAGGCTGACGAAGGGCACCTGAAACTCCTGGCGCAGGCTGTCTTCGACGGCCATTACCACTTCCTCCAGGCTGCCGGCATCGAGCAGGTCGAGGATCAGCCGGCGGGTCTTGTCGAACAGCCGGTCGTTGTCCCGGGCCACGTCCATCAATTGCGACAGGCGATGGCGCATCTCGATGTTGCGGTCGCGCAACAGCTTGAGCTGGCGCTCCACCAGCGACACGCTGTCGCCGCGCTGATGGGGGATGCGTTGTTCGAGCAGCAGCTCATCGTGTTCGGCGAAGAACGCCGGGTGGGCGCGCAGGTAGGCGACCACCGCTTCGGCGTCGAGCTCGGTGGAGTGCTTGGGTACAACCTTGGGCTGATCGGTCATGGCGGTTACTCGCTTAGAGACGAACCTGTCCTTCGTAGACGCGTACGGCCGGGCCGGTCATCAACACGGGCTTGCCGGGGCCGGCCCATTCGATATGCAGGCGGCCACCGGGCAGGTCGAGGGACACCGGAGAATCCATCCAGCCCTGGCTGATAGCCGCCACGGCTGCGGCGCAAGCACCGGTGCCGCAGGCTTGGGTCTCACCGGCACCCCGTTCCCAGACCCGCAGGTTGGCGCGATGGCGGTCGATGACCTGAAGGAAGCCGGCATTCACCCGCTGCGGGAAGCGCGGGTGGTTTTCGATCTTCGGGCCCAGGGCATGCACGGGTGCGGTGTGGATGTCATCGACGCGCAGCACGGCATGCGGATTACCCATGGACACGGCGGCGATCGAATGCACTTCGCCGTCGACTTCCAACGGGTAATTCAGCGCCTGCGCATCGGCGACGAAGGGGATTTCGTCCGGGACCAGGCGCGGTGGGCCCATGTCGACACACACCTGGCCGTCGTTCTGCACGTCCAGCTCGATGATGCCGCCCTTGGTTTCGACGCGGATGCGCTTCTTCGCGGTCAGGCGCTTGTCCAGCACGAAGCGGGCAAAGCAGCGCGCGCCGTTGCCGCACTGCTCGACCTCCGAGCCGTCGGCATTGAAGATCCGGTAGCGGAAGTCCACTTCCGGATTGTTCGGTGCTTCGACGATCAGCAGCTGGTCGAAGCCGATGCCGGTGTGGCGGTCACCCCATTGCTTGGCATGCTTGGGCTGGATGTGCGCGTGCTGGCTGACCAGGTCGAGGACCATGAAGTCGTTGCCCAGGCCGTGCATCTTGGTAAAGCGCAGCAGCATGGGGTCACTCCGGCAGCAGGCTTTCGCCAGCGTACAATTCGGCGATGGTCTCGCGGCGACGCACCTCGAACGCCTGGTCGCCGTCGACCAGGATTTCTGCGCAACGGCCACGGGTGTTGTAGTTCGAGCTCATGACAAAACCATAGGCGCCCGCCGACTGCACGGCCAGCAGGTCACCTTCGGCCAGGTTCAGTTCGCGGTCCTTGGCGAGGAAGTCGCCGGTCTCGCAAATCGGCCCGACCAGGTCGTAGGCACGGCCGTGGCCTTCGCGTGGTTTGACCGCGCTGACACCCATCCAGGCCTGGTACAGCGCTGGGCGGATCAGGTCGTTCATCGCCGCATCGATGATGGCGAAGTCCTTGTGTTCGGTGTGCTTGAGGTATTCCACGCGGGTCAGCAGGGCACCGGCATTGGCCACGATGTAGCGGCCCGGCTCGAACACCAGGGCCAGGTCGCGGGTGCCGACGCGCTCGCGGATGGCCTTGATGTAGTCGGCCACCAGTGGCGGCTCTTCGTCGCGATAGCGCACGCCAACGCCGCCGCCCAGGTCCAGGTGGCGCAGGTGGATGCCGCAGTCGGCGAGGCGATCGACCAGGTCCAGCAGGCGGTCGAGGGCGTCGAGGAACGGGTCGACGGTGGTCAGCTGCGAGCCGATGTGGCAGTCGACACCGACCACGTCCAGGTTCGGCAGCTGCGCGGCGCGCACGTAGATGGCTTCGGCGTCGGCGATGGCGATACCGAACTTGTTTTCTTTGAGGCCGGTGGAGATGTACGGGTGGGTACCGGCATCGACGTCCGGGTTGACCCGCAGCGAGACCGGGGCAACTTTGCCCATCTCGGCGGCCACCACTTGCAGGCGTTCAAGCTCGTCGGTGGACTCGACGTTGAAGCAGTGCACGCCGACTTCCAGCGCGCGGCGCATGTCTTCGCGGGTCTTGCCGACGCCGGAGAACACTACGCGGTCAGCACGCCCACCTGCGGCCAGCACACGCTCCAGCTCACCGCCGGAAACGATGTCAAAGCCTGCGCCCAGGCGCGCCAGCACGTTCAGCACGCCGAGGTTGGAGTTGGCCTTGACCGCGAAGCACACCAGGTGCTCGACGCCCTGCAGGGCATCGGTGTAGCTGCGGTACTGGGCTTCGATGTGGGCGCGCGAGTAGACGTAGGTCGGGGTGCCGAAACGTTCGGCAATGGCCGACAGGGCCACGCCTTCCGCGAACAGTTCACCGTCGCGGTAATTGAAAGCGTTCATCTGATTTCCTTACTGCTCTGGCGTCTGCTCGGGCTGGATCGGCTGCTCTTCTTGCGGCTGGACCGCCGGAGCGTGCTGGTGCTGGTGCGACTTGTTGCTGCCCTTGCCGTCCTTGCCGTCTTCCGGCAGGTACAGGGGGCCTTTCTGACCGCAGGCCGAAACGAGGCAGGCAACCGCGACCAGCGCCGCGAGCGAGGAAATCAGGCGCTTCATGGGTGAAATCCTTTGAAATATGCAGTATTGCGCCCGAGTATACCGAGCGACCGCCGGATTGCCTATGCAAGGGCCGGTCCGTCGGGCGGGCTATCCTTGTGTGCTGGCGGCTAACCTTTGCATTCGGCGCCAAGCGCCCGTATCTTGCCCGGCTTGCCTGTCACGCAGCCAATTTCGAGGTTCCTGCAATGAGTTTGAGCGAAGCGCGTTTTCATGATTTGGTCGACGCGACCCAACAGGCCCTGGAAGACCTGTTCGACGATAGCGATCTGGACCTGGACATGGAGAATTCTGCCGGCGTCCTCACCATCAAATTCGAAAATGGCAGCCAGCTGATCTTCAGCCGCCAGGAGCCACTGCGTCAGCTGTGGCTGGCCGACCGCTCCGGTGGCTTCCACTTCGATTACGACGAAGAGAGCGGCAAATGGGTGTGCGAGAAGAGCGAAGAATTGCTCGGCGAGATGCTCGAGCGCATCGTCTGGGAGCGGGCCGGCGAGAAGCTGGACTTCGACGAGATCTGACATGACTGCCCCAGCCAGGCCGCCCAAGCCGCTTTACAGCAATGTCAGCCCTGCAGTGCCATCGCCGTGCATCAATGTTTGCCGCCTAAACGAACAGCGCGTGTGCACCGGTTGCCAGCGTCACGTCGAGCATATCCGCGAATGGCGCTCTGCCGATGACGAGCGGCGTCGGCAGATCTGCCGTGAAGCCGAGGCCCTGCGCGCACGGGCTTGAGTATTTACCCGGCTGTGGTAGTGTCGGGTTGTGCGTCGCCGACGCAAAAGCATCGACAAACCCCGCCCCTGGGCGGGGTTTTGCTTTATCTGCCCATAGCAAATTGCCTGTTCAATGGAGTCTGACTGGATCATGAGCACCAAGCCTTCCCTCATCCTCACCCGATTGGACGTACAGCGTCTCGAGCGCCTGATCGACAGCCTCGACGAAAGTACCCCGGGTGTGCTCGCCCTGCAGGACGAGTTGGACCGCGCCGGGCAGGTGGTCGGCCACGAGGAAGTGCCGGCCGGCGTGGTCACCATGAACTCGCGCGTGCACTGCCGCGAAGAGGCCAGCGGCAAGGACTATCACCTGACACTGGTGTACCCGAAAGATGCCGGTGGCGAGGGCAAGGTCTCGATCCTGGCGCCGATCGGCTGCGCGCTGTTGGGTTTGTCGGTAGGCGAGCAGATCGACTGGCCCGCGCCGGGTGGCAAGACGCTGAAGCTGAAACTGCTGGATGTGGAGTACCAACCAGAAGCCGCGGGTGACTTCGACCTCTGATTGATTGGCGTCGTCTCAAGGCTCCGGGGATGCCCGCACCTGGGACAGCCCATCATTGAGCGCCTGTTCCAGTTCGCGCTTGTAGCGCAGGTACAGGAGGGTCGAGCCCTGCTCATCATCGAGCAGCTCGGACAAATCCAGATCAGTGATGTAGCAGCGATAATGCCCGGCGCTGCGGCGCTGGCTGAGAATCTGCCGGGCGACGACGGCGTACAACTCGTCGCCGTGGTCCAGCTCCGAGAATTCCTGCTGGTTGCAATAGAGCGTGACATGCACACCGTCGCCCGTGCCTGCCTGGAGAATGGCCTGCACGTCGTAGTAGGGCTGCGGGTTGCTGTCGTTTGGCGTCGGCTGGGGCTCGATGCTGCGCGCCTTGCCTGGGCCTGAGGGCAGCAGCTGGGCATACTCGATGAGCAACGGCGCTTGCTGCACGCTGTCGAGCGGCATGCGGGCGTCATGGCGCATCAATACCGATCGTAAAAACCGCTGCAGCGGCAGCAGCAGGTGGTTTTCATCGTGCAGAGGCAGGCGTTGCTGCCACAAGGCGTTGTATTCATCCAGCACATACAGGTCGGCCCAGCCGTCGAGCAGGCGGTAGAACACCTGAATACAGCCGGGCCGCCCCTGATCCAGCACCAGCGGCAAGTCGTGGTCCTGCAGGGCATTGGCATCCAGATGCAGTGGGCTGTAGGCGCTGCGTTCCTCGCTCAAATAATCCAGGACCGCGTCGTGATCGGCCAGGGTCGCCAGGCTGACCTGGCCGGGCAGCAGCTCCAAAACGTGTGTGAAGTGCGCCACCTGCAGCAGGTAGCGATGGTTCTGGCGCTGGTCGAGCAGCAGTTGCACGGTGTCGAAAATCTCTTCGACCCGCTGGCTGATGGCCTGGGCGCGGTTGTGGCAATAGCAGCGCACCCGTACGCGCGGGCGGTGGCTGCGCTGGCCAAGGCTGTTGAGGAAATCGCGCAGGCAGCGCAGCAGGGCGTGCTCGCCGTCATAGCGCTGCACCAGCACTTCGTTCCAGCTGTTGAGGGTGACTTGGTCGAGGGTCAGCACCAGATTCTCGCGCACGCCTGCATAGCTCAGCGAGTCGGTGCGCTCGGTGGTCATCAGGATGTTCAGGTCGCGGTGGTGGCGCAGCGGGTCGACGCCGACATTGACCAACAGCAGGATCTCATCGGCTGCGCTCGGCTGTAGCAGGCGCACTTCACTGACGGTTTCCAGCGGCAAGGGGATGCTTTGCTGCAGGCTGCCAAGCAGGTTGAACAGCTCGAATTCGCTCAGGTCACTGTCGCCGGGGTGCAGCGCCAGGCGCGTGGTGCTGTCGATGACACCGTTGCGGTGGGCCCAGGTCAGCAGTTCGAGTAACTCGCGGCAGCGCTTGATCGGGCTGAAGTGCTCCCACTCGTGCACGCCCAGGTTGCCGTTGTACAGGCCCCAGTGGTGGCTGCCGGGCTCCTTGCGGTTGGGCGAGTGGACCAGGGTCAGGGTGTCCTCGGCAAGGTCCGGGGCGATGCCGGGGTTGATCACCTCGATCTTGCCGGCGCGACGCTCGAAGGCGGCGTACAAGCGCCGCCCCAGCACATTGAGGTCGCGCTGATCGGCACGGCTACTGGCGTTCTGGTTTTGTGCGAACTGGCTGAGGAAGCGATAGCTGTGGTTGAGTTCGGCCACCAGTTCGCGGCGCTCGATGGCCACCTGGCGCACCTTCCACTGGCTGCGGCTGTCGAGCAAGGCGAGCTGACGTTCGTCCCAGCCCCACTCATCCGTCAGGCGCTGCAGCAAGCTGCGCTGCCAATCCGTGTTGCGCGTGGGGCCCTGGCCGCTGAGCTTCTTGTTGACCTTCAGGTAGAGGCTGCGCCGCACCAGCTCCAGGCGTGCGGTTTCGCCGCGCTGTTGCAGGTAGCGTTCTATGCGCCGATAGACCATCACATAAGGGTCGAGCGCGTCCAGGTCGAGGTGGTTGGCGAACACTGCCTGCTTGTAGTCCAGGCTCAGGCAGCGCACGGCCGGGTGTTCGCTGGCGTAGACCTCGGTCAGCAGCAGCTTGAGCAGGGACTTGTGCGGAGAGTCGATACCTTTGAATAGCTGCCAGAGCCCGGCCCCGACGAATTCGCCGGACGGGATGTGGGCCAGGTTGCCCAGGTCGAGGGCGTCGGTGCTGCGGATAAAACGCTTGGACAGCAGGGTTTCGGTATAGCGCTGATAGCTGTGCTCTTCATACACCGGCACCAACCACCACAGTGGGGTACGCCCGGCCAGCCAGATGGCGGTGCGGTAGAACTCGTCGAGCAGCAGGTAATGCTGGGTGGTGCCGCAATCATCAGAGCTGAGTTGGCTGTCGCGACGCCCCTGGGCAAAGTTTTGCGGGTCGATCAGGAAACAGTGCACTTCTGCGCCCAGGCTGGCCGCCCAGGTTTCCAGCAGCTGGCATTTGCGTTGCAGCTCCTCCAGCTGGGCTTCAGCCAAGCCAGGGGCGTGGCAGACCCACAGGTCCATGTCGCTCTGTTCGGCCTGTGCCAGCGAGCCCAGGCTGCCCATCAGAAATAGGCCGTGGATAGGTCGATTGGGGTTGCCCAGGCGTGTCTTGTAGGAGAATGAACGGGCCAGCCGTTGGCCTTCGGCGACCAGCTCGGCATCGGGCTCGAAGCCAGACACGCCGGCGGGTGTGCTGCCGGATACATAACCCGGTAGCAGCGGGTGGTTGACGTGGAACAACAGCGGCAGAAGGGTCAACACCTGTTGTTGGCGGGTCGACAGCCCATCCGTGGCCCGTTGCAACCTGCCTGCGTTCAGGCGCAGAAAGCGCGCACGCAGATTTGCCAGCACCTTGCGGTCGATGCCTTCGTCGAGGTCCGGGCGGATTTCGTGGTTCATTGCGCACTCAGGGCAGGCAGGGGGAGCTGTGGCGAGTTTAGCCTGAGTAGGGCAGTCGGATAAGCGGCAAATGGGTTTTTGACGTCAATTTCTCAGCGGCTTTGCTGGCCTCTTCGCAGGCTTGCCCCGCGAAGAGGCCAGTACAGGTTTATGCCGGCTGCGGTGCTTTGAGGATGGTCAGCAACAGTTGGACACTTTCCGCCGCATCATTCCCGAGGCTGGTGAGGTAGCCGCCATCGGGTTGGTCGGTGAGCTCTTTTTCATGAAGGCGCTTGGCTGCGGCGACCAGAGCGGGGGAAGCGTTGCTGCCAACTTTGATGCCTTCCTGGTGACTGTCCAGGTTGAACAGTGCAAGCACTTCCAGTTCGGCGATCAGTTCGGGGGTGAAGGACATGGCGACTCCTGACTTCCAGACGAGGATGGCGGCACCGCCAGCGGTGCCTGACCCTGGAGTGTAGTCGGGTTATTCGTCCTCGCCTTGATCTGCCTCAGGTGGCAGTTCGGGCAGCGCGCGCAGGGCGGTTTCGTACCACTCGGTGTTGAATGGACGATCCTCGTCAAGCATGTTGTCGATCTCGATGGCCAGCACGTGGGCCATGAGGTTGAGGATGTCTTCGCGCTCGTAACCGACCAGCGTCAGCTTGTTGAAGGTGGCCTTGGCTGCCGGCGGCTCGCCGCTTTCGATCTGGTTCTCGATGGCCTGGGTCAGCGTCGCCTCGGCGAAGGCTTCGTCGTCATTGTCGATGTCGGTGGGCTCGCTCATGGCGGTACTCCTGTGGGTGGACGCACAGTTTGCCACGCCCGCGTCGGCAATGCCCGGTCATCGACCGGGTGCATGACGCTGGTCAGGCGCAGGCACAGGGGCTATAAAAGCCCGGCCATCCCCTTACGGCCTGGAGGCTGTTACCCATGCTCAAGCTTCACGGATTCTCGGTCAGCAACTACTACAACATGGTCAAGCTGGCCCTGCTGGAAAAAGGCATACCGTTCGAAGAGGTTGCCTTCTACGGCGGCCAGGCGCCGCAGGCGCTGGAAGTCAGCCCGCGCGGTAAGGTTCCGGTGCTGGAGACCGAGCACGGCTTCCTCAGCGAGACCAGCGTGATTCTCGACTACCTCGAGCAGACCTGTGGTGGCAAGGCGTTGCTGCCGGCCGACCCCTTCCAGCAGGCCAAGGTCCGCGAACTGCTCAAGGAGATAGAACTGTATATCGAGCTGCCGGCACGTACCTGCTATGCCGAGTCGTTCTTCGGTGCGGCGGTCGAGCCATTGATCAAGGAACGTGCGCGTACCGAATTGCTGGCGGGGTTCGCCACGCTCAAGCGCAATGGCCGCTTTGCACCTTACGTGGCGGGTGAAGAACTGACCGTGGCCGACCTGATGTTCTGCTTCTCGGTCGATCTGGCCTACGCCGTGGGCAAGAAAGTACTGAACATCGACTTCCTGGCGGATTTCCCCGAGGCCAAGGCGTTGTTGGACAAGATGCGCGAGAACCCGCACATGGCGCGGATCGTGGCGGACAAGGAGGCGGCGATGCCGGCCTTCATGGAGTTGATTCGCAGCGGCAAGCGCTGAAGAAGGGAGAGGAGGGCTGCATTACAGCCCTCCAATGGCGGTCAGCGCGAAGCCAGTAGCGCCTTGCCACGCACGACAGCAGCCCGCACCTGCGCCGGTGCTGTACCACCGATGTGGTCACGGGCATTCACCGAACCTTCCAGGGTCAGCACGGCGAACACGTCCTGCTCGATCTGGTCGCTGAACTGGCGCAGCTCGTCCAGGCTCATTTCGGCCAGGTCCTTGCCGGTGTCGACGCCATACTTCACGGCGTGGCCGACAATCTCGTGGCAATCACGGAACGGCAGGCCGCGGCGCACCAGGTAATCGGCCAGATCGGTGGCGGTGGAGAAGCCACGCAGTGCCGCTTCGCGCATGATCGCGTGCTTGGGCTTGATGGCCGGGATCATGTCGGCGAAGGCGCGCAGCGAGTCGCGCAGGGTATCGGCGGCGTCGAACAGCGGCTCCTTGTCTTCCTGGTTGTCCTTGTTGTAGGCCAGCGGCTGGCCTTTCATCAGGGTCAGCAGGCCGGTCAGGGCGCCGAATACGCGGCCGGTCTTGCCACGCACCAGCTCTGGCACGTCCGGGTTCTTCTTCTGCGGCATGATCGAGCTGCCGGTGCAGAAACGGTCAGGCAGGTCGATGAACTGGAATTGCGCGCTGGTCCACAGCACCAGCTCTTCGGAGAAGCGCGACAGGTGCATCATTGCGACGCTGGCGGCAGCGCAGAATTCGATGGCGAAGTCACGGTCCGACACGCCGTCCAGCGAGTTGCCGGCCACGGCCTCGAAGCCCAGCAGCTTGCAGGTCAGCTCGCGGTCGATCGGGTAGGTGGTGCCGGCCAGTGCGGCGCTGCCCAGGGGCATGCGATTGGCGCGTTTGCGGCAGTCGACCAGGCGCTCGTAGTCGCGGCTGAGCATTTCGAACCAGGCCAGCAGATGGTGGCCGAAGGTGACTGGCTGGGCGGTCTGCAGGTGGGTGAAGCCCGGCATGATGGTCTCGGCTTCACGCTCTGCCTGCTCCAGCAGGCCCTGCTGCAGGCGGGTGATCTCGGCGAGGATCAGGTCGATCTCGTCGCGCAGCCACAGGCGGATATCGGTGGCCACCTGGTCGTTGCGGCTGCGGCCGGTGTGCAGTTTTTTGCCGGTGATGCCAATGCGGTCGGTCAGGCGTGCTTCGATGTTCATGTGCACGTCTTCCAGGTCGACGCGCCAGTCGAAGTTGCCGGCCTCGATTTCACCCTGGATGGTGGTCAGGCCGTCGATGATGGTGTCGCGCTCGGCGTCGCTGAGTACGCCGACCTGCGCCAGCATGGTGGCGTGGGCGATCGAACCCATGATGTCGTGGCGGTACAGGCGCTTGTCGAAATCGACCGAGGCGGTGAAGCGGGCGACGAAGGCGTCGACGGGTTCACTGAAGCGGCCGCCCCAGGACTGATTGGTCTTGTCGGTGCTCATGGATTCACTCGTGGAAGGCGTGAACGAAAAAGTGGCGCCGATAATAGCAGGCTTGAGCGTGTCGCCGAAGGACGCCGGTCGAGAGAAATCGTCAGCAAACATTGGCCAGGGCGGGCAAAGACGATATTTACCGATTGAACGGCAGTGTTCCACGGACCGTCTACAGTTGGACAAAGGACTGGCAGCGAATCTGCCGGCTCAGTGAATCTTTGGCCTTCGCATCGGTCTAGAGCGTGACCGCAGTGTCGCTCGACCTGCATCTGTCTACGCTATACCTGTGCGAGACTCACTCAGGAATCCAGAGCAATTATGAATGTCCTGATCGTTGATGACGAACCCCAAGCTCGTGAGCGCCTGACGCGGCTATTCGGGGAACTGGAGGGGTACAACGTGCTGGAGCCCAGCGCCACCAACGGCGAGGAGGCCCTGGCTTTGATCGATAGCCTCAAGCCCGATGTGGTCCTGCTGGACATCGGCATGCCTGGCCTCGATGGCCTGCAGGTTGCGGCCCGCCTGTGCGAGCGCGAGGCGCCGCCGACGGTGGTGTTCTGCACCGGCGACGATGAATACGGTGCCGAGGCGTTCAAGGACAGCACCCTCAGCCATGTAACCAAGCCGATCCAGCCGCAAGGCCTGCGCGATGCCCTGCGCAAGGCCGAAAAACCCAACCGCGCCCAGCTGGCGGCGCTGACCCGGCCTGGCAGCGAAGGCGGTGGCCCGCGTAGCCATATCAGCGCGCGGACCCGCAAGGGCATCGAGCTCATCCCGTTGCCCCAGGTGATCTATTTCATTGCCGACCATAAATACGTGACCTTGCGCCACGAAGCCGGGGAAGTGCTGCTCGATGAGCCGCTCAAGGCCCTGGAAGATGAGTTTGGCGAACGTTTCGTGCGAATCCACCGCAATGCGCTGGTCGCCCGCGAACGCATCGAACGCCTGCAGCGTACGCCGCTGGGGCATTTCCAGCTGTTCCTCAAAGGGTTGGATGGTGATGCCCTGACCGTCAGCCGGCGGCACGTGGCTGGCGTGCGCAAGATGATGCAGACCCTCTGATTCTGGATGGCAAGGGCTTCGCCCTTGTTCGCGGCTGAAGCCGCTCCCACAGGTCCGGCGCCGCTCTTGATGGCAGTGATGAACCTGTGGGAGCGGCTTTAGCCGCGAAGAGGCCTTGCTGCTGACCCACATCTGCTAGCGATCCCGACGGAGCTGTTATCATCGGCGGTATTCCTAAGCATCGGGGCGTTCCATGTCCACTCGCGAAATCCGCATTGCCACCCGTAAAAGTGCCTTGGCCCTGTGGCAGGCCGAATACGTCAAAGCCCGCCTCGAACAGGCGCATCCCGGTCTTCTGGTGACCTTGGTACCCATGGTCAGCCGCGGTGACAAGCTGCTCGACGCGCCGCTGGCGAAGATCGGTGGCAAAGGCCTGTTCGTCAAGGAGCTGGAAACCGCCCTGCTGGACAACCAAGCCGACATCGCCGTGCATTCGATGAAGGACGTGCCCATGGACTTCCCCGAAGGCCTGGGCCTGTACTGCATCTGCGAGCGCGAAGACCCGCGTGACGCGTTCGTGTCCAACCGCTTCGCCAGCCTGGAAGCATTGCCTGCCGGCAGCATCGTCGGCACTTCCAGCCTGCGCCGCCAGGCCCAGCTGCTGGCGCGTCGCCCGGACCTCGAAATCCGCTTCCTGCGCGGTAACGTCAACACCCGCCTGGCCAAGCTCGATGCTGGCGAATACCACGCGATCATTCTGGCGGCGGCGGGGCTGATCCGCCTGGGCTTCGAAGACCGTATCACCTCCAGCATCAGCGTCGATGACAGCCTCCCGGCCGGTGGCCAGGGCGCGGTAGGCATCGAATGCCGCAGCGCCGACAGTGAGATCCACGCGCTGCTGGCGCCTCTGCACCATGCCGATACTGCCGACCGGGTGGTCGCCGAGCGTGCTTTGAACAAACACTTGAATGGCGGTTGCCAGGTGCCGATCGCCTGCTACGCCGTGCTCGAAGGCGAGCAGTTGTGGCTGCGTGGCCTGGTGGGCCAGCCAAGCGGCGGCACCCTGCTGGTGGCCGATGCCCGCGCCCCGCGCTCGGCCGCCGAAGCCTTGGGTGTGCAGGTGGCCGAAGCCCTACTCGGCCAGGGCGCCGAAGCCATCCTCAAGGAAGTCTACGGTGAGGCCGGCCACCCGTGAGCCCCTGGCGCCTGCTGCTGACCCGGCCTGAGGAGGATTGCGCGGCGCTGGCGCAGAGCCTGGCAGCGGCTGGTGTGGCCAGCAGTTGCCTGCCCTTGCTGGCAATCGAGCCGGTCACGTTGAATGAAATGCAGCGTCGGCAGATCGCGGCATTGGGGCAGTATCAGGCGATTATCGTGGTCAGCAAACCGGCAGCCAGATTGCTACTGGATCAACTGCGGCGAGCAGGTCTGCAGGCCCCTGCAGACGGCTGGTTTACCGTAGGTGAGGCCACGGCGGCGGTGCTGCAGGCCGCCGGTCTGAAGGTGACTTTCCCTACGCAGGGTGACGACAGCGAGGCCTTGCTTGCGCTACCGCGCCTGCGCGAGGCTGTCGCTGTTCCTACAGCGCGCGTCCTGATTGTCCGTGGTGTCGGAGGTCGTGAACTGCTGGCCGAGCGTCTTGCAGAGCAAGGTGCTAGTGTCGAATATCTGGAACTGTATCGCCGCTGCCTGCCGGCGTACCCGGTCGGCACGTTGATGGGTCGCATTCAAGCGGAACGCCTCAATGGCGTAGTGGTCAGCAGTGGGCAGGGTCTTGAACACCTGCAGCAGATGGCCGCTGCCAACTGGTTGCAGGTGGCGCGTCTGCCGTTGTTCGTGCCGAGCCCACGGGTCGCCGAACAGGCCAGGGCCGCAGGGGCCCAACAGGTTGTGGATTGCCGTGGCGCGAGTGCCGCGGCCTTGCTGGCAGCCGTGCAGCGCAGCGCTGTACCTGCCTCTTAAGGCGCTAAGCTTCAGTGCGATGCGCCCCCATGCAAAGGATGGATACGTGAGCGAAACTGTCTTGTCACACAATGATCAGCCGTCGGCGCAGGAGCCGGCGCAACCGGTCACCCCTCCACCCGCCAAACGTTCCGGCACCGGCCTGGCCTTGCTGGCGCTGTTGGTGGGCGCGGCCGGGGTCGCCGTGGGCGGCTGGGGTGTCTGGCAGGTGCGACATCTGCAGGGCAGTGAACTGAGCCAGGGCGAGCACCTCGAAGCGCTGAACCAGCGTGCAGCGGCCTTGCAGCAGCGTGAACAGCAGATCAGCGCCCAGCTGGCCAGCCTGCCGGCGGCCAGCGAACTGGAAGACCGCCGGCGCCTGGTGGCACAACTCCAGGGTGATCAACAGCGTCTCAGTCAGCGCGTGGAAACCGTGCTGGGCGAAAGCCGCAAGGAATGGCGCCTGGCCGAAGCCGAGCACCTGCTGCGCCTGGCCACCCTGCGGCTTTCGGCCTTGCAGGACATCGCCAGTGCCAAGGCGCTGGTCGAAGGTGCCGACGAGATCTTGCGTGAACAGAGCGACCCTGGATCATTCGCCGCCCGCGAGCAGCTGGCACGCAGCCTGGCGACGCTCAACAGCACCCAGCAACCCGATCGTACCGGCTTGTACCTGAAGTTGGCCGCCCAGCGTGAGCTGGTGCAGCAGCTCAGTGCCCAGTCGCCCGAATTCGACAGCAATGCCGACGCGCTCGGTGCGCTGACTGCCGATGGCGATGGCGCCAGCCGCTTGGCGCAGTGGTGGGCAGAGATCTCCAAGTACTTCCAGATTGATTTCAACGCCGACGACAATGTGCGGCCACTGCTGGCCGGGCAGTCGCTCAATCAACTGCGCCTGGCCCTCAGCCTGACCATCGAGCAAGCCCAGTGGGCCGCGCTCAATGGTGAGGCCAAGGTCTACAGCCAGGCGCTGGATGATGCACGCAGTGTGTTGCTGGCCAACTTCAACGCCGACAACCCACAGAGCAAGGCAATGCTCGACAGCCTCAACGCGCTGGCCGAGCAACCGGTTTCGGTGGTTACCCCCGACCTGAGTGACAGCCTGGCCGCGGTGCAGACTTACATCCAGCGTCGCCACCTGCCTGCCGAGGGTGAAGGGGGCAAGCCATGAAGCGTGTCTACCTGTTGGCCGTGCTGGCGATCGTGGTTGCTGCGGCATTGGGTATCGCGGTGGCCAAGCACAGTGGCTACGTAATGATTTCCTACGGTAGCTTCCGTTATCAGTCCGGGCTATGGGCGGCGCTCGCAGCACTGGTCGCCGTGGTGCTGCTGTTGTGGCTGCTACGGTACCTGATCGGTCTGGTGTTGACCTCCAGCGGCGTGATCAACCCGTGGTCGCGGCGTAACCGCAGCCGACGCATTCGTATTGCCATCGAGCAAGGCCAACTGGACCTCGCCGAAGGCCGTTGGGCCAGCGCCCAGCGCCACTTGCACCGCGCGGCCGAGGCTGAACGTCAGCCGCTGCTGTATTACCTCGGCGCTGCCCGTGCCGCCAATGAGCAGGGGCGCACCGAAGACAGCGACAACCTGCTGGAACGAGCGCTGGAGCGCCAACCCCAAGCCGAGCTTGCGATCGCGCTGACCCACGCGCAATTGCAGATGGACCGGGGCGAGAGCGAGGGGGCTCTGGAAACCCTGCTGGCCATGCAAGAGCGGCACCCGCACAACAACCAAGTGTTGCGCCTGTTGCAGCGCCTTTATCTGGCGCGCGGTGACTGGTCGGCATTGATCCGCCTGTTGCCCGACCTGCGTAAAGGCAAGGTGCTGCCGGCCGACGAACTCGCCGCGCTTGAACAGCGTGCCTGGGGCCAGAATCTGGGCCTCGCGGCAACCCGTGGCGACGATGATCAGAGTGCCCGTCAGGCGCTGGAGCGCGCGTGGCAACAGCTGACCGCTGCGCAGCGCCAGGAGCCGCGCCTGGTACTGGCCTATGCCGAGCAATTGCGTCAGGTAGGCGCCCAGGGTGAAGCCGAGCAGGTGTTGCGCACCGCCCTCAAGCGTGAGTACGAAAGCCATCTTGCACGCCTGTATGGCCTTGTGCGTGGCGATGATCCCGCTCGCCAGCTGCAAACTGCAGAAGGCTGGCTCAAGGCGCATCCGCAGGACCCTAGCCTGCTGCTGACGCTTGGCCGCCTGAGCCTGCAGAACCGCTTGTGGGGCAAGGCCCGCGACTACCTGGAAAGCAGCCTGAGCATGGAGCGCAACCCGGAAGCCTGCGCCGAGCTGGCCCGATTGCTGGCCGGGTTGGGCGAAACCGAGCGAAGCAACCAATTGTTCCAGGAAGGCCTCGGCCTGTTGGACGAGCGTCTGTTGGCCCTCCCGCTGCCAGAAGGCGTACGCGCCTGAGTAACCCATGAGCCCGCAATGGATGCGGGCTCATGGGCATTGGCGTCTTATCCTGCGACACGTGTTCTATCTGCAGCGCTCTTCGTGAGAAATTTCCTACTGCCCGCGAAGAAGTTTCTAGTGCCTCCCGGTGACTTACCTTTGCTGTCGCGCCTTGAAACAAAGCCCGCGTTTCCTCTACCGTTTCAAACCAATTCATCTACTCCGGACGCCCACCGCTCATGTTGCCGGCCCGCCTGCGCACGTTTTTTCTTACTGCCTGCCTTGCCTCGTTGGCGGTGCTGACCGCGTCCTTCTACCTGGAAGTCAGCCTGGGCCTGGTGCCCTGCCTGCTGTGTTTCAGTCAGCGTTTTTTTCTGGGTGTGTACGCAATGATCTGCTTGTGCGCGACTGTGCACGCGCCGGGCGTGGCAGGTGTTCGGCGGTATGGTCAGGCGGCCTTGGCCTTTGCGGCGGCTGGTGCGCTGCTGGCGGCCAGGCATGTGTGGTTGCAGGGCGCGGTCGGCATCGACCATGCCTGTCCGGCGTCGCTGCGCCAAGTACTGCAAAGCTCCTGGAGCGAGGCTGCACGGCAACTTGTACTCGGCGGCCCGGACTGCAGCTCGATGACCTGGAGTTTTCTCGATCTGACTTTGCCTGAATGGAGCTTGCTGGCATTCCTGCTGTTGGCTGCGCTGCCCTTGTCAAACCTGCTGGCGTATCGTTTCCGCACCCTTGGCAAAGCATGACCCAGCGCAAGCACTGGGCGATAGCGCGACCAGTGGTGCTGCGGCAGAGTATTAAACACTTGTATGAACTTTGTCGGCTGCGTACCTTGATGGGCAGCACGTGCAGGAATAATCTCCCAGCACGCATACCGAAAACACAACTGCTCGATGCCGTCCTGCTGATGTCACCTTTGTGCTGCGCGGTCGTGGTGCGAGGTGCAGCGGCATCTACCCAGAAGGGAAGAGATCGCCATGCTTGATAGTTGTCAGAACGCCCAAGAACGCTGGGGTGGGGTGCACAAGCTGATCGACCGCTGGCTCAAGGAGCGAGAGGAGCTGGTTCAGGCTTTCCGTACTTTGCGCGATGCCAAGCCGGCGTTTGCAGACAAGGACAAGAACCGTGATTTCTGCGCGGTGCTGGTCGACTACGTGTCAGCTTGGCATTTCGAGGTCAGCGAGCAACTGGTGACCGAGGCCAAAGCATTCGGTGACGAAAAGGCGCTGAAGCTGGCGGAAGAGATCAATCCGCGCATCAACGACAGCACTCAGATCGCGTTGGCTTTCAACGATCACTGCGAAAAGGGCGAGTGCAAAGACACCGAACGCTTCGCCGAGAAGCTGGGCAAGCTGGGCAGCTTGCTGCATGAGCGCTTCGAACTCGAAGACTGCCTGATCGAGGTGCTGCATAACGCGCACAAGGAAGAAGACGCGATCGAGGCCTGAAGGTCGGCGTCAGTCGCCGACCGCCAGCAACTCGATCTCGAACACCAACGGCGTGTAGGGCGCGATCAGGTCACCCGCGCCCTCGGCACCGTAGGCTTGGGCCGAAGGGATCACCAGCCGCCATTTGGCCCCAGCTTTCATGTGCGGCAGCGCCACCTGCCAGCCCTCGATCACCGAGTCCAGCTTGTACCACTGCGGCTGCTGATTCTGGTCGAACACCGAGCCATCAGGCAACTTGCCCACGTAGAGCACTTGCACCTTGCCATTGGCCTTGGGCTGCGCGCCGTTACCACTTTTCAGTTCACTGTAGAGCACGCCTTCAGGCAGCTCGTGCACGCCCGCGCGTGCCCGTTCATTGGCCATGAAGCGCGCTTCCACGGCCTGTAGCTTCGCTACTTCGGCTTGCTCGGCGGCGGCGTTGGCCTGCTCATCGTGCTGCTGGAGGATGGCCTGCATCCGCGCCTGATCGAGTTTCAGCGGTTGGTTCTGATAGGACTGGCGCAGGCCTTCGACCAGCGCGTCCAGCTGCAGCCCCGGCACCTCCTGGCGCAGGCGCTCACCCAGGCTGGCGCCCAGGCTGTAGGCCAGGTCGTGATCGTTGGTGGAGGGTGTTTCACCGGCGGCAAGTGCCAAAGGAGCAACCAGGCACAAGCCGAAAACAAGATAACGAGGCATGCTCAACTCCGAGCTCAAGAGCTGGGAAGTATGCCAGCCTTGTTGAAGTGATTTGCGTAAATATCGGCAACGATTTGTTAAGCAACTACACTTGCACGGAGCTGCAAGATAACAACTTTGCCCAGGCATGCAACGCGGCGCTGATGAGACTGTCAACATGCCCTAGCGGCGGTAGCAGCAGAAGCATAGTATGAGCCGCAATCTCGTCAGCCAGGAGGTAAACCATGTCGGCCAAGAAGAAGCCAGTAAGTACGCCGTTACACCTGCTCCAGCAACTTTCGGGCAGCCTGCTCGAACACTTGGAAGATGCCTGCTCGCAAGCGCTGGCTGATGCTGAAAAACTGCTGGCCAAGTTGGAAAAGCAGCGCGGCAAGACCCAGGAGAAACTGCACACCGGGCGCCTGAAGTTGCAGGATGCGGCCAAGGCAGGCAAAGCCAAGGCGCAAGGTAAAGCGCAGAAAGCCATCGGTGAACTTGAGTCGTTGCTCGACTCGCTCAAAGATCGCCAGACGCAAACCCGCACTTATATTCAGCAACTCAAACGCGATGCCCAGGACAGCCTGAAACTTGCCCAGGGTGTTGGCAAAGTGCGTGAGGCCGCGGGCAAGGCACTGGATCAGCGTGCGGTGGCCGCCAAGTCGGCTAAATCGGCTGCTGTAAAAGCGCCTACCAGAACTGCCGCCAAGCCTGCAGCCAAACCTGCCGCCAAGGCACCCGCGAAAACTGCAGCCGCCAAGGCGCCAGCTCGCACCGCAGCGGCCAAGCCTGCTGCCGCCAAGGCGCCTGCCAGGGCTGCAGCCAAGCCTGCAACGAAGCCAGCTGCAGCGAAGGCCCCGGCAAGAGCTGCTGCGGCCAAGCCAGCTGCCAAACCTGCCGCTGCCAAGGCACCGGCCAAAGCCGCCGCCAAGCCAACTGCCGCCAAGGCCCCGGCTAGAGCTGCCGCCGCGAAGCCAGCTGCCAAACCAGATGCCGCTAAAGCGCCCGCCAGGACGACTGCCGCCAAGCCTGCATCAGCCAAAGCACCGGCCAAGCCAGCTGCTAAACCTGCCGCCAAGCCAGCTGCCAAGCCTGCCGCCAAAGCCCCGGCGAAACCCGCCGCCGCCAAACCGGTTGCCAGCAAGCCAGCCACGCCCGCTACCAGCACAGCAGTGACCAACTCGGCTACACCGGCAGCCCCTGCGGCCCCCGCAAGCACCCCAGCTCAGGCGCCGTCTTCGGCCTCCTGAAGCCCTGCGGCCGCGACGCGCAGCTGATCCAGCGCGTCGTGGCCACGGGCCTGGTCGGGCGCCAGCCAGGCCAGCCAATCATCTACAGGCTCCAGCGAGCCTGTAGGCCATTGTTGCGCGCAAGCCTCAAACCGTTGCAGCAATTGCTTTTCAGCCTGCAGTTCCAAGCCTTTCACCTGTTCACGCAACGCCGCCAATTGCGGGTCGTGCTGCGCCTGCGTTCGCCATTGCTGGCGCAAGCTGCGTAGCGGCGTGACCACCTGCCTTTGCCAAGGCTCGGCAAGCACGCGCAGGGCCTGAGCGCGCTCGGCGTTCGGCGCAACCCCACGGCATTGCAACCAGGTCGCGCACAGCAGCAGGCAAACATCGCCCCCCAGCGCCTGAACGTTCAGGCAAGCTTCTTCGATACCTGGCCGGGCATACAAGGCCAGCGCGTGATTCCACAGGTCGGTGTGCATGATTCGACGTACGCTCCGGGTCGAGGAAGCTGGTAGACTCCGCGACCATCATGATCAGACTATCCAACCTCACTTTACAGCGTGGTCCGCAGCGCTTGCTAGAAGGCGCCGAGATGACCCTGCACGCCGGCCACAAAGCCGGCCTGATCGGTGCCAACGGCGCCGGAAAATCCAGCCTGTTCGCCTTGCTGCGCGGTGAGCTGTCGCCCGACTCCGGCGACTGCCAGCTACCCGGCGACTGGCGCATTGCCCACATGCGCCAGGAGGTCGACACCCTCGATCGCCTGGCGGTGGATTATGTGCTCGATGGCGATGCGCGCCTGCGCAAGGTCCAGGCTGAGCTCGCCGTGGCCGAGACGGCCCACGACGGCACCGCCTTGGCACGCCTGCACAGTGAGCTGGAAAGCGCCGACGGCTATACCGCCGATGCCCGCGCGCGCAAGTTGCTGGCCGGCCTGGGCTTCACCAACGAGCAGATGGACCGCCGCGTCGGCGACTTCTCCGGTGGTTGGCGGATGCGCCTGAACCTGGCCCAGGCGCTGATGTGCCCGTCCGACCTGCTGCTGCTCGACGAACCGACCAACCACCTGGACCTCGATGCGATCCTGTGGCTGGAAGACTGGCTTAAAGGTTACCCAGGCACATTGCTGCTGATTTCCCACGACCGTGATTTCCTCGATGCCGTGGTCGACCATGTGCTGCACGTCGAGCAACGCAAGCTCAACCTGTACAAGGGCGGCTACAGCGCCTTCGAACGCACCCGTGCCGAGCGCCTGGCGCAGCAGCAGCAAGCCTACGAGAAGCAGCAGGCCCAGCGTGCGCACATGGAAAAGTACATCGCCCGCTTCAAGGCGCAAGCGACCAAGGCCCGCCAGGCACAGAGCCGGATCAAGGCCCTGGAGCGCATGGAAGAGCTGTCGGCGGCGCATGTCGATTCGCCGTTCGACTTCGTCTTCCGTGAGTCGCAGAAAATCTCCAGCCCGCTGCTGAGCCTGTCCGAAGGCTGCCTGGGCTATGGCGACAAGGCGATCCTCGACAAGGTCAAGCTGCAACTGGTTCCGGGTGCCCGTATCGGCCTGCTCGGCCCCAACGGTGCCGGCAAGTCGACCCTGATCAAGAACCTCGCAGGTGAGCTCGAACCGCTGTCCGGCCGGCTGGTACGCGGCGAGAACCTGGCCGTTGGCTACTTCGCCCAGCACCAGCTCGATTCGCTGGACGACAAGGCCAGCCCGCTGCTGCACCTGCAGCGCATTGCGCCGACCGAACGCGAGCAGACCTTGCGCGACTTCCTCGGCGGTTTCGACTTCCACGGCAACCGCGTCGACGAGCCGGTGGTGAACTTCTCCGGGGGTGAAAAGGCCCGCCTGGCCTTGGCGCTGATCGCCTGGGAACGGCCGAACCTGTTGCTGCTCGACGAACCGACCAACCACCTGGACCTTGAGATGCGCCTGGCGCTGACCATGGCGTTGCAGGAGTTTGCCGGTGCCGTGGTGGTGGTCTCCCACGACCGTCACCTGCTCAAGAGCACCACCGACGACTTCCTGCTGGTGGCGGATGGCAAGGTCGAACCCTTCGATGGCGACCTGGACGACTACAGCCGTTGGCTGGTCGAGTACCGCCAGCGCAGCGCCCCGGTGAGCAACGCCCCGGTCAATCCGGACAAGACTGACAAAAAAGCCCAGCGCCAGGCCGCCGCGGCCTTGCGTCAGCAACTGGCACCGCACAAGAAGGCCGCCGACAAGCTCGAAGCCGAGCTCAACCAGGTGCATGCGCAACTGGCCGAGATTGAAACCGCGTTGGGTGACAGTGGGCTGTACGAGGCGGCGCGTAAGGATGAACTGCGTGATCTGCTGGCGCGGCAGACCAAGCTCAAGCAGCGTGAAAGCGAGCTTGAGGAAGGCTGGATGGAGGCGTTGGAGACTTTGGAAAGCATGCAGGCGGAGCTGGAAGCATTGTCCTGACTTGATGCTGCCAGTGCTGCCAACAAAAATCCCCAGAATTTACTGGTCATTTTTCCGCCAGCACCTTAGCTTAACGTTTTGCAACATTTGTTCGAGCGAGGTGTGTGATGTCGATGGAAGTGTGGTTGGGCTTCTTTGCCGCGTGTTGGGTGATCAGCCTTTCACCTGGAGCCGGGGCGATTGCCTCGATGTCCAGCGGCCTGCAGTACGGTTTCTGGCGCGGCTATTGGAACGCGCTAGGCCTGCAGATTGGCCTGATCGTGCAGATCGCCATCATCGCCGCCGGTGTCGGCGCCGTTCTTGCGGCATCCGCCACTGCCTTCACCCTGATCAAATGGTTTGGTGTCGCTTACCTGGTCTACCTGGCCTACAAGCAATGGCGCGCATTGCCGATGGACATGACCGAAGACTCCGCTGTGCGCCCGATCGGCAAGCCGCTGAGCCTGGTGTTCCGTGGCTTTCTGGTCAACGTCAGCAACCCCAAGGCGCTGGTGTTCATGCTGGCGGTGCTGCCGCAGTTCCTCAATCCGCACGCGCCGCTGCTGCCGCAGTATGTGGCGATCACAGTGACCATGATCAGTGTCGACATGCTGGTGATGGCGGGCTACACCGGGTTGGCGTCGCGGGTGCTGCGCCTGCTGCGTACGCCCAAGCAGCAGAAGCGTTTGAACCGCACCTTCGCTGGGCTGTTCATTGGCGCGGCGACCTTCCTGGCGACCCTGCGCCGCGCGCCAGTCTGATTCATTGCAGGGGCCTCACGCAGGCCCCTGTCACTTTTCCCGGTCCAGCATCCCCTTGAGCAGATCCAGCGGCATCGGAAACACGATGGTCGAGCTCTTGTCCCCGGCAATCGACCCCAGCGTCTGCATGTAACGCAACTGCATGGCCCCTGGCTCCTTGCTGAGCATCTGCGCGGCCTGCATCAGCTTCTCCGACGCCTGCAATTCGCCTTCGGCATGGATCACCTTGGCCCTGCGTTCACGCTCGGCCTCGGCCTGGCGGGCGATGGCGCGGACCATCGAATCGTTGAGGTCGACGTGCTTGATCTCGACGTTGGCGACCTTGATACCCCAGGCATCGGTCTGTGCGTCCAGCACCTGGCGGATGTCCAGGTTCAGTTGTTCGCGCTCGGCCAGCAGCTCGTCCAGTTCGTGTTTGCCCAGCACTGCGCGCAGGGTGGTCTGGGCCAGCTGGCTGGTGGCGACCAGAAAGTCCTCGACCTGGATGATCGCCTTCTGTGGGTCGAGCACACGAAAATACAGCACCGCATTGACCTTCACCGAGACGTTGTCGCGGGAGATCACGTCCTGCGGCGGCACGTCCAGCACCACGGTACGCAGGTCGACCCTGACCATCTGCTGGATCACCGGAATCAGCAGGATCAGCCCCGGGCCCTTGACCTGCCAGAAGCGCCCCAGCTGGAACACAACGCCGCGCTCGTATTCACGCAAGATACGGAACGCCGACAACAACAGCACGCCCAGCAGCATCAGCAGGGCGCCGAAACCCAATTGCACGAACATCGTCAGTCTCCTTGCACGGTAGGGGCGGCAGCGCTCACTTCCAGCATCACGCCATGCCGCGCGGTGACCCGCACCTTCTGGCCCAGCTGCAGCGGCGTGGTGCACTGCACCTGCCATTGTTCGCCCTGGGCCTGTACCGAGCCGCAGAACGGGTTGTCTGGCTCCACCTGGGTGACGCTGACCAGGCTGCCGACCAGCCCGGCATCGCCGCTGACCAGCGCGCGCTTGCGCGTCTTCAGGGCCATGCCCAGCACGCCGCCGATCAACAGCGCCGAGAGCACCGCGAGGGTGGCGATCAGTGCCAGGGGAATACCGAAGCCGGGGGCGTCGGTGTCAATCAGGATCACCGCCCCCACCACGAACGCGACAATCCCGCCAAAGCCGACCACGCCAAAGCTGGGCAAAAATGCCTCGGCGATCATGAAAGCGATACCCAGCAGGACCAACGCCATGCCAGCGAAGCTCACCGGCAGCAGCTGCAGGGCATACAGGGCCAGCAGCAGGCAGATGCCACCGACCACTCCGCCGACACCGGAGCCTGGGTTCATGAATTCGAAGAGCAGGCCATAGACGCCGATCATGATCAGGATCAGCGCCACGCTGGGGTTGGTGATTACCGCCAGCAGGCGCGTGCGCCAGTCCGGCAGGTGCTCGACCACGCTGGCGTCGCGGGTTTGCAGCAGGCGCGGCTGGTCTGCGGCGAGCAGCGTCTTGCCGTCGAGCTGACGCAGCAGGTCCGGCAGGTCACTCGCCTGCAGATCGATTACCTTCTGCTTGAGCGCCTCACTGGCTGACAGGCTTACTGCCTCACGCACGGCCTTTTCCGCCCAATCCGCATTGCGCCCGCGCAACTGCGCCAGGCCACGGATATACGCGGCGGCATCGTTGACCTGTTTGCGTGCCAGGGTCTCGTCATCGCTGCCGGGTTTGGCCTGGTCTTCCTTCGGCGCGCCGCCGATCTGCACCGGCGTGGCCGCGCCGAGGTTGGTGCCGGGGGCCATGGCCGCCACGTGGCTGGCGTACAGGATGTAAGTGCCGGCGCTGGCGGCACGCGCGCCGCTGGGGGCAACGAAACTGGCCACCGGCACGGGGCTGGCGAGGATTGCCTTGATGATCTGGCGCATGGCGCTGTCCAGCCCGCCCGGCGTGTCCATGCGGATCACCACCAGCTGCGCGCCCTGATCCCGCGCCTGGTCCAGGCCGCGCAGCACGTAGTCGGCGCTGGCGGGGCCGATGGCATCGTCGATGCTCAATACCCAGACCGCGCCAGGCGCGGCCTGGCTGCCCGGGGCGAGGCCGAGCACCAGTACCAGCAACCAGCAGCGCCAGCAGCGAGCGATCACCTGTCGTCACCTTGTTCGCCTCTCTATCCGAAGTTTAGTCATGCCTGTCCGGGCAAGGCCTAAAATTGGAAAGGGGGGGCGAAACCGGAGGTGCATCATGCGAATGGCCAAGACCCTGCAGCAGCGCCTGGACCAGGCCAACTGCGATTACGACATCATTCCCCATCCCCACTCGGCGACCAGCCTTGAGTCGGCACGCACGGCAGGTGTACCGGCCGAGCGGGTGGCCAAGTCGGTCATGCTCGACGATCGTCATGGCAACTACATCATGGCGGTGCTACCGGCCAACCGGCACTTGGACATGAGCAAGGTGCGCATGACCGGTGCCTGGCAAATGACCCGTGAAAGCGGCCTGCCGAGCCTCTTCGGCGATTGCGAGCGCGGCGCCATTCCAGCAATGGGTGACGCTTACCAGATAAAGATGCTGCTCGATTCGAGTCTTACCCGCCAGGGCGATGTCTACCTAGAGGCGGGTGACCACGATCACCTGATCCACATGAGCATGGAGCAGTACCTGAAACTGGTACCGCAAGCCGAAGTACGCGAGCTGTGCTGATGTTCTCAAACCCATGCCGGGCCGGCGTCGTGGACGGCCTGCCCGGCAGACAGGAGGAATCATGGACGCACCGACCCATCCGTTTTCCGAGCTGTTCAAGCAATTGGGCTTGCCCGACGATCCGCAGAGTATCGACCAGTTCATTACCAGCCATTCACCGCTGAAAAACGAAATCAAGCTGGTGGACGCGCCGTTCTGGACCGAGCCCCAGCGCGCATTTCTCAAGGAAAGCATCATTGAAGATGCCGATTGGGCGGTGCCCTTCGATCAACTCAACGAAGCGCTGCGCCGCCCCCGAAAATAAAGCGCCGAGCGGCACCTGACGAGTGTTGGGCCGTTGCTATGCTCAGGAAAACAATAAGGGGATAGGCGCCATGAAAGATCCCTACGCATCAGGTTTCTGGTGCTCCGTGACGATCCTGGGCACGCTGACGGCCGGCTACTTCTACGGCATTCGCCATACGCACCAGATGAACCAGGCCGTGCAGTTCCTCTACGCCGCTGCCGCCGTTACTGCGGCGGTGGCGTTGCTGGGGCTGACGTGGATTGCCTGGCAGCAGTTGCACCTGAACAAGCGCGAAGTGATCCAGGGGCGAACGTTGCTCACCATCTGGAATACCAAGGTCGCGCTGCGCCGGGTGGAAACGGTGTTCGACCGCTATTTCTGGGGCAGTTACTGGCATTCAGGGCGGACCTTCGAGGAGGTCATGGGCGAGCTCAAGGGCACGCCGCTGGAGCAGAGCCTGGAGGCACTGAAACGCCAATGCCGGACGCTCGACCGCGAAGTCCACGACCACCACCACCACTGGCTGGCCAATGCCCGCGACCTGTCCAGCGTGGCCACGGCCATGGCCCGCGAGCGTTACCAGTTGGACCTGTGTGAACCGTCAAGCACTGGGCATGGCAACACGGCCGTGCTCAATCGGGATCTGGAAGTGCTGGTTTACACCTGGTCGGCGCGCCTGCGCAGCTTCGACCATCAGCTGGACGAGCTGGAGCGCGCCTACCACTGAGGCCTGATCATTCGCCGCGGATATACTGCTCCAGCTGCTGGATCAGGTTGGCCTGTTCGGCGATGGTTTCCTTGACCAGGTCACCGATCGACAGCAGGCCCAGCAGCTCGCCGTTGTGTACCACCGGCAGGTGGCGCAGGTGGCGGTTGGTCATCAGGTTCATGCAGTACTCAAGGTTCTGTTTGAGTTCCACCGTGACCACTGGCGCGCTCATGATTTCGCGGACCGGCGTGGCCGCCGAAGAGCGGCCCTTGAGTACCAGCTTGCGTGCGTAGTCGCGCTCACTGACGATGCCCACCACTTTGCCATCCTCTACCACAGGCAGCGCACCGATGTTCTTTTCTGCCAGCTTTTTCAGGGCCTCCAAGACCGACTCATCAGGGCCGATGGTGTGCACGGTCTGATGGTGCAGCTTGGTCTTGAGGATTTGTTCGACGTTCTTCATACAGGCCTCTGCGGGTGGAAAAAACGGGCTCTTGGAGTAAATAAAGCATCCAGCACGACGCTCTGCACGGCAATGCAGGAAACGGCATGGAGGCGATTGAAAAACGTCATGGGCGATCGTCTCCGTCGGCCTCTTCGCGGCTAAAGCCGCTCCCACAGGGCAGGCGAAAATCCCTGTGGCAGCGGCTTTAGCCGCGAAGAGGCCGGCACAGCTGGCTCAAAGCTTGGGCATTTGCCCAATCCGCGCAACCATCTCGCTCACCACCTGCAAGTCCAGCATGAACTGCTCCACGGTCTTGAACTCGTTATCGTTGTGCCCGGTGTATTTCACGTCCGGCATGGCCAGGCCGAATTGCACGCCGTTGGGCAGATCGTGCACCGAGGTGGCGCCGGCAGAGGTGCCGAAGGCGTGCTTCATGCCCAGATTCTCGCTGGCCACATCCAGCAGCGCCTTGACCCATTCGCCCTCGGGGTTGCGGTACATCGGCTCGTCCAGGCTGTAGTCGAAGGCGACCGAAGTGTGGCTCTGACGGGTCCATTTACCCAGCTTGTCGGCCAGTTCGTCCTTGATCGTGGCCAGCGGCTTGCCTTTGGGAATGCGCAGGTTGACTGCCAGCTTGAGGCCTTTTTCATCCACGCCGACAAAGGTCGGTGAAGCGGTCAGCGGGCCCATGAACTCATCCTTGAAGTCCACGCCGAGCTTCTTGCCCAGGTAATCCAGGCCCCAGTTGTCGGCGGTGTAGCGGGCTGCATCGGTGAAGTGGTTTTGCTTGAGCGGCACCTGCTGGCTAAGGCCGTTGATGAAGCCAAGCATGCGCGCCACTGGGTTGACCCCAGATTCCGGCTCGGAAGAGTGGGCCGATACCCCTGTCACGGTGAGCAGCACGTGCTTGCCATCGCTCTTGGCCGCGATGCTGAAGTCGCCGCCATTGTCCTTCACGTATTTGGCGCCGGCTTGTTCGAGCTGCTTGGCCAACCGTTCCGGGTTGTCGCTGACCAGGGTCGCCACCGAGGTGGTGGGGATCTGGTTGGTGGCCAGGCCGCCGGTGAGGTTGATGATCTCTGCGCCTTCGCCGCTGCCCGGGCGCTTGCTGAAGCTGGCCATGACCGTGCCGTAGCCTTTTTCGGCGATCACCACCGGGTAGCCGCCATCGAGCGCAAGGTTGTAGGCGGGCGTGGGGTTGCGCTCGAAGTAGTAGGGGATGGCATCACCGCTGGTTTCTTCGGTGGTGTCGATCAGCAGTTTGAACTGCCGGGCCAATGGCAGGTTTTCGTCTTTCGCCACCTTCAGCGCGTACAACGCGACGACGATGCCGTTCTTGTCGTCTTCGGTGCCACGGCCGTACATGCGGTCGCCCACCAGGGTGACCTTGAACGGGTCGAGTTTGGTGCCGTCGGCCAACTTCCAGTTGTCTGGATTGACCGGCACTACGTCGGCGTGAGCATGAATGCCGACCACGTCTTTGCCGGCGCCCAGCGAGATCTCGTAGACACGGTTGTCGACGTTGCGGAAAGCCAGGCCAAAGCCCTCGGCCAGCGCCTTGATCTTGTCGGCGATCTTCAGGAACTCAGGGTTTTCGTGCTGCGGTACACCGTCGACGCTGAAGGTGGGAATGGCCACCAGTTCGCGCAGGGTTTCGGTGGCAGCCTTGCCATATTTGATGCGGGTGTAGAGGCCAAGCAGGCGGTTGATTTCATTTTGTTGCTCGGCGTTCAGCTGCTTGCCGGCGAGGTAGGCGTCGAGGGTTGCGCCAAGGTTGTCGGCCTTTGCCTGCTCGCTGTCTTTGAGTTTTCCGAGGAATTGCTTGAAGTCGCTGGGATCAGTGCCATCGAAGACTTTGACGATGGCGGCGGACTGCTGTTGGGTGAGGTTGGCCTGAGCGGGCTGAGTGAACAGGCCGATGCTGGCCAGCAGCAAGGTGGTTGTGGTGAGTTTTTTCAGATGCATGGAGGCGCGCATTCCTTCGCGAATCATTGTTATGGGATACCCGTCGAGAAAACGGGAAGGTGCCCACGCTAACACCAATGACCCATGGCACGGGAGTGCCAGAAATGCGATATGCCGCACAAACGAAAAAGCCCCGGGCACGGGCCCAGGGCTTTTTGATATGGCGCACTCGGCGGGATTCGAACCCACGACCCCTGCCTTCGGAGGGCAGTACTCTATCCAGCTGAGCTACGAGTGCAACGCGCACGCATGATACCCATCTGATTCGGTGGCGTCCATCGCCTTGATCTATGGCCCTTTTTCCTCTGGTATCGGTGGCGGCTTTTTCGCGGCTGAAGCCGCTCCCACACCCACAAAATCGCATCTATCCATATGCAATAACAGTATTTCCGTGCCCGGTCTTATGCCCGTTACTCTCTGGTCACAACTTGTTATAACAAGTCACCACTCAGCGAAGAGACCCATGGCCGAACTCCTCCCCCTGTCCCCGGTACCGCTCTACACCCAGCTCAAGGAGCTGCTGCGCGAGCGCATCCTCGATGGCACCTACCCGCCGCACAGCCGCATGCCTTCTGAAAGCGAACTGGGCAAGGCGTTCGACGTCAGCCGCATCACCGTGCGCCAGGCGCTGGGCGACCTGCAGAAGGAAGGGCTGATCTTCAAGATCCATGGCAAGGGCACTTTCGTCGCCAAGCCCAAGGCGTTCCAGAACGTCAGCACGCTGCAGGGCCTGGCCGAGTCGATGACGCAGATGGGCTACGAAGTACTCAACCGCCTGCGCAGCTTGCGCCATGTACCGGCGAATGCGCTGGTGGCGGCGCGGCTGCAGGTCGAGGAGGGCAGCCTGGTCACCGAGATCCGTCGGGTGCGCCTGATCAACCGTGAGCCGGTGTCGCTGGAGATCACCTGGCTGCCCAAGGCGGTAGGCGAAAAGCTGGAAAAGGCCGACCTGGTCACCCGCGACATTTTCCTGCTGCTGGAAAACGACTGCGGCATCGCGCTCGGCCACGCCGACCTGGCCATCGACGCGGTGCTGGCCGACAGCGATCTGACCCAGGCGCTGGACGTGGAAGAAGGCTCGCCAATCATGCGCATCGAGCGCCTCACCCACACCGCTGACGGCACCCCACTGGACTTCGAACACCTCTATTACCGCGGCGATGCTTTCCAGTACCGCCTGCGCATCGACCGCCAGAAGGGAGGCAAGGCATGAGTATCGAGATCCAGGACTACGACATCATCGTCATCGGCGGCGGCACCGCTGGGCCGATGGCGGCGATCAAGGCCAAGGAGCAGGACAAAAGCCTGCGCGTGCTGTTGCTGGACAAAGCCAACGTCAAGCGCAGCGGCGCCATCAGCATGGGCATGGACGGCCTGAACAACGCGATCATCCCCGGCCACGCCACGCCCGAGCAGTACACCAAGGAAATCACCGTGGCCAATGACGGCATCGTCAATCAGGCCGCCGTGTATGCCTATGCCACGCACAGTTTTGAAACTCTCGAACAGCTCGACCGCTGGGGCGTGAAGTTCGAAAAAGACGAGACCGGCGACTACGCGGTGAAGAAGGTCCATCACATGGGCGCCTACGTGCTGCCCATGCCCGAAGGCCATGACATCAAGAAGGTGCTCTACCGCCAGCTCAAGCGCGCCCGGGTCGAGATCAGCAACCGCATGGTCTGCACCCGCGTGCTGCTCGATGGCGAAGGGGCGGCGGCCGGTGTACTTGGTTTCGATTGCCGTAGCGGCGAGTTCCGCGTGGTCCGCGCCAAGGCCGTGATCCTCGCCTGCGGTGCCGCCGGGCGCCTCGGCCTGCCGTCGTCGGGCTACCTGATGGGCACTTACGAAAACCCCACCAACGCGGGCGATGGCTATGCAATGGCTTACCACGCGGGCGCCGAGCTGGCCAACCTGGAGTGCTTCCAGATCAACCCGCTGATCAAGGATTACAACGGCCCGGCCTGCGCCTACGTGACCGGCCCGCTCGGCGGGTATACCGCCAACAGCAAGGGCGAGCGCTTCATCGAGTGCGATTACTGGAGTGGGCAGATGATGTGGGAGTTCCACCAGGAACTCGAAGGCGGCAATGGCCCGGTGTTCCTCAAGCTCGACCACCTGGCCGAGGAAACCATCCAGAACATCGAAGAGATCCTGCACAGCAACGAACGCCCCAGCCGTGGCCAGTTCCATGCCGGGCGCGGCACCGATTACCGCCAGCACATGGTCGAGATGCACATTTCCGAGATCGGATTCTGCTCCGGGCATTCGGCTTCGGGTGTGTGGGTCAACGAGAAGGCCGAGACCAGCGTCAAAGGCCTGTATGCCGCAGGGGACATGGCTGCGGTGCCGCACAACTACATGCTCGGTGCCTTCACCTATGGCTGGTTCGCTGGTGTGAACGCGGCGCACTACGTGGTCGGGCGCGAGCTGGCCGAGGTCGATGTCGCCCAGGTCGAGCGTGAGCGTGAGCGTGTGTTCGCGCCGTTGCACCGTGAGCACGGCCTGCCACCAGCCCAGGTCGAGTACAAGCTGCGGCGCATGGTCAACGATTACCTTCAGCCGCCCAAGGTGACCAAGAAGATGGAGATCGGCCTGACGCGCTTCGCCGAGATCGAGCGTGACCTCCAGCAGATGAAGGCCAACAACCCCCATGAGCTGATGCGCGCGATGGAGGTAACGGTGATCCGCGACTGCGCCGAAATGGCCGCTCGCGCGTCGCTGTTCCGCGAAGAAAGCCGCTGGGGCCTGTACCACCACCGGGTCGACTTCCCCGAGCGCAACGATGGTGACTGGTTTTGCCATTGCCACCTGAAGAAGGGCGATAACGGCGAGATGACCAGCTTCAAGAAAGCCGTCGAACCCTACCTGATCGCCCTGGATGCCGAGGAGCAGACCGCCTACGACCGCCTGCGGGTCAAGGCGGATGCCGCCTAGATGCCACAGGGGAAAGTGCAAACCCTTACAAAAAAGGTGCCCAAGACGGCACCGAGGAAACCGTGACATGGCCTACCAGCCGCAAGAAATCTTCTTCCGCAGCAACGCCCCGGTGACCATCGACGAAGACAAGTGCATCGCCGAAAAAGGCTGCACCGTGTGCGTCGAGGTCTGCCCCATGGACTTGCTGGCGATCAACCCGGCCACGCAGAAGGCTTACATGGCTTTCGACGAGTGCTGGTACTGCATGCCCTGCGAGAAGGATTGCCCCACCGGTGCGGTGAAGGTCGACATCCCATACCTGCTGCGCTGAACCACGCCTGCCATCCGGCGAACCACCGGACGCCCACCTGCAATGCCCCTCGTTTCCCACCACCCAAGCCCGGTGGCGGAGACGATTCCAATACCTAAAACGATTCGAGGGGAATACCCATGCGCCTTGTAGCAACCGTGGCCGGCCTCGCGCTGGCGCTCGCTGGCCTGAACGCCAGCGCCGAAACCATCCGTATCGCCATCGGCACCCAGGACACCACCATCAACTGCGCCACCGGCGGCCTGCTGATTCGCGAGCTGGGCCTGCTCGACAAGTACCTGCCGCATGACGGCAAGTACAAGGATGCGCAGTACCAGATCGAATGGAAAAACTTCACCAGCGGCGCGCCGCTGACCAACGAGATGGTCGCTGGCAAGCTCGACTTCGGCGCCATGGCCGACTTCCCCGGCTCGTTCAACGGCGTCGCCCACCTGGATGCCGGCAAACGCAGCCTGTTCATCAGCGTGCTGTCGGGCAGCGTGCAGGGCAGCGGCAACGGCATCGTCGTACCCGCCGCTTCCGCCGTGCAGTCGCTGAGCGAACTCAAGGGCAAGACCATCTCCGTGCCATTCGCCTCCACCGCTCACGGCATGCTGCTGCGCGCTGTCGCCGCGCAAGGCTGGGACCCGCAGAAAGACGTGAAGATCATCGCCCAGGCCCCCGAGATCGCCGGCTCTGCACTGCGCAGCAACCGCATCGAGGCGCACGCCGACTTCGTCCCGTTCGCCGAGCTGTTCCCCAACCGGGGTTTCGCCCGCAAGATCTACGATGGCGCCCAGGCCAACGCGCCAACCTTCCACGGCGCACTGGTCGATGCCGACTACGCGAACAAATACCCCGAAGTGGTCACCGCCTACCTGCGTGCCAGCCTGGAGGCCGACCGCCTGATCGCCGCCGAGCCGGAGAAGTACAGCGAGCTGATCGAGAAGGTCACCGGCATCGAAGCCGAGGTCAATTACCTGTTCCACGGCCCGCTGGGCCTGCAGACCCGCGACCTGACCTGGAAGCCCGAGTACCGCCAGGCCGTCGCCACTTCGATCGACACCCTGAAGCTATTGAAGAAGACCGACCGTGGCCTCGACACCCGGCAGTTCATCGATGACCAGTACATCCGCGCCGCCTTCAAACAGGCGGGTGTGGATTACGACAGGGCGCTGAAGAATTATGACCCGCTGCCGCTCAAGGCCGTGGATGCGCTGACCGGTAAACCGATCACCGATTTCAGTCGCCTGGCGCAGATCTGGGTGCGCGGTGAAGACAAGGTGCGCCATTACGCATCTCCCGAGGCCGCGCTCGGTGCCTTGGCCCAACTGGAGCAAGAGGGCAAGGACATCCGCGCCATCTACGCCCAGGCTGCCGACAGCGGCATCAAGTTGCTGGCCAACCAGGCCTGGTTCGTGCGCAACGGCAAGGGCGAACTGGCCGCTTTCCTGCTCAAGGATCAGGCCGAGCAGTACGCCAAGGCCCATGGCGGTGAAGCGCTGGACTTCGTCAGCGCCAACCAGAAGCTGGTCGCCCAGCGCTGACCGGGAGGCACTTTCATGACCCGCAATCGCTGGCCCGTGCGCCTGGCATCGTTGCTCGCCTGCCTGTTGTTCTGGCAGGTGGCTGCCACTGCCAAGCTCGACTTTGGCTTGTTCACCTTCACCTATGTACCGACGCCCAGGTCTGTGCTGGAGGCTGCCTGGCAATTGCTGACTTCCAACGCCTTGCTGGCACATTTGGGCAGCAGCCTGTCGCGGGTGTTTGCCGGCTATGGTGTCGCGGCATTCTTCGGCGTGGGCCTGGGGCTGTTGATCGGCCGCTCGAAATTGGCCGAAGACACGCTGTTGCCGCCGCTGGAGGTTCTGCGGCCGATCCCGGCGGTGGCGTGGATCCCTCTGGCGATCCTGATGTTCCCGTCGTCGGAGCTGTCCATGGTGTTCATCACCTTCACCGGCGCGCTGTTCCCGATCCTGCTCAACACCGTGCACGGCGTCGAGGCGGTCGACCCGCGTCTGGTCGCCTCGGCACGCAGCCTGGGTGCCGGTCGCTGGGCGATCCTGCGTGAGGTGGTGTTGCCTGGCGCGCTGCCGAGCATCGTCACCGGCCTTGCCATCGGCATGGGCACCTCGTGGTTCTGCCTGGTCACCGCCGAGATGATCTCTGGGCAGTTCGGCATCGGCTATTACACATGGGAGTCGTACACCTTGCAGAACTACCCGGACATCATCGTCGGCATGTTGCTGATCGGCGTGCTGGGCATGGGCAGTAGCGCCCTGGTCAAGCACCTCGGCGCGCTGGCCACCCCGTGGTACCGCACGCGGAGGGCGGCCTGATGAGCAGTTATCAACAGGCCCCTGAGCCTGGGCGAATCGAAGGGCGTGGCCTGTCGATACGCCTGGGGCAGGGCGCCGATGCGTTCGAGGCGGTGCAACGCCTGGACTTTGCCGTCGCCCCCGGTGAGTTCGTGTGCATTCTCGGGCCTTCCGGCTGCGGCAAGTCCACCTTGCTCGGCGCCTTGGCCGGACACCTGGTCCCCAGTGCGGGTCAACTGACCGTGGACGACCAGGCCATCGACGGCCCATCGCCGCAACGCGGCATGGTTTTCCAGCACCACACCCTGCTGCCCTGGCGCAGCGTGCTCGACAACGTCGCCTTCGGCCTGAAGATGCAAGGCCTGGGCAAGGCCGAACGGCAGCGTCAGGCGCGTGAAATGCTGCAGTTGGTAGGCCTGGCCGACTTTGCCGGACGCTGGCCGAGCCAGCTGTCCGGCGGCATGCAGCAGCGCGCCGAGATCGCCCGGGTGCTGATCAACCGCCCGCGCCTGCTGCTGATGGACGAACCCTTCGGCGCCCTCGATGCGCAAACCCGCGCGCGGATGCAGGAGCTGCTGCTGGATATCTGGGCACGCATCCGTACCACCGTGGTGTTCGTCACCCACGACATCGATGAAGCCTTGTTCCTGGCCGACCGCATTCTGGTGATGAGCCCGCGCCCCGGGCGCTTCATCGAAGACCTGCGCCTGGATTTTCCACGCCCGCGTCGCGCCAGCTTGCTGACCACCCCTGCCTTCACCCATCTAAAGCGTCACTGCCTGGCTTTGCTGCGCCACGAGGAAGGCCGCGAACTGCCGCGCCTGACACCACTGGGGCTGCCGGACACTGACCACCCTCCGCTACGGATCGCGTTATGACTGAACGAAAAACAGACAACCCCGACATCCTTGCCCTGCTGCCGCGCCTCGAAGCCGCCGACCCAGGCGTGCGCCGTATCGCCTTGATCGAACTGGCCGACCTGGAGGATCCGGATGGCTTGCCGTGGCTGACCGATGCACTGCTGGTGGATACGGCCGACGAAGTCCGCAGCGAGGCGGCGCGGCTGCTCGAAGCCTGGGAAGAGCCCGAGGTGGTGCAGGCGCTGTGCGCCGCGTTGGCCGATACTGCCGAGCCAGTGCGCCTGGCCGCTGCGCAGAGCCTGAGCGAACTCAAGAGTCTCGAAGTTGGGCAGTTGATCCTGCCCTGGGTCAAGCACGCCGATGCATTCGTGCGCGCCAGCGCCCTGCGAGCGTTGCGCGAGTTGCGCCTGGAAGATGCCGCAGCACCGGCGCTGCTGGCCCTGGCGGATGACGATGCGGCCGTGCGGCGCGAGGCGGTGGGCATTCTGGGTTGGCTCAAACACCAACCGGCATTGCCGGCATTGGCAAGGCTGGCGCAGGCCGAGCCGGATACTGAGGTGCGCCGCGCTGCCATCGGCGCACTGGGCCTTGCGCGTGACAATGCGGTGCTGCCTGCACTGGTATCTGCGTTGAAGGATGAGGCCTGGCAAGTGCGTGAAGAAGCCGCGACTACCCTGGGTAAAGTAGGCCAGGGACAGGCTGGCCCGGCGCTGGTGGAAGCGTTGGCCGACGGCTTCTGGCAAGTACGTCTGCGTGCGGCGCGCGCGTTGGGGCGCCTGCGCTATGCCCCAGCACTCGACTCGCTTGGCGAACTGCTCGGGCATGGCATTGCCAACCTGCGCAAGGAAGCGGCCCTGGCTTTGGGTGAACTGGGCCAGGCGCGTGCGTTGCCGGTGCTGCAGGCTGCCGAGGCCGACAGCGACCCTGAGGTGCGCAAGGCGGTGCGCATTGCCCTGGCGCAATTGCGCGGGGCGGCGTGATGAATGCGCCTGTGGCGATCCGCAACCTGCGTGGGGCTGGGCAGTTGGTGCTGCAATGGGAGGATGGCGAGCACAGCATCAGCCATGCCCGCCTGCGCGGTGCCTGCCCATGTTCACAATGCCGAGCGGCGCGGATTTCGGGCGTTATTGCGGTGGTGGCCGCCGATGTGCGTGTCGAACGCGTCGAGTCGCAGGGGTATGGCGTGCAACTGGTGTTCAGCGATGGGCATGAGCGGGGGATCTATCCATGGACGTACCTGCACACGCTAAGCGGCCCGACACCGCTCCTGTGGGAGCGGCTTTAGCCGCGAAACAGACGACGCGCAGGATGGCACCGGCTTTGCCGGTGTTCGCGGCTGAAGCCGCTCCTACAGGGCAATCAGCTCCGGCCTGAGACCTTCTACTCTCCGCACCGGCGGCAGGTACCCGCCATCTCCAGTTATCTGATGCAACACCCTCTCACGCAACCCATGCAACGCCACCCCCGTGCGCAGCCTTGGGTGCGGCAGGTCGATCTCGACCACCGCCTTGATCCTTCCTGGCCGCGGCTCCAGCACCACCACCCGATCCGCCAGGTACGTCGCTTCCTCGGCATCGTGGGTCACCAGCAAGGTTGTGATCCCAGCCCGTTCGCGGATCGCCAGCAGTTCGTCCTGTAATTGCTGGCGGGTCAATGCATCCAGCGCGCCGAACGGCTCGTCCAGCAACAGAATCCGCGGGCTTGCCACCAACCCCCGTGCGATCGCCACGCGTTGTGCCATGCCACCGGAGAGCTGGTGCGGGTAAGCCGACTCGAAGCCGATCAGGCCCACCAGCAGCACGAACTCATGCACGCGGCGGGCGCGTTCGCCTTGTGTCAGCTGTTCATTGACCAGGCCCAGCGCAATGTTCTGCTCCACCGTCAGCCACGGGAACAGGCGATGCTCCTGGAACACGATGCCACGTTCGCCACCAATGCCGCTTACGGCTTGGCCATCGACGCGGATACTGCCGCTGTAGTCGGTGTCCAGCCCGACCAGCAGGCGCAGCAGGGTGGACTTGCCACAACCGGAGGCGCCGACGATGGCGATGAATTCGCCCTCGTTGATTGCCAGGTTGAAATTGCGGATGGCTTCAAGGGGCTGACCATCGACGCTGAAGACCTTGCCCACGCCTTCGAAGCTGACCAGCGCGGGCGTGGTGTCGGGTTGGTTGGCCGCCAGCAGGTGCGATGTATTGAAAGCGTTCATGCGGTTCTCCAGCGCATGGCGCGCGATTCGAGGCGTTGTCCAAGGGTGCCGAGCAGGGCGCCGACCAGGCCGATCAGCAGCATGGCGGCCATGACCTGGTCCATGCGAAACAGCTGCTGCGCGCCAATCATCAGGCTGGCGATGCCGCCGTCCGACGGCATGAAGTATTCCGCGCCGATGGTGCCCAGCCAGGCGTAGATCAGCGACAGGCGCAAACCGGCGAAAATCGCCGGTGCCGCGCCGGGCAGCACCAACAGGCGCAGGCGTTGCCACAGGTTCAGGCGTAGCGTGCGGGCAGCTTCGCCCAGTTGCGGCGAGAGGCTGGCGATGCCGCGTTGGGTGGCAATCAGCAGCGGGAAGAAAGCCGCCAAGCCAACGAACACGTTCTTGGCACCTTCGCCAAGGCCGAACCAGGCGGTCAGCAGCGGCACCCAGGCGAACAGCGCTACCTGGCGCAAGGCCGATAGGCTGGGGCCCACTACGCGTTCGGCGGAGTGAGACAGGCCCAGCAGCAGGCCGGTCAGCAGCCCCGCGCCCCCACCGAGCACAAGGCCGGTGAGGGTGCGTTGCAGGCTCAGCAGCATGGCTTGCGGCAGCGAGCCATCGGCCAGGCCAGCGAACAGTGTGTGCACGACGCCCAGCGGCGAGGTCAGGATGTTGTGATCGACCCAGCCAAGGCTGCTGCTGGCCTGCCACAGCGCCAGCAGTGCTGCTGGCAGCAACAGGCTTTGCCAGCCCTTGGGCACCGGGCCGCGCTGCTGTTCGCCGGTAGCCGGTTGCGGCCAGTACAGCAGGCGTTTTTCCAACAACGAAAAGCCGCGCTCCATCAGCGCGCCAACCAGGCCGATGACCAGAATGCACAGCAGCACCAGGTCGAGCATGAACAGCTGGCGGCCCCATACCATCAGGTAACCAATGCCTTCACTTGAGGCCAGCAGCTCCACGGCCAACAACGACGTCCAGCCGGTGGCCAGCGCCAGGCGCACGCCGGTGAGGAAAGCGGGCAGGGCCGCCGGCAGCAACAGGCGCAGGAACAGCAGGTGACGCGGCAGGCGCAAGGCCGCAGCGGCTTCACGCAGCTTGGGCTGGGCATCGCGGACACCGACCAGGGTATGCAGGGTGACCGGCACCACCACGGCTTTCACCAGCACCACCAGCTTGAGCAGTTCACCGATGCCGAAAAACAGCATGAACAGCGGAATCCAGGCCAGGGTGGGGATTTGCGCAAGTGCGACGAAGGTTGGCAGCACCAAGGTTTGCGCCATGCGCGAAGTCCCCAGCCAGGTCCCCAGCAGCAATCCGCTGGCAATCCCCGCCAGCAACCCCCAGAACAGCCGTTGCAGACTTATCCACAAGTGCCCCCAAAGCTCGCCGGTGCCAAACTCCACCGCGCTCTGCCACACCAGCGAAGGCGCCGGCAGAATCTGCTCGCTCATCCAGTGCTGCCGACTGGCCACAACCCAAAGCAGCACAATCAGCACCGGCAACAACCAAGGCAGGAGCATGGCGCGGTCAATGTGGGAGCGGCCTTGCGCCGCGAATGGGCCGCGCAGCGGCCCCCCCCGATTCCTGCTCAGAATTCCATTCATCAGCCATCTCTCGAAGCGTTTCAAGGTTATGCACTTATGGAATTAAAAATTCTCATATGCGGCTTTCAAGAGATAAGAGCATGCACACCCCGCAGGCGGAAGCCTCCCGCCGTTGCGTTTTCCTCATATTTTCCATGCGTAATCCGCAACCCGCCCGGCGAGCCGCGCAGCGCCTGATTTATGCTTTCTGGTTACTAAAAAATGAAGTTTTGATCTTTGTAGGTTCTAACCAGACCTGCCTAGCTTCTGGCCAAAGCGCCGGCCATCGCCGGTGGCAACCTGCCAAGGAGCCTTGCCATGAACACTCCGTTGCGTCACTTGATTACCGCCCTCGGGCTGGTCGGTTTCTTCGCCATCAGCGCCCAGGCTGCCGAATCGGCCAAGCCCGAGAGCATCCGTATCGCTGTACCCGACCTCAGCGCCGGCAGCAAGCACAGTGCCGGCGGCGTGGTCGATGTACTGCGCGATCAGCAACTCCTGGAAAAGGAGTTCGCCAAAGACGGCATCCGCATCGACTGGCACTTCTTCAAGGGCGCCGGCCCTGTGGTCAACGAAGCGCTGGCCAACGGCCAGGCAGACTTCGCCTACCTCGGTGACCTGGCGGCAATCGTCGGCAAGGCCAATGGCCTCGATACCCGCGTGCTGTCCGCCGGTGTGCGTGGGGTGAAAAGCTACCTGGGCGTGGTGCCGGGCTCTGGCATCAGGACCCTGCACGACCTCAAGGGCAGGCGCGTGGCGGTGTTCCGTGGCACCGCCAACCAACTGTCGTTCGCCAGCGCATTGGCCAGCCAAGGGCTGTCCGAGCGCGACCTGAAAGTGATCAACCTGGATTTCAACGCCGCCAACGCCGCGCTGGCCGCCAAGCAAATCGACGCCACCTGGGGCCTGTCCAACCTGCTCTCGCTGCGAGAGCGCGGCCTGGTCGAGTTGCCGGTCAACTCGCGTGACCTGGAGGGCGCTGGCAGCACCCAGGCCGTATTGCTGGGTACCGGTGAATTCATCCGCCAATACCCCGAGCTGGTCCAGCGCGTGGTCAATGCCCAGCAGCAAGCCACCCACTGGCTGCGCGACGAACACAACCGCGATGCCTTCGTCGACCTGGTGGCGAACAACGCCAGCTGGCCGCGCAGCATCCTCAGCGACGACCTGGCCAAAGAAGACCTCGCCCACTACTTCGACCCACGACTGGACGCCGGCTTTGTCGCCCAGTTGCAGCAAGGCGTCGACCTGGCCGCGCGCGAGCGCCTGATCCGCAAAGGCTTCCAGGTTGCTGACTGGATCGAACCGCGTTTTCTCGACGCCGCTCTGAAGCAGGAACAAGCCGTACAAGCCGCCCGTTGAATCTAACCCCGACAATGACCGCAAGGACCACGACCATGAGCAACGCAGCACTGGCCTCCGCACCGCAAGCCCTCGAACTCGATATCCACCCTGTCGCAGGCCGCATCGGCGCCGAGATCCGCGGGGTGAAACTGTCCGCCGATCTCGATGCCGCCACGATCGAAGCGATCCAGGCTGCCCTGGTGCAGCACAAGGTGATCTTCTTCCGAAGCCAGACTCATCTCGACGACCTAAGCCAGGAAGGCTTTGCCAAGTTGCTCGGTGAGCCGGTCGCCCACCCGACCGTGCCGGTGGTCGACGGCACCAGCTACTTGCTGCAGCTCGATGGCGCCGAAGGCCAGCGGGCCAACTCCTGGCACACCGATGTGACCTTCGTCGATGCCTACCCCAAGGCCTCGATCCTGCGCAGCGTGGTCGCCCCGGCTTCCGGCGGCGACACCGTGTGGGCCAACACCGCTGCGGCCTACCAGGAACTGCCCGAGCCGCTGCGCGAGCTGGCCGACAAACTGTGGGCGGTGCACAGCAACGAATACGACTACGCGAGCATCAAGCCGGATGTCGACCCGGCCAAGCTCGAACGTTACCGCAAGGTGTTCACCTCGACGGTGTACGAAACCGAGCACCCGGTGGTGCGAGTGCACCCGGTCAGCGGTGAGCGGGCGCTGCAGCTGGGCCATTTCGTCAAACGCATCAAAGGCTATTCGCTGGCCGACTCACAACACCTGTTCGCGGTGCTGCAAGGGCATGTGACGCGGCTGGAGAACACTGTGCGCTGGCGCTGGGAAGCGGGGGATGTGGCGATCTGGGATAACCGCGCGACGCAGCATTATGCGGTGGATGACTACGGTACCCAGCCACGGGTGGTGCGCCGGGTGACGTTGGCGGGCGAAGTGCCGGTAGGTGTGGATGGCCAACGGAGCCGGACGACCCGCAAGGGATAAGGCCTGGAAAACAACCCTGTGGGAGCGGCTTTAGCCGCGAAGAGAGCGACGCGATGGATGGCACCGGCTTTGCCGGTGTTCGCGGCTGAAGCCGCTCCCACTCTATTCTCAGATTTCATTGTCACAGGCAATTAACTGCCTGACCATCCCCTGCGCCAACGGCGACAACCCGTACCCCACCCGGCTCACCACCCCATAGCGGGTATAGAACGACTCTTCCTGCTCCGCCGCCAGGTCCGCCAGCTGCAGCGCCACCAACCCCTGTCCCGACTGATACGGCCGCAAATTGGCACTGCAGGCGATGCCGATGGTGTCCGAATGCAGCACCACGTTGAGCAGCGCATAGCCGTGCTCGCATTCCACCGTCGGCAGAAAATCCTGCCTGCCGCTGAGGTCGCTGAGGATCTTGCGGATGTTCGGCGGGCGGAAGGTGGTCGCCAGTGGGTAATCGAAGACATCCCGGGCATTCACCTGGTCCCGCTCGGTCAGCGGGTGCCCGACGCGGCAGCAGAAATGCCAGCGCTGCGGTGCCAGCTTATGCACGCGGTAGTCCGGGTCGGACTCGAACTGGCGGGTGTCGGCGACGAAAAATTCGATTTCCTCGGCCATCAGCTTGCGGTTCAGCGCCTGCCAGTTATCCACCTGAAAACAGGTGCGCGCCGCCGGGTATTCGGCAACGAAGCGCGCCACCGCCCGAGGCACCAGGCCGCCAGCGGGGGCCGGGCCGGAGCCGAAGCGCACCACACCGGTGGTGGCGCCGTTGAACTGGTGTATTTCGTTGACCAGGTTATGCGCGCCGTGCACCAGCCGCCGTGAGTGCTCCAGCACCAGAAGGCCCTGGCGGGTGGGGGCTAGCTCTTTGCTGGCGCGGTCGACCAGGCGGCAGCCGATGTTGTGCTCCAACGTCTGGATGCTGCGGCTGAACGCCGATTGCGACAGGTTCACCGCCGCCGCCGCAGCGACAAAACTGCGGTGTTCGACAAGGGCGATGAAGTGGCGGAGCTGGCGGAGGTCGATATGCATTTTCTACATGAAAATCTTCGGTCGAATGCAATTGATGAAGAGGGTGAGCCCCCTTATAAAGGGTGTTACTTATTCCACAAAATATGAATTACACATATTTATATCTCTTAAAAGAATATAAGCCCAACTGACCGCGATTCGGTTCCGTCAACGGAAATGCTCGCCAGGGCCAATGCCTCAAGGAGCATTTGCATGACCCGACTTTCCCGTTGGCCTGCGCGCGCGTCGCGTTTCACCTTGCAACCCTTGGCCGCTGGCGTGCTGGTGGCGGCTGCCAATGGCAGTTATGCCGAAGAGCCGACCAGCACCGTGCCTGCCGTGGATCAGGAGGCCAAGCTCGGCACCGTCACCGTCAATGCCCGCCGCCGCGAAGAAACTGCGCAAAGCGTGCCCACGCCGATCAGCGTGCTGAACAGTGAAACCCTGGAAACCCAGCGCATCTACCGTGTGCAGGATCTGCAACAGCTGGTGCCCAGCACCAACGTGGCTTATGTGCATGCCCGCCAGTCCAGCATCTCGATCCGTGGCTTGGGCAACAACCCGGCCAGCGATGGCCTGGAAGGCAGCGTCGGTATCTACCTCGACAACGTCTACCTCGGCCGCCCCGGCATGGCGGTGTTCGACCTGCTTGATGTCGAGCAGCTGGAAGTGCTGCGCGGCCCGCAGGGCACGCTGTTTGGCAAGAACACCACGGCCGGGGTGTTGAACATCACCACGCGCAAGCCGACCTTCCACCGCGAAGGCAGCATCCAGCAGTCCATCGGCGAAGACGGCTACCTGCAGACCCAGGGCAGTTTCTCCGGGCCGATCAGCGAGACCCTGGCCGGACGCATCAGCGCCTACCGCACTGAAGACGACGGCTACGTAAAGAACATCCACAACGGCGATGACCTCAACGGCGGCAAGCGCCAGGGCTTTCGCACCCAGTTGCTGTTCCAGCCGAGCGAAACCTTCAACCTGCGCTGGATCGGTGAGTACAACGAAGAGGACTCCAACAACGGCATTCTCAGCCTGTACAGCACCGGGCCGACCATCAATGGCGTCAACCGCTACGAAAGCCTGGCCGCGCAGGCCGGCGCCACCCTGGTGTCGGGCAAGGACCGCAAGGTCAATTTCGATGCCGACCAGCAGGTGACGGTTTTCCAGGGCGGTACCTCGGTGGAGGCCAACTGGACCCTGCCCAACGATTTCACCCTGACCTCGATCACCGCCTACCGATGGTGGGATTTCACCCCGCGCAATGACGATGGCCTCGACGTGCCGGTGTTCTACAGCGCTGGTGTATCGGTGCGCGACAAGCAGTACTCGCAGGAGATCCGCCTGGCATCGCCCACCGGAGGCGCCTTCGACTACGTGCTCGGCGCGTACTACTTCAAACAGGACTTGGACAACACTTCCTTCACTTACTATGGCCCGCAGGCGGATGTCTGGAACCTCACCCCGGCAGGCGCCCTGAACAACGTCAACACGATCGGCGACGGCCACATCGATACCGACAGCTATGCGCTGTTCGCCCAAGGCACCTGGCATGTGACAGACCGCCTCGACTTCACCGCCGGCATCCGCGGCACCTATGAAGAGAAGAGCGCCTGGGTAACCCGCGATGCGCCAAGCGGCGGCGCGGCGGTGACTGGAGCCGCGGCAGCGGCGCGCCAGGGCAGGGTGGGCGCCTACGATTCCGGCGACCTCAACCAGTACAGCTTCAGCCCTTCCGGCCTGCTCGGCCTGAGCTACCGCTTCAACGAGCAGTTGCTGGGCTATGCCACCCTGACCCACGGCGAAAAGTCCGGCGGCATCAACCTCACCGTCGGCGCGGCGCCACGGCTGGGTACCGACTCGCTGCTGGTTGGCACCGAGCGGGTGAACAACGCCGAAGTCGGCCTCAAAAGCACCCTGCTCGACGACCGGCTGCAGCTCAACGCCAACCTGTTCTGGGCCGAAGTGCATGGCTACCAGGCCAACGTCTACGACCAGGTCAACCGCGTGCAGTACCTGGCCAACGCCGGCCAGGTGCGCTCGCGGGGCCTGGAGTTCGAAGCGACGGCGCTGCCGATTCGCGGCCTGACGGTCAACTTCAACGGCTCGTGGAACGACGTGCGCTACACCGAGTACGACGATGCGCCATGCCCGCCTGAGGTAAGCCTGGCCAATGCCACCGCCACCTGCGACTTGTCCGGCCACCAGGTGGTCGGCGCCTCCAAGTACATCGCCAACCTCAACACCCAGTACAAGTGGCAGGCCACCGAGCACGTCGAGCCTTACGTCACTGCCAGCTATGCCTTCCGCTCGAAAGCGGTCGGCACCATCGACGATTCCGATTTCGGCCAGATTCCCAGCTATGCGCTGGTCAACCTCTCCGCCGGTGTGCGCCTGGACCAGGGCGACGGCGTGGTCGACCTGTCGCTGTGGGTGAAGAACGCCGGAGACAAGACCTATTTCACCAGCCTGTGGAACTCCGCCAACGGTGGTTATGCCGGCGTGCTCGGTACCCCGCGCACCTTCGGCGCCACCGCCCGTTACGACTTCTGAGCACAAGGAGCTTTGCCATGAATGCCAAGACCGAAACCCCCACACTGCCTGAAGGCGCCTGCCTGACCGCCAAGGTCCCCGAGCGTGATGAAGCGCTGCTCGGTGATGTGGTGGTCAACCCGTACCGCCTGGCGCCGCTGACCGCGATCATCCGTGACGGCGGGCGTACTTTGAGTGCGGCCCATGTGCGCGTGCTGGGCCGCGGTGAGCGCGGGGTGGATATCAGCTACGACGTATCCGACCGTTCGCTGTGGACCTACGGCGGCATCCCGGTGTTCGGGCTTTATCCGGACTACGTCAACCAGGTTGAAGTGACCTACAAGGTGGACGGCGAGCGCATTCGCGAGCGCTACCAGATCTACGCGCCGGCCGTGCGTCTGCCGGTGGTGGCGAAACAGACTGCCGCGTTGCCGGAAGTCGAGCCGATCAAGGTTGCGCCGGGCTTCGAAAACCGCCTGTACCTGTTCAACCACCTGCAGGGTGATATCCCGGGTGCGCGTGCCTTCAAGTGGAATGGCCTGGGCGGTGCCGCCGAGTGGGACCAGGTTGGCAACAACTGGATCTCCGACAGCAACGGCGACGTGCGCTGGTACCTGGACATCGAGCAGATCCACGATTCCAACCGCCGCGACGGCCTGGGCGGCACCATGGGCTTCCAGCAGACCCGCGACGGCAAACTGATATGGGGCCAGGGCCAGACCTACTCCAAGTACGACCTGCTGGGCCGGCGCATCTGGCAGCGCAGCCTGCCGGACAAGTTCGCCGACTTTTCCCATGAGATCCGCGAGACGAGCAATGGCACCTACCTGCTGCGCGTCGGCACCAGCGACTACCGCCGCCCGGATGGCAAGCGCGTGCGCTCAATCCGTGACCACATTATCGAGGTCAACGAAGCCGGCGACGTGCTGGACTTCTGGGACTTGAACCAGATACTCGACCCGTATCGTGGCGATCTTCTGGAAACCCTGGGCAAGGCCGCCATCCAGCTGCCGGATGGGGTTCAGAAACAGGACGAGCGCCTGGCCAACGAGCTGGCCGAAGGTGATCTGCCGTTCGGCGACACGCCGGGTGTCGGCACCGGGCGCAGCTGGGCGCACGTGAATGCCATCGACTACGATACCGATGACGACAGCATTATCGTTTCAGCGCGCCACCAGGGCGTGGCGAAGATCGGCCGTGACAAGGCGGTGAAGTGGATTCTCGCCTCGCCACAGGGCTGGCCGCAGCGGCTGCAGGACAAAGTGCTCAAGCCGGTCGGTGGTGAAGGCTTCGATTGGTCCTGGACCCAGCATACCGCCTGGCTGACCGGCAAAGGCACCCTGACCGTGTTCGACAATGGCTGGGGGCGTGACTTTGCCCCGACCAAGTTGAGTGGCAATTACAGCCGCGCCGTGGAATACAAGATCGACGAGGCCAAGGGTACGGTCGAGCAGGTTTGGGAATACGGTAAGGAGCGCGGCGACGAGTGGTATAGCCCGGTGACGTCGGTGGTGGCCTACCGGCCGGAGACCGATACCCAGTTCATCTATTCGGCATCAGTGAATTTCCTGACGCCTGAGAAGCTCACTACCACCGTGTTGAATGAGGTGCGACGGGGGACGCAGGAGGTGGTGGTGGAATTGAAGGTGCATAGCCGGCAGCCGGGTTCCGTTGGCTATCGAGCCTTGGTGATCGATCTGGCCAAGGCGTTCTGATTCACACTTTTTTCAACTCGTTCGTCTAACCTGTACCGGCCTCTTCGCGGCTAAAGCCGCTCCCACGGATACCGCACAGCGGTCCTGGTGGGAGCGGCTTTAGCTGCGAAGAGGCCGGTTGCATTCATGCAAATCATGAATTTTTCGATGGCCTGTTCAACCATTCGTTCTTTTTTTTGAACAGCCTATTGTCCTACACCCCAGCAGCCGCTTAGCATTCGTTTGAGATTTCAAACGCTCGATGCCCTGCCTTGGGCGCTTTTCAACAATCAACAATTCGGGAAGCCGACATGCAGCTCAAAGACGCTCAGTTGTTCCGCCAGCAAGCCTTCATCAACGGTGAGTGGCTGGATGCGGACAGCGGCCAGACCATCAATGTGACCAACCCGGCCACTGGTGAAGTCATCGGTACCGTGCCGAAGATGGGCACCGCGGAAACCCGCCGCGCCATCGAAGCCGCCGACAAGGCCCTGCCGGCCTGGCGTGCACTGACCGCCAAAGAGCGCTCGAACAAGCTGCGTCGCTGGTTCGAACTGATGATCGAGAACCAGGACGACCTGGCTCGCCTGATGACCACCGAGCAAGGCAAGCCACTGGCCGAAGCCAAGGGCGAAATCGCCTACGCCGCCTCGTTCATCGAGTGGTTCGCCGAAGAAGCCAAACGCGTTTACGGCGACACCATCCCAGGCCACCAGCCTGACAAGCGCCTGATCGTCATCAAGCAGCCAATCGGCGTTACCGCGGCCATCACCCCGTGGAACTTCCCGGCCGCGATGATCACCCGTAAAGCCGGCCCGGCCCTGGCCGCTGGCTGCACCATGGTGCTCAAGCCCGCTTCGCAAACCCCGTACTCCGCCCTGGCTCTGGTCGAGTTGGCCACCCGCGCCGGCATCCCGGCTGGCGTGCTGAGCGTCGTCACCGGCAGCGCTGGCGAAGTCGGCGGCGAGCTGACCGGCAACTCCCTGGTACGCAAGCTGTCCTTCACCGGCTCGACCGAAATCGGTCGCCAGCTGATGGAAGAATGCGCCAAGGACATCAAGAAGGTTTCCCTGGAGCTGGGCGGCAACGCGCCGTTCATCGTGTTCGACGATGCCGACCTGGACAAGGCGGTCGAAGGCGCGATCATCTCCAAGTACCGCAACAACGGCCAGACCTGCGTCTGCGCCAACCGTATCTACGTGCAGGACGGCGTCTACGACGCGTTCGCCGAGAAGCTGGCCGCCGCAGTGGCCAAGCTGAAGATCGGTAACGGCCTGGAAGACGGCACCACCACTGGCCCGCTGATCGACGGCAAAGCTGTCGCCAAGGTTCAGGAACACATCGAAGACGCCGTCTCCAAAGGCGCCAAGGTGCTGTCCGGTGGCAAGATCATCGAAGGCAACTTCTTCGAGCCGACCATCCTGGTCGACGTGCCGAAGACTGCCGCTGTCGCCAAAGAAGAGACCTTCGGCCCACTGGCGCCGCTGTTCCGCTTCAAAGACGAAGCCGAAGTCATCGCCATGTCCAACGACACCGAGTTCGGCCTGGCCTCGTACTTCTACGCCCGTGACATGAGCCGTGTGTTCCGTGTTGCCGAGGCCCTGGAATACGGCATGGTGGGTATCAACACCGGCCTGATCTCCAACGAAGTCGCGCCGTTCGGCGGCATCAAGGCTTCGGGCCTGGGCCGCGAAGGCTCCAAATACGGTATCGAGGACTACCTCGAAATCAAATACCTGTGCATCAGCGTTTGATCGCACGGTAAAAGTTTTACCTCTGCCAGCGGGGCGCGAGAGCGACGTCTCGCTGGCCTTTTTGACATAGCAGTACCTGGTGGCCAGGGCGTTCACGGCAGTCGATCAACGAATACTGTTCGCGAACACTCCCAGCCACCCCCGAATAAAAGCGCCGCTGATCGGTGCAAATGAGGGCATTATGAGCAAGACCAACGAATCCTTGATGCAACGTCGTATCGCCGCCGTCCCACGTGGCGTTGGCCAGATCCACCCGATCTTCGTTGAAAGCGCGAAGAACTCGACCGTGATCGACGTTGAAGGCCGCGAACTGATCGACTTCGCCGGCGGCATCGCAGTACTGAACACCGGCCACCTGCACCCGAAAGTGGTTGCAGCCGTGCAAGAGCAGCTGACCAAAGTCAGCCACACCTGCTTCCAGGTGCTGGCCTACGAGCCTTACGTAGAGCTGTGCGAAAAGATCAACAAGCTGGTGCCAGGCGACTTCGAGAAGAAGACCCTGCTGGTCACCTCCGGCTCCGAAGCCGTTGAAAACGCCGTGAAGATCGCCCGTGCCGCCACTGGCCGCGCTGGCGTGATCGCCTTCACCGGCGGCTACCACGGCCGTACCATGATGACCCTGGGACTGACCGGCAAGGTCGTGCCGTACTCCGCTGGCATGGGCCTGATGCCAGGCGGCATCTTCCGCGCCCTGTTCCCGAGCGAGCTGCACGGTGTCAGCGTTGACGACGCCATTGCCTCGGTCGAGCGCATCTTCAAGAACGACGCAGAGCCGCGCGACATCGCTGCGATCATCCTTGAGCCAGTTCAAGGCGAAGGCGGCTTCCTGCCAGCGCCGAAAGAACTGATGAAGCGCCTGCGCGAGCTTTGCGACAAGCACGGTATCCTGCTGATCGCCGACGAAGTGCAGACCGGCGCTGGCCGTACCGGCACCTTCTTCGCCATGGAACAGATGGGCGTCGCGCCTGACCTGACCACCTTCGCCAAATCCATCGCTGGCGGCTTCCCGCTGGCCGGTGTGTGCGGCAAGGCCGAGTACATGGACGCTATCGCCCCAGGCGGTCTGGGCGGCACCTACGCCGGTTCGCCGATCGCCTGCGCTGCGGCACTGGCCGTTATCCAGGTGTTCGAGGAAGAGAAACTGCTGGACCGCAGCAAAGCTGTTGGTGAGCGCCTGACCGCTGGCCTGCGTCAGATCCAGGAAAAGCACCCGATCATCGGCGACGTCCGTGGTCTGGGTTCGATGATCGCTGTGGAAGTCTTCGAAAAAGGCACCCACACCCCGAACGCCGCCGCCGTTGCCCAAGTGGTTGCCAAGGCACGCGACAAGGGTCTGATCCTCCTGTCCTGCGGCACCTACGGCAACGTCCTGCGTATCCTGGTTCCGCTGACTGCCGAAGACGCACTGCTGGACAAAGGCCTGGCCATCATCGAAGAGTGCTTCGCTGAACTCGCTTGATGTGACGCGCTTCATAAAAAAACCCGCCTAGGCGGGTTTTTTTTGTGCCCAACAAAGGCCTGTGGCGCTATGGTTGTTGCAGGACTTGCCTTGGAAGCTGCAACGGATTTGCGTGTCAGGGATATTCAGGAGTTGGCCATGAACGCTGCAGACCCCGCCCCACCTAGCGTACTGATCGCCGAAGGCGACCCCTGGGTACGCGACATGCTGCGTGAGATGCTGCTCAGCGTGCGCTGCGATGCCCGGCTGCAGGTGTGCGCCGATGGCTCGGAGGCGCTCTCGGCGTTGGCCAGCAAGCCCGACCTGATCATCGCCGCCCGCGAACTGACCGGCGTCGATGGCCTCGACCTGTTGCGCAAGGTGCGCGCCAAGGGGCCTGGGTTGCCGTTCATCCTCATGAGCAACCGCAGTGACAGCGCCAGCGTGCGCGAGGCACTGCCGCTGCATCCCACCGCTTACCTGAGCAAGCCACTGAATCTGGAAAACCTGCGCAAACGCCTGGAAGAGCTGCTGCTGGCTGTGGGCGAGCAGATCGCCTGCCCGGTGCCGCCGCTGCAGCCCGGTGCCAGCTTGCCCGCTTTCCTTGAGCAACGCCGCGCCACCGCCGATGGCGGCCCGCTGTTCGCCGATGTACAGGTGGCGATCAAACGTGCGCTCAATCCCCAGGGGCTGAACCTCAAGGTGCTCGAAGAAGAGGTGCGCAACGACCCGCAGGTCACCGCTGTGCTGATCGCCGCCGCCAACAGCGCGGCCCTGCATCGTGACGCGCCGGTGCAGACTTTGCTGCAAGCGCTGAACAAGCTGGGCAGCACGCAGAGCATGAACCTGATCCTGGGGCTCACCCTCAAGCGCAGCGCACGCCTGACCGACCCTTTGCTGGCGCAGTATGCGGCGCATTTCTGGAACCTATCGCTGCATACCGCCGAATACGCGCGGTCGCTGGCGCGCAAGCTCGAACTGGACGAAGAACGTTGCTATTGCGCAGGGCTGCTGCACTGCCTGGGCGATCTGGCAGTGCTGCGTTGCCTGCAGGAATGGCGGCTGGCCGGCGGTGAGTTGGATGAAGGGCAGGTGCAGACGTCGCTCAAGGAGTTTGGCGCGGCTTTCGGCTCGGCGCTACGCACTCGCTGGCGCTTGCCGCTTAGCCTGCGGGAGTTGATCGCGGCGATTTACCAGTTGGGTGGCGGGGTGTATTCGCGGGAGATTCTGGCGATGAACCTGGCTGGGCAACTGGCGCGATTGCCGGCGGATCAGGGGTTGGAAAAAGTCGCCGACAACAAGACCGCGCGCTTGCTCAAGGTAGGGCTGGCGGAGCTGAGCCGGTTGCGAAAGGTAGAGAATCCTGAGGTTAAGCCACGGGAAGAGGCCAAGGCTGAGGTCATCGAAATCAGGGATGAAGAGCCGCCTATCACGGAACCAGAGCCCTGATCAGTGGGAGCGGATTCATCCGCGAAGCAGGCACCGCGGAGCATGGCACGGGCTACGCCCGTGTTCGCGGCTGAAGCCGCTCCCACAGAGATTGCATGCCGGCTGAGGCATTTTGGACTGCCCCCCAAAGATTGCACAGTTGATTTCAACTGCTGACAATCTGATTTTTCCCCTGCCGCTTGGCCTGGTACATCGCTTCATCAGCCCTGGCAAACAGGCTGTCCAGCGATTCATCCGCATCGCCAAGCCCGGTCACCCCTTGGCTGACCGTCACTCCATACACCTGCTCGCCATGGCTGAAACTCAGCCGCTGGATCTCACGTTGCAGGCGCTCGGCGATCTGTTCCGCGACCTGCGCGGTGCAGCCCGGGAACACCGCAGCAAACTCTTCGCCACCGATGCGCCCGAACAGGTCGCCCCGCCGTAGCACGGCTTTGCCAGCGTCGGCGATGCGTTGCAGAACCTGATCGCCTTCCTGGTGGCCGTAGCTGTCGTTGATCTGCTTGAAGTCGTCGATGTCCAGTAACAGGAAGGCCATCGGGGTGCCCTCTTCACGGGCGTTGTCGAAGGCCTGTTGGGCGCATTCGAAAAAGTGCCGGCGGTTGCTGCTCTGGGTCAGCACGTCGGTGGTGGCCAGACGTTGCAGTTCGCCTTCGAGCTGCTTCTTTTCGGTGATGTCCTCGGCAATACCGACGATGATCACTCGGTCGCCTTCGCGCTGCTGATTGATGTAGCACTTGTCGCTCAGCCAGCGCACCTGGCCGCTGGCGTTGATGATGCGGTATTCGCGGTCTTCCACGGCGCCTTTGACCAGCACCTGGGCCAGGCTGCGTTCGGCGTACTCCAGGTCGTCGGGGTAGATGCTGTCGCGCCACTCGTTGAAGTCGGCCAACACCTGGCTGGCCGGGCGGCCGAAGATGCGCTCGTACGCGGGGCTGACGTAGAGCACCTGGCGGGTTTCCCAGTCGAAGGCCCAGAGCACCGCATTGACGCTGTCGAGCAACGAGCTGTAGAGCTGTTCACGTTCACTCAGCCGCGCCACTTCGCCCTGTGCATGCAGCAAGGCGAGCAAGGTTTGGGCGGCTCCAGGAGGGGCGTTGCCGGGCAGCGTTGAATGGATGTTCTTGGCCATGTGCACGGAGCGGTTCTCGACGGGTGAGCGTGCGGCCACAGACCGGCCCGCCACGCGGGCGATGTGCCGGATTTGAGTGGTTTTTCAGAGGGTAAGTTCCAGCGGGCACGCCCCATTGCAGGGCGTGCCGATCAACGGCGGTCAGGCACCGGTGGGACGCAGGGAGTAGGTTTTCAACTGCGCGGCAAAGTCGTGCAGGGCATGGATGCCACTGGCTTCGGCTTCTTGCACCCAGTCTTTCATGGCGGCGAGCATGTCATGACCGTTGGCACTGGTGCGGGCCCAGATCTGCTGCAAGGCCAGGCGTTTTTCATAGATGACTTTCAGCGCCTGGCTTTGTGCGAGTAGCGACTCGATCCGCACATGGTGGCGGTCTTCGAGCAGGCTGGTTTCCCGCGACAGCAGGCGTTTTGCGCGGCGGAAACGGTGGCTCACCGAGGCATCGAGCTTGGCCAGCTCTTGTTTGACCAGCGGGCCGATCACCAATTTGCGGTACTGGGCCATGATCTGGAAGCGGTTGTTGAGGATCGCCATGGCGGTGTCCATGTCCAGGCTGGCCTTGCCTTCGACGCGGTGGGCGATGGGCGCCACGCGTTGCACCTTGGCCAGGCGCAGCAGGCAGAGCAGGCGTATCCAGGCCCAGCCCATGTCGAACTCCCAGCGTTTGACCGACAGCTTGGCGGAGTTGGGGTAGGTGTGGTGGTTGTTGTGCAGTTCTTCGCCGCCGATGACGATGCCCCACGGCACCAGGTTGGTAGCGGCATCGCGGCATTCGAAGTTGCGATAGCCCACCGCATGGCCCAGGCCGTTGACCACACCGGCCGCCCAGAACGGAATCCACATCATCTGCACCGCCCAGATGGTGATGCCGATGGTGCCGAACAACAGCAGGTCGATCACCGCCATCAAGGCGATGCCGCCCAGCTTGTAGCGCGAATAGAGGTTGCGCTCGATCCAGTCTTCCGGGCAGTTCTTGCCATAGATGCGCAGGGTTTCCGGGTTGCGCGCCTCTTCGCGGTACAGCTCGGCGCCTTTGCGCAGCACCGTGCTCAAGCCCTTGTGCACGGGGCTGTGCGGGTCGTCCGGGGTTTCGCACTTGGCGTGGTGCTTGCGGTGAATGGCGGTCCACTCGCGGGTGTTCTGCGCCGTGGTCAGCCACAGCCAGAAGCGGAAGAAATGCTTGAGCGCGCCGTTGAGCTCCAGCGCACGGTGGGCGGAGTAGCGGTGCAGGTAGATGGTGACGCTGACGATGGTCACGTGAGTCATCAGCAGGGTAACGCCAACCAGTTGCCAGGCCGACAAGTCGAGCAGACCGTTGTACCACATAGGTGTCAAAACCCTCGAAGACACAGGGGAAGGCTGTGATTATCCCTTGGCAGGGAAATAAAACCAGTCAGCCTTTCAGATAGGACGTCACGGCATGTTTCTGCCCTTATAATGCCCCATCTTTTTTCATGGGCTTTTCCCCCCGACATGATGTCTGTTTCTGTTCGCGACGCCTTGCGCAGGGCTGCTGCTCGGCTGCTCAATCTTTTCGGTACAAGCGCGCAACAGCGTAGAGAAGACCAGGAGCGGCTGCGTATGGCGGCGGCGGTATTCGATTGCACCCTGGAAGGGGTGCTGGTCACCGACCGCCAGGGGCTGATCGTGCACGTCAACCGCGCCTTCATGCGCATCACCGGCTATCAGCAGGAAGAAGTGCTCGGCCAGCGCCCGAGCAAGTTCAAGTCGGGCCGCCACGGTGTGCCGTTCTATCAACAGATCTACGCCACGCTGGCTGCGAAGGGCGAGTGGAGCGGGGAAATCTGGAACCGGCGCAAGAGCGGTGAAATCTACCCGCAATGGCAGACGATTCGTACGATTTCTGATGATCGTGGCGAGCTGAGCCATTACGTGGCGGTGTTCAGCGACATCAGCGCGATCAAGCATACCGAGCAGGAGCTGGCCTTTCTGGCCCATCACGACCCACTCACCAACCTGCCCAACCGCTTGCTGTTCAACGACCGGGTCGAGCAGGCCCTGGCGTCGGCTCAAGCCAACAAGCGCGGGTGCGCCCTGTTGCTGCTGGACCTCGATCATTTTCAAAGCATCAATGATGGGCTTGGCCATACCGTCGGTGACCAGTTGCTCAAACTGGCGGGCGAGCGCTTGGCTCAGGTGTTGGGCAATGGCGTGACCCTGGCGCGCCTGGGCGGTGATGAGTTCGGTGTGCTGGCCGAGAATTGTCAGCAAGTCGGCCAGGCCGGGAAGCTGGCGCAGGCGTTGATCGAGCGCATGCGTGAACCCTTCGAGTTCGACGGGCATAGGCTGTTCATCAGCGTAAGCGTCGGCATCAGCCTGTTCCCCAGCGATGCGCTGAGTGCCGAGCAGCTGCTGCGCAACGCCGACGCGGCGCTGTTCAAGGCCAAGCACAATGGCCGCGCGTGCTATGCGCTGTACACCGAAGAGCTGACGGCGCACGCCCAGCAGCGGGTGGAAACCGCCGGTGAATTACGCCACGCGTTAGCGCAAGATGAGTTGCGGGTGTTCTTCCAGCCGGTATTCGACCTGTCCACTTCGAAAATGGTCGGGGTAGAGGCGCTGGTGCGCTGGCAACACCCACTGCGTGGCCTGGTGCCGCCGAGCGAGTTCATCCCCATCGCCGAGCGTACCGGGCTGATTGCCGAGATCGACGCCTGGGTGCTGCGCGAGGCGTGCCGGCAGATGGTTAGCTGGCAAGCCGATGGGCGCACGCTGGCATTTGTCGCGGTGAACATTTCCAGCCGGCTGTTCGGTCAGCGCGAGCTGTACCGGCAGGTGGCCCAGGTGCTGCACGAAACCGGCCTGGCGCCGGAGTTGCTGGAACTGGAGGTGACCGAGAGCGCGGTGATGGAAGACCCAGAGGTGGCGCTGGAACAGTTGCACCGCTTGCGCGAGCTGGGCCTGAGCCTGGCCATCGATGACTTTGGCACCGGGTATTCGTCGTTGCTGCGGCTCAAGCGCCTGCCGGTGCAGAAGCTGAAGATCGACCAGGGCTTCGTCGCCGGGCTGCCGATGGATGACGACGACATCGCCATCGTGCGGGTGATCATCGCCCTGGCGCACAGCATGGGCATGCAGGTGCATGCAGAGGGCATCGAGCAGGCGGAGCAGGCCGGGTTTCTGCTGGAGCAGCAGTGTCAGCTGGGGCAGGGGTATTGGTTCGGGCGGCCGGTGCCGGCTGGGGAGTTGTGTTGGGGGTGAGGGCGCTTGTCTTGGATTCTGCCGTGATGCGCAAATCGAGCGCCGCCCGCGCGGCGCATCGCGGATGAATCCGCTCCTACGTTTGTTGCAACGTGCCTATGCCTGTGGGGCCATGAGTGTTCGCCTTGGCGCCAGTCGATAAATCGCGTCGGCCTAACGAGGCTGTCAACGACGGTCTGTCAGGCCATGGCACGTTGCAACCGATGTAGGAGCGGATTCATCCGCGATGCGCCGCGCGGGCGGCGCTCGATCTGCGCAACACCACACAACCCAAGCCATGCTCACCGCTTGTTCAACCCTTTCGCCAGTCTATCCCCACCCACCTGAATCACCGCCACCAACGCCACCAGCATGGCAATCACGGTCAGCATGATCTGGCTGTCGAACCGCTGATACCCATACCGATAGGCAATATCCCCCAACCCCCCGGCGCCGATCGCCCCGGCCATGGCCGAGGAGTTGATCAGCGTCACCAGTGTGATGGTGAAACCGCCAACGATCCCCGGCAGTGCCTCGGGCAACAGCACATGCCAGACGATGTGCCAGCGCCGGCAGCCCATTGCCTGTGCGGCTTCCACCAGGCCATGGTCGACTTCGCGCAGGCTCACTTCGGCAATCCGTGCGAAGAACGGTGTGGCGGCGATGGTCAGCGGCACTACGGCGGCCCACACGCCATAGGTGGTGCCCACCACCAGGCGGGTGAACGGGATCAGCGCGACCATCAGGATCAGGAACGGAATCGAGCGGAACAGGTTGACGAAGGCGCCGAGCACGCGGTTCAGCAGCGGCGCTTCGAAGATGCCGCCCTTGTCGCTGGTGACCAGCAGCACCGCCATCGGCACGCCCACCAGCAGCGCGATCAGCGACGACACGCCGACCATCAGCAGGGTGTCGAGCAAGCCTTCGAGCAAGCGATCAAACCACATGGCCCAGTACCTCCACGTCTTCGGCCCAGCGGCGGGCGCGTTCCAGCAATTGATGGGTGTCATGCGGCGAGCCCTGAATCGACAGGATCAGCTGGCCGAGCGCATGCTCGCCGATGGTTTCCACGCCGCCCTGGAGCAGGCGCACACGCCCGCCCAGGTCACTGAACAGGTCGGACAACGCGGGTTCACCGAGCACGCTCAGTTTGAGTACCAGCGCACTGTCGCGGCCCACCGGGCTGGCCCGCAGGTTTGCCTGCAAAGCCGCAGGCAGCTTGGCCTGCAAGGGCGCCAGCAAGGTGCGGGTGACGTCATGCCGGGGCGAACCGAATACCCGCCACACTTCACCCTGTTCGACCACTTCGCCGCGCTCCAATACCACCACGCGGTGGCAGATGTCGCGGATCACTGCCATCTCGTGGGTAATCAGCACCACGGTCAGGCCCAGGCGCTGGTTGATGTCGCGCAGCAGTTCGAGAATCGACGCGGTGGTTTCCGGGTCCAGCGCCGAAGTGGCTTCGTCGCACAGCAGGATTTCGGGGTCATGCACCAGCGCCCGGGCGATGCCGACCCGCTGCTTCTGTCCGCCCGACAGTTGTGCCGGGTACACATGATGCTTTTCCTGCAGGCCGACCAGCTCCAGCAACGCGCGAACCTTGCGCTGGCGCTCGGCCTTGGCCACGCCGGCCACCTTCAATGGCAGCTCGACGTTCTGCCACACGGTCTTGGCCGACATCAGGTTGAAATGCTGGAAGATCATGCCAATGCGCCGGCGCAGCGCCACCAGGCGGTCTTCGTCGAACGGCGCGATGTCCACCTGGTCGATCAGTACCCGGCCTTGGCTGGGTTGCTCGAGGCGATTGATGGTGCGCAGCAACGACGATTTGCCGGCGCCGCTACGGCCGATGATGCCGAAGATCTCGCCACGGCGGATATTCAGGTCGATGCCTTGCAGTGCCGGCTGCGCCTGGCCCGGGTAGGTCTTGCCGAGGCCGACGAAGCGCACATGGGCTTGGTTGACCTCCGGGCGCAAGGCCTGCTCCCGGGCCGGTGGCGGCGCGGTTTGAGCGGTGGGCGCCTTGAGGGCGCTGGCCTGGCTCATGTCAGCCTTCCCAGCCGGCTTGGTAGAGGCTGCCATGGGCCTTGTTCAGCGCTTCGCGCACGGCGGGCGAATGCTGGTAGATGTCCACGAACCTGGCCAGGCGTGGGTCGTCCTTGCTCTGTGGGCGGATCACGAACTGGATCACGTATTCCTTGTTTTCCAGGCCGTCGAACAGCAGCGCCGAGGTGGCATCGAAGGTTTTGGCCAGGCGGATGTAGGCCGGGTAGCCCTGCACCAGGTCGGCGTCGTCATAGGCGCGTACCAGTTGGACGGCCTCGACCTGGAGGATCTTCAGCTTCTTCGGGTTGGCGACGATGTCATCCTCGGTGGCCTTGTAGCCGACCCCGGGTTTGAGCGTGATCAGCCCGGCCTTGGCCAATAACTGCAGGCCCCGGCCACTGTTGATCGGGTCGTTGGCGATGGCCACGCTGGCGCGTTCGGGCAGTTCGGCGAAGCTTTTGTACTTCTTCGAATAGAGGCCGACGTTGTTGATGATGCCGGGGGCGAAGGGCACCAGCGTGAAGCCGGCGGCGGCCTTGGCGTTTTCCAGGAAGGGGATGTGCTGGAAGTAGTTCACGTCGATGTCGCCGCTGATGAGGCTGACATTGGGGGCGATCCAGTCACTGAACTCGATCAGCTTCACCTCCAGGCCTTGTTTGTGGGCTTCCTCGACTGCGGCTTCCAGGGGGATGGCGAAGGCGGCGGTGGTGCCGATCTTCAGCGGTTCGGCAGCGGATGCGCCGCTGACCAAGCCAAGGGTGAGGGCGATGGCCGCGACGGGCCGGAACAGTTTCTCAAGCATGGTGCGCAACTCCAGTCGGGGCAGGGGTAGAAGTGTGGCGATAGGCCGAGCCGGGGTGGTCGGTTGGCAGGTATGGGTGGTCGCTCTGGAACAGCTTTTCGCGCAGGGTGCCTTCGGCGTAGGCGGTCTTGTAGCGGCCACGCTGTTGCAGGTGCGGGATGACGAGGTCGATGAAGTCTTCAAAGCTTTCGGGGGTGACGGTGCGGGTCAGGTTGAACCCGTCCAGGCCGGTTTCGTCGATCCAGGCGATCAACTCGTCGGCAACCTGTTCGGGCGCGCCGACCAGGGTCACGTAGCGCCCGCCGAGGGCGTGTTGCTCCAGCAGGCGGCGGCGGGTCCAGGCGTTTTCCTGCAGTTGGCGGGTGGCCGACTGGATGGCGTTGCCCTTGCTGGCGCCAATCGGCTCGTCCAGCTCGAAAGCGGCAAAATCGATGCCGGTGGAAGCGGCGAAGTGCGCCACGCCTGCTTCCGGGCTGGCATGGCGCAGGTACTCGGCGTACTTGGCCTGGGCCTGCTGCTCGGTGGGCGCGACGATGACCGTGATGCCCATGAACACCTTGACCGCCTGCGGATCGCGGCCGGCCGCCTGGGCGGCGGCCCGCACCTTGTCGACCTGGGCGCGGGTGGCGGCTTTGTCATGGCCGCTGATGAACACGCATTCGGCATGGTTGCCGGCGAAGCCCAGGCCGCGTGGCGAGCTGCCGGCCTGGAACAGCACCGGGGTGCGCTGCGGCGAGGGTTCGCACAGGTGGTAACCCTCGACCTTGTAGAACTCGCCGTGGTGCTGCACCTTGCGCACTTTGTCCGGCTCGGCGTACACCCGCCGCTCGCGGTCTTCGACCACCGCATCGTCGGCCCAGCTGCCTTCGAGCAGCTTGTACAGCACCTGTAGGTATTCATCGGCCTGGTCGTAGCGGCGGTCATGTTCCGGCTGCTGTTCCAGCCCCATGGCACGGGCGGCGCTGTCGAGGTAGCCGGTGACGATGTTCCAGCCAACCCTGCCGTTGCTCAGGTGGTCGAGCGTGGACAGGCGCCGGGCGAACAGATACGGCGCCTCGTAGGTGAGGTTGGCGGTGAGGCCGAAGCCTAAGTGGCGGGTGACGGCAGCCATGGCCGAGACCAGCAGTAGAGGGTCGTTGACCGGCAGCTGGATCGACTCCTTCAGGGTCACGTCCAGCGACTGCCCGTAGACATCGTAGGTGCCGACGATATCGGCGATGAACAGGCCGTCGAACAGCCCACGCTCCAGCAATCGCGCCAGGTCGGTCCAGTAGCTGAGGGTCTTGTACTGGGTCGAGGTGTCGCGTGGATGTGTCCACAGGCCGTGGTTGATATGCCCGATGCAGTTCATGTTGAAGGCATTGAGGAGGATTTGCTTAGGCATCAGATGGTCCCCCGGCGCGGTGGGTTTTCGGCGTTGAGGTAGTAGTTGCCGATCGCGTGGTATTTCCAGCGCACCGGGTCGTGCAGGGTGTGCACGCGGGCGTTGCGCCAGTGGCGGTCGAGGTTGTGCTCGGCCAGGGTGGCCTGGCTGCCGGCCAGCTCGAACAGCGTGGTGCCGGCGGCGAGGGAGATTTCGGTGCTGATCGCGCGGGCTTCGGCGACGGCGATGGAAGCGGCGGCGACGGTATCGGCGTTGCTGTCGGCCTGGGCGTGGTCGAGATAAACCCCAGCGCGTTCGAGCAAGGCCTCGGCGGCGTGCAGGCGAATCGTCAGGTGGCCGAAGCTCTTCAGGGTTAGCGGGTCTTCGCTGGCCTTGTCCAGGCCGGAGTCGACCCACGGTCGGCTGCGTGTGCGCACGAAGTGCAGGGCATCTTCGTAGGCGGCGCGGGCGATGCCGGTGTCGATGGCGGCGTGGAGGATCTGCGCCAGCGGGCCGACCGGGGTAGGGCGCTCGAAGGCCGACTGGAAGGGCACCACGTCTTCGGCGCGGACGGACACGTTGTCGAACACCACCGAACCGCTGCCGGTGGTGCGCTGGCCGAAGCCGCTCCAGTCGTCGATCACCTGCAGGCCTTGGCTGTCGGCGGGCACGAAGGCCAACTGCTGCACGCCATCCTCATCAATTACCGAGGTCGGGACTCGCTGGGCGTAGAGGGCGCCGGTCGCGTAGAACTTGCGGCCATTGATGCGGTAGCCGTCGCCTTCGCGGGAAAGACGGGTGGTGCGGTCGTGGGCGGTCTTGGTCCCCAGCTCGGCGAGGGCGTTGCCAAAGCGTTGGCCGGCCAGAACTTCGGCGTAGAGGCGTTGCTGTTGTTCGGGGCTGCCATTCACCCGCAGGACTTCCAGGGCGTAGAAGTGGTTTTGCGGGATCTGCCCGAGGGACGCATCTGCTTGCGCAATGCGGGCGATGACCTTGGCCAGGGTAACGTTGGATACGCCAGCGCCGCCGAAGGCCTTGGGCACGCTGATGGCCCACAGGCCGGAGCGGGTGAACAGCTCCAGTTCGGCATGCGGCAGGCGCCGTTCGCGGTCGCGCAGGGCGCTGTCGGGGCGCAGTTGCTGGGCGATTTCTTCGGCGATGGCCAGGGCTTGGGTGTCGTTGGTGATTACTGTTGTCGTCATGGTGTTCTCCAAGGCCTTCCCATCAAATCCAGGAATGCCGCGCAGGCAGGGTGCCGTTCAGGTAATAAGCGCCGACCGCGTGGTACTTCCAGCGCACCGGGTCGTGCAGCGTGTGCACCCGGGCATTGCGCCAGTGGCGGTCGAGGTTGAACTCGGCCAGGGTGGCGCGGCTGCCGGCCAACTCGAACAGCTTCTCGCTGGCCTGCAGCGAGATTTCGGTGGTCAGCACCTTGGCTTCGGCCACTGCAATCGAGGCCCGCGCGGCGGCGGCAGCATCGATCGGCCCGGCATTGACCTCGTCGAGCACCCGCGCAGCCTTTTGCAGCAGGGCTTCGGCTGCATGCAGTTCGAGTTTCAAGCGGCCGATGTCGGCAATCACGTAGGGGTCGTCACTGGCCCGCTCGACATTGGCGTCTATCCAAGGTCGCGACTTTTCCCGCACAAAACGGATGGCATCTTCAATGGCTGCTTCGGCGATACCGGCATCGATGGCGGCCTGAATCAACTGCGAGCCGGCACCTTGGATATTCGGCGTATCACGCTGGCGCCCGTTGTCGATTACCAGGTCCGCATCGACCGGCACCTGGTCCAGCAGCACGGTGCCGCTGGCGGTGGTGCGCTGGCCGAAGCCGGACCAGTCATCGACGATGCGCAGCCCAGGCGCGCCGCGACGGACGAAGGCCAGGCGCTGACGGCCCGCGTCATCCAGCGCCTTGACCGCGACCCAGTGGGCGAACAGCGCGCCGGTGGAGTAGAACTTTTCGCCGCTGATGCGATAGCCGTCGCCATCGCGGGTGATCCTGGCCTTGAGCGTCAGGGTGTCCTTGGTACCGCGCTCTGGCCCGGCGTTGCCGATGCGCCAGCCGTCGAGCACGCTGCGAAAAATCAGCGCCTGCTGCGCCTCGGTGGCGGTCAGGCGCAGCAGTTGCAGCATGCCGAACTGGTTTTGCGGAATTTGCCCCAGGGCCGGGTCAGCGGCGCTGATCAGGCGGAACACTTCGGCGATGGTTGCGAACGAGACGTCGGGGCCGCCGTGGGCCTTGGGCACGCTGATGCTGCCCAGGCCGCTGCGGGTGAACTGTTCGATTTCTGCCCAGGGCAGCTTGCGTTGCTGGTCACGGCGGGCCGCTTGCTCGCGGGCACTCTCGGCAAGTTCACGGGCCGCTTGCAGGGCTTCGGCATCGTTGCGCAGAACCTTGGCCGGCAGCAGCAGGGGCGAGCTGTCGAGGTCGCTGTGGAATGGGATTTTTGGCAGGGTGGACATCAGAACCGAACCTCACAAAGTGGATGCGTCGCTTCAGCTGATGGCGACAACGTTTGTGGTCCGGTGGTCCGGTTTATATACCCTAAATGCTTATAAAAAGTTTATGAACTAACCTTTTGGAATATATATAGAAGTGGGGATTTGTTGTGAGTGTGCGGGCCTCATCGCGGCTGAAGCCGCTCCTACAAAGGACCGCGCAGGACCTGTAGGAGCGGATTCATCCGCGATGAGGCCGGTACGGAATTACTCGGAAGCCGCAGTCCCAAGAAACTTGCGCAAGAACTGCCGGGTCCGCTCTTCCTTCGGGTTGGCAAACAACGCCTTGGCTTCACCTTGCTCCACGATGACCCCCTTGTCGAAGAAGATCACCCGGTTCGCCACATCGCGCGCAAAGCTCATCTCGTGGGTGACGATGATCATGGTGCGTTTCTCCTCCGCCAGGCCGCGGATGGTCGCCAGCACTTCGCCGACCAGCTCCGGGTCGAGCGCCGAGGTGGGCTCGTCGAACAGGATCACCTCAGGCTCCATCGCCAATGCCCGGGCGATGGCCACGCGTTGCTGCTGGCCGCCCGAGAGTCGTCGGGGATAGGCGTCTTCCTTGCCCGCCAGGCCAACCTTGGCCAGCAACTTGCGGCCCAGCTCGATGGCCTGTGCGCGTGGCGTCTTCTTGACCACCACCGGCCCTTCGATGACGTTCTCCAGTGCGGTGCGGTGGGGGAACAGGTTGAAGCTCTGGAACACGAAGCCGGCCTGCTGACGCAGACGCCTGATCGCACTTTGCTGGCCGCCGAGCGGGCGGTTGGCGTCGATGCTGATGGCGCCAATCTGAATCCGCCCGGCATCGGGGGTTTCCAGCAGGTTGAGGCAGCGCAGGAAGGTGGTCTTGCCCGAGCCGCTGGGGCCGATGATGGCCACCACTTCGCCGGGTTGCACGGTCAGGTCGATGCCGTTGAGCACGGTCTGGCCCTTGAACTGCTTGGTCAGGCCTTCTACTACGATCATCTTCAGTGCTCCTGGTCGTGCTGGTTGACCCGCGCTTCCATGCGGTTCTGGAAGTGCGCGAGGATGCTGCAGAGGATCCAGTAGACCACCGCAACCGCCAGGTACATGGTGAACACTTCGAAGGTGCGCGCGGTAATCAGCTGCGCCTGGCGGAACAGTTCGGGCACCTGGATGGTCGCCGCCAGGGCGGTGTCCTTGACCAGCGAAATGAAGCTGTTGCCCAGCGGCGGCAGCGCAGTGCGCAGGGCTTGCGGCAGGATCGCCCGGCGCATGGCCTGGGTTCGGGTCATGCCGATGCTGGCGGCGGCTTCCCACTGGCCACGGTCGATCGAAGAGATCGCCGCACGCAGGATTTCGCAGATATACGCGGCCATGTTCAATGACAGGCCGATCAGCGAGGCCGGGATCGGGTCGAGCTCGATCCCGATCTGCGGCATGCCGAAGTAGATCACGAACAGCTGCACCAGCAGCGGCGTGCCGCGGAAGAACGACACATAGATACGTGCCAGCCAGTTCAGCGGCAGGATCTTCGACAGGCGCATCAGTGCCAGGGCAAAGCCCAGCACCAGGCCGAAGAACATGCCGCCGACACTCAGCAGCACCGTGTAGCCCGCGCCCTTGAGCAGGAAGGGCGCGGAATCGACAACGAGTTGCAGGCTTTCAGCGATCATTTGGTGACATCGGCACCGAAGTATTTCTCGGACAGCTTGGTCAGCGAGCCGTCGGCCTTGAGCTTGTCGATGGCCTTGTTCAGCGCGTCGAGCAGTTCAGGCTCGCCTTTGCGCAGGGCCACGCCGCTTTCCAGGCGCGAGAAGGCTTCGCCGGCCAGCTGAGTGTCTTTGGCTTTTTGCGCGTATTCCAGCGCGGCCAGGCGGTCAATCAGGATGGCGTCGATGCGGCCGTTGCGCAGGTCGGCGAATTTGCTCGGGTCGTCTTCATAGGTGCGTACTTCGGCTTTCGGTACGTCCTGCTTCACCCACTGCTCGTAGTTGGTGCCCAGGCCTACGCCGACCTTCTTGCCGGCCAGGTCTTGCGCCGTCTTGATGTTCAGCTGTTCGGCTTTCTTCTTCAGCACCAGCGCCTGGATGCCGGAAACGGTGTAGGGCTCGGAGAAATCGTACTTCTTCTTGCGCTCTTCGGAGATGGTTACCTGGTTGACCACCACGTCCAGACGCTTGGACTCCAGTGCGGCAAGGATGCCGTCCCATTTGGTCGGCTGGATCTTGGCTTTGACCCCCAGTTCCTTGGCCAGCAGTTCCGACAGCTCTACTTCGAAACCGGCCAGCTTGCCGTTTTCGTCCTGGAAGCTGAACGGTGGATAAGTGCCTTCGAGGCCGACGTTGATCACGCCCTTTTCCTGGATTGTCTTCAGCTGCTCGCCGGCAAAGGCCTGGCTGAACAAACCGGTGCCCAGCAGGATGGCCAAGCTGGCATTGAGAAGTGGTTTGGCGAATTTCGACATGTCAGGCCCCGCGCTTGTTGTGGAAGTGGTGGGTGGCGACTATAGAGTTGGCTTTATAGGCCAGGAAATAATAAAAACTTATGTTCTTATGCGTATTTTGCTTTTTGCCACGCACAGGCTGCATTGAGGGTAGCGCAGCTTATGCCTGACTTAGCGCAGGATGGAATAAAGCGTTGTTTTTTCCAAGGGGCGGATTTGCCGTAAAGTGGTTTGCAAAATATCTGATAGGCCTGTCAGGAGAATACCGTGAGCGAACACCCCTCATCCGCGCATTGGCAGTTGCACAGCATCGTCAGCGACCTGCGCAGCGCCCGCGAGCAGTGGCGCAGCCGCAATGGCCGCAGCATTGGCGAACAGGGCGGGCGCGAATTGCCGTCGCGCGAGGCCATGCGGCACATCCTCGAACAGCTGTGCGGTGCGCTGTTTCCGATGCGCCTGGGCCCGGTCGATCTGCGCGAGGAGAGCGAGGACTTCTACGTTGGCCACACCCTCGATGCGGCGCTGACCGCGCTGCTGGCCCAGGCGCGTCTGGAACTGCGCTACGCCGCCCGGCAGAGCAAGGCCGACCTGGCTGCGGTCGACAGCCATGCGCTGCGTTTGATCCAGGATTTTGCCGGCGCCTTGCCAGGCCTGCGAGTATTGCTCGATACCGACGTGCTGGCCGCCTACCACGGTGACCCGGCAGCGCGCAGCGTCGATGAAGTGCTGCTGTGCTACCCGGGGATCCTGGCGATCATTCATCACCGCCTGGCCCACCACCTGTACCAGGCCGGCTTGCCACTGCTGGCGCGGATCAGTTCGGAGCTGGCGCATTCGGCCACTGGTATCGACATCCACCCCGGTGCGCAGATCGGGCCGAGCTTTTTCATCGACCACGGGACCGGGGTGGTGATCGGTGAGACCGCGATCATTGGTGAGCGTGTGCGCATCTACCAGGCCGTAACCTTGGGGGCCAAGCGCTTCCCGAGCGATGAGTCAGGGACACTCCACAAAGGACTGGCGCGGCACCCGATCGTCGAAGATGACGTGGTGATCTACGCGGGGGCGACCATCCTCGGAAGGATTACCATCGGCAAAGGTTCGACCATTGGCGGCAATGTGTGGCTGACCCGCAGCGTGCCGGCGGAAAGCAACATCACCCAGGCCAATCTACAGTTGGATTGCCAGGACAAAAATTGAGCAAGCGGGTTGCTCCCACATTCCTGTGTGGGAGCGGCTTCAGCCGCGAAAAGACCAACACCGATCAGCACCCCGGTTCGCATCAAATCCCTATCCATGTTTAACTTGAACGCTTGTTCAACGAAAAAACGCTGGTCCGCTGCCGGTGTTCAACAGGAGGATTCCTTTGCTGAACCCGTTCAACCCGAACCTCACGTCCTTCGACGAGGTGCATGAAGCATGAGTGCACCGACCCCTGCCAACAGTAAAATCCGCATGAACCCTCCGGTGTTCTACTTCGCGGCAAGTTTCATTCTCCTCTTCGGCCTGGTGGTCATCGCCCAACCGCAAGCCGCCGGCGAATGGTTGCTGGCGGCGCAGAACTGGGCGGCCAACACGGTCGGCTGGTACTACATGCTGGCCATGACCCTGTACCTGGTCTTCGTGGTAGTCACCGCCTTGTCTGGCTACGGCAAGATCAAGCTCGGTGCCGACCACGACGAGCCCGAGTTCAGCTACCTGTCGTGGGCCGGCATGCTGTTCGCCGCCGGCATCAGCATCACGCTGTTCTTCTTCTGCGTCTCCGAACCGCTCACCCACATGCTCCAGCCGCCGCAGGGCGAAGCCGGCACGGCCGAGGCCGGGCGCCAGGCGATGCAGATCCTGTTCCTGCACTGGGGCCTGCATGGCTGGGGCGTGTTCGCCTTCGTCGGCATGGCCCTGGCCTATTTCGCCTATCGCCACAACCTGCCGCTGGCCCTGCGCTCGGCGCTTTACCCGCTGATCGGCAAGCGCATCAATGGGCCGATCGGCTATGCAGTGGACGGCTTCGGCATCATCGCCACGGTATTCGGCCTGGGCGCCGACATGGGCTTCGGCGTGCTGCACCTGAACGCCGGCCTCGACTACCTGTTCGGCATCAGCCACAGCCAGTGGGTTCAGGTCATCCTCATCGCGCTGATGATGGGCGCTGCTGTCGCAGTAGCGGTCGCCGGGGTGGAGAAGGGCGTGCGGGTGATGAGCGACATCAACCTGTTCCTGGCCTGCGCGCTGCTGTTGTTCGTGTTGTTTGCCGGCCCGACACAACACCTGTTCAACACCTTGATCCAGAACCTTGGCGATTACCTCGGCGCCTTGCCGCGCAAGAGTTTCGACGTGTACGCCTATGGCGAAAACCGCGACTGGCTGGGTGGCTGGACGGTGTTCTACTGGGCCTGGTGGATTGCCTGGGCGCCGTTCGTGGGGCTGTTCATCGCGCGTATTTCGCGTGGTCGGACCATCCGTGAATTCGTCTTCGGCGTGCTGCTGATCCCGCTGGGCTTTACCCTGGCGTGGATGTCGATTTTCGGCAACAGTGCGCTGGACCAGGTGATCAACCACGGCATGACCGCCCTTGGCCAGTCGGCCCTGGACGATCCGTCGATGAGCCTGTACCTGCTGCTGGAAACCTACCCGTGGAGCAAGACCGTTATCGCGGTGACGGTGTTCATCAGCTTCGTGTTCTTCGTCACCTCGGCCGACTCCGGCACGGTGGTGCTGTCGACCTTGTCCGCCAAGGACGGCAGCGCCGACGAAGACGGCCCGAACTGGCTGCGGATCTTCTGGGGCGCGATGACCGCGCTGATCACCAGCAGCCTGCTGTTCGCCGGCAGCATCGATTCGCTCAAGTCCGCGGTGGTGCTGACGTCGTTGCCGTTCTCGCTGATCTTGCTGTGCATGATGTGGGGGCTGCACAAGGCGTTCTACCTGGAATCGCAGCGGCAGATCGCGCAGATGCATTCGCTCGCACCCTTCGCGCAGTCGCGCCGTGGCCGAGGCGGCTGGCGCCAGCGCCTGAGCCAGGCCGTGCACTTTCCGTCACGCGATGAGGTGTACCGCTTCATGGACGACGTGGTGCGCCCGGCAATTGCCGAGGTGCGCGAGGTGTTTGAGCAGAAGGGCCTGGTGCTGGTGACCCAGGATGATCCGAGCCATGACAACGTCAGCTTGAAGGTTGGGCATGGCGAGGAGCAGCCCTTCATCTACCAGGTGCAGATGCGCGGTTACTTCACGCCGTCGTTCGCATTGGGTGGGTTGGGCACGCAGGACTTGAAGAATCGCCGCTATTACCGGGCGGAGGTGCACCTGAGCGAGGGCAGCCAGAATTACGACCTGGTGGGCTACAGCAAGGAGCAGATCATCAACGACATTCTCGACCAGTACGAACGGCATCTGCAGTATTTGCATCTGGTCCGTTAGTAGCCTGTACCGGCCTCTTCGCGGCTAAAGCCGCTCCCACTGGAAATGAGCGAAACCTGTGGGAGCGGCTTTAGCCGCGAAGGGCCCATCCTTAGAACGGCGCATCCCCCAGAATGGTCGCCCGATGCATTACCCGCCGGTTCGGCCGGTAATCATCCACCGCAAAATGCTGGGTCACGCGGTTGTCCCAGAATGCCACGTCATTTTCCTGCCAGCGCCAACGGATGCTGAACTCCGGCCGCGTGGCATGGGCGAACAGCAGTTTCAGCAGCGCCTCGCTTTCCAGTTCGCTCAGTTCGTTGATCCGCGTGGTGAACCCTTCGTTAACGAACAGCGCCTTGCGCCCGCTCACCGGGTGGGTGCGTACCACCGGATGCGACAGCGGCGGGTTGTTGCGCCGGGTCGCTTCCCAGCGTGCGAGGTCTTCCGGCGTGGTGCCGAAGCGCTCCAATGGGAACGACTTGGTGAAGTCGTGGGTGGCCGTCAGGCCGTCGAGCATCGCGCGCAGCGGCGCCGACAACGCTTCAAACGCGGCAATCCCGCTGGCCCACAAGGTATCGCCGCCATAGGCCGGCAACTGCTTGGCACTGAGTACCGCGCCCAGCGCCGGGGTCGGCAGGAAGGTCACGTCGGTGTGCCACACGGCGTTGTCGCGCACATCGGTAACCGCCGTGTCGAGGATCAGTACCTGCGGGGTGTCCGGCACGTTGGGGTAGATCGGGTGGATGTGCAGGTCGCCGAAGCGCGCGGCAAAGCGGGCTTGCTGCTCGGGGTTGATTGGCTGGTCGCGGAAGAATAGCACCTGGTGCTTGAGCAGTGCTTGCTCGATGGCATCGCGCTGTTCGGCGGTGATTTCGCGGCTGATATCCACGCCGCTGATCTGCGCGCCGAGGGCCGGGCTGAGGGGGGTTACGGTCAGGCTCATGTCTTTTCTCGTCTCAGTGGCTTTGGCCGTGCCAAGGCACCAGCTTGCGCTGCAGGGCGCGCAGGCCCATCTCCAGGGCAAAGGCGATCAGGGCGATCAGCAAGATGCCCAGCACCACCACATCGGTGACCAGGAACTGCGCCGCCGACTGCACCATGAAACCCAGGCCGCTGGTGGCGGCGATCAGCTCGGCGGCGACCAGGGTCGACCAGCCGACACCAAGGCCAATGCGGATGCCGGTAAGGATGTCGGGAAGGGCGCTGGGCAGGATCACGTGGCGAATCAGTTGCGCCTTGGTCGCACCCAGCGATTGCGCGGCGCGCAGCTTGGTCGGGTCGACGGTGCGCACGCCGGTGGCGGTGGCGATGGCGATCGGGGCGAAGATCGCCAGATAGATCAGCAGCACCTTGGACAGCTCGCCGATGCCGCACCAGATCACGATCAGCGGCAGGTAGGCCAGTGGCGGGATCGGCCGGTAGAACTCGATCAGCGGGTCGAGGATGCCGCGGGCCACGCGGTTGTAGCCGATGGCGATGCCGACCGGGATGGCGGTCAGGGTCGCGGCGACCAACGCCAGGCCGATGCGACCCAGGCTGGCGCCCAGATGCTGCCACAGGCTGGCGTCCATATAGCCCTGGGTCAGCAACGTCCAGGCCCTCGCCAGGATGTCGCCGGGCGCGGGCAGGAACAGCGGCTCGATCCAGCCGGCGGCGGTCACCAGCCACCACACCAGCAGCAGGCTGGCCAGGGTCAGGGTGCTGATCCAGCGGGTGGACAGTTGCCGGCGTGCCGTTACCGCAGGCCGGATTGAATGGTTTTGCTTGCCGGCGACCGGCAGATCCAGGCTGCTCATGCGCGCTCCTGCAGGCTTTGGCGTTGGGAGAAGACCCGTGCCAGCACATGCTCGCGGGTTTCGATGAAGCGGGGGTCGGACTTGATCGCACGGGCCGATTCGCCCGCGGCGTAGCGCTGGCCGAAGTTCAGCTGCAGGCGCTCGACTACGCGGCCGGGATTGGGCGCGAGCAGCACCAGTTCAGTGGCAAGGAACACGGCCTCTTCGATGTCGTGGGTAATCAGGAACACCGGCTTGGCGGTGCGCTGCCAGACCTGCAGCAACAGTTCCTGCATCTGTTCGCGGGTGAAGGCGTCGAGGGCGCCGAACGGTTCGTCCATCAGCAGAACCCGAGGGTCGGCCGCCAGTGAGCGGGCCAGGCCGACGCGCTGTTTCTGGCCCCCGGACAATTGCCAGATACGCCGTTCGGCAAAGCCTTCCAGGTCGACCAGCGCCAGCATCTCGCGGGCCTTGGCCTCGCGCTGAGCACGCGCCACGCCGGCCAGCTCCAGGCCGAAGGCTACGTTGCCCAGCACGTTCTGCCAGGGCAGCAGGGCGTCGTCCTGGAACACTACGCCGCGCTCGGCACCTGGACCCTCTACGGGGGCGCCGTCGAGGGTGATGCGCCCGCCGCTGGGGGCGACGAAGCCGGCGATCAAATTCAGCAGCGAGGTCTTGCCGCTGCCGGATGGCCCGAGGGCCACCAGCAGCTGGCGCGGCCCCAGGCTCAGGTTGATGTCGGCCAGCACCGGGGTGCTGGCGCCAGGGTACTGTGCGCTGATGCGCTCCAGTTCAAGCAAGGCCATGACGGGCTCCGGATCAGGTTTTCAGTTAGGCAGGAACTTGGCGCTGACGTACGGCGAATAGTCCGGCAGCACTGCATCGACCTTGCCTTGCTGCTTGAGGAAGGTGGCGGTGTCGGTCAGCGCCTGGGTGGTCGGCGCGCCCAAGGCGTTGGCCTGGTCGGCGGCCAGGGGGTAGACGTTGCCTTCCAGCAGGACCGGGATGTCGCTGGCCTTGGCGCCGGACAGCTTGACCAGCTTGTCGACGTTGGCCTTGTCGGCCAGCCAGGCTTTCGGGTCCTTGCGGTAGTCGGCGTAGGCGTCGAGGGTGACCTTGGCGAAGGCTTTGACCACGTCAGGATGCTTGTCGGCGAAGTCCTTGCGCACGATCCAGGCATCGAAGGTCGGTGCGCCTTTGGTGGCCAGTTCGCCGGAGGTGATCAGCACCTTGCCGTTCTCCTTGGCTACGCCCAGCGCTGGGTCCCACACGTAGGTGGCGTCGATGTCGCCGCGCTTCCAGGCGGCGATGATCGCCGGTGGCGCGAGGTTGAGGATCTGGACTTTGGACGGGTCGATGTTCCAGCTCTTCAGCGCGGCCAGCAGGCTGTAGTGGCCGGTGGAAACGAACGGCACGGCGACTTTCTTGCCGATCAGGTCTTGTGGGGTCTTGATGCTGTCGCGGGCCACCAGCGCTTCACCGGCGCCGATCTGGGTGGCGATCAGGAAGGTTTCGACCGGCAGCTTGCGGGTGGCGGCAGCGGCCAGCGGGCTGGAACCAAGGTAACCGATCTGCACGTCGCCACTGGCCACGGCGGTGATCACGTCGGCGCCGTTATCGAACTTGCGCCAGTCGATGCTGGCCTTGCTGGCTTTTTCGTAGTCGCCATCGACCTGGGCCACCTTGGCCGGGTCGACGGTGGTCTGGTAGGCCACGGTCAGGTCGGCGGCCTGGGCAAACCAGCTGGTGCCGGCGAGGGTCAGGGCAGCGAACAGGCGCAGGGGAGCATGCGGGATCATGGTTGAACCTCTCGTCAGGCAATCGATGTGATGGATGGCAAGAAGACTAGATGATCTAAGAATTGCGAAATAAATAACTTTTTAGAATTAGCTTAGGAGCCAAATGCTTTAAGCGTTGCACCTTGATGACGCTCAATGGCGAAACGCGAACCGCCTGCTAGGCTTCATCGGCTTTACAGAACGATGCGGAATAAGGTTATGAGCAAACGTTTGCAAATAACCTAAAGCTATCAAAGGATGAGGCCGATACAGCTTTTGGTAGTAATGGTTCCGACCATATTCCGTAAAAATCTTACAAATTCATAAAACGGTCATTTTGGATTTATAGGATTGTCATTATCCTGTAGCGCAGGTGGCCTTAGACCAAAGTCGTGAAATGTCCGGTAACGATTGACTTGCCGGTCACTCTTTGGGACTAAATCGCCAATCCACGGTGAGCGGGGCAAAAGATCCCACCGCCAGAGATACACAAAAATTAGAACGTAGAGGAGCAAAACATGTACAAGTCCAGCCTGGCTCTGGCCGTGGCATTGGGGGTTTTCGCCCAACAAGCAGGCGCTGCCGGTTTCGTAGAAGACAGCAAACTGTCGCTCAGCTCGCGCACCATGTACTTCAACAACGACAACCGTGAAGCGCACGCCACCGGCACTGCCGAGCGTCCGGATCAGCGTGAATCCGGTCAAGGCTTCAAGCTGGATTACATCTCCGGCTTCACCGAAGGCACCGTTGGCTTCGGCGTCGATGCCCAGGCCCTGTGGGGTATCCACCTGGACGGTGGCGAGGGTTACCACAAGAGCGGTTTCTTCCCGGATGACGGCAAAGGTTCCGCAGCCCAGTGGGCTCGCTTTGGCGCCAATGCCAAGGCTCGCTTCTCCAAGACCGAAGCTCACTTCGGTAGCGCCCTGGCTCCTAACCTGCCAATCCTCGTTTCCAACGATGGTCGTCTGCTGCCACAAACCTTCGAAGGTGGCACCATCCAGTCGAAGGAAATCGACAACCTGACCATCAACGCCGGTCAGCTGACCCACGCCATGGGTCGTGCTTCGAGCAACCGCACAGGTCTATCGGTGGCCGGTTCCAATGCCGAAAGCAACAAGTTCCGTTACGGCGGCCTGGACTACAAGCTCACTCCAGACCTGACCCTGCAGTACTACTACTCGAACCTGGAAGACTTCTACAAGCAGCACTTCCTGGGTGCGACCCACGTCTTCAAGATCGCTGACAACCAGTCGTTCAAGACCGACCTGCGCTACTTCGACAGCAGCAGCGACGGCAAGAACGGCAACGACAGCGCTTACAACTTCAACAACAACGGTGGCTACGCCAAGAACACCGGCGAGGTCGACAACAAGACCTGGTCCGCCATGTTCACCTATACCCTGGGTGGCCATGCGTTGATGCTGGGTCACCAGCAGATCGGCGACGACGGCGGCTTCGTGTGGCTGAACCAGGGCAACCTGACCAACGACAGCGGCACCTCGGAAGGCGCTGGCGGTTCCAGCTTCTACCTGTTCACCGACAGCATGATCAACCAGTTCGCCCGTGCTGGCGAGAACACCACCTTCGGTCAGTACTCGTACGACTTCGCTTCGCTCGGTGTACCGGGCCTGAAGGCTTCGGTTGCCTACCTGCGTGGTGACGATATCCGTAACAAATCGGGTAACGGCACCTACAACGAGTGGGAACGCGACGCTCGCGTCGACTACACCATCCAGGAAGGCACCCTCAAAGGCCTGGGCTTCAGCCTGCGTCAGGGCGTCTACCGTGGTGCTGGCGAAAGCAGCGCCGACCAGGACCAAGCTCGCTTCATCGTGAACTACACTTACAGCTTCCTGTAAGCCGTAGCCACAGAGAAAGCCTCGCCTAGTGCGAGGCTTTTTTGTGCCTGCAGATTCGTATGCTATTCGGTTATAAATAAATCAGTATTTATTCTTTTTGTTTTTAATCGGATGCAGGCACATTGAACTCCACAAGGCAGAACACAGCACAGGAGCCGCACCCCATGAGCCTCAAACTCGGCGACATCGCCCCCGACTTCGAACAGGATTCCAGCGCCGGCAAGATCCGCTTCCACGAATGGCTCGGCGACAGCTGGGGTGTGCTGTTCTCCCATCCGGCGGACTTTACCCCGGTGTGCACCACCGAGCTGGGCCTGACCGCCAAGCTCAAGGACGACTTCGCCAAGCGCGGGGTCAAGGCCATCGCCCTGTCGGTGGACCCGGTCGACTCGCACCACAAGTGGATCGATGACATCAACGAGACTCAGAACACCGTGGTCAACTTCCCGATCATCGCCGACGCCGACCGAAAGGTATCCGACCTGTACGACCTGATCCACCCGAACGCCAGCGATACCCTGACCGTGCGCTCGCTGTTCGTCATCGACCCGAACAAGAAGGTGCGCCTGACCATCACCTATCCGGCCAGTACCGGGCGCAACTTCAACGAAATTCTGCGAGTGATCGATTCGCTGCAGCTGACTGACAACCACAAGGTCGCCACGCCAGGTAACTGGCAGGACGGTGACGAGGTGGTGATCGTGCCTTCGCTCAAAGACGAGGAAGAGATCAAGCAGCGCTTCCCCAAAGGCTACCGCGCCGTGAAACCGTATCTGCGCCTGACCCCGCAACCCAACCGTTGAAGCATTCTCGTTGCATTGCTCTTAGCCATAGCAGGGATATTCGGGCCGTTTCGACGGCCCTTTTTTATGCGTGCAGGTTGCCAACATCTTTAGTCTTTAAAAGAATAAACAAATGAAAAAATATGATTTCTAGATATATATAGACCCTGATACTGTCACCCCATCACTCAGCAACACCCCACCTTACTAGCCCGTCAACGAGGCAGCAGGTGCAACCCGAACCTCATTCGCACAGGAGAGCGCCATGCGCACAGTCTTCTTGCGTCGTGGTCTGGTCGCCCTGTTTGCGGCGGCTGTGTCCTTCGGCGCCATCACCCAAGCCCAGGCCGAAAGCCTGCGTATCGGTTATCAGAAATACGGCACCCTGGTGCTGCTCAAGGCCAAGGGTACGCTGGAGAAGCGCCTGGCAGAGCAGGGCATTCAGGTGCAGTGGACCGAGTTTCCCGGTGGCCCGCAACTGCTCGAAGGCCTGAACGTTGGCTCCATCGATTTCGGCGTCACCGGCGAAACTCCACCCGTGTTCGCCCAGGCTGCCGGCGCCGACCTGCTCTACGTGGCCTACGAGCCGCCAGCGCCGCACAGTGAAGCGATCCTCGTGCCGAAGGGCTCGACGATCCAGTCGGTGAAAGACCTCAAAGGCAAGAAAGTCGCCCTCAACAAAGGCTCCAACGTCCACTACCTGCTGGTCCGCGCCCTGGAAGACGCTGGCCTGAAGTACAGCGATATCCAGCCGGTCTACCTGCCCCCAGCCGATGCCCGCGCCGCCTTCGAGCGTGGCAGCGTCGATGCCTGGGTGATCTGGGACCCGTACCAGGCCGCCGCCGAGCAGCAGCTGCATGCGCGCACCCTGCGTGACGGCAAGGACCTGGTCGACAACCACCAGTTCTACCTGGCCACCCGCAACTACGCGACCCAGCACCCGGCAGTGATCAACACCCTGATCGAAGAAGTGCGCGCCGTGGGCGAATGGTCCCAGGCCCAGCCGCAGCAGGTCACCGACCAGGTCGCGCCGCTGCTCGGCCTGCCGGCAGACATCACCCTCACCGCGGTCAAGCGCCAAGGCTACGGTGCCGCGCCGCTGACCCCCGAGGTGGTGGCCGCACAACAGAAAATCGCCGACACCTTCCAGGCGCTCAAGCTGATCCCCAAGCCGCTGAGCATCAAGGACGTGATCTGGACACCCCCGGCCAAGGTCGCTAGCGCGCCTTGATTGAAATGCCTGTGCCGGGGCGCCGCGTGGCCCCCGCCACCCTTGAGGAGACAACTCCAATGAGCCTTAATATTTTCTGGTTCCTCCCCACCCACGGTGACGGCAAGTACCTGGGCACCTCCGACGGCGCCCGTGCGGTCGATCACGGCTACCTGCAGCAGATCGCCCAGGCCGCCGACCGCCTTGGCTTCGGTGGGGTGCTGATCCCGACCGGGCGTTCCTGCGAGGATTCCTGGCTGGTGGCGGCGTCGCTGATCCCGGTCACCCAGCACCTGAAATTCCTCGTCGCCCTGCGCCCCGGCATCATTTCGCCGACCGTGGCAGCCCGACAAGCAGCAACGCTGGATCGCCTGTCCAACGGCCGTGCGCTGTTCAACCTGGTGACCGGTGGCGACCCGGACGAACTGGCCGGTGACGGCCTGCACCTGAACCACCAGGAGCGCTACGAAGCCTCGGTCGAGTTCACCCGCATCTGGCGCAAGGTGCTGGAAGGCGAAAATGTCGACTACGACGGCAAGCACATCCAGGTGAAGGGCGCCAAGCTGCTCTACCCACCGATTCAACAACCGCGCCCGCCGCTGTACTTCGGCGGTTCGTCCGAAGCGGCACAAGACCTGGCGGCCGAGCAGGTCGAGCTGTACCTGACCTGGGGCGAGCCACCGGCAGCTGTTGCCGAGAAGATCGCCCAGGTACGCGAGAAAGCCGCCGCTCAAGGCCGCGAAGTGCGCTTCGGCATCCGCCTGCACGTGATCGTGCGGGAAACCAACGAAGAGGCCTGGGCCGCTGCCGACCGCCTTATCTCGCACCTGGACGATGACACCATCGCCCGTGCCCAGGCATCGCTGGCGCGTTTCGACTCAGTGGGCCAGCAGCGCATGGCCGCCCTGCACGGCGGCAACCGCGACAACCTGGAAGTCAGCCCCAACCTGTGGGCGGGCGTCGGCCTGGTTCGTGGTGGTGCCGGTACTGCGCTGGTTGGCGATGGCCCGACGGTCGCGGAGCGGGTCAAGGAATATGCCGATCTGGGCATCGATACCTTCATCTTCTCGGGTTATCCACACCTGGAAGAGTCTTACCGCGTGGCCGAACTGCTGTTCCCGCACCTGGATGTGCAGCGCCCGGAGCAACCGAAAACGGGTGGCTACGTGAGCCCGTTCGGCGAGATGGTGGCCAACGACATCCTGCCAAAGTCCGTGTCGCAGAGCTGAGGGGCGGGCCATGAGTCGTGCAACTTCCTCCACCCTGACCCAGCGCCTGGCGCCGTGGGCGCTGCCGGTACTGCTGCTGGCGGTGTGGCAGCTGGCGGTCAGCGCGGGCTGGCTGTCGACGCGCATCCTGCCGGCTCCGAGTGCGGTGGTCAGCGCCGGTGTCGAGCTGGTGCGCAGCGGCGAAATCTGGACTCACCTGGCCATCAGTGGCTGGCGTGCGGGGCTGGGCTTCGTCATCGGCGGCAGCATCGGCCTAGTGCTGGGTTTCATTACCGGCCTGTCAAACTGGGGCGAACGCTTGCTCGACAGCTCGGTGCAGATGATCCGCAACGTGCCGCACCTGGCGCTGATCCCGCTGGTGATCCTGTGGTTCGGCATCGACGAGTCGGCGAAGATTTTCCTGGTCGCGCTGGGCACGTTGTTCCCGATCTACCTGAATACCTACCACGGTATCCGCAACGTCGACCCGGCGCTGGTGGAAATGGCGCGCAGCTATGGCCTGTCCGGCTTCGGCCTGTTCCATCAGGTGATCCTGCCGGGTGCATTGCCTTCGATCCTGGTCGGTGTGCGCTTCGCGCTGGGTTTCATGTGGCTGACGCTGATCGTCGCCGAAACCATTTCCGCTAACGCCGGCATCGGCTACCTGGCCATGAATGCCCGTGAGTTCCTGCAAACCGACGTGGTGGTCTTGGCCATCGTCCTGTACGCCGTGCTCGGCAAACTCGCCGACCTTGCCGCTCGCGGCCTGGAACGTGTGTGGCTGCGCTGGCACCCGGCCTATCAGGTTGCCAGGAAGGAGGGCGCATGACCGTGCTCAAGGAACAGCCGCCACGCCTGCTGCGTGGCATCCCGCTGGCGGCCAACGGCCTGCGCAAGACCTTTGGCCAGCGCGAAGTGCTCAAGGGCATCGAGCTGCATATTCCGGCCGGCCAGTTCGTCGCCATCGTCGGCCGTAGCGGCTGCGGCAAGAGCACCTTGCTGCGCCTGCTGGCCGGGCTCGACAAGCCCAGCGCGGGTGAGCTGCTGGCCGGTGCCGCGCCGCTGGCCGAGGCTCGCGAGGAAACCCGCTTGATGTTCCAGGACGCACGCCTGCTGCCCTGGAAAAAGGTGATCGACAACGTCGGCCTGGGCCTGAGCGGTGAATGGCGCCAACGTGCACTGGACGCGCTGGAAGCGGTCGGCCTGGCGGACCGCGCCAATGAATGGCCGGCGGCGCTGTCCGGTGGCCAGAAGCAACGCGTGGCCCTGGCCCGTGCGCTGATCCATCAGCCGCGCCTGCTGCTGCTGGACGAGCCGCTGGGTGCGCTGGATGCCTTGACCCGCATCGAGATGCAGCAACTGATCGAACGCCTGTGGCGTCAGCACGGTTTCACCGTGCTGCTGGTCACCCATGATGTCAGCGAGGCGGTAGCCGTGGCTGATCGGGTGATCCTGATCGAGGACGGCGAGGTCGGGCTCGACCTCACCGTCGACCTGGCAAGGCCCAGGGCGCGTGGTTCGCACCGCCTGGCCGCGCTGGAAAGCGAAGTGCTCAACCGTGTGCTGTCGGCTCCGGGCACTGCGCCGGAGCCGGATCCTGTAGCCCCTCTGCCCACGCAACTGCGTTGGGCGCACTGAACCCCAAACGCATAGAGAAGGAATCAAGCCATGACCATCAAAGCCATCAACGTCCGCAACCAGTTCAAAGGCACCGTGAAAGAAATCCTCGAAGGCCCTGTGTTGTCGGAAATCGACGTGCAGACCGCCTCCGGTATCGTCACTTCGGTAATCACCACCCGCTCGGTTAAAGAGCTGGAGCTGCAGGTAGGCAGCGAAGTGATTGCCTTCGTCAAGTCGACCGAAGTTTCAATTGCCAAGCTCTAAGGGAATGCCCGGGGCGTGCCCGCCCCGGGTACTGGTTCACGGGGTGGCTGGGCGCAGATCGCCGAAATGCGCCTCTGCCTGCGCTTGCGTCAGCGGGCCGCGCCAGACATCGGCCCTCTGGTTGCGCTGACTGGCAAGCTTGAGATGCCCCGCTTCCAGGCGGGCGAAACCGTGAGCGGGTTTCCTTTTGAAATGGAAATGGGCGTACCAGAGTGGCTTGTGGGTTCGGCTGTCGTGGATGACGTATTCTTCCAGATACTCCACGGGTTTAGCCTGGTTGTCCTTTGCAGGCGTCAATTCTCGTGACCAACGCAGTTCAATTTCCCCCTGCTCCTTCAGGTACTCCAGGTGAGCGATGCTCGGTTGCTGGCCCGCCTTGATTTGCTCAATACGTAAAGTGCGGCCCAAGGTATCCAGCTGATGGGCACTTTGTTCCAGGCGTTGCACCAGCGTTCGTTGCCCCTGTTTGATCTCGTTCCCGGCCTTGCGGATCAGGTCGTCGGCAATGTCCCGTAGCGATGCGGCATGGCCTTGAGCGAGGTCTTGAAGGTCCCTGGGCAGCATATTGAGACCCTTGTAACGCTGTAGGTCGGCCATCTGCCGGCTGACCTTGGCCAACCGGCTGTTCGCTGTATGCTCCAGCACCGCCAGGCTGGCCGTGGGTCTCTGGGGTGGGGTCTGGACGCTCTGCCATCGGCCGTCAGCGTTGGGGGTAAAGGTGGCGTGGGGGAAATTGTCCACAGGCTGGTTGATCTGTATCTGGTTTTGCCCATCGACTGAGGCCTCTCGGCCGATCAGCAGCTGATCATCCACCGTTTCGAAAAGCCTCGGCCTGCTGGCTCCTCGATTGGCCTGCACATTTGCTCTTCTGGCGGGTGTTGCGGCGTTGAGGCGGATATCGATTTCTTTCGTCAGCCCCGCCAATCCTTGATCGACATGCTGGACCGCGCTGGGAGAAAGGTAGTCGGGGAAGTTGTCCTGCCAGCTCTGCAGATGGGCCTGGAATCGCTGGTAGCGCTCCTTGAGATGAGCCATCAGGCGGGCTTCGTCGCGTCGGCTGAGTACGGTCAGACGCATATCGGCCTGGCTGAACAAGGCACTGCGCACTTTCACGATTTCGCGGTTCATGTTGCGCAGCAAGAGGAAAAACTCGTAGTCGACAGTACTGCGGGGGATCATGATGCTGGCAATACGCGCTGAGATTTCCAGCAAGCGGTAGTCTATCGGTACCAGATGGATGTTGAGCTTGTGCATGCTCAGATCGTAAGCGGTAAGTTCGGCCCCCTTCAGTTGACCGCGGATATGCTCGTGACGATGTATATCAGCCTCAAAGCGGTGCAGAGACTCGGCAAGCTCAGCGTACGTATCATGAACCGTTTTGAGGTGACCGGGCACTTCGCTCGGGAGTAAGTCGTCGACGTCCAGCTGCAGCTGTTGGGAGCGGGCGAAGCAACCCTTCAAATGCGTATCATGCAGCCTCATCAGCAGTATGTTCTGCTTGCTCAGGTCTACAGCCAGTTCCTGCTGGAAGTTGTTGTAGTCAAGGCGTTTGAGGTGTGCCCTCAGGCTGCGCAAGCGCTCCAGACTTTGCTCGCCGAACGTCACGTAAGCCTGTACGTGTTCGGTCGCTTTTTGCCTGGCCCGAGCGATGATGTGCTCTGCAGCAGGGGCACCGGTTGGGCCGTCGGGGCCAATGCCGCGCGCCTGGTTGTAGGCCTCCACGCTGGTTTTTACCTGGACCCTGTGCTTGCCCTGAGTGCGATGGATGTCCAGCAGTACATCTCGCGGCGAGATGATCGCTGGCTGGCGCCGCAGCACGCCGCGCAAGGTTGTCCAGCCGCGGTTGTACAGCGCGCTCAGCTGAGCACCACCCCCTGCCAGGCCGTCTTCGATCAACTGGCCACTGAGTCGGCCGTGGGTCTCCCAACTGCCCTGGGCAGTGCGTTTGACCGGCTGTTTGTAGGTGATGGCATCGTTCCCGGCCAAGCGCCAGGTGCGGTAGGTGTCATCCCACTGGACCGGGTAATACTGCCCTTGGCGGGTGATGAAATCGACGCCGGTATCGACATGCCGGTACACACCAGCGCCCTGAGGTAATGGGTGGTTTGTCCAGCGCCCGGTGGGCACAGCGCTTTCATAGCCCTTGAACGGGTTTGTAGAGTGATGCCGGTTCGACCTTACCGAAAGCGGTGTGGCTAGGCGCTGACGCTGGCCGGTCGATAGGCGCGCGGCACTGGCAGGATTGTTGAACAACACGGCCGGGGTCAGGTCCAGCAGTGCCTCGGTCAAACACAGGAACACGCTGTTCAAGTGCTCGATACCGGCGCGCGTGTCACCTCGCAAGTACGCTTCGACGCTGGCGGTTGCGGCGTGCCAACCGTCATACAGGCCGACGACGGTGCCGACCAGCGGTATGAAGCCAAGGGCCATCTTGATGTAGTCATAGACTTGGCCGTGGCACACCGCTTCGGTTTGCAAGTACAAGTCGGACTGGCTGCGCGAGGTGGCACGGTTGCTCAGTACAAGTCTACCCATCTGCAAGTTGGCCAGCAGGGTGGGCAGCGGTTCGTCGCGGGTAATTCCCAGGCCTATGAAGCCTGAGAAGTTCCGGATCAGCGCTGTCCTGATGTAGCTACGGTGTGCCGATGCATTGCCGTCGATGGGTAGGCCGGCGAGGTAGTCGAGCATGGCTTCGTCCACGGCCATATCGGCCAACGCCCGGCATGCCTGGGCAGCATCGTCGTACTGGCTGACGATGCGGTTGTTGGGCGCCTCGGGCAGCAACAACAAAACAGGCCCATTGCCGGCCTTGAGCACGAAGATGCCGTTCAGGGTCGTTGCATTGGAGGAGCCGTCGGTGGCCACTCCCGGGTTGAGTTCCAGCGTGTGGTAGTCGACGGTACGTGCGGCGATGGCTGTCAGTTGCTCATGGACGAAGCGTTCGAGCAGCTGTTGGCCGTTAGCGTACAACCCCGGATGACGACTGGCGGCTATGATCCCGAGTTGCTTCGCGAAGGGCGCGCACAGCGTTTCACGGCGCAATTCGGCCTGCCAGCGCGTCTCGCTTTTTTGGCCCTGGAATGTTTGCAGGATCTGCCGCTCATAGGCGCCGGCAATATCCAGTTCGGTGATCAGGTTGGCGATGTAGCTTTGGTTGACGCCCCGGCGTAGCGCCTCATCATCGCTGCCGCCTTCGAACGCGATGGTGGCATTGCCCAGGCGCAAGGTCAGGTCGTCATCGAGTGCCCACGGCAGCAAATGCTCAAGCGCGACGTCGCTGCGTTCATGGCTGAAGGCCTTGACCAGTTTGAAGGCGTTCGCTTGCCCGGACTCGCCGAGCGAAACACGTTGGTCGAAAACCCTGTCGGCAATGTTGAGTGTGATGGCAGGTACCGCGCCGGGCGCAAAATCATCGCGCAGACGCTGCTCCAGCCGGGCGATTGTGAATTGGCCGCGCTCAGGCAGGTCTCTGTCCAGCAACCGGGCGTTGGCCAACATGGCTTTGCGCAGTGCTTCAACCTGTTCTGCCAGGTGCGTGCGCTGGGGCAGATCGAGGTGTCGCAAGGGGTGCAGTTGCTCCAGCAGGTTCGCGGTGCGGTTGCGTTCGGCGTGTCGGGCGAAGGCCTGCAGCCTGGCTTGATTGGCACTGATGCGTAGCCGCTTGCTGGCCGCTTCGCGGGAAACCGGCGCAGCGCTGTCGTCAGGGTGAGTGAGGCTGGCGATCAGGGTCTGCGTGCAGTAGTCGAAGACATGTGTGTCAATGGCCTTGAAGACGATGGCGGGGGCCTGGGTGAGATCCTCCATAGCCGTCAACAGGGCGTGCAAGTCCTGCGGCCAGATGCTTTCCAGCAGCGTTTCGAGGAAGCATCCCCTGAGCGTGTCGAGCACCCGCTCGGTCAGTTGGGTCGAGTCTTCAAAGGCCATCAGGCCGCCGTTGTCGCCGGGCTTGTAGAGCAGCAGCGAGGAGTCTTGTGGATCGCTGTGATGCAACGTCAAGAAGCCGCTCAGGTGCCACGCTTGCGTGCCTGTCACCAGTTGCAACGTGCACGGCCGCACGTGGCGCTGCAGGCTCGGTTCGGGCATGTCGCAGAGTTGCTCGACCCAGTTCAGGTGGGTGGCGGGTAGCTCGCCCAACAGGTTCTGTAGCTTTGCTTCAAGTTGGAGGGCTTGTCTGAATGCTTCGCTGAGTTGATCGAAGCGGCTGGATTCGCCGTAGCGTTGCCCCCACACCGCGCTGTTCAGCGTGGCCGGCAGGTCACTGAGCAGCTGCTCGTGTTTCGACTGCACGGCGTCCAGCCGGCTCTGCAGTGACCGCAACGTCTCCATGGATGCCGAATTGGCGGCGAGGTCGTTGCCGAGGTAACGGGCGAGCAGGTCTTCCTGGCGTTCGATACGTTGCTTGTGCCAGCCGCTGGGCAAGCTATCGGGCAGACTGTCGAAATGCAGCTCCTGCAGAGCCAGGGCTGTATCTTCGGCGACTTGTTCATCAATCGATTGGCGAATGTTGCTCGGCAAGACCAGTGCGGGCTGGATGTAGCGGGTCAGCTCCCAGGCCTCGATGTCGTTCCAGGGCAACGGATCGGTGGCGTGCAATTGCGTGGCCTGGTGCAGATGATGCAGGGCCAGCCGCAGGTTCTCGCTGTGCATCAGCAGTGCGAGCCGGCTGAAACCGTCCTCGTTCAAGGGCGAAAGGATGATCGCCTGATGGTCACTGCCTTCCTCCAGCGCCGCCGCTGGCCGAGGCCAGAGCAGTTTGCGGTGCTCGTGCATCCAGTCCAGTAAGGCCTGTTGGTGGCGGAAACTGCGTACCGGCGTATTCGCTTCCGGGCGGTATAGCAGCCATTGCCCCTGCTGCGCGGTCGGCGCAAACAGCAGGGTTGTAGCGCAGGCTTCGTCAGTACCGTCAGTATGCCGCCACTGCACCAAGGTGTGGCCCTGCGCTGGATGCTGACGTCCTTGGGCCCAGGCCCTGACGCCGATTTTGTCCAGGCCGAAGGCGATGTCCTGGCATGCCATGAAATGCTCACGCAGTTGAGAAACCAGGTAAGCCTGACGCGATTTGGCGGTGCCGGCCATGCGTGCGCCCCAGTAGTCCGCCTGGGCATTCTCCAGCGTGTTTGCCACAACCGGAGCGAGCGCCGCCGTCCACTCGCTACCGGCCCACGAGGCGCGCCCGACGTCCGCGTCAAGGCCCCAGGTTTGCCAGTTGGCGAAGGGCTCGGCAGCGTCGGGGGCGGCGTAGACGCGTGCGGCAAACGTGAGCATCGTGACCTGGCTTTCGCCATTTCGCAGGCCGCAAGCGCTCGGGTCCAGGCCTAGTGCGTTGGTGACGGCATGCAGGAGCGTATTGCGCAGTGTCGGGGCTTGGGTACAAACAGCGTGCAGGGCTTTGGCTGCTTCCTGCCGTCGCTGGTCGGCATCCAGCAACGCGCTGCTGCGCGCCGCGTTTTGCAGGTGGCTGCTGTCTGAAAGCGTGGATAGCTGGGCGCCGTCGGCGTAGAGGTAAGCAGTGTTGTCGGCGTGGGATGGATCGGACATGGCTGGTCTTCGCAATGAACGTTGAATGAGCGTTCATTGCAACAACCAGCGTGGGCGCATGGGCGGTACATGTTGCTGAGTCAGGTCTTGCGGCCTTCCAGATAAGGTGGCAGGTACAAGCCCAGGTAGGCCTCGAACACCCGCTTGCCTTCCTCGGCCATGCGCGGGGTGATCGCTTCATGCAACTGCACCGAGCGCGCGTACACCCGGTCGCTCAGTTCCATGGCCAACGCGAACACATCCACATCCACAGGCATTACCGGCAACCTGAAGTGCTGGTCGAAGAGTGTGTGCATCAGCTCGCCCAACTCCATGTCGTGCTGCCGGTCGGCCTGCACCACTTCGCTCAGGCCGTGTTGTGCCAGGATCAGCTGACGCGCGGCGGCATCGCCGTTGTAGATGTCGAGCATGCGCTGCTCGATCAAGCGCGAAAGGTCATGCCAGGTCGTCAGCGCACTGTTGTCGATAGGTGCACTCAGTGCTTCGCGAAAAGCCCGGTGTACATCGGCCGTCAGCGCTTCCAGCAGTGCCGGTACGCTGGCGAAGAAGTGGTACACCGACGATGGGGGTATTTGTGCCCGTTCAGCCACGCTGTAAATCGACAGCGCCGCCACCCCTTGCTCGGCCAACAGCTCGCGTGCCGCCGCCAGGATCGCTTCGATCCTGGCCTGGCTGCTGGCGCGGGGTTTGCGCGGGGTGGCGGTGCGGTTCATCAGTTGCTGATTGCCAGGATGCTGGCCTGGTAGGCGCCGACGAACAGGTCGAAGTCGCCGACTTCTTGTTGTTCAAGGCGCGACTGCTCGGCCAGCGATTCACGGGCCAGGGTTTCGTAGGCTTGCTGGCGCTCGGCGGGCAGCGGCTGTTCGCGGAAGGTCTCGGCGTGCAGGCGGCTCTGGCGCAGAGAGAACGCGATGAAGCTTTCGTCGTGCTCGGCCATGCGTGCCAGTACCTGGGCTGAAGGCGTCAGCGAGGCGTCGTCAACCTTGGCCTGTTGCGCTTCCAAGGCCTTGGCATGTTCATCACCGCCTTGTGTCTTGTCGAGCAGCTCAGCCAGTTGGCCGATACTGCTGATAAGCTCAGTGGCCCAGGTTTTCAGAGCGATTGGCTGGCCGTCACGGTGCAGCTCCAAACCAGGGCGACGGCCTTCCTTGACCACGGTCAGGAAGTTGTCGGTGCACTGCCCGCATTCGCCGTTATCCAGCTGCGGGCTGTCTTCCAGTGCGCAGAACAGCAGGAACGCGTCGAGGAAACGGGCTTCGGTCAGGTCGATACCCACCGGCAGGAATGGGTTGATGTCCAGGCAGCGCACCTCGACGTACTGCACGCCGCGCGAGGTCAGGGCCTGGATCGGCCGCTCACCGGTATAGGTGACGCGCTTGGGCCGGATGTTCGAGTAGTACTCGTTCTCGATCTGCAGGATGTTGGTGTTCAGCTGCACCCATTCGCCATCCACGTGGGTGCCGACTTCGACGTAAGGCGGGTAGGGCGTGCCCACCGCTTTGCGCAGGCTATCGGTGTAGCTGGCCAGGTTGTTGTAGCAGGGCGTGAGGCCGGCCTGGGCATTGCTCTGGTAGCCCAGGTCGCTCATGCGCAGGCTGGTGGCATACGGCAGGTACAGGGTTTCGGCGTCCAGCTCTTCGAGCTGGTGCGGGCGGCCGCGCAGGAAGCCTTTGTCCAGCGCCGGCGAAGCACCGAACAGGTACATCAGCAGCCAGCTGTAACGGCGGAAATTGCGGATCAGCGCAATGTAGGCCGAAGACTGGTAATCGCGGTCATCTTCGCTATTGCCTTCGGCTTCGCGCAGCAGTGGCCACAGCGCTTCGGGCAGCGAGAAGTTGTAGTGAATGCCGGCGATGCATTGCATGGTGCGGCCGTAACGCAGGGCCAGGCCCTTGCGGTACACGTGCTTGAGCTTGCCGATGTTCGACGTGCCGTACTCGGCGATCGGGATATCTTCCTCGGCCGGCAGTGTGCACGGCATCGAAGGGCTCCACAGGTATTCGCCAGCGAGCTTGCTGTAGACGAAGCGGTGGGTTTCTTCGAGGTTCTCGAGCACCTTGGCCGGGTCGGGCAGGGCCGGGGTGATGAACTCCAGCAGCGACTCGGAATAATCGGTGGTGATCTGCTCGTTGGTCAGCGCCGAACCCAGGGTTTCAGGATGCGGGGTCTGGGCCAGGCGACCTTCGTCGGTCACACGCAGGCATTCGCGCTCAATACCGTGCAGGCACTGCTTGAGCAGGGGAAGATTGGCGCCGAGCAGGCTCAGGCGGCGGTTGAGGAGGTCGCTCAAGATGGATTCCTTCACGCATCAGTCGCCCCAATATGGGGGTAGAGTTGACGGTCTACAAGGGTAGGAAGAAAGGAACTGGCGTTGTCGCCTGGTTTACGCGGTTCCGGCAGTGCCAGCGCACTGCCGAAAAATACCGCAGATACCGCTTGGTGAGCTAGAGAACCGCGAAGGTTCCCTGCGCTTTCGCCACAAGTTTGTCGCCTTGGACTACGTCGGCGTCGACCACCAGGGTGCGGCGCCCGGCATGCAGCACACGGGCGGTGCACACAACCTCACCGTCGCTGACCGCACGCATGTAGTTGATCTTGCATTCGATGGTCACGCTCTGCTGGTCGAAGCCATGGCTGGCCGAACAGGCCAGGCCCATGGCGATGTCCACCAGGCTGAAGATGGCGCCGCCGTGCAGCTTCTGGCCGCGGTTGCGCAGGTGTGGCTCCAGCGCCAGAGCCACCTCGGCAACGCCGGTGTCCAGGCGTTGCACGCGGCAGCCCAGGAGCTGGCTGTAGGCGCTTTGCACCAGCTCTTTGGGGATTTCCATCACTTCTTCTTCAATTGCTTGGCGTTGGCGAACAGCGAAGCCATGGCGTTGTTGGCCGGGGCTGCGGTGGCGGTTTCGCGCGGGCGTTGGGCCTGCGGCTGGCGGTTGCCGCCGTTGCCACGGTTACCGCCACGGTTGCCTTCGACCTTCTCGCCCGGGGTGTCGCTCATGCGCATGGACAGGCCAACGCGCTTGCGCGGGATGTCCACTTCCATGACCTTGACCTTGACCACGTCACCGGCCTTGACCGCTTCGCGCGGGTCTTTGATGAACTTCTCCGACAGCGCCGAGATGTGCACCAGGCCATCCTGATGCACGCCGATGTCGACGAACGCGCCGAAATTGGTCACGTTGGTGACAACGCCTTCGAGGATCATGCCAGGCTCCAGGTCCTTGAGGTCTTCGACGCCGTCCTGGAAGGTGGCGGTCTTGAACTCGGGGCGTGGGTCACGGCCGGGCTTGTCCAGCTCCTGCAGGATGTCGGTGACAGTCGGCAGGCCGAAGCTGTCGTCGGTGAATTTCTTCGGGTCGAGGCGCTTGAGGAAGCTGCTGTCGCCGATCAGCGAGCGGATATCGCGATCGGTGTCGGCGGCAATGCGCTTGACCAGTGGGTAGGCCTCCGGGTGCACGGCGGAAGCGTCCAGTGGGTTGTCGCCGTTCATCACGCGTAGGAAGCCGGCAGCCTGCTCGTAGGTTTTTTCACCCAGGCGGCTGACTTTCTTCAGCGCGGCGCGGGTGGCGAACGGGCCATTGGCGTCGCGATGGGCGACGATATTCTGCGCCAGGGTTGCATTGAGGCCGGAGATACGGGTCAGCAGCGCCACGGAGGCGGTGTTGACGTCCACGCCCACGGCGTTCACGCAGTCCTCGACCACGGCGTCCAGGCCGCGTGCCAGCTTCAGCTGGGACACGTCATGCTGGTACTGGCCGACACCGATGGATTTCGGGTCGATCTTGACCAGCTCGGCCAGCGGGTCCTGCAAGCGGCGAGCAATCGACACGGCGCCACGGATCGACACGTCCAGGTCGGGGAATTCGCGGGCTGCCAGTTCCGATGCCGAGTACACCGAGGCACCGGCTTCGGAGACCATGATCTTGGTGATCTTCAGCGCTGGGTACTTTTTAACCAGTTCCGCCACCAGCTTGTCGCTTTCGCGGCTGGCAGTGCCGTTGCCGATGGCGATCAGCTCTACCGAGTGCTTTGCACACAGGGCGGCGAGGATGGAAATGGTGCGGTCCCAGTCGTTTTTCGGGGCATGCGGGTAGACCGTGGTGTAGTCCAGCAGCTTGCCAGTGGGGTCGACCACGGCGATCTTGCAGCCGGTGCGCAGGCCCGGGTCGAAGCCCAGGGTGGCGCGCGGGCCGGCTGGGGCGGCCAGCAGCAGGTCGTGCAGGTTGTGGGCGAACACGTTGATCGCCTCGCCTTCGGCGTTGTCACGCAGCTCACCGAACAGGTCGGTCTCCAAGTGCGTGTAGAGCTTGACCTTCCAGGTCCAGCGCACCACTTCGCCCAGCCACTTGTCGGCGGGACGGTTGCGATTTTCCACGCCGAAGTGGCCGCCGATCATCACTTCGCAGGGGTGCAGGGTGCCTGGCAGCTCTTCGCCCACCTTCAACGAGGCGCTCAGCACACCTTCATTTCGGCCACGGAAGATGGCCAGTGCGCGGTGCGACGGCGCGTTGCGCAGCTGTTCGTCATGGGCGAAATAGTCGCGGAACTTGGCGCCTTCCTCTTCCTTGCCGGCGACCACGCGGGCACTGAGCACCGCTTCCTGCTTGAGGAAATTGCGCAGCTTGTCGAGCAGGGCGGCATCTTCGGCGAAGCGTTCCATCAGGATGTACTTGGCGCCTTCCAGCGCTGCCTTGACGTCGGCCACGCCTTTTTCCGCATCGACGAAACGCGCGGCTTCGGTTTCCGGCGTCAGTTGCGGGTCGTTGAACAAGCCATCTGCCAGCTCGCCGAGGCCAGCTTCCAGAGCGATCTGGCCCTTTGTGCGGCGCTTCTGCTTGTACGGCAGGTAAAGGTCTTCGAGGCGGGTCTTGGTGTCGGCCAGCTTGATTTCGCGGGCCAGCTCAGGGGTCAGCTTGCCCTGCTCTTCGATGCTGGAAAGGATGCTCGCGCGGCGCTCGTCGAGTTCGCGCAGGTAGCGCAGGCGCTCTTCCAGGTGGCGCAATTGGGTGTCGTCCAGGCTGCCAGTCACTTCCTTGCGGTAACGGGCGATGAAGGGCACGGTGGAGCCCTCGTCCAACAGGCCCACGGCCGCCTCTACCTGCTGAGGGCGCACGCCCAGTTCCTCGGCGATACGGCTGTTGATGCTGTCCATGTAAACCACCTGACATTTGTGAATACGGGGGCTGCAAGGCGCGTGTTTCGCCCGGCGGCGCTGGATGAAAGGCGCGCATTATACCCATCGAAGACGGCTTGCGGTGATGGCGCCAGGCCAGCCGATCAGGTCTCGAACTGGCGTCGGGGGAAAAATCTGCTAACAATGCTCACGGCACGCGTGGCAATGGCTACGCCATAATGCGCGGCGATACCAGAGGAGTTATTCATGACCGGCACCCCGAACACCGCTGAAGGTGACAAGATTCTCATCGTCGACGACGATCCCGGGCTCAGCAGCCTGTTGGAACGTTTCTTCACCAGCAAGGGCTATCGCGCCCGCGCGGTGCCCAACACCGAACAGATGGACCGCCTGCTGCAGCGCGAGGTGTTCAACCTGGTGGTGCTCGACCTGATGCTGCCCGGCGAAGACGGCCTGTCCGCGTGCAGGCGCCTGCGCCAACAGAACAACCAGATTCCGATCATCATGCTCACTGCCAAGGGGGACGAACTCAGCCGTATCAAGGGGCTGGAGCTGGGCGCTGACGATTACCTGGGCAAGCCGTTCAACCCTGACGAGCTGATGGCGCGGGTCAAGGCCGTGCTGCGTCGCCAGGCGCCGAGCGTGCCGGGTGCGCCGGGCAGCGAGGACGAGTCGGTCACTTTCGGTGACTACGAACTGTCGCTGGCCACCCGTGAACTGAAGCGTGGCGATGAAGTGCATATGCTCACCACCGGTGAGTTCGCCGTGCTCAAGGCGCTGGTGATGCACGCCCGTGAGCCGCTGACCCGCGACAAGCTGATGAACCTGGCCCGTGGCCGCGAGTGGGATGCCCTGGAGCGGTCCATCGATGTGCAGATATCGCGCCTGCGCCGCATGATCGAGCCGGACCCGTCCAAGCCGCGGTATATCCAGACTGTGTGGGGCGTGGGTTACGTCTTCGTGCCGGACGGAAACGCGGGTAAATGAAGCCTCTTCGTCGATGAAAACACCGCTCTGGTTCCCGCAAAGCTTCTTCGCCCGCACGTTGTGGCTGGTGCTGATCGTCGTCCTGTTCTCCAAGGCCTTGACCCTGGTCTACCTGCTGATGAACGAGGACGTGCTGGTCGATCGGCAGTACAGCCACGGTGTGGCGTTGACGCTGCGTGCCTATTGGGCGGCCGATGAAGAAAACCGTGACAAGATCGCCGAGGCTGCAGGCCTGATCCGGGTGACCGGTGCCGGTGTGCCGGAAGGCGAGCAGCATTGGCCCTACAGCGAAATCTACCAACGGCAGATGCAGGCCGAACTCGGCGAAGACACCGAAGTGCGCTTGCGCATTCACGCGCCGCCGGCGCTGTGGGTCAATGCGCCCAGCCTTGGCCCCGGTTGGCTCAAAGTACCGCTTTACCCACACCCGCTGCGTGGCCAGAAGATCTGGAACGTGCTGGGTTGGTTCCTGGCCATCGGCCTGTTGTCCACCGCGTCGGCGTGGATCTTCGTGCGTCAGCTCAACCAGCCGCTCAAGCGTCTGGTGTTCGCGGCCCGTCAATTGGGCCAGGGGCGCAGTGTTCGGCTGCCGATCAGTGATACGCCGAGCGAGATGACCGAGGTGTATCGCGCTTTCAACCAGATGGCCGAGGATGTCGAGCAGGCCGGGCGTGAGCGCGAGCTGATGCTGGCAGGTGTATCCCATGACCTGCGCACACCTTTGACGCGCCTGCGGCTTTCGTTGTCCTTGCTCGATAGCGACAACGACCTGAGCGATGACATGGTCCGCGACATCGAGGACATGGACGCGATCCTCGATCAGTTCCTGGCGTTCATTCGTGATGGCCGCGACGAACCGGTGGAGGAAGTCGACCTGGCCGAACTGGTACGCGAGGTGGTGGCGCCGTACAACCAGCCGGAACAACGCGTGCGCCTGTGCCTGGAGCCGATTCCTCCGTTTCCGGTGCGCCGGGTATCGCTCAAGCGCATGTTGGGTAACCTGATTGGCAATGCCCTGCATCATGCGGGTAAAGGTGTCGAGGTGGCCGCCTATGTATCGGGCGATGAGAGCGCGCCTTACGTGGTGCTCAGTGTCCTGGACCGGGGTACCGGGATCGACGAGTCGGAGCTTGAGACCATCTTCAACCCCTTCATCCGGGGTGACCGCGCCCGGGGTGGCAAGGGCACCGGGCTGGGGTTGGCGATCGTCAAGCGGATCGCGGCCCAGCATGGCGGCAATGTGGAGTTGCGCAACCGGTCCGGCGGCGGGATCGAGGCGCGGGTGAGGTTGCCGTTGGGGCTTTTGTTGCCGCGTAATGCTGTTTGATTGTGTCGGCCTCTTCGCGGTTGTAGGAGCGGATTCATCCGCGATGAGGCCGGCATGTTCAACCTCAACCTTTCCCTTTGGTCCGCGTCTGATTCGGCCCGCCATTCTTCTCCAGATGCTCGATGATCATCCCGGCCACGTCCTTGCTGGTGGTGACTTCAATCCCTTCCAGGCCCGGTGAGGAGTTGACCTCCATCACCAGCGGCCCATGGTTGGAGCGCAAGATATCCACGCCGGCCACGCTCAAGCCCATCACCTTGGCCGCACGAATGGCGGTGATCCGCTCTTCGGGCGTGATTTTGATGAGGCTGGCGACCCCGCCCCGGTGCAGGTTGGAACGGAACTCGCCTGGCTTGGCCTGGCGCTTCATCGAAGCGATCACCTTGTCGCCCACCACGAAGCAGCGAATGTCGGCACCTCCGGCCTCCTTGATGTACTCCTGAACCATGATGTTCTGCTTGAGGCCCATGAACGCCTCGATCACCGACTCGGCCGCCTGGGTGGTTTCGCACAGCACCACGCCGATGCCCTGGGTGCCTTCGAGCACCTTGATCACCAGCGGCGCGCCATTGACCATCTGGATCAGGTCGGGGATGTCGTCCGGCGAATGGGCGAAACCGGTAATCGGCAGGCCGATGCCACGTCGCGACAGCAGCTGCAGCGAGCGCAGCTTGTCGCGGGAGCGAGCGATGGCCACCGATTCGTTGAGCGGATAAACCCCCATCATCTCGAACTGGCGCAATACCGCGCAGCCGTAAAAGGTCACCGAGGCACCAATCCTCGGAATCACCGCATCGAAGCCCTCCAGCGGCTTGCCGCGGTAATGAATCTGCGGCTTGTGGCTGGCGATGTTCATGTAGGCCCGCAGGGTATCGATCACCACCATTTCGTGGCCACGCTGGGTGCCGGCCTCGACCAGGCGGCGGGTGGAATACAGACGCGGATTGCGCGACAGCACAGCGATCTTCATGCAGCACCTGTGACAGGGGTAAGGGTGGCCGGAAAGGCCGGTTTGTCTTGCACGTATTTAAGCCCGGGGTTGACCACCAACTGACCATGGACGAGCGCCTTGGATCCGAGCAACAGGCGATAGCGCATGCTTTTGCGGCAGGCCAAGGTGAATTCGACTTGCCATACACGATCACCGAGGGCCAGCGGTGTACGGATCACATAGCGGGTCTGGGCATGGCCGTTGGAGCTCTTGATGGTCTTCATGGTGACCAGCGGCGCTTCGCAGCGGCGGTGGCGCAGTTGCACGATCGAACCCAGGTGAGCGGTAAAGCGCACCCACGGCTGACCGTCGCGCTCGAACGTTTCCACCTCGGTGGCATGCAGGCTGGAAGTACTGGCGCCGGTGTCGATCTTGGCGCGCAGGCCTGCCACGCCGAGGTCGGGCAGGGCGACCCACTCGCGCAGGCCGATCACAGTCAGATGGTCAAATGTCTTCACTAAGCACACCCTGGGGATAAGGTGGTGAACTTTAAGCACGGCGGGGACTTTTTGCATCCGTCAGTTACGGTAGTACAGTTCGGTTAAAGACAGAATTCGAGGTAACGGGATGGCACACAAAGCCGAAGAAGACGACAAGGTCCGCTTGGACAAATGGCTGTGGGCGGCGCGGTTCTACAAGACCCGAGCGTTGGCCAAAGCTGCTATCGAGAGCGGCAAGGTGCATTGCCGGGGCGAGCGCTGCAAGCCGGGCAAGGAGCCTCGGGTAGGTGACGAATTCGTCCTGCGTACCGGTTTTGACGAGCGCACGGTGGTGGTCAAGGCACTGTCGGTAGTGCGTCGTGGGGCGCCGGAAGCGCAGACGCTGTACGAAGAAACCGAGGAAAGCCTGCGCCGCCGTGAGCAGGCCGCAGCGATGCGCAAGGCGGGCACGATGGGGGTGACAACCGATGGCCGGCCGAACAAGAAGCAGCGGCGACAGATTCACCAGTTGCACGGCAGTTTCGAGTGACAGGGGCCGCTTGGCGCCCCAGGGATCTAGCGAATTATCGCCAGTCGCCCGACCAACGGTAGCTTGGCTACGATCCTGAACAAGGGCGCCGTCCAGCGCATCAGCAGCGCGCTGCCTTTCGCCGCCAGTGGCGTGTGGCAGCTCCAGCCCACTGCCAGCACCGCCATCAGCAAGCCGCCGATGTAGTCATCCTGACCCCAGTGCGCCCCCGCCACCAGGCGCGGCAGCATGAACAGCAACGCCAGCCCCCAGATCACCAGGTGTTGCACCAGGCGGCGGCTGAACAGGCTCATGAACAGCGCCCAGATCAGCAGTACCGAGGCGTGGTCGCCTGGGAAACTCTTGCTGGAACGGTCTTTCAGTTCCCAGGCTTTTTCCAGGTTGGGGTAGTAGTCGCTGAGGTGCACGACGTTGTCGAACACCATGGACGGGCTATCGTGTTGCCAACCCATTGCATCTACCCACTTGGAAAACAGCGCGCGAACCACCACTAAGAGGATAAGCGTGACCAGGAAGCCAAAGAAGGCTTCTCGCACCTGGCTGGCTTTGAACACCCAATCAGCGCGGATCAGCACGGTCAGCAGGATCAGGCCGACGACGATGTCGAAGGGGCGCAGGCTGCCGACGGTCCAGATATAGCGCCAGGTGGTGTTGTCGGCCAACGGCGCATTGAGACTGTGGAACAGCCACTCGTCGAATGTCAGGCACAAGATCTGGCCAAAAGGCCATAACCAGAAACACAGTAGAGCGATCGGCAGCACGGTGCAGGCTGCCAATGGGCCCCAGGACCACTTGGCTTGGAACAGTGGTCGATTGTCCATAAAATACCTCTATTGCAAACAGGAATCGGAGCGCCTTGTGAGCGCTCTGTCACGAGGCTTTGGTTGTTTTCGAAACCTCGTGTAACCATTTTGTCATCATTTTTAGATAGCCAAAACCTATGAGCGATTTGCCGGATACCGATTTCACCCAACGTTTCATCTTCGACGACCGCGACGTGCGCGGCGAGTGGGTGGCACTCGATGACAGCTACGCTGCGGTGTTGGCGCGTCACCCTTATCCACAGCCCGTGGCAACGCTGCTTGGCGAACTGATGGCCGCCACCTCATTGCTGGTCGGTGCGATGAAGTTCGACGGCTTGCTGATTCTGCAGGCGCGTTCGGCAGGCCCGATCCCAATGCTGATGGTGGAGTGCTCCAGCGAGCGTGACATCCGTGGCATGGCGCGCTACGAAGCGGAGCAGATTCCTGCCGATGCCACCCTGGCCCAGTTGATGCCCGACGGCCAACTGACCCTGACCATCGACCCGGTCAAGGGCCAACGCTATCAAGGCACGGTCGAACTCGACGGCGCCAACCTGTCGGAATGCTTCACCAACTACTTCGTGCAGTCGCAACAGACCAACACCCGTTTCTGGCTCAACGCCGAAGGCGGCAAGGCCCGTGGCTTGCTGCTGCAGCAACTGCCGCGCGATCGCCAGCCGGATGATGAAGAGCGCGAAGACAGCTGGCAGCACGTGATCGCCCTGGCCAAAACGCTCAAGCCTGAAGAGTGGGCGGAAGGCAACGAAACCCTGCTGCATCGCCTTTACCACGAAGACGCCGTACGCCTGTTCGATATCCAGCCACTGCGCTTCAAATGCAGCTGCTCCCGCGAACGTTCCGGCAATGCGCTGGTCAGTTTGGGCGAGCACGATGCCAAGTCGCTGGTCGAGGAGTGTGGCGGCAAGGTGGAGATCGATTGCCAGTTCTGCAACGAGCGCTATTTGTTCGATGCCAGCGATGTGGCGCAACTGTTTGCCGGTGGCGGCACGGACGCGGCGTCAGAAACTCGCCACTGAAACGTTTAATTGCAGGTAAATCTCCTGTCGAATTGCGCAAAAGCGCGGTTACGACAGGAGGGGCCTACTTTTTTTGGGCGTTTCTGGCATAATCCGGCCACTTTTTTCGCTGTAGTAGTTTTTTCGAGACAACTACAAAACGTTTGGAGCACTCGGCCTCGGGCCGGATGGGGTATCTCATGACGCAAGCCAACAACACCGTGTACACCGACCTGAGCGTCGATGAGCTGGTTAAAGAAGCGCTGTCCCGCGGTGAAGGCGTGCTGGCCGATACTGGCGCACTGGTCGTCGAAACCGGCCACCGTACTGGCCGTTCGCCGGCTGACCGTTTCATCGTCGAAGAACCGTCCACCCAGGACCAGATTGGCTGGGGCCCGATCAACCGCAAGTTCCCGGCCGACAAGTTCGATGCCCTGTGGGACCGCGTCGAGGCGTTCAACAACGCCCAGGATCACTTCGTTTCCTACGTTCACGTAGGGGCCGCTGCCGAGCACTACCTGGCAGTGAAGATGACCACCCAGACTGCCTGGCAGAACCTGTTCGGTCGTTGCCTGTTCATCAACCCTGAGCAGTACAACCCGGCCGGCCGCGATGAGTGGCAGGTGCTGAACGTCGCCAACTTCGAGTGCGTGCCAGAGCGTGACGGTACCAACTCCGATGGCTGCGTCATCATCAACTTCGCCCAGAAGAAGGTACTGATCGCTGGCATGCGTTACGCCGGCGAAATGAAGAAAGCCATGTTCTCGGTGCAAAACTTCCTGCTGCCGGCTGCCGACGTGCTGCCGATGCACTGCGCTGCCAACATTGGCGAAGCAGGCGACGTGACCTTGTTCTTCGGCCTGTCGGGTACTGGCAAGACCACCCTGTCGGCCGACGAAAGCCGTTACCTGATCGGTGACGACGAGCACGGCTGGGGCGAAGGCGTCGTCTTCAACATCGAAGGCGGTTGCTATGCCAAGTGCATCGACCTGTCCGAGAAGAACGAGCCGGTCATCTGGAAAGCCATCAAGCATGGCGCCGTGCTGGAAAACGTCGTCATCAACGACGCCAAGCACGCCGACTACACCGATGTCAGCCTGACTCAGAACAGCCGCGCCGCCTACCCGCTGGAGCACGTTGCCAAGGTCTCCGAGAAAAACCTGGGCGGTGAGCCGAATGCGGTCATCTTCCTGACCTGCGACCTGACCGGCGTACTGCCGCCAGTGTCGATCCTGAACAACGAGCAGGCGGCCTACCACTTCCTGTCCGGCTACACCGCGCTGGTCGGTTCCACCGAAATGGGTTCGGGCGGCGGCATCAAGTCGACCTTCTCCACCTGCTTCGGCGCACCGTTCTTCCCGCGCCCGGCTGGCGTCTACGCCGAGTTGCTGATCAAGCGCATCAAAGCCTTCAACTCTAAGGTCTACCTGGTCAACACCGGCTGGACCGGCGGTGGCTACGGTGTTGGCAAACGCTTCAGCATCCCGACCACCCGTGGCGTGATCGCGGCCATCCAGAGCGGTGCTCTGGTCGGTGCCGAGACCGAACACCTGGACATCATCAACCTGGACGTGCCGAAGGCTGTTCCAGGCGTCGAAACCGAACTGCTCAACCCACGCAACACCTGGGCTGACAAAGCGGCCTACGACGAAGCGGCCAAAGGCCTGGCCAAGCTGTTCACTGAGAACTTCAAGAAGTTCGAGGTGTCCGACGCTATCAAGGCTGCTGGCCCGCAGCTGTAAGCTGTCGCCGGTGCTACGAGAAAGCCGCCCTTATGGGCGGCTTTTTCGTTCAAGGCCATTGCTGCCTGGCATGCAGGATGCGGATGATTTCTACGTTCTCGCCCACGATCCGATAGACCATCACATAGTTAGGGCGGATGACGATTTCACGCGTTCCTGGGTACCTTCCCGGCTTGTAGATCGATGGGCTCCGAGCAGCACGTCGAGCTTTTTCTGCAAAGCTTTCGTCGAGTGAGATCGCCGCCGCCGGGTTGTCCTGTGCAATGTGGTCCATGATGCGCAGGCGATCTTTGCGTGCCATGTCACGCCACACCAGGCGCATCAGCGGATTTTGGCTTTGAGTTCGCTTCGGCGGGCAGCGAACAGTCGCTCTGCTTCCTCATCCTCCATGGGCTGCGCAGGGTCTTCCAAGCTCGCTTCTACCTGATCGACAAACCATGCATCGTATGCCGCCGCTTCATGGGCTCGTTTCAGGGCTTGTGCACGGTCAGGGCGCTGATAGGTGCTCATCTGGCTGGGATCGAACGCTGAGGTATCCACTTCGAAATGGTCGATGCCCATCTCGAGCAGGTAGCTCACCAGCGTTTCGAATTTCTTGAATAGCCGCACATTGCCGCTGCGCTGGGCAATCAGCACGTGCTCTTGATGATTGACGTCGACCTGGATCGCCCAGCCGCCTGGCTGGCCGACAATATGAGTGGCGTTGATTCGTCCGTTTTGCGCCATGCGGCTCAATTTCGCATGATCTAATTGATGGGTAGGCATCGGGGCAATTCTCGGTTTCATCGGGATGAACCATGCTATGCAATCTATAGTAGATTGCTACTGTAGACCTTCCTGTCTTGCTGTGGGAAGTTTCCTCGCGATTACGCCAATTGTGGATATCTCATGACCGAATCCCCCAACCGCAACGCCTTCTCCCATTTCCACCCCATCCTCACCCGCCCGCTGGACAACGATCACAATGGCCACATCGCCGGCGCCACCGTGCACGGCTTCTTCGAAATCGCCATCCAGGCCTTTCTCCTCGAGCAAGCCGAGTTCGACCTGCGTGAAGGCGAACTGGCGGCATTCGTGGTCAGTTCGGCGGCGGATTTCTTCGCGTTGCCGGGCTTCCCGGATGTGCTCGAGGTGGGCCTGGGCGTGACGCGCCTGGCAGGTAGCACGGTGGAGTACCGGTTGGCGCTGTATCGCCCGGGCGAGACGGAAGCCTGTGCAGTGGGAGCGGTAGTGCAGGTATTTATCGAGCGAGCAAGCGGCAGGCCGGTACCGCTGCCAATGGCGCTACAGGTCATTCTTTGTAGCTTGAAGCTCAACCCACAAACCTGAAAAAAGCCGGTAGTAATGTCTTGCCAGTTTATTGTGCATGCGAGCTAAAAAGAGCCTGCAGTTAACAGGCTCTATTTTTTGGCGCGGGCAGGATGCAGCTAAATTAATCAATCCACATAAACTGTAGTAATGTCGGTGATGCTGAAGTCAACACCTTGGTCTGCACTAACGGGGACTATAAAATCAATATGCTCAATGTCCTTGCCGGTTGTGTAATCAAGAGCGTAATCGCCCAGTGCAAATTCGTGGCTTTCCACCGTGCCGTCCACAGCAAATGCTTTGAATTGCGGCTTGGTACCGTCCGGCGATCGCGTATTAATTAAAATGGAGAACTTTTTCAGTTTTTGAGCACGGTCTGTTTTTGCGTAAAAGCTGAAGGTTGCTGATGAGGGGAAGTGCAAGCCGCCGTCGCCTGTGATCTTCTTTCCATCTTTTGACGATGGTTCAACCCTAAGTCGAACATCTTCAGGAAGTTTTAGAACAAAACCCTCACGCGTCAACTCACGAGTATTCAGGTCACCGACTAGCAAATTTTCGAATGAATCTTGATAAGTGGGCATGACAGCCTCCATTGCTTGGTTGGAGGCATGAATTTAAAGTCTAGGGTCGCGAAGCGCTACTGGTAAAAATGATAGTTTTTTATTGTAAGTTAACACTATCGACGCAAATGAAAAGGCCCTCCTGAGTGAGGAGGGCCTTGGAACATCAATCGCGCCAGTGGCGCTTGTGCTTGCGGTGGCCATAATGACGGCCGCGGTCATAGTGACGACGGTCGTCGTAACCACGACGGTAGCGGCGATCGTCATGGCGCTCGTCTTCATCGGCCTTGTTGCCCATGTAGTTACCCAGCGCGCCACCGGCGCCGCCGCCTGCGGCTGCACCGATGTAGCTACCGGTGGTGCCACCCACCGAGCGACCGACCACGTTACCGCCTGCAGCGCCCAGTGCACCACCGATGGCGGCCTCACCACGCTGGCGCTTGTCGGCACCCAGGGCACCGCCGGCCGCGCCGCCCAGGCCGGCACCAATGGCGCCGCCGGTGCTACCGCCGATGGAGTTGCCCACTACGGAGCCGAGTACCCCACCCAATGCGCCGCCAATGCCGGCCTCGGTATTGCCGCCTGCCATGGCAACGCCGCTGAGCAAGCTGAAAGACAACAACAGAATCGAGGAGTACTTCTTCATCAAGAGAGCCTCATAGGGATGACGAGGGCGAATTTGAGGCTCTGCGATGCGCCTGGCAATGGAAATCCGACGAGTAGCACGAGTTGTACACAATTCTCTAAGTTACTGTATTTGCTATGAAACTTAATCGATTTTCGCGTGTCTGAGGTTATTGTGACAAAGCCCTGAACCCTCGCGGAACAGGGCTTTTTCGTTTTTGCCCGTTATACGATCCGGCCGTCGTCGCGCGCCCGTTCCAGCTTGATGGCGACGAATTTGGAGGTTGGCGTATGGCTGCCCTCACCGATGCTTTCCAGCGGAATCAGCGGATTCACCTCGGGGTAGTAGGCCGCCGCCTGCCCAGCCGGGATATCGAAGGCCAGTAGGGTGAAACCCTGCACTCGGCGCACATGCTCATCGCCCCACAGCGACACGATGTCTACCTTCTGCCCCGGCTGGAAGCCCAGGCGGATGATGTCGGCTTCATTGACGAACAGCACGTCCCGCTGGCCGCGTACGCCACGGTAGCGGTCGTCCAGGCCGTAAATGGTGGTGTTGTACTGATCGTGCGAGCGCATCGACTGCATGATCAGGTCCGGCACCTGGCCGCTGGCGCGCACGCGCTCATCGAGCAGAGTGTCGGGCAGCAGGTTGGCCTTGAAGTTGGCGCGGCCGCTGGTGGTCTTCCATTGGCGGCTGCCGGCGCTGTTGCCCAGATAGAAGCCGCCGGGGTGGCTCAGGCGCTGGTTGAAGCCAGCGAAGCCGGCGATGGTGTCGCCGATCAGGTCACGAATACGGCTGTAGTCCGCGACCAACCAGTGCCAGTCCACCGGGCGTTTGCCCAGCGTGGCGGCGGCGATGCCGGCGACTACTGCCGGCTCCGAACGCATCTGCTTCGACAGCGGCTTTAGCTGGCCGTTGGAGGCGTGGACCATGCTGAACGAGTCTTCCACCGTGACCGCCTGCGGGCCGTCGGCCTGCAGGTCGATGTCGGTGCGGCCCAGGCAGGGCAGAATCAGCGCCTGCTTGCCGTGGATCAGGTGGCTGCGGTTGAGCTTGGTGCTGATGTGCACGGTCAGTTCGCAGTTGCGCAAGGCCTTTGCTGTGCGTTCGGTATCCGGGGTCGCCTGGGCGAAGTTGCCGCCCAGGCCGATGAACACCTTGGCGCGGCCATCGAGCATGGCGTGGATCGCCTCGACGGTGTTGTGGCCGTTGTGTTGCGGTACGCGGAAGCCAAAGCGCTTTTCGATGGCATCGAGCAGCGCCACCGGCGGGCGCTCGTTGATGCCCATGGTGCGGTCGCCCTGCACGTTGCTGTGGCCGCGCACCGGGCACAGGCCGGCGCCGGGTACGCCGATATTGCCGCGCAGCATCTGCAGGTTGACGATTTCCTGAATGGTGGGAACCGAATGGCGGTGTTGGGTAATGCCCATCGCCCAGCACATGATCACCCGCTTGCCACGGCAATACATGCGCGCGGCCAGTTCGATGTCGTCCAGCGCCAGGCCGGATTGCTCCTGGATGTGCTGCCACGAGGTGGCGTCCACCGCCGCCAGGTATTCATTGACGCCGTGACCATGCTCGGCGATGAATACGTGGTCGAAGATCGCCGGCTCGCCCTTGGCCTGAGCCTCGCGCTCCCACTGCAGGACGAACTTGGCCATGCCGCGCAGCATCGCCATGTCGCCGCCCAGTGCCGGGCGGAAGAACGCGGTATTGGTCGGGCGGTCGCTGTTGGTGAGCATCTCCAGCGGGTTTTGTGGGTGCTGGAAGCGCTCCAGACCACGCTCCTTGAGCGGGTTGACGCACACCACCTGGGCGCCGCGCTTCACCGCATCGCGCAGCGGGTCGAGCATGCGCGGGTGGTTGGTGCCGGGGTTCTGGCCCCAGACGAAAATCGCATCGGCATGCTCGAAGTCGTCGAAGGTGACCGTGCCTTTGCCCACCCCGACGCTCTGGCCCAGCGCCACACCGCTGGCCTCGTGGCACATGTTCGAGCAGTCGGGAAAGTTGTTGGTGCCGAACGCGCGGACAAACAATTGGTACAGGTACGCCGCCTCGTTGCTGGCGCGGCCCGAGGTGTAGAACTCGGCCTGGTCGGGCGTGGCGAGTGCGTTCAGCTCTCGGGCGATCAGGGTGAAGGCCTCTTCCCAGGCGATCGGCTGGTAGCGATCGCTGGCCGGGTCGTAGACCATCGGCTCGGTCAGGCGGCCCTGGTATTCGAGCCAATAGTCGCTCTGCTGGAGCAGTGCGCTGACGCTGTAACGGGCGAAGAAGGCCGCATCCACACGGCGCTTGGTGGCTTCCCAGTTGACTGCCTTGGCGCCGTTTTCGCAGAACTTGACCATGCCGCTTTCGGGAGAGTCGCCCCAGGCGCAACCGGGGCAATCGAAGCCGCCGTTCTGGTTGGTCTTGAGCAGGGCGCGCAGGTTTTTCAGCGCGTTGTCGCTGCCGACCCAGGCCTTGGCCACGCTGCGCAGCGCACCCCAACCGCCGGCAGGGCCGTGGTAGGGCTTGTAACGAGGGGTGGAGGCGGGGGCATTGTCGGGAAGAGGCTGGTACGAGGTCACGGCTGGTTCGACTCCGCCGCAGGGCTGTAGACCCGCGGTGCACTGTGTTTAGGCAGATGAATGAGGTTGAGGTTGTGCTTGCGCGCCCACTGCAGGGCGAGGCCGGTGGGCGCCGAGAGGCTGACCAAGGTCTGGATGCCGGCGCGCAGGACTTTCTGGATCAGCTCCAGGCTGCAGCGGCTGGTGACGATGGCCAGGCCGCCTTCTGTCGCAATGTTCTGGCGCAGCAGAGCGCCGATGACTTTATCCAGCGCGTTATGCCGGCCGATGTCTTCGCGGCCTAGCAGGATTTCGCCCTGGGCATTCATGAACAGCGCCGCATGCACGGCGCCGCAGTGCTGGCCCAGAGGCTGGAAGACACCGATGCGTTCACGCAGGCCGTCAAGCCACTGCGCGGGAGGTAACGGCGCACCAGGCAGTTCAGCCAGATCCGGCAGCGCCTGCTCCAGGGCCTCGACGCCACACAGGCCACAGCCACTGGTGCCGGCCAACTGGCGGCGCTGGTTCTTGAGGTTCCAGAACGCACGGCTGGAAATCTCAAGATCGGCGTACATCGCCGAGCCGCTGCCGGACAGTTTCAGGTCATAGATTTCTGCAGTGCCTTCGACAATCCCGCTGCCAACGCTGAAGCCGACCGCAAAGTCTTCCAGGTCGGTAGGGCTGACCAGCATCACAGCCTGGTTGAGGCCGTTGTAGGCGATGGCCAGGGCAACTTCCTCGGCCAGCGGCGTGCTGGCTCGTGCGGTGTCGTCGAGCTGGACGTAGTGGTAGGTGTTGCTGGCGGCAGGCATGGCAAGAGGTGTGGCGGCCGCGCAGACCGGAGGCTTGTTCATCGGCTGACTACCGGCGGCTATTTGATAGCACCCAGCCTAGGCCCGTGCGCCGGCCACGTCTAATCGCTAAGGTCTATGCCTTGATAGACCGCGTCGATTGGTCGCAGTGGGGCGGGCGGGGCAATCCTGGCCTAGACTCCTTTCTCCGAGGTTTTCAGTCAACAAGGAGCGCGCTATGAGCCTGTTCAGTTTCGTGAAGGAAGCCGGCGAGAAGTTGATCGACCTGCTGACCCCAGGCAATGCCAATGCTGAAGAGCAGTTGAAGAAACACGTGGAGAGTGTCGGCCTGGGCAACCCCAACATCACCGCCACGGTAGAGGGTGACAAGATCATCCTCAAGGGCGAGGTGGCCAGCCAGGAGGAGAAAGAGAAGATTATCCTGGCGGCGGGCAACATCAATGGTGTGGCCAGCGTTGATGATCAGATCACCGTGACCGGGCCAGTCGTCAAGGCTGCACGGTTCGTAACCGTGAAAAAGGGTGACACGCTGTCAGCCATTTCCGTAGTCGTGTATGGCAACGCCAATCAGTACAACAAAATCTTCGAGGCCAACAAGCCGATGCTCACCCACCCGGACAAGATCTATCCGGGGCAGGTTTTGCGTATTCCCGAATAAGTTCTCTAGCCTGACCCGGCCCTTTCGCGGGGCAAGCCCGCTCCCACAATGATGGGTGTTGCCAGGACCATTGTGGGAGCGGGCTTGCCCCGCGAAAGGGCCATTACAGGCCCTGCAGTAATTCCCGGTAATCCTCGACGGCAGCGAACTCCTGGGTATCTCGTGGCGCCGCCTGGCTGTCCGGCTGGCGCACCGCCAGCAAATGCCCCACGCCATACCGCTGTGCACTGCGAAGAATCGCCAGCGTGTCATCGATGAACAGACTCCGCTCCGGCACAAACCCGATATCCGCCTGCAACGCATCCCAGAACTGCGGGCTCTCCTTCGGGTAGCCATAATCATGCGAACTGATCAGCCGCTCAAAATACGGCGCCAACTCCACTCGCTCCAGCTTCAGCGACAGCGAATCACGGTGGGCATTGGTGATCATCACCACGCGCTTGCCCGCCTGGCGGATCGCTGCAAGGAAGGTATCGGCATCGGGCCGCAGGGCGATCAGGTCGGCGATCTCGCGCTTGAGCTCGCGAATCGGCAGGTTCAGCTCGTGGCTCCAGAAGTCCAGGCAGTACCAGTTGAGGGTACCGGCATTGCGCTCGAACAGCGGTTGCAGCTCCATTTCCGCCATGGCCCGGCTCACGCCATGCAGCTCGGCGTAGCGCTGGGGCAGGTGCTCCAGCCAGAAGCGGTTGTCGTAGTGCAGGTCGAGCAGGGTGCCGTCCATGTCCAGCAGGACAGTATCGATGGCGGACCAGGGAAGAACAGGCATGGGAAACTCTCGTTCAGTCGGCAAGCCACGGTATAGTAACCCGTTCACGCCAAGGAGCCGCCCCATGCGCCAGAAACCCACCGTTCTCAGACGCGAAATCGTCGCCAGCAGCCGCTTGTTCCGCGTCGAGGCGGTGCAGTTGCGTTTCAGCAATGGCACCGAGCGTACCTACGAGCGCCTGGTCGGCCGTGGCAACGGTTACGGCGCGGTGATGATCGTGGCCATGATTGATGCTGAGCACGCGGTGCTGGTCGAGGAATATTGCGGCGGTACCGACGAGTACGAGCTGTCGCTGCCCAAGGGCCTGATCGAACCGGGCGAAGACGTGCTGGCGGCGGCTGACCGGGAACTCAAGGAAGAGGCCGGCTTTGGCGCGCGTCAACTGGAACACCTGACCGAGCTGTCGCTGTCGCCGGGCTACATGAGCCAGAAGATTCAGGTGGTGCTGGCCACCGACTTGTACGAAGAGAGGCTTGAGGGCGATGAACCCGAGCCGATGCGAGTCGACAAGGTCAACCTGCGTGAGCTCTCGGCCTTGGCCATGCATCCGCAGTTCACCGAAGGACGGGCGCTGGCGGCGCTGTACCTGGCACGTGACCTGATGATTCAGCGAGGGCTGCTTGACCTATGAACGACCTGCAATTGATGCACGAAGTGGTGGAACTGGCCGGCCAGGCGGGCGAGGCGATCCTGCCGTTCTGGCGCGCCGATGTGGCGGTGACCAACAAGGCCGACGATTCGCCGGTGACCGCCGCTGACCTGGCCGCGCACCGGGTCATTGCCGACGGCCTGCAGGCCCTGGCGCCTGAGATCCCGGTGTTGTCCGAGGAAGACTGCAACATCCCGCTGGCCGAACGCCAGGGCTGGCAGCGCTGGTGGCTGGTCGATCCGCTCGACGGCACCAAGGAATTCATCGCCGGTAGCGAAGAGTTCACCGTCAATATCGCCTTGATCGAGAATGGCGACGTGGTGTTTGGCGTGGTGTCGATGCCGACCAGCGGGCGCTGCTACTTCGGTGGCCGCGGCTTGGGCGCCTGGCGCGCAGAGGCGGGCGGCCAGGCCCAGCCGATCCAGGTCCGCAGCGCTCCGCCTGCCGATGGCCGCTTCACCGTGGTGGCCAGCCGTCGCCACTCCAGCCCGCAGCAGGAAGCGTTGCTGGCTGGCCTGGGCGCTGCGGTTGGCGAACTGGAGCTGGCCAATATCGGCAGTTCGCTGAAATTCTGCCTGCTGGCCGAAGGCAGCGCCGACTGCTATCCGCGCCTGGCGCCGACCTCGCAGTGGGATACCGCTGCCGCCCAGGGTGTGCTGGAAGGCGCGGGTGGTGAAGTGATCGGGGTGGATGGGCTGGCGTTCCGTTATCCGGCTCGCGATTCGCTGCTCAACCCATTCTTCGTGGCGTTGCCCAAGAATGCCGCCTGGCGTCAGGCGTTCCTGAAGCTTATCTAAGAGCCTGCGCAATACCCCTGTGGGAGCGGCTTTAGCCGCGAAGCAGGCAACGCGGTGGATGGCACCGGCTTCGCCGGTGTTCGCGGCTGAAGCCGCTCCTACAGAGGATTGATGCAAGCCGTGTCAGCGGTGCAGGACGTACTGGCCGCTGAACGTGACGGCGGGCTCGTCGCTGTCGACGTTACTCACGGTAGTTTCCAGCGTCAGCCGCGCGCGGCCCCGGCGCTGGTACATCGTCACGAAACGTTCCCAGGTTTTGTCGTCCGGCGCTGCACAGCGTGCCACCGCCGTGCCGGTCACCGGCAGCGGATAGCTGATCTGGCCCTCCTGAATGACGATATGCCCGTCATCGATCCCCATCTCGCGCAGCCGCAGGTGCAGCCATCCCCAACCCACCAGCACAGCAGCGCAGTACAGGCTGCCGCCGAACATGGTGCTCTTGTGATTGACGTTGGCGGCCAGCGGCAATTGCAGGCGCAGACTCTTGCCTTGCCAATCGATGACTTCCAGGCCCATTTCGCGGGTCAGGGGAATATCGCTGTGCAGCACCGACTGCAGGTACTGGCTATCGCTGTTCATGGCGGTTGTCCTCGTTGTCATCGTGTCCGCTGTTGCCGCCGTCGAAATTGAGGCCGTGCTTGCGCAATTTGTCGTGCAGTGTCTTGCGCGGGACGCCGAGTGCCTCGGCCAGGCTGCGCATGGAACTGTGCGGCTGGGCCAGTTCGGCGGCGATCAGCGAGCGTTCGAATTGCTCGACCTGTTCACTGAGATTACCCAGCGATATCGGCGCCGAAGGGGCAGCCGCAGCAGGTGCCTGACTATCAAGGGCCAGTTCCAGGCCCAGGGCGAAGCGTTCGGCGGCGTTCTGCAGTTCACGCACGTTGCCGGGCCAACCGTGGCGCAACAGCATGGCCCGTTGCGCTGGCTGCAGGCTGTGCACCGGCAGGCCGTGGCGTTCGCTGGCGGTGTCGGCGAAATGCTGGAACAGCACCAGGATGTCATCACCCCGTTCGCGCAGCGGCGGGATGCGCAGCGGGGCCACGTTGAGGCGGTAATAAAGGTCGGCGCGGAAGCGGCCCTGGTCGGCGGAGGTGCGCAAGTCTTCCTTGGTCGCGGCGATGATGCGGATGTCCAACGGGATCAGCTGATTGCCGCCCAGGCGCTCAACCACTCGCTCCTGCAGCAGGCGCAGCAGCTTGACCTGCACGTCCAGGCTCATGCTCTCGATTTCGTCGAGGAACAGCGTGCCGCCGTTGGCGAACTCGAACTTGCCGATGCGGCGCTTCTGCGCGCCGGTGAAAGCACCGGGTTCATGGCCGAACAGTTCGCTTTCGACCACCGACTCGGCCAGCGCCCCGGCATTGATGGCCACGAATGGGCCGTCGCGGCGGCTGGACAGGTCGTGCAGGGCGCGGGCCACCACTTCCTTGCCGGCGCCGGTCTCACCGAGGATCAGCACGTCGGCGCGGGTGCCGGCCAGGGCGCCGATCTGCTCGCGCAGGCGCTGCATGGCAGGCGAATGGCCGACCAGGCGGGTGGCCAGTTGCTGGCGGTCGCTCAGGGCCAGGCGCAGGCTGCGGTTGTCCAGCACCAGCCGGCGCAAGGCCAGGGCGCGGCGTACGCTGTCGAGCAGGGCATCGGTGGCGAAGGGTTTTTCCAGGAAATCGTAGGCCCCCGCGCGCATGGCTTGTACTGCCAGCGGCACATCGCCGTGGCCGGTGATCAGCAGCACCGGCAGTTCGTTGTCGAGGCCATGCAGCTGCTCAAGCAATTGCAGGCCGTCGATGCCGGGCATGCGGATATCGCTGACCACCACACCGGGCCAGTCGGGCTCGATGTGCTCGGCCAAGCCCTGGGCGTCGGCCAGGGCGACTACCTTGAGGCCGGCGAGGTCGAGGGTTTGGCTCAGGGCCTGGCGCAGGTGTGGGTCATCGTCCACCAGCAGGACCTGGGCCTGGCTGTCGATGTAAGGCTCGGTGGTCATGCCGAGGGGTCCTCTGAAGGTTGCAGGTTGGCGCCAGGCGTGGCGACGCGCAGTTGCAAGGTAAGCAGGGCGCCGCCTTCCGGGTGGTTGGCCAGCAGCAGCTCGCCCCCCAGCGCACGCATCAGGCTTTCGCAGATGGCCAGGCCCAGACCGAGGCCCTGGGTGCGGGTCTTGGTGGTGAAGAACGGCTCCTTGGCGTGCTCCAGGGCCTGGCGGCTGAAGCCCGGGCCGTTGTCGCGGATGAACAGGTAGACGTAGTCGTCGCGCTTTTCGGCACTCAGCCACAGGCGGCGTGGGTTGGCCTTTTCGGTCAATGCATCGAGGGCATTGGCCAGCAGGTTGCCGAGCACCTGGCGCAGTCGGGTTTCGCCGGCCTGTACCCACAGGGTGGCATCGGGCAGGTCGCGGATCAGCTCCACGGCCATGGCCCGGCGGCGCTTGGCCAGCAGGGCCAGGGCGTCGTCCAGCGCCGGCTGCAGGGCAACGCTTTCCGGCGCGTGGCGATCGCGGCGGGCGAAGGCGCGCAGGTGCGCGATGATCGAAGCCATGCGCCCGGTCAGCTCACCGATCAGCTTGAGATTGCCGCGGGCATCCTCGGTACGTTGGTGGTCGAGCAGGACCTCGGCGTTTTCCGCGTAGCTGCGGATCGCCGCTAAGGGCTGATTGAGTTCGTGGCTGATGCTCGCCGACATGGTGCCGAGCACCGACAGCTTGCCGGCCTGCACCAGCTCGTCCTGGGCGCGCACCAGTTCTTGCTGGGCGTTCTCGCGCTCCAGCACCGCGCTCTTGAGCCGGGTATTCAGGCCTTCGAGGTCGGCGGTGCGCTGCACCACACGGTTTTCCAGCTCCTGGCGGCCGCGGGCTTCGAAGTCGATGCGGTCGATGTAGTGTCGGCGCCGCTGCATCACTAGGCCCGCCAACAGCATCAGCACCAGCAGCGCACCGCCGCCGATGGCCATGACCGTCTGCACCGAGCGGTCGACCAGCATGCGCGGGGCGAGGATGCTGACTTGCCAACCGGTCTCCTTGATGTCGCGGGTCTGGGCCAGCCAGGCGTCCTGGTTGAGCACCAGCGGCTGCGGCGCCTGGGTCGGGTAGGGCTGGATGGCGATGATCGCCTGGCGCTCGGCTTCGGTCAGCTCACGGGTGGCGCGGAAGCGCCAGTCTGGCCGCGAGGTGAGGATCACCACCCCATTGTGGTCGGTCAGCAGCAGTTGCTCGGGCGTGCGGCCCCAAAGGGTCTCGGTGTGGTCGAGGTCGACCTTGACCACCAGCACGCCGACGATGCGTTCGCGGTCGCGCACGGCGGCGGCAAAGAAGTAGCCGCGCTTGGCCGAGGTGGTGCCCTGGCCGAAGAAGCGCCCAAGTTGCCCGGCCATGGCTTCATTGAAATACGGGCGGAAGGCGAAGTTGCGGCCGACGAAGCTGTCGCGCTTGTCCCAGTTGGAGGCGGCCAGGGTGTTGCCGCTGATATCCATCAGGTACATCACCTCGGCACCGGTCTGGTGGACGATGTCCTTGAGCAGGCGGTTGGCGTTGGTCACCGCTTCGAGCTTGAACGGGTCGTCCAGCACGCCGCGCAGCGCCGGTAGGTCGCCGAGGATCTGTGGCAGGGTTTCGTAGCGGTGCAGGGTGCCGAGCAGGTTGGCCACGTACAGGTCGAGGGTCTGGCGGTTTTGCGAGGCCAGTTCGTCCTGGTAATAGCGTTCGGCGAGATGATGCAGCGGCCACAGCAAGGGGGCCAGGCACAGGGCCAGCAGGGCCAGGCTGCGCCAGCGGGGACGGCGAGGGTGCGTGGGTTTTGCAATCATTGCGAAAATGCGCCAGTGGAGTCTGGCGCAATTATGCGCTACTTGAGGCAGTCGATCAGTGCTTGCTGCCAATGTGCTGGCTGCACGTCCCATTCGCGGGCCAGGCGCGAGCAGTCCAGGCGCGAGTTGAGCGGCCGGCGGGCAGGTGTCGGGTATTCGCTGGAAGGGATCGGCAGTACCTCGGCGCAAGGCAGGCCGCGGGCCTTGAGTTGCTCGCCGATGGCCTGGGCAAAGCCGAACCACGACGTCTCGCCCTGTGCGGTCAGGTGATAAGTGCCCCAGGGGCCAGCCTCCCCGGCTTGCCAGCGTGCGATAAGCGCTTGGGTGGCGGTGGCGAGGGCCGTGGCCCAGGTGGGAGCGCCGATCTGGTCGTCGACCACGCGCAGCTGCGGCTTCTCCTGCAGCAGGCGTTGCATGGTCAACAGGAAGTTGCGCCCGTGCAGCGAGTAGACCCAGCTGGTGCGCAGGATCAGGTGCTCGCCCCCGACTGCGGCAATGGCCTGCTCTCCGGCCAGTTTGCTGCGTCCATAGACACCCAACGGGTTGGGTACATCGTGCTCGTTATATGGGGTAGCTTTCTCGCCGTCGAACACGTAATCGGTGGAGTAGTGGATCAATGGCGCGCCAAGGCGCAGGGCCTCTTCGGCGAGCACCCCGGGTGCCTGCGCATTGATCGCAAAGGCTAGGTCCGGTTCGCTCTCGGCCTGGTCCACGGCGGTGTAGGCGGCGGCGTTGATGATCAGCTCAGGCGCTAGCCGACGCAGCGGTTCGCGCAGTGCCTCGGGCCGGGCCAGGTCCAGTTGCTCGCGGCCAAGTACGTGCAGCTCACCAACGCCGGAGAGTTGCGCCTTCAGCGCTTGGGCGACCTGGCCGTTGCAGCCACAGACCAGCACTTTCATGGGAACAGGTCCGCGTCTTTAAGCAGCGCGCCAGCCTGGTCCTTGGGCGACAGCAACGGCGCTTCAACGCCCCAGTCGATGGCCAGGTCCTGGTCGTCCCAGCGGATGCAGCGCTCGGCCGCCGGGTTGTAGTAGTCGGTGGTCTTGTAGAGGAAGTCTGCCGATTCGCTGAGGACCAGGAAACCATGAGCGAACCCTGGTGGGATCCAGAACTGGTGGTGGTCCTGGTCACTCAGCCGGGTCGCTACCCAGCGGCCGAAGGTGTCCGAGCTGCGGCGGATATCCACGGCGACGTCCAGCACTTCGCCCTTGGTCACGCGGACCAGTTTCCCCTGGGGATTGTCGATCTGATAGTGCAACCCGCGCAGCACGCCGCGCTGCGACCGCGAATGGTTGTCCTGAACAAAGCGCACTTTAGATCCAATCTGCTCGGAAAAATCGCGTTCATTGAAGCTTTCAAAGAAAAATCCGCGATCATCGCGGAAAACCTTTGGTTCGATGATCAGTACATCAGGTATGTCAGTTTTGATGATCTTCATGGTGATTGTCTGACCTGTACTCAAGGGTTGTCCGCTGTGTTGAATGTAGCCTGCCTTGGCCTTATGCAATCCTAGATTGCCGTCATGATCGCGCACGGGCGCACATTGATCTTTTCATCTTTGCCACTTGTTTATCGGCCACTGCAGTGGCGAGATAAGCAAAAAAGTAAAAGAGGTTTCATCTTCATGCCCCTGCGCACCCTGATCCAGCGTTCCAGCCTGCCCAGCCCGTCGCTCAGCGAAGCCCAGGCGCATGCCTTGCTGCAGGCTCATTATGACCTGGCTGGCAGCCTGTCTGCGCTGGGCAGCCAGCAGGACCTCAACTTCCGCCTGGACACCGGGCAAGCGCGGTTCGTGCTCAAGGTGTGCCATGGCAGTTATGCCCAGGTGGAGTTAGAGGCGCAGCATGCGGCCCTGGCTTACCTGAGTGAGCAGGGGTTGCCGGTTCCAGCGGTACGTACGGCCCGGGACGGCAAGGATTTGCTGACGCTGGACATCGACGGCCAACCGCTGCGCGCACGGTTGCTGGGTTATATAGAGGGTCAGCCGCTGACGCGCCTCAAGCACATGCCGCCACGGCTGATGGCCGAACTGGGCGCGCTCTGCGCCCGCATCGATCAGGCCCTGGTCGATTTCGACCACTCGGGCCTGGCGCGCACCCTGCAATGGGACCCGCAGCATGCCCAGGCCCTGATCGAGCATCTGCTACCTGTGTTGCAGGATGCCGGCCAGCGCGCCCGCGTCGAGCAGGCCACCCGCCTGGCCGCTGAAAAGCTTGCACCGTTGGTCGGGCAACTGCCGAGCCAGGCCGTGCACCTGGACATCACCGACGACAACGCCGTGTGGGCTAGAGACGGCGAACGCCAATGGCAACTGCAAGGCGTCATCGATTTCGGCGACCTGCTGCGTACCTGGCGTATCGCCGACCTGTCGGTCACCTGTGCGGCATTGCTGCATCATGCCGAGGGAGATCCGTTGCGCATCCTGCCGGCAGTGCGCGCTTATCAGGCCGTCAACCCGTTGAGCGAGGCCGAACTGCGCGCCCTTTGGCCGCTGGTACTGAACCGTGCCGCCGTGCTGGTGCTGAGCAGCGAGCAACAACTGGCCGTTGACCCTGGCAACCAGTACACCCGCGACAATATCGCCCATGAGTGGGAGATCTTCGACACCGCTACCGCCGTGCCTTTCGCCCTGATGGAAGCCGCCATTCTGCAGGCAGCGGGTCTTGAGCCGTGCGCGCCCGATCTGGCTGACGCTGCACCCTTGCTCCCGGACTTGGCCGGGCAGGAGGTGGCCCGGGTCGATATGGGCGTGCTCAGCACGCACTGCGAAGCTGGAAACTGGGAGCAACCGGGGTTCGATCAGCGCCTGCTGACCGCGCAACCGGCGCCGGCGTGCAGCCTGCATGGGCAATACCGCCTGTCCCAAACGCACATCGACCGTCCCGAAGAACCCGCCACCTGCGCCTTGGGCGTCGAGTTGCACGTACCTAACGGCACAACGCTGCAAGCACCTCAGACAGGTATCTGGCAGCGCCAGGGCGATGGTCGCGGGAGCCTGCGCACGGCCCAATGGACGTTGTGGCTCAGTGGCCTGGAAGACGCACCGGCAGACGGCCAGTCCTTGACCAAGGGCCAGACGTTGGGCAGCAGTTGTGGCTTCCTCAGTGTTCAGCTATGCCTGGACGACGCTCTCCAACCACCATTCTTTGCCACGCCTTCCCACGCTGCCGCCTGGCTGGCGCTGTGCCCTTCGCCGGCAGCGCTGCTGGGCTTCGACTGCGACGCAGAACCGCTGGCCGACCCGCAGGCCCTGCTAGCCCGCCGCGACGCCAGCTTCGCCCGCTCGCAGAAGCACTACTACGCGCAGCCGCCGCACATCGAACGCGGCTGGCGCAATTACCTGTTCGACATGCAGGGCCGCGCCTACCTCGACATGCTCAACAACGTCGCGGTGCTCGGCCATGGCCATCCGCGCATGGTGGCCGAGTCGGCGCGCCAGTGGTCGCTGCTCAACACCAACTCGCGCTTCCATTACGCCGCCATCGCCGAATTCTCCGAGCGCTTGCTAGACCTGGCACCGGCCGGTTTCGACCGGGTATTCCTGGTCAACAGCGGCACCGAAGCCAACGACCTGGCGATCCGCCTGGCCTGGGCTTACAGCGGCGGGCGCGACCTGCTCAGCGTGCTGGAGGCCTACCACGGTTGGTCGGTGGCCACCGATGCCATTTCCACCTCGATCGCCGACAACCCGCAAGCCCTGGAAACCCGGCCGGATTGGGTGCACCCGGTCGAGGCGCCGAATACCTTCCGTGGCCGCTACCGGGGCGCCGGCAGTGCCGGTGACTACCTGCGCGACGTCGACGCCAAGCTGGCCGACCTCGATGCCCGTGGCCGTCAGTTGGCCGGCATGATCTGTGAACCGGTGTATGGCAATGCCGGCGGCATCTCGCTGCCGCCGAGCTACCTGCAAGAAGCCTATGCCAAGGTGCGTGCCCGCGGCGGCGTGTGCATCGCCGACGAAGTGCAGGTCGGTTATGGCCGCCTGGGTGAGTACTTCTGGGGCTTCGAGGAACAGGGCGTGGTGCCCGACATCATCACCATGGCCAAGGGCATGGGCAACGGCCAGCCACTGGGCGCGGTAATCACCCGCCGCGAAATTGCCGAAGCGCTGGAAGCGCAGGGTTACTTCTTCTCTTCCGCAGGCGGCAGCCCGGTCAGTTGCCGTATCGGCATGGCGGTGCTGGATGTGATGGAAGACGAGGGGCTGTGGCAGAACGCCCGTGAAACCGGGCGTTACTTCAAGGCGCGCCTGCAGGCGTTGGTCGATAAACATCCGTTGGCCGGAGCCGCCCATGGGTCGGGCTTCTATCTGGGGCTGGAGCTGGTGCGTGACCGCGAAACGTTAGAGCCGGCTACCGAAGAAACCATGACGTTGTGCAATCGCCTGCGCGACCTGGGCATTTTCATGCAGCCGACCGGCGACTACCTGAACATCCTCAAGATCAAGCCGCCGATGTGCACCACGAAAGCCAGCGTGGACTACTTTGTGAACAGTGTGGATCGGATTCTGTCCGAAGACCTGTAAGCATCAGGAATGCCGTGCATGTCGATTGTTATCGGCTTGTGCGGCATTTTTATTGACCGTTCGTATGCATCGAGCTTTAAAAGCCGATATTTATCGGTTATAAATCCAGCATTCCATTGACCATCGGCCTAGGCCTTTGCAGAGGTTACCCATGAAAACCCTGAACTCCACCCCCCGCGCCGACGGTTTCCACATGCCCGCCGAATGGGCTCCGCAAAGCCAGGTGTGGATGGTCTGGCCAGAGCGTGCAGACAACTGGCGCCTGGGTGGCAAGCCTGCCCAGGCGGCCCACGTGACCTTGGCCAAAGCCATCGCCCGTTTCGAGCCAGTCACTGTGGCGGTTTCCGCCGGTCAGTACGAAAACGCCCGTCGCCAGCTCGACCTGCCGAACATCCGTGTGGTGGAAATCAGCAACGATGACGCCTGGGTGCGCGACACCGGCCCAACCTTCGTGATCAACAACGCGGGCGAAGTGCGCGGTGTGGACTGGGGCTTCAACGCCTGGGGTGGCTTCGAGGGCGGCCTGTACGCGCCGTGGAACCGCGACGAGGAACTGGCGGCCAAGGTCATGGAAATGGAGCGCTGCCAGCGTTACCACACCGAGGGCTTCGTGCTCGAAGGCGGCTCGATCCACGTGGACGGCGAGGGCACCCTGATCACCACCGAAGAGTGCCTGCTCAACCACAACCGCAACCCGCACCTGAACCGCGAGCAGATCGAAGAGATCCTGCGCGAACACCTGGCTGTCGAGACCATCGTCTGGCTGCCGGATGGCCTGTATAACGACGAAACCGATGGCCACGTCGACAACTTCTGTTGTTACGTCAGCCCAGGCGAAGTGTTACTGGCCTGGACCGATGATTCCAACGACCCCAACTACAAGCGCTGCCATGCCGCCTACGAGGTGCTGAAAAACACCCGCGACGCCAAGGGCCGCGAGTTCGTGGTGCACAAGATGCCGATCCCGGGCCCGCTGTTCGCCACTGAAGAAGAGTGCGCCGGTGTCGATCACGTGGCCGGTAGCCAGGAGCGCGACCCGTCGGTACGCCTGGCCGGTTCCTATGTGAACTTCCTGATCGTCAACGGCGGCATCATCGCGCCAAGCTTCAACGACCCGGCGGATGCCCAGGCTAGAGCGATCCTGGCCAAGGTCTTCCCGGACCATGAGGTGGTGATGATCCCCGGCCGTGAGTTGCTACTCGGCGGTGGCAATATCCACTGCCTGACCCAACAGCAGCCGGCGCCGGTCAAGCGCTGAATCAACGCCATGTAACGAGGCCCGTCAGATGACGGGCCTTTTTTTTGCGGCGATATTCGGCACCCCGAAATGGCATATGTTTTGTATTGATTTCAGCGAGTTAACTCGGACAGGTCGGTTTTTCCGTTCTGTAACAATCGCCAAGTAGATTAGCCGCTCACGGGCACCAGGAGTACGTGTAGACATGAACGCAGCAAGTGAGACGGCTTTGCGCCCATCGGCAGTGAATCACCAATCGCTCAGAACGTTGACGCAGTGGTTGAAGCACCATGGAAGCAAACGGGTCAGGACGACCGACCCACGACGTCTGCTTGACGGCCGCTATCCCCAAGGCCTGATCAGCGATGCGGAGCTGGAAGCGCTGCTGGGAGTTTGGCACTGATAGTACCGGCCTCTTCGCGGCTGAAGCCGCTCCCACGGGTACTACACAATGCTTGAAATTTGTGCAGTATCTGTGGGAGCGGCTTCAGCCGCGAAGAGGCCAGTACAGCCAGCAAAAAAATCAGAAGGTGTAAGTCCCTGTAACCACCAAGCTACGCGGATCACCAATCTGAATCTGCGCCGCACTGGTCGCCGAGCTGTAATACGTCTTATCGGTAATATTGCTCAGCGCCGCCCGCACATCCCAGTCATGGGTACGGAACCCCGCCAACGCATCCCACCGCCCATAACCCGGCATCACCGTGGTGTTCTGGTTGTCGGCATAGCGCTCACCCACCAGCGTCAACCCGGTCTCGGCGTACCAGCCAAGCTCCGGCTTCCAGGTCACGAACAGGCTGCCATTGCGCTTGGCCACGTCGTTGATGCGGTTGCCTTCCTGGCCGTTGTTGTCCTTGACGATGGTTGCATCCTGCAAGCCAATACCCCCACGCACGTACCAGTTGCCGACGATGTTGCCGGTGGCGGTCAGCTCGATGCCGCGTGAGCGCTGCAGCCCGCTCAGCAGGGTGATTTCCGGGTTGTTCGGGTCACGCGTGCGGCGGTTGTACAACTCAAGTTCATAAATGGCGAAGGTGGTGGTCAGGCGCTCGTCGAACCAGTCGCTCTTGACCCCGATTTCCTTCTGCCGGGTCAGTTCCGGGCTGGTGTCGTTGGTGTTGCCCGGCGCGCCTGGGGTGATGCCGATTAGGCCGCCACCGACGGGCGAGAAGGTCTTGCTCCACGACGCATAGAACGAGTGGTCGCGCCACGGCGTATAGACCACGCCCAGACGCGGGCTGGTGGTGTTGCTGTCCTGCTTTTCAGACAGGTTGCGCACCTTGTTGGTGGTCTCCACGTCGAACTGGTCGAAGCGCACGCCGGCGAGAATCTGCCACTGATCGTTGAGGCGGATCTGGTCCTGCAGGTACAGGCCACGGCTGTCGACCACGGTGTGGTTGTCGCTCGATACGACCATGCGGCCGGTGTGCTGCAGGTCGCGATTCGGGTTGTTCAGGTCCAGGCTCGGGACCGGGCGACCACCGGCCGAGACGGCAGCGGCGGTATACAGCGTCGGGTCGCGGCGCTGGTTGCCGAACTCCAGGCCCAGCAGCAGTTTGTGTTCCAGGCCCCAGGTGGCGAAGTCGCCTTCGGCTTCCAGGTTGTTGAACAGGTTGCGGGTGTTCAGGTCCTGTTGCCAACGTTGGCGGGTGACCGTGTTGTTGCTGGCGTTGTAGCCGGTCAGGTAGGTGTTGTCGAACTCGCTGTCGAGCTTGAACAGGCCGAGGGTGTGGCGCAGTTGCCAAGTGTCGTTGAGCTGGTAATTCAAGCGCGAACGCAGCGATTGTGCACGATCGTCGATGAAATCGCGCTGGGTGTCGCCATAGGTGGTGCTGCGGCTGACATCGGCAGGGCGCCCATTGACCCCGGGGATGCCGCGGTCGGGGGTGCGGTTGTAGCGGCTGTACTCGTATTGCACCAGCCAGTTCAGGTCGGGGGTGAGCTGCCAGCTCATCGACGGGGCGAACAGCTGGCGGCTGCCATCAATGCCGTCGCGGAAGCTGTTGTTGTCCTGGTTGCCCATGTTCAGGCGCAGGCTGACGGTGTCGCTGGGGTCGGCGCTGAGGTCGGCATACAGGCTTCGCAGGTCCTCGCTGCCACCCTGGGCCTCGATGGACGAGCGGCGGCCTCTTTCCGGTGCCTTGCTCACCCGGTTGACGATGCCGCCCTGGCTGCCACGGCCATACAGCACGGCGGCCGGGCCCTTGAGCACTTCGACCCGCTCGATGTTGTGCAGGTCGCGAATGTACTGGCTGTCGTCGCGGATACCGTCGAGGTAGAAGTCGTTGCTGGCTTCGAAACCGCGAATGCGCACGCTGTCGAAGCGTGTGTCCGCGCCGCTGCTGACGTTGGGGATACCTTCTAATGCCTTGCCCAGCGAGTCGCTGCCGTAGTCCAGGACATTGCGGGTCTTCACCGTGTCGATGGCCTGGGGCACGTAGCGCACAGGGGTGGAGGTGCGCGTTGCGGTGCTGACCTCCTTGACCCGTGGGTTGTCTTCTTCGCGCTCGCTGTCGGCGGTAACCGACAACTCGGGCAGGGTAGTGGAGGCGGCACTGGCCAGGCTGGCGCTGAATAGCAGCGACAGGCCTAGCGTAAGGGGTGAAAGTCGGCAGGGGGCAGGCATGGAGACATCCGAACCTAAGGCAGGTGAAAAAAGAGGTGCGAATGGTAATGCTTGCTATTTGCTGTTGCTTGGGTATTTGTAAAGACTCGTCTTTACATAGGTAACACTTTGTAAATAGTCATTTGGCATTGGGTCGCGTCCGGGAAATTATCCGGTGCGTCAGATCGACACATCTGACAAAAGACAAAATCCCCACTGATGGCGGGGAGGGGCATGAAAATGCCCTTCACCTGCCGGTTATTTTGGTTATATCGACCTGCATTTCACGACTTTTTGACATTTGTAATCGCACACGGCTAGGATTCGGCCAACGCCTGATGGCCATGACCTGGCCATGCTGCTGCACAAGGCCCGCCACGCAACCCTCGGCGGCCTTTCAGTTGGATCCGCATAGCGTCGAACCTACGAAGGGGCGTTGGTTCCTGGCGTCATATTGCAGAGCGTTTTTGATTAAGAAATAAGGAAAAGAACAACATGTTGAAAACCAGGATCAGCCTGGTCGCCCTGGCGATGATCGCCGCGACCCAGGCACAGGCCAACGAGCAGGCCGACAGCAAGGGCTTCATCGAAGACAGCCACGCAAACGTTTTGCTGCGTAACGCTTACATCAACCGTGACAAGAAGCACGGTACCGACGACCAGATCGAGTGGGGCCAGGCGGCCATCGCCAACTTCTCCTCTGGTTTCACCCAGGGCACCGTCGGTGTCGGCGTTGACGCCTTCGGCCTGTACGCTGTGCGTCTGGACGGCGGCAAGGGCCATAACGGCGGCGCCGGTGTCGACTTCTTCAAGCCGGAAAACACCAAGAACGCCGATGGCAACGCCAGCGGCCCGCACGACCTGGCCCGTGCTGGCGCAGCCGTGAAGTTCCGCATCTCCAACACCGTGCTCAAGTACGGTGACCAGATGCCAGCACTGCCCGTGCTGAACTACGACGACGGTCGTCTGCTGCCTGAAAGCTTCACCGGCACCCTGATCACCTCCAAGGAGATCGAAGGCCTGGAGCTGAACGCCGGCCGCTTCACCCAGGAAGCGCGCAAGAGCGCCGAGCGTCGTGACGGTGGCGGCCTGAAGTCGATCAACGTCTTCGGCGGCAGCTACAAGTTCACCGACAACTTCACCGCTTCGCTGTACACCGCAGACAACGAAGACGTGATGAAGAAGCACTACCTGGGCTTGAACTACGTCTTCCCGATCGCCAATGACCAGTCGCTGACCCTGGACTTCAACGGCTACAAGTCGGACATCGACAAGCAGTACGTTCAGTCCGCCAAGCTCAACGGCGACTCCAACACCATCTGGAGCCTGGCCGCGACCTACGCCTACGGTGCGCACTCGTTCACCCTGGCGCACCAGCGCAGCACCGGCAGCACCGGCTACAACTACGGCTGGTACCAGAACGAAGGCGGCGTGGGTGACGGTGGTTCGACCATCTTCCTGGCCAACTCCTACTGGTCCGACTTCAACGCCGAAGACGAGCGTTCCTGGCAGCTGGGCTACGGCCTGGACTTCGGTGCCTACGGCATCCCGGGCCTGACCTACAAGCTGGCCTACGTGGTGGGTGACAACATCAACACCCGCAGCGTCGACAGCCCGCAAGGCTTCGGCGAAGGCAAAGAGCGCGAGATCTTCAACCAGATCCGTTACGTCGTTCAGGAAGGCCCGGCCAAAGACCTGTCGATCAAGCTGCGCAGCTCGTTCCTTCGCACCAACAACGCTGTACAGCAGAACGGCTACAACGACGACGGCAACGAAGTCCGCGTATTCGTCGAGTACCCGATCAGCATCTTCTGATACTGATCCCGTGTACCGAGCAGCCCCGGCCTATGCCGGGGTTGTTTCTTTCCGGCGTACCGCTGGCGCTGGTATCGAAGCTGTTTCCCCCGTCTCCGGTGCAAAGCTGTCGCTGCGCGCCATCCGCCACATCCGCGCATAGAACTCGCTCGCGATCGAGCCACTGAGCAATTCGCCAGGCTTGAGGAACGTGTGCACATCCGAAAACAGGCTGATCTCGCTGCTGCTGATGCGCCGTGCCAAGTGTTTTGGCTTGAGCTCCGACGGGTGCTCAAGGCCAGCGGCGGCGAGCATCTCGGCCAGGGCATGCAGGGTGTTGCGGTGGAAGCTGGCAACCCGCTCTGCCTTGTCCGGCACCACCAGCGCACGCTGGCGCAATGGGTCCTGGGTGGCCACACCGGTCGGGCACTTGTTGGTGTGGCAGCTCTGCGACTGGATGCAGCCGATGGCGAACATGAAACCGCGTGCCGAATTGACCCAGTCGGCGCCGATGGCCAGCACACTGGCGATATCGAAGGCACTGACGATCTTGCCCGCCGCACCGATGCGGATGCTCGAACGCAGGTTCAGGCCAACCAGGGTGTTGTGCACGAACATCAGGCCTTCGCGCATGGGCACGCCCATGTTGTCACTGAACTCGCGCGGTGCCGCGCCGGTGCCGCCTTCCTTGCCGTCGACGACGATAAAGTCCGGGGTGATGCCGGTAGCCAGCATGGCCTTGGCGATACCCATGAACTCCCACGGGTGGCCCAGGCAGAACTTGAAACCCACCGGCTTACCGCCGGACAGCGCGCGCAGCTGAGCGACGAAGTGCAGCAGCTCCAGCGGCGTGCGGAATGCGCTGTGGGCGGCCGGCGAAATGCAGTCTTCGCCTTCGCGCACGCCACGGGTGGCGGCGATTTCCGCGCTGACCTTGTGCCCCGGCAGGATGCCGCCGTGGCCGGGTTTGGCACCCTGGCTGAGCTTGATCTCGATCATCTTCACCTGCGGGTCGCAGGCCTGAGCGGCGAAGCGCTGCGGGTCGAAACGGCCTTGTTCGGTGCGACAGCCGAAGTAGCCGCTGCCGATTTCCCAGATCAGGTCGCCCCCATGCTCGCGGTGGTAGGGGCTGATGCTGCCCTCACCGGTGTCATGGGCAAAGCGTCCCAGGCGCGCGCCCTGGTTGAGCGCGGCAATCGCGTTGGCGCTGAGTGCGCCGAAGCTCATCGCCGAAATGTTGAAGATCGAGGCCGAGTAGGGCAGACGGCACTGCGGCCCGCCGATGGCAATGCGGAACGAGGCAGGGTCTGGCGTTGCCACCGGCAGCATCGAATGGCTGATGAACTCGAAGCCGGGCTTGTAGGCGTCGTTGAGCGTGCCGAAGGCTTTCTCGGCGCTTTCATTCTTTGCTCGGGCATACACCAAAGAGCGTTGCGAGCGGGAGAAGGGCAGCTTGTCGTCGTCACCTTCGATCAGGTATTGGCGGATCTCCGGGCGAATGGTCTCGATCAGATAGCGGATGTTGCCCAGGATCGGGTAGTTGCGCCGTACCGCGTGATGGCTTTGGCGCAGGTCGTTGAGGCCGACCAGGCTGAGCAGCGCGCTGATCACGGTCAGCGGCCAGAGCCAGGTGTGTGCGGCTAGGAGGGGAAGGCTGGCGAAGCTGAAAATCAGGCAGATCGCCAGGCAGGCGTAGCGGCTGGGGAGAGAGTGTTTCATGGGTCCATCGCAGGCAGGATGACCGGGGCAAGGATAGGCAAACTGGCGGTGCGGAAAACCAGGGGAATTGGTAAAACACTGTTACCCGAAAGTGGTGCGCACAGAATAAAACATTGAGCGCGCCGCATATTCCGTGGGAGCGGCTTTAGCCGCGAAGCAAGCGGCGCGGGGGCTGGCACCGGCTTCGCCGGTGTTCGCGGCTGAAGCCGCTCCCACAGGGGCGCCGGCAAGAAGTTATTGTGTCAGCCCGGCAGCAGCACGCTCACGCGTAATCCGCCTCTGTCGCGGTTCATCAACATCAGCTCACCGCCGTGGCTGGCGGCAATCCGCTGGGCAATGCTCAACCCCAATCCATACCCCCCAGACGCCTGGTTGCGAGACCCCTCGCCGCGCACGAACGGATCGGTAATGGTCGCCAGCAGCCCTGGGTCGATGCCTGGCCCGTGGTCGTCGATATGAATGACCACGCCCGTAGTGGTGCGCTCCAGGGTGACGGAAACCTCCTTGGCATAGCGCAGTGCATTGACCAGCAGGTTTTGCAGGCAACGCTGCAGCAGCAAGGCATCGACCCGCAGGCTGCCAGCCTTGCCCTGCACCGGCAGCGGCTCGTCGGCGCTGGCAAGGTCCGCGCACAAGCGTGCTACCAACCGGTCGATATCGACCTGCTGCAGGTTCTGTTGCTCCCCCGCACGCAGGTAATCCAAAACCTGGCCAATCATGTCGTCCATCTGCGTGATGTTCTGCCGCAAACGCTCGTGGTGGTCGTCGTCGGGCAGCCGTTCCAGACGCAGGCGCATGCGCGTCAGCGGGGTGCGCAGGTCGTGGGATACGGCCGCCAGGAAATAAGCCTTGTCGTTGACCATGGCGATCAGCCGTTGCTGCATGGCGTTGAAAGCCTGGGCGGCCTGGCGCACTTCTTCCGGGCCATCCAGGGCCAGCGGGGATTGCTCCAGATTGGCCCCCAGGCCGCGCGCGGCATCGGCCAGGCGACGCAGCGGGCGCAGGCACAGGCGTACCGCGATCAGGCAGACCAGCAGCACGGCGACGATGCGCAGCGCGTAGACCCGCAACAGGTAATCGCTGATCAGCACCCAGGCCGACTCGCCGCTCCAGCCCTGCAGCTCCTGGCCGTCAATGCTCAGCCAATGGCCGTCAGCCAGGGGCACGGCGAACTGGATATGCGCCTGGGCGGTGCGCAAGCCGAACAGGCTGCGCCAGACGATCGGCTGGCCCAGCTCGTCAGTCAGCTGCACCTTGAGCAGGCGTACTTCCTGGGTATGGCCAAGTTCGTACTTGAGCGCCTGCTGCAGCAACAACTCTACGCGCCGTCGCCCCCGGCGCTGGTCTTCCTCCACGGCGGGCACGTCGTCGGTACAGCGCACTTGATAGTGCGCCGGTATTGGCAGCGATCCAGCATGGCAATCGGCGTGGGCAATCAGCGGCGCGCTGCGTGCTGCCATCAACCTGACAGGCGCCTCCAGCACCTGGGCAAAGCGCACATCGAACCAGATGCTGCTGGACATCAGCTGGATCACCAGCGTACCGCTGACCATGATCAGCAGCAGCTGGCCAAACAGGGTGCGCGGCCACAGCCGCCGGAGCCAGCGCACCTCAGATAGCCGCTTCGGCGCGGGCCATGCTCAGCAGGTAGCCTTCGTTGCGGATGGTGAGGATCTGCACAGTGCCGCCCGGCGCGCGGCGCAGCTGCTGGCGCAGGCGGCTGATGCACATGTCCACCGAACGGTCGTCGGGGAGGTGGTCGCGGCCAAAGGCACTGCGCGTCAACTGATCGCGGGAGACCACGCGGTTGTTGGCTTCCAGCAGTTCACGCAGCACCCGGTAATCGGAGCGGGGCAGGGTCAAGGCCTGACCATCAGGGCGGGTGAGCAGGCGCTTGACGTGGTCGAGGCTGAAGCCGGCAAAACATTGTGCGTCGGTTGCGGGTTCGTCTACTGCAGCATCGAGGCGCTGGGGGCGGCGCAATACCGCTTTGATGCGGGCGACCAGTTCACGCGGCTCGAACGGCTTGGCCAGGTAGTCGTCGGCACCGACTTCCAGGCCGATGATGCGGTCCAGCGTACTGCCCTTGGCCGAGAGCATGATCACCGCCAGACCTGGGGTTGCCTGAAGCTGTCGACACAGGCTCAAGCCATCCTCGCCCGGGAGCATCAGGTCCAGCACTACCAGCTCTACCTTGTGCTGAGCCAGTTGCTCGCGCATACCCTCCCCATCGGCGGCAGCCAGCACTGTGTAGCCGGCATCGCTCAAATAATCACAGAGAAGTTCGCGGATCTCGTCGTCATCATCGACAACCAGCAAGGTCGTGCTCATTGCAAAAAACACCTGTTCGGGAGGGCTGGCAGCGCTCGTTACGTTCAATTACATGCCCATACAAGCCGGGTATGGAGCCCGGAAGGCGGATGCCTAGAATCGTAACAAAAAATCATCTGCAAATACGAAGCCTTCCCAAATGAAACCTCCAAGTCTCACGATTCACCCGCTTGCCCTATTCGTTGCATTGGCCGTCAGTGGCGGTGCCGTGGCCGCCGACGGCCAACCCCTGGAGCTGGATGCCACCCAGATCGATGACAGTGCGCTGCTGTCCGCCGATGAGACTGGGCAGTTGGGTTACACGGTGGAAAGCACGCGCAGCTCCACCGGCCTCAAGTTGACGCCGCGCCAGACACCCCAGTCGGTCACGACCATTACCCGTCAGCAGCTGGATGACCGCGACATTCACAGCATCGAGCAGGCACTGGACACCACACCGGGCGTGAGCACCACCAAGTCCGAAGTCGGCGGGCGCACCGACTTCCGTGCCCGTGGCTACTCGATCAGCAACTGGAAGGTCGATGGTTTGCAGTTCCAGGGTGGCTCGGACTTCAGCGGCGGCGGCAACGCCTTGAACATGGACCTGTACGAGCGCATCGACATCGTCCGTGGCGCCAACGGCCTGCTCGGCGGCACCGGCGACCCGTCGGCCACCGTCAATCTCATCCGCAAGGCCCCGACCAAGACTTTTGGCGGCAGCGCCTACGCCACCTACGGCAGCTGGGACAAACGCCGCCTCGGCGCCGACCTGAACCTGCCGCTGTCCGAGGATGGCCGCTTGCGCTCGCGTTTCGTGATGACGCAAGGCGATGCCAACTCCTTCCGCGACAACCAGTCCGAACGCTCGCGCGCGGCCCTGGCCAATTTCGAGTTCGACATCGACGACGCCACCACCCTCGGCGCCGGCTACCAGTACGAATACAACAAGGTGGTGGGTGGTGGCTGGGGCGCCAACATCCCGATCTGGTACCGCGACGGCAGCACCACAAACCTGCCGCGCAGTACCAATGTGGTGCCGAGCTGGAGCTTTGGCGAATACACCACGCGTACCGCGTTCGGCTCGCTGGTGCACCACTTCGACAACGACTGGAGCCTCGACCTGAAAGCCGCCCAGAGCACCAGTGAGGCGCTCAACCACCGCGGCCTGGCCAAGGTCAATTCGGCCGGGCGCGGCAGCTATGGCGGTTACTGGGACCAGGACGGCAGCGGCGCGATACTGAATGGCCTGCACAGCTCCAGCGACACCACCCAGCAGTCGGCGCAAATCGACTTGTCCGGGCCCTTCCAGCTGTTTGGCCGCGCCCACCAGGCGATGGTCGGCTACAACGACAGCCGCACCGTGGCCTGGTCGCCGGAGTACAGCTGCACGATGGTCAGCGATAACCGCGTCAGCGCACCGTCGGTGGGCTGCCAGTTCCGCGCCAACAACGGCTTCCCGGTGACCGACTGGCACAACGGCGTGGACAGCGACTACGACATGCTCGCCTCGCGCACCGGCCGCCACAGCAAGACCACCACGCGCCTGCAAGGCATGTATGCGGCTACCCGCCTGAGCATTACCGACCCGTTGTCGGTGATTATCGGTATGCGCACCACCGATTACTCGGCCACCACCCGCAATGTCAGCGGCGTGCGCAGCAATCAGCAGAACAGCGGCATCGTCACGCCGTACCTAGGCGCGGTGTACGACCTCAACGACACCTACTCGCTGTACGCCAGCTACACCGATATTTTCAACCCGCAGACGGCCGAGACCGAGAGCGGTACCAAGGTCGAGCCGATCCGTGGGCAAAGCTACGAGACTGGCATCAAGGGCGAATGGCTGGATGGTCGCCTGAACGCCTCGGCGGCGTACTTCCGCACCAAGCAGGAAAACAAGGCGGTGCTCGACGATGGCCTGACCACCCCAACCGGTGGCGATGCCTACAAGGCCGGCACCGGCCAGGAAACCGACGGTATCGACCTGGAAATCGCTGGCGCCCTGACACCGAACTGGAACCTGTATGCGGGGTATACCTACCTGCATTTCCGCCGCGTCGACAGCGATGGGCGCAGTGACCCGTCGCACCTGTTCAAGGCCTCCACCACCTATCGCCTGTCTGGCCCGCTCGACCGCCTGACCTTGGGTGCAGGCGTGAAGGCGCAGACTAATATCCGCGCAATCTCAAGCCCGGCGGGGCAACCTGTGAATGGTGTGAGTGGGGGTTCGACCGATGTGAATTGGTCGGGCTATGCGATCTGGAGTGCCATGGCCAAGTACCAGGTGACTGACGATACCTCGGTTAGCCTCAATGTCGACAACCTGTTCGACAAGCATTACTACACCCAGTACGGGTTCTATGCGGGAGCGATTTATGGGGATCCGCGGAACATGTCGCTGACGGTCAGTACGGCGTTCTGATTCCGGACTTCACCCCGATTTCTCTGTGGGAGCGGCTTCAGCCGCGAAGCTGGCGACGCGGTGAATGGCACCGGCTTCGCCGGTGTTCGCGGCTGAAGCCGCTCCTACAGGTTCCTCCTGCAGCGCATCGAAACTGTCCCAATCCTCCCCAAACAATTCCACCGGGTGCATGGTCCGGTCCGCGCCATTGCCACACGCCAGCGCCTTGGCCGGGCAGTACAGGTCACACCCCCAGCAGATGCGCTCCGGGTGGCTGGGGTTGTGGGGGAATTTCTTGGCCATGGCATGCCTCCAGCAATCGCCGTTTGCCCCAGACTATGCCCGTCACCCCCGCCAGGCTTGATCGAAATCAAGCTTTGCTGCATCTACCCCGGGGTGTACCTCCTTCGAGGAATGTGACGAGCAGATAACCTGGCACAGGCTGCGCACTGTCATTCAGAGGAGGGTGCCAACATGGCTCACCTTGCACTCAGCGAATTCCAGGCACTGCGCATTGCCGTGCTGACCATCAGCGATACTCGCACCCCGGCCACCGATGGCTCTGGGCAAACCCTGGTCGATAGCCTGCAGGCAGCGGGGCACATCCTCCACGACCGGGCATTGGTGCCCGACGACATCTGGCAGATTCGTGCGCGGCTGTGCGCCTGGATCGCCGATGCCCAGGTGCAGGTGGTGCTGCTCACCGGGGGCACAGGCTTTACCGCCCGTGACAACACGCCCCAAGCCGTCGAGCCGCTGTTGGACAAGCGCGTGGAAGGTTTTGGCGAGCTGTTCCGCCAGGTTTCGCTGGCGCAGATCGGCACCTCGACGATCCAGTCCCGCGCCCTGGCCGGGCTCAGCAACGGCACCCTGGTGTGCTGCTTGCCGGGCTCCCCAGGCGCCTGTCGCACCGGCTGGGACGAGATCCTGCACAAGCAACTCGACTGCCGCACCACGCCGTGCAACTTCGTGCCCCACCTCAAGCAGCTGCCCGAGCAAGCCCTGGCTGCCTGCGGGAGCCGCGCATGAATGCCTGTGGCTGCGGCGTCGACAACCTGCGCCCAGTCGACCAGGCCATCAGCGAATTGCTGGAGCAGGCACCCCGGCCCCCGGCGGCCGAGCGGCTACCACTGGACATGGCCCTGGGCCGCGTTCTCACCGATGACGTGCTGGCGCCGCGCCCTAGCCCAGCCTGGGACAACAGCGCCATGGACGGCTACGCTCTGCGCGCCGCCGACTTGCCCACAGAGGGCGGCTACTTGCCGCTGGCGGGGCGCATCGCGGCCGGGGACGCGGCGCTCGACGAATTGCCAGAAGGTCATGCGGTGCGCATTTTCACCGGCGCACCTTTACCGGCCGGGGCCGACAGTGTGGTGCCGCAAGAGCACGCCAAAGCCTGTACCGGGCGCGTCTGGCTGCCGGCCTGCTGGCCTGGCGACCATGTGCGCCGTTGTGGCGAGGAGTTCCGCCAGGGCGCCCGTTTGCTGGAGACCGGGCAGCGCCTGCGCCCTGCCGAGCTGGGTTTGCTCGCCAGTCAGGGCATCGCCTCGGTACGGGTGTACCGGCCGCTGCGGGTCGGCCTGCTGAGTACCGGTGACGAACTCTGTGCGCCGGGCGATGTGCTGCGCCGTGGTCAGATCTACGATGCCAACACCCACAGCCTGGCTGCTGCGCTTCGCGGCTGGCAGCTGGAAGTCGGTGAATTGGGCCACCTGCCAGACAATCCTCGGGCATGCCGCGAGACATTGACCAAGGCCGCCGCCTACTGGGATGTGATCATCACCTCGGGTGGGGTTTCGGTGGGCGAAGAGGATCACCTCAAGTCCGCCGTCGAAGCGCTGGGCGATCTGCGCCTGTGGCGCCTGGCGATCCAGCCCGGCAAACCGTTCGCCTACGGCCGAGTGGGGACAACCCCGTGGCTTGGCCTGCCGGGCAATCCCGTCGCCGCGCTGCTGTGCCTGCAGGTGGTGGCCCGGCCCTTCCTGCTGCGTGCGCAGGGCCGCCGCGACGTGATGCCACGGGCCATGCCGGTGGTCGCCAACTTCGACTGGCCACGGGCCAACCTGCGCCGCCAGTACCTGCGCGCCTGGCTCACCTCGACACCAGCAGGCCTTCGCGTGATCCCCAACGCCTGGCAAGGCTCGGCCATGCTCAGCGGCATGTGCAGCGCCGAAGGCCTGGCCGTGATCGAGGCGCATCGCACCTTGCGTGCCGGCGAGACGGTCGACTTCATCAGCTTCGACACCCTGGCGGCCTGAGCTGCTTTGCACAGGAGACAACACCATGCACCTGGTTTGCCCGGCAGGTAGCCTGCCCGCGCTGAAGGCCGCGTTGCAGCAAGGCGCGGACGCCATCTACGTAGGCTTTCGCGATGACACCAACGCCCGGCATTTCACCGGGCTCAACCTCGATGAACGGCAGCTGGAGATTGGCTTGGCGTTGATCCATGAACAGCGCCGGCAGTTGTATGTTGCCGTCAACACCTACGGCCAGTCGCAGGGCTGGTCGCGGTGGCAGCGCGCCGTCGACCAGGCTGCTGACCTTGGCGTCGACGCACTGATTGCCGCCGACCCCGGCGTCCTGGCCTACGCCAGCCGACGCCATCCCAATCTGAACCTGCACCTGTCCGTGCAAGGTTCGGCCACAAATCCTGCGGCCTTGTCGTTTTTCCACCAGCGCTACGGCATCCGTCGCGCCGTGTTGCCGCGGGTGCTGTCACTGGCCCAGGTGCGCCAGGTGGCCGAACGCAGCGAGGTGCCGTTGGAGGTGTTCGCTTTCGGCAGCCTGTGCATCATGGCGGAAGGCCGCTGCCACCTGTCGTCCTATGTAACCGGCGAGTCGCCCAACCTCTGTGGCGTCTGCTCGCCGGCCAAAGCCGTACGTTGGAGCGAAGATGCCGACGGCCTCAGCGCACGACTTGGTGGTGTGCTGATCGACCGCTATGCGCCTGAAGAGCCTGCCGGTTACCCAACCCTGTGCAAGGGCCGTTTCGTGGTCGAGGGCCAGAAGTTTCACGCGCTGGAAGAGCCCACCAGCCTCAACACCCTCGACCTGATCCCGCAACTGGCGCAGCTGGGCATTGCCGCCGTGAAGATCGAAGGCCGCCAACGCAGCCCGGCCTATGTCGAGCAGGTGACGCGGGTGTGGCGCCAGGCACTGGACGCGCATGCCCGGGAGGGCAGCGGGTTCGCTGTGCAAGCGCAGTGGCGCAAGGTGCTCTCGCAATTGTCCGAAGGCAGCCAGACGACCCTGGGTGCCTACCATCGAGCCTGGCAGTGAGGTGCCTATGAAACTGAGCCTGGGACCTGTGCTGTTCTACTGGAGCCGGGAGAAGCTGCTGGCGTTCTATGAAGCGATGGCGAGCCAGCCGCTGGATGTGATCTACCTCGGTGAAACCGTCTGCTCCAAGCGCCGCGCCCTGTCGCTGGACGACTGGCTGGCCCTGGCCCGCGAGTTGCGAGCAGGCAGCAGCGTTGAGGTGGTGTTGTCCGGGTTGGCGCTGGTCGAGGCGGCGTCGGAGCTGTCGAGCCTCAAGCGCCTGTGCGAAAACGGCGAACTGCGAGTCGAAGCCAATGACATGGGCGCGGTGCAGCTGCTCGCTGAGCGGCACCTGCCCTTTGTCGCCGGCCCGGCGCTGAACCTGTACAACCCCTATGCATTGCAGGAGTTGATGGACTGCGGCCTGCAGCGCTGGGTGCCGCCCGTCGAATGCTCGGGGCAGCTGGTGCGCGACTGCCTGGTGCAACTCGACGCCCTGGGCATAACCCGGCCAGAGGTCGAGCTGTTCGCCTACGGCCACCTCCCGCTGGCCTACTCGGCCCGTTGCTTCACCGCCCGCGCCGAGAACCGCCCCAAGGACGACTGCCAGTTGTGCTGCCAGAAACACGTCGAAGGGTTGCCCATGTTGAGCCAGGAAGGTGAGCGGTTGTTCGTGCTCAATGGCATCCAGACGATGTCGGGCGAAGCCAGCAACTTGCTGGGTGATTACCCAGGGCTCGTCGATTGCGGTGTGGATATCCTGCGCCTCAGCCCGCGTGGCGAGGGTATGCAACAGGTGATCGCGGCCTTCGACGCAGTGCGCGAAGGGGCCTCACCGCCCATCGCGACGAGCGGCTGCAACGGCTACTGGCATGGCCAACCGGGCATGCTGCGGGTTGGCGAGGTGCTGCCATGAAGCGCTTGCTCAAATACGGCGAGCCGCTGCTCAAAGCGGGCAGGCATGTGCCGTTCGCCTGCCAGAAGCTGGCAATCGAGCAGCTGGCCCAGCGTCTGTTTGCCGAGCCGTTGGCCGAAGGGGCGTTCGACTTGTTGCGCGGGCACTGGTTGCGGCTGCAAGTGACTGACCTTGGGCTGGCCTGGAGCGTGACTTGCGAAGGCCAGCGCTTGAAGGTAGCGGCGCGGGGCAGGGCGGATGTGACCATCCGTGGCAACTGGCGGGAGTTCCTGCTGCTGGCCAGTCGACAAGAAGACCCCGATACCCTGTTCTTCCGGCGGCGCCTGGTGATCGAGGGCGATACTGATTTGGGGTTGGGGGTGAAGAACCTGCTCGATGCGCTGGACCCGGAGCACCTGCCGCCGATGCTATGGCGGATGATTCGCGGCATGGGCAAGGCAGTGAGGGCTTAGCACGGACCCGGTGGGAGCGGCTTCAGCCGCGAAGCAGGCGACGCGGTGTATGGCACTGGCTTTGCCGGTGTTCGCGGCTGAAGAAGCTCCCACAGTGTGGGCACTGCCAATCCTGCGAAGCCTAACGCAGATTCTCCAGCGCCCACACCGCCGCCTCCACCCGCGACCGCAACCCCAGCTTGTGCAGCAGGTTCTTCACATGCACCTTCACCGTACCTTCGGTGATGCCCAGCTTGTTGCCGATCATCTTGTTGCTCAACCCCCCGGCGATCATCTTCAGCACCTGCCGCTCGCGGTCGGTGAGGTCCAGCGAGCTGGCGCCATGTGACGAGCGCAAAGCCTGGGCCAGCACCGTGGTCAGGGAAGGGCTGATCACCAAGCTGCCCGCCAGCACCTCACGCAAGCGGTCGATCAGCAGTTCAGGCTCCATGTCCTTGAGCAGGTAGCCATTGGCGCCAAAGCGCATGGCATCGCGTACATCCTGTTCGGCATCGGACACCGTGAACAGCAGGATCTGCCCGGTATAACCCTGCTCGCGCAAACGCTTTAGCGCCTCGATGCCATTGAGTTCGGGCATGTTGTTGTCGAGCACCACCAGGTCAGGCTGCAGGCGGGTTACCAGCTCGCAGGCCTCAAGGCCGTTGTTCACTTCGCCGACCACCACCAGGTCGCTTTCCAGCTCGATCAGCTGGCGCAGCGCGCGGCGCATCATTGGGTGGTCGTCTGCCAGTAGCAGGGTGTAAGGGCGAGCAAGGTTCATGTGTAGCTCTCGCTGTCAGGTTGGCGTAGAAAGCCCGGCGCGAAACGCAACCGCACTTGGGTGCCTTGGGGCTGGCGTGGCTCAAGGCTGAGCTCGCCGCCCAGGCTGCGGGCGCGCTCCTGCATGATGGTCAGGCCGTGGTGCAAACGCGTGTCGAAGCCTGGCTGCAGGCCTACGCCGTCATCCTCGATCAGCAGTTCGATCATTTCCCCTTCCTGGCGCAGGTGCACCCAGGCCTCGCTGGCCTGCGCGTGCCGGGCGCAATTGGAAAGGGCTTCACGGGCAATCTGCAGGACATGGATCTGTTCGTTGGCACCGAGGTTGAAGGCCAGCGGCTGCTGTTGCAGGCGCACGCGCAGGTTGCCGCGTTCCGCAAATTCCAAGGAGGTGTCTACCAGCGCCTGCTCAAGCCCGCCGTCCTGGATCTGCAGGCGGAAGGTGGTCAGCAGTTCGCGCAGTTGCCGGTAGCCATTATTCAGCCCATCGCGCAGTTCGTCGCTGACCGACAACAGCGTTTCAGGCTTTTCGCCACGACGAATCAGGGTTTGCAGACGGCTGACCTGCAGTTTCATGTAGGACAGCGCCTGGGCCAGCGAGTCATGCAGTTCGCGGGCGATGGTGGTGCGCTCATCAAGCAGCAGCAGGCGGTTGTCCTTCTCACGCTGGCGCTCAAGCGACAGGCTGGTGCCGATCAGGTCGGCCAGCGCCTGGATCAGCTCACGCTCCCAAGGGTGCGCGGCATGCCCGTCGAGAAAGTGTGCGCGCAGGTCGCCGAGCACGGTGCCCTGCGAACTCACTGCCAGGCTGAAGCGGTTGGCCAGGTGCTGGCGCTGGCAACCGGCGCAATCATCGGGTGCGCATAATTCTCGGCTGTTGTCGTCGCCATGCAGCGCGATCAGCTGCGCCTCGCCGGCCGGGGTTTCGCGGCGCAGGCACAGGGACAGGCGCAACCCGGGCAAACGCTGCTGGAAGCTGGAAATCAGCTCGTCCAGGTGCTCGGCGCTGGTGGGCTGGGTGGCGATGCTGCGGCCGGCGTGGCACAGCAGGTCGAGTGCGGCGTTGCTCTGCTCCAGCTCCTGGGTTTTCTCCGCCACCCGCGCGGCCAGGGTGTGATGGGATTGTTCGATGGCATCGGCCATGGCGTTGAAGCTGTCGGCCATCTGCCCCAATTCGTCGCGGGAGCGATAGCGGATGCGCGCATCGAGCTTGCCGGCGCGAAAGCGCTCGGTGGTGCGCACCAGCTCCTGCAGTGGCGCGAGCACGCTGCTGTTGAGCTCGAACAGGCCGATCAGCAGCACCACCACGCTGATCAGCAGCGCCGCGCCCTGAATGTTCTGTTGCCAGCCCTGGCGCCGCTCGCTCTGCTTCTGCAGTTGCAGGACGAAGTTTTCCAGGTGGTCGACGAACATCTCGGCTTCGCGTTGGAACAACGCTTTGTCATTCGCTTGCAGCGCCGGCAGCAACTGGCTTTGCCACTGCCCGAGCACCAGCGCGAAGGCCTTGCCCACCGGGCTCTGTTCGCCGTCGTCGAGCATGTGCGCGAGCGCCGGGCTGTGCAGGCGCTGCTGCATGTCCTGGCTCAGCTGGTCGAGGGTTTGTGGCGAGGCGTTGGCTTCCAGCTGCCAGTCGAGGCGGTAGGTGGCCATGCGCAGCGACCCTGCGGTGTTCATCGCGGCCGCATCGTTTTCACTGACCCTGGCGATCATCACCGCGCTGAGGGTGCTGGCCAGGCTCAGTGTGGCCAGCACGACCACCGCCAGGCCGGCGCGGGCGGGTAACGAGCTTTTCAGCCAGCTCAGCATGGCGCTACCTCCAAAGAGTCCGATGGCGATTATCAACAGCCAACGGCTTCCTACAAGTTCATATAACTAACTGATTAATAAGGATTAATTCATGTTTATAAGTGCTACCACTTTGGTGGTAGACAGCTTAATGGTAGGCCAGCCCAGGCTTTGCACACCTTGATGCAGGTCAACTGTGGCTGGCTGGCATGCTCCTAGCCTGCGCGTGAAATGTCGCCCTGGAGAGCGTTCATCATGCAACGCAACGTACAACAGGGGCTGGTGCTCGGGATGAGCACGACTGCGTTCACCATCTGCTTCATGGTCTGGATGATGTTTGCGGTGCTGGGTGTGCCTATCAAGGATCTGCTCGACCTCAACGAAACCCAATTCGGCCTGCTGGCCGCCACCCCGGTGCTCAGCGGTTCGCTGGTGCGCCTGCCGCTGGGCATGCTCGGCGACCGCTTTGGCGGGCGCATCGTGTTCTTCGTGCTGATGCTGGCCTGCGTGTTGCCGATCTACCTGATCAGCGAGGCCACCGCGTACTGGCAGTTCCTGGTCCTGGGCCTGTTCGTGGGCCTGGCCGGTGGTTCGTTCTCGGTGGGCATCGCCTATGTTGCCAAGTGGTTCGACAAGTCCAACCAAGGTTTGGCGATGGGCATCTTCGGTGCTGGCAACGCGGGCTCGGCCCTGACCAAATTCCTCGCCCCGGCGATCATCGCCGCCGCCAGCTGGCAGATGGTGCCCAAGGTGTTCTCGGCCATCCTGTTCGTCACGGCGGTGATGTTCTGGTTCTTCACCTATGACGACAAGTCGCACCGGGTGTCCTCTTCCATTCCCCTGCGCGAACAGCTCGCCACCCTGAAAGACCCTCGCGTCTGGCGCTACTGCCAGTACTACTCGATCGTCTTCGGCGGCTACGTCGCACTGGCCCTGTGGATGACCCAGTACTACGTCGGCGAGTACGGCTTCAGCCTGCAGAGCGCCGCCCTTCTGGCCGCCTGCTTCTCGTTGCCCGGCGGCGTGCTGCGTGCGCTCGGTGGCTGGATGTCGGACCGCTGGGGCGCGCACAGCGTGACCTGGTGGGTGATGTGGGTGAGCTGGGTGTGCCTGTTCCTGCTTTCGTACCCGCGCACCGACATCACCGTATACACCCTGGAGGGGATGCGCACCTTCCACATCGGCCTCAACGTCTGGGTGTTCACCGCGCTGATGTTCGTCGTCGGCGTGGCCTGGGCATTCGGCAAGGCCTCGGTGTTCAAGTACATCGCCGACGAGTTCCCCGACCGCATGGGCGCGGTGTCCGGCATCGTCGGCCTGGCTGGCGGCCTGGGCGGTTTCATTCTGCCGATCGTGTTCGGCGCCCTGGTCGACCTGACCGGCGTGCGCAGCTCCAGCTTCATGTTTCTGTATGGCGTGGTCTGGGTCTCGCTGATCTGGATGTACCGCAGCGAGGTGCGCAAGGCACCGGTGCTGGGTGCCCGCGCAAACCCGAATTCCGATTCCTGAAACCTCAAGGAGACTGACCATGTCGGCATCCAACAACCCCGCTATCGGCCGCCAGGCCAAGCCTGGGCCGGTGATTGAAGACTGGCGCCCGGAAGACCCGCAGTTCTGGGGTGCGACCGGCAAGGCCATCGCCAACCGCAACTTGTGGATCTCCATCGCCGCGCTGTTTCTGGCCTTTGCCATGTGGATGATCTGGAGCACGGTGATCGTGCGTATGAACGCCGCCGGCTTCACCTTCAGCACCGACCAGCTGTTCTGGCTGGCCGCGCTGCCGGGCTTGTCCGGAGCAACCCTTCGGGTGTTCTACTCGTTCATCGTGCCGGTGTTCGGCGGCCGCCGCTGGACGGCGCTGAGCACCGCGTCGCTGCTGATACCGGCGCTGTGGATGGGCGTGGCGCTGCAAGACACCGCCACGCCCTACAGCGTGTTCGTGATCATCGCCCTGTTGTGCGGCTTCGGCGGCGGCAACTTTGCCTCGTCGATGTCCAACATCAGTTTCTTCTTTCCCAAGGCGCAGCAGGGCACGGCCCTGGGCCTGAATGCCGGCCTCGGCAACCTGGGTGTTTCCGGCATGCAGTTCCTGGTGCCGATGGTGATTGGCGTGGGCCTGTTCGGCGCCGCCGGTGGCAACCCCGCCGAACTCGCCGACGGCAGCGCACTGTGGCTGCAGAACGCAGGCCTGGTGTGGGTGCCGCTGATTGCCGTGGTCACCCTGGCCGCCTGGTTCGGCATGAACGACCTGAAGTCGGCCAGCGCCTCGTTCACCGAACAAGCGGTGATCTTCAAGCGCAAGCACAACTGGCTGATGTGCTGGTTGTACCTGGCCACCTTCGGCTCGTTCATCGGCTTTGCCGCCGCCTTCCCACTGCTGATCAAAACCTCGTTCCCGGACGTGAATGCCCTCAAGTTCGCCTTCCTCGGCCCATTGGTCGGCGCCCTGGCGCGCCCCCTCGGCGGCTGGATTTCGGACAAGCTCGGCGGTGCCCGGGTCACCCTGTGGAACTTCGTGCTGATGATCGCCGCCGTGTTCGGGGTCATCGCCTTCCTGCCGCGCGCGGGTGAGGCCGGGCACTTCTTCGGCTTCCTCAGCATGTTCATGGTGCTGTTCATCACCACCGGCATCGGCAACGGTTCGACCTTCCGCATGATCCCGGTGATCTTCCGCACCCTGCACCGCAACAACGCTGCCCGCGCCGGCAAAGAGGCCGCAGCGGTGCTCGGCTTCACCTCGGCTGTGGGCGCTTTCGGCGGCTTCTTCATCCCCAAGAGCTTCGGCAGCTCCATCGCCCTGACCGGCGGCCCGGAAGCAGCGCTCTACGCGTTCATCGCCTACTACCTCAGCTGCATCCTGGTGACCTGGTGGTGGTACGCCCGCAAGGGCGCGCAGACGCCCTGCTGACCGAACCCGACGACTTGATTACGGGCGCGGGCAGCCGCGCTCAGCCTGAGAGGAATTGAACATGAGCCACATACTCGACCAGATGCGCTTCTTCAAGCGCAAGCAAGGTGAGTTTGCCAACGGCCACGGTGAAACCCGCAAGGAATCCCGCGACTGGGAAAACGTCTACCGCTCACGCTGGCAGTACGACAAGATCGTGCGTTCCACCCACGGGGTGAACTGCACCGGGTCGTGCTCCTGGAAGATCTACGTGAAGAACGGCCTGATCACCTGGGAAACCCAGCAGACCGACTACCCGCGCACACGCAACGACCTGCCCAACCACGAACCCCGTGGCTGCCCGCGCGGCGCCAGCTACAGCTGGTACATCTACAGCGCCAACCGGCTGAAGTACCCGAAAGTGCGCAAGCCGCTGCTGAAACTGTGGCGCGAAGCGCGCCAGACCCTGGCCCCAGTGGACGCCTGGACGAGCATCGTCAGCGACCCGGTCAAGGCCGAGTCGTACAAGAGCCAGCGCGGCATGGGCGGCTTCGTGCGCTCAAGCTGGGAAGAGGTCAACGAGATCATCGCCGCGGCCAACGTGCACACCGTCAAAGAGCACGGCCCGGACCGCGTGGTGGGCTTCTCGCCGATCCCGGCCATGTCGATGGTCAGCTACGCCGCTGGCGCCCGTTACCTGTCGCTGATCGGCGGCGTGTGTCTGTCATTCTATGACTGGTACTGCGACCTGCCGCCTGCTTCGCCGCAAGTGTGGGGCGAGCAGACCGACGTGCCGGAGTCGGCCGACTGGTACAACTCCAACTACATCATCGCCTGGGGTTCCAACGTCCCGCAGACCCGCACCCCCGATGCGCACTTCTTCACCGAGGTGCGCTACAAGGGCACCAAGACCGTGGCCATCACCCCGGACTACGCCGAGGTGGCCAAGCTCACCGACCTCTGGCTCAACCCCAAGCAGGGCACCGACGCCGCGTTGGCCCAGGCCTTCGCCCACGTGATTTTCAAGGAATTCCACCTCGACACCCCGAGCGACTACTTCCGCGACTACGCCAAGCGCTACACCGACATGCCGATGCTGGTGCTGCTCGAAGAACGCGGCGAAGGCTACAGCGCCGACCGCTTCCTGCGCGCCTCGGACCTGGCCGACAACCTCGGCCAGGAAAACAACCCCGAGTGGAAAACCATTGCCGTCGACGACATCAGCGCCGGCCTGGTTTCGCCGCAGGGCTCGATTGGCTACCGCTGGGGCGAGAAGGGCAAGTGGAACATCGAAGCCCGCGAGGGCGGCGAGGGCCGTGACACCAACCTGCGCCTGAGCCTGCTCGCCGATGGCGAAGCGGTCGACGTGGCCTTCCCGTATTTCGGCGGCCAATACCACGAACACTTCGCCGCCGCCCCCGGCGACGACATTCAGCTGCGCCGCGTGCCGGTACGCAGCCTGACCCTGGCAGATGGTCGCCAGATCAAGGTCGCCACGGTGTTCGACCTGATGGCCGCCAACCTCGGCATCGACCGTGGCCTGGGCGGCGCCAATGTCGCCAGCAGCTACGACGACGCCTCGGTACCGGGCACCCCGGCCTGGCAGGAGCTGATCACCGGTGTCAGCCGCGAGAAGGCCATCCAGGTAGCCCGCGAATTCGCCGACAACGCCGACAAGACCCATGGCCGCAGCATGATCATCGTCGGTGCGGCGATGAACCACTGGTACCACATGGACATGAACTACCGCGGGCTGATCAACATGCTCATGCTCTGCGGTTGCGTCGGCCAGACCGGCGGCGGCTGGGCCCACTACGTCGGCCAGGAAAAACTGCGCCCGCAGTGCGGCTGGCTGCCCCTGGCCTTCGGCCTGGACTGGAGCCGCCCGCCACGGCAGATGAACGGCACCAGCTTCTTCTACAACCACAGCTCGCAGTGGCGCCACGAGAAGATGAGCATCCACGAAGTGCTCTCGCCGCTGGCCGACAAGTCGCAGTTCCCCGAGCACATGCTCGACTACAACATCCGCGCCGAACGCGCCGGCTGGCTGCCCAGCGCCCCGCAGCTCAACCGCAACCCGCTGCAGGTCACCCGTGACGCCGCCGCTGCCGGCATGCCGGCCAAGGACTACGTGCTCAAGTCGCTGCAGGACGGCTCGCTGCGTTTTGCCTGCGAGCAACCGGACAACCCGGCCAACTTCCCGCGCAACATGTTCATCTGGCGTTCCAACCTGCTGGGCAGCTCGGGCAAGGGCCACGAGTACATGCTCAAGTACCTGCTCGGTACCCGCAACGGCGTGATGAACGAAGACCTCGGCAAGCGTGGCGGCTTCAAGCCCAACGAAGCCGAATGGGTAGACGAGGGCGCCATCGGCAAGCTCGACCTGGTCACCACCCTGGACTTCCGCATGTCATCGACCTGCATGTACTCCGATATCGTCCTGCCGACCGCGACCTGGTACGAAAAGGACGACATGAACACCTCGGACATGCACCCCTTCATCCACCCGCTGTCGGCCGCCATCGACCCGGCCTGGGAAGCGCGTTCGGACTGGGAAATCTACAAGGGCATCGCCAAAGCCTTCTCGGCCATGAGCGAAGGCCAACTGGGCGTGGAGCAGGACCTGGTCACCGTGCCCCTGCTGCACGACAGCCCCGGCGAGCTGGCGCAGCCGTTCGGCGGCAGCGACTGGAAGACCGACGGCGTGGCCCCGGTGCCAGGCCTGAACTGCCCGAACATGACGGTGGTGGAGCGCGATTACCCGGCCACCTACAAGAAGTTCACCTCCCTCGGCCCGCTGCTCGACACGCTCGGCAACGGTGGCAAGGGCATCAACTGGAACACCGAGCATGAAGTGGCGTTCCTTGGCGAACTCAACCACACCGTGCGCGATGAAGGCGTAAGCCAGGGCCGGCCGCAAATCGAATCGGCCATCGACGCGGCCGAGGTGATCCTCAGCCTGGCCCCGGAAACCAACGGCCATGTGGCGGTCAAGGCCTGGGCTGCGCTGTCGGAATTCACCGGCCGCGACCACAGCCACCTGGCGCTGCCCAAAGAGCATGAAGCGATCCGCTTCCGCGACATCCAGGCGCAGCCGCGCAAGATCATCTCCAGCCCCACCTGGTCGGGCCTGGAAGACGAACACGTGAGCTACAACGCCGGCTACACCAACGTCCACGAGTACATCCCGTGGCGCACCATCACCGGCCGCCAGCAGTTCTATCAGGACCACCCGTGGATGCAGGCCTTCGGCGAGCAGCTGCAAAGCTACCGGCCGCCGATCAATACCCGCACCGTGGACTACGTCAAAGGCAAGAAGCCCAACGGCAACCCGGAAATCGCCCTCAACTGGATTACTCCGCATCAGAAGTGGGGCATCCACAGCACCTACAGCGACAACCTGATCATGCTCACCCTTAGCCGTGGCGGGCCAATCGTGTGGATGTCCGAGATCGACGCGAAGAAGGTCGGCATCGAGGACAACGACTGGATCGAATGCTTCAACGCCAACGGCGCGCTGACGGCCCGTGCGGTGGTCAGCCAGCGGGTTAAAGAAGGCATGGTGATGATGTACCACGCCCAGGAACGCATCGTGAACGTGCCCGGTGCCGAGACCACCAAGACCCGCGGCGGCCACCACAACTCGGTGACCCGCGTGGTGCTCAAGCCCACCCACATGATCGGCGGCTATGCCCAGCAGGCCTACGGTTTCAACTACTACGGCACGGTCGGCTGCAACCGCGACGAATTCGTCGTGGTGCGCAAGATGAGCAAGGTCGACTGGCTCGATGGCCCTGAACACGGTGGCCTGGGCGGCGATGCCCTGCCACAGCCACTGCCGACCGACATTTGAGGAAATAGCCATGAAGATTCGTTCGCAAGTCGGCATGGTCCTGAACCTGGACAAGTGCATTGGCTGCCACACCTGCTCGATCACCTGCAAGAACGTCTGGACCAGCCGCGAAGGCATGGAATACGCCTGGTTCAACAACGTCGAGAGCAAGCCGGGCATCGGTTACCCCAAAGAGTGGGAGAACCAGGACAAATGGAAAGGCGGCTGGGTACGTAACAGCGACGGCTCGATCAAACCGCGCATCGGCGGCAAGTTCCGGGTGTTGGCGAACATCTTCGCCAACCCCGACCTGCCGGCCATCGACGACTACTACGAGCCGTTCGATTTCGACTACCAGCACCTGCACACCGCCCCGCAGGCCAAGCATCAACCGGTGGCGCGGCCACGTTCGCTGATCTCCGGGCAGCGCATGGAGAAGATCGAATGGGGCCCGAACTGGGAAGAAATTCTCGGCACCGAGTTCGCCAAGCGGCGCAAGGACAAGAACTTCGACCAGGTGCAGGCCGACATCTACGGTGAATACGAAAACACCTTCATGATGTACCTGCCGCGCCTGTGCGAGCACTGCCTCAACCCGGCATGCGCGGCGTCCTGCCCAAGCGGTGCGATCTACAAACGCGAAGAAGACGGCATCGTCCTCATCGACCAGGAAAAGTGCCGCGGCTGGCGCATGTGCATCAGCGGTTGCCCGTACAAGAAGATCTACTTCAACTGGAAGAGCGGCAAATCCGAGAAGTGCATCTTCTGCTACCCGCGCATCGAGGCCGGCATGCCGACTGTGTGCTCGGAAACCTGTGTGGGCCGCATCCGCTACCTCGGCGTGCTGCTGTACGACGCCGACCGTATCCATGAGGTGGCCAGCACGGCGGGCGAGCAGGACCTGTACCGCAAACAGCTGGAAATCTTCCTCGACCCGAACGATCCGAAAGTGATCGAACAGGCGCTGAAAGATGGCGTACCGCGCTCGGTGATCGAAGCCGCGCAACAGTCGCCCGTGTACAAGATGGCCGTCGACTGGCAGCTGGCGCTACCGCTGCACCCTGAATACCGCACGTTGCCGATGGTCTGGTACGTGCCGCCGCTGTCGCCGATCCAGAACGCCGCCGCAGCCGGCAGCGTGAGCATGGATGGCGTGCTGCCCGATGTCGACAGCCTGCGTATTCCGGTGCGCTACCTGGCCAACATGCTCACGGCTGGCGATGAAGAGCCCGTGCGTCTGGCGCTCAAGCGCCTGCTGGCCATGCGCGCCTACAAGCGCGCCGAGCAGGTGGACGGCGTCATTGACCTGCAGGTGCTGGAGTCGGTGGGCCTGACCCAGGAGCAGTGCGAGGACATGTACCGCTACCTGGCCATCGCCAACTACGAAGACCGCTACGTGGTGCCGTCCGCGCACCGTGAAGACGCCATGAGCGACGCCTTCGCCGAGCGCTCGGGCTGTGGCTTCAGCTTCGGCAGCGGCTGCGGCGGCAGCTCCGACACCAACATGTTCGGGGCGAAAAAAGCCAACCGCCGGGATGTGCTCAAGACCGTTCAGCTGTGGGAGAAATGAACATGCGAATTCTCAAAGTGATTTCCCTGTTGCTGGACTACCCCGACGCGCCGTTGTGGCAGGCCCAGGCAGAGCTGGCCCAGGCCATCGACGACGCCCGCGAGATCAGCCCGGAGCAGCGCACCGCCCTGCGTGGCCTGCTCGATGAATTGGCAGGTGAAGATCCGATGGAAGTACAGGCCCGTTACGACGGCCTGTTCGAACGGGGTTGGGCGCTCTCGTTGTTGCTGTTCGAGCACGTGCATGGCGAGTCGCGTGATCGTGGCCAGGCCATGGTCGACCTGATGGCCCAGTACGAGGAAGCGGGTTTCGCCATCGGCGTGCGCGAGCTGCCTGACTACATCCCGCTGTACCTCGAATACCTCTCCACCCGCGACGACCTGAGCGCCCGCGAAGGCCTGGCCGACGTGACTCACCTGCTGGCGCTGCTCGCCGCACGCCTGGAGGAACGCGACAGCCGCTACGCCGCCTGCCTGCGGGCGCTGTTGCAGATCGCCGGGGTGCACCCGCAACAGGTCATGGAAGTCGCCCGCGATCGGGTAGCCGAAGAAGTGCGCGACGACTCGCTCGAAGCACTGGACAAGGTCTGGGAAGAGGAGGCCGTGGATTTCCTCAAGGCCGAGCAGCAGGAGCGTTGCCCCAGCCAGCCACGGGCGCCGGGCAAGGCGCGTGAAGAGGTGCCGGTGCCGTTGCACTGGGTCGATTTCAACCAGGGCGGGCCGGGTGCGCCGGCTCGGGAGGTGCACAATGTCTAACTTCAACTTGCTGATGTTCGGGGTCTACCCCTACATCGCCCTGGCGGTCTGCCTGATCGGCAGCTGGGCGCGTTTCGACCTGTCGCAGTACAGCTGGAAAGCCGGCTCCAGCCAGCTGTTCAGCCAGACCCCGGCCGATCAGCGCTACATGCGCGTGGCCAGCAACCTGTTCCACGTCGGCGTGCTGTTTATCCTGGCCGGCCACTTCGTCGGCCTGCTGACGCCGGAGGTGGTGTATCACCGCTTCATCGGTACCGCCGACAAGCAACTGCTGGCCATGGTCTCGGGTGGGTTCTTCGGTGTGCTGTGCTTCTTCGGCCTGATCATGCTGCTGTACCGGCGCGTGTTCAACCCACGGGTGCGGGCCAGCTCGAGCTTCTCCGACATCATGATCCTGGTGGTGCTGCTGGCGCAGCTGTCGCTTGGCCTGATGACCATCGTCGCCTCCACCCAGCACCTGGACGGCTCGGTGATGGTGATGCTGGCCGACTGGGCGCAGTACACCGTCACCCTGCAGCCGCAACTGGCGGCCGAGGCCATTGCTCCGGTCGGCCTGGTGTACAAGCTGCACGTCGCGTTGGGCCTGACCCTGTTCGTGCTGTTCCCGTTCACCCGCCTGGTGCACTTCGTCAGTGCCCCGGTGTGGTACCTGGGCCGGCGCTACCAGATCGTTCGGCAGAAAGGCTGATCAGGAGGCTCGACCATGGCTATCGCACAGCGTCATGAACCTGCGGAACTGATCGCCACCAGCGAGCAGCATTGGCCGCGCATTACCGTAAACGGGGTGGAGATCGAGGGTGATGCCATTGCCCGTGAGTTGCAGTACCACCCGGCGGAGCACCGCGAAGAAGCGGTGTTCCTGGCCAGCCAGGCGCTGGTGGTGCGCGAGCTGCTGAAGCAGCGCGTCGCCGAACTGGGCCTGCAGGCCGAATGCACCGAAGGCGAGAGCGAGGAAGAAGCGTTGACCCGAATGCTCATCGAACGCGAACTGCCGCTGCCAGGCGCCGATGACGACATCTGCCGGCACTACTTCGACAGCAACCGCGAGCGCTACGCGACCGCACCGTTGCTGGCGGCCCGGCACATTCTGCTGGCCTGCGCGCCGGAGGATGCCGAAGGGCGCAGCCAGGCACGGGAGTTGGCTACTGCCTTGATCGCGCAACTGGCTGAGGACGGTTCGCGCTTTGCCCAGTTGGCGGTGGCACATTCCGGCTGCCCGTCGAAAGAGCAGGGCGGGGCGCTGGGGCAGATCAGCCAGGGGCAGACCGTACCGGAGTTCGAACGCCAGTTGCTGCGCTTGCCGTTGGGGTTGGCGATGCAGCCATTGGAGAGCCGATATGGCGTGCATCTGGTCTGGGTGGATCAGCGAATCGAGGGCAGGGCGTTGCCGTTCGAGGTGGTGCATGAAGCCATCCGCGCCGAGCTGGATCAACGGGTGTGGCAGGTGGCGGTGGGGCAGTACCTGAAGAGCCTGGTGGGCCAGGCGGACATTCGCGGCATCGTGCTCGATGGGGATGCAAGCCCCCTGGTCCAGTAACCCATTCGAGGGCCTCTCTGCAAATTTTGTGGGAGCGGGCTTGCCCCGCGAAAGGGCCGCAGAGCGGCCCCAAGGACACCACCATGACCACCCAACTGCAAGACGGCTGCGGCCGCAACATCGACTACCTGCGCATCTCAATCACCGACCGCTGCGATTTCCGCTGCATCTACTGCATGGCCGAAACCATGCAGTTCCTCCCACGCCAGCAAGTCCTCACCCTGGAAGAAATCGAACGTGTCGCCCGCCTGTTCGTCAGCCAGGGCGTGCGTAAGATCCGCCTCACCGGCGGCGAGCCCCTGGTACGCCCCGGCATCGTCGGCCTGTGCCAACGCATCGCCGCGCTACCCGGCCTGCGCGAACTGGTGATGACCACCAACGGCTCACAGCTGGTAAGGCTCGCCCGCCCGCTGGCCGACGCTGGCGTCAAACGCCTCAACATCAGCCTCGATACCCTCGACCCGAAACGCTTTCGCACCATCACCCGCACCGGCGAACTCGGCCGCGTGCTGCACGGCATTGAAGCCGCGCGCAACGCAGGGTTCAACGCCATCAAGCTGAACACGGTGGTGATGCACGGGCGCAATTCCGATGAAGTCCCGGCGTTGGTCGACTTCGCGATCAACAATGGCCTGGACATCACCTTCATCGAAGAAATGCCCCTGGGTGACGTCGGCCGCTCACGCAACGAAAGCTACTGCTCAAGTAGCTGGGTCCGCGAACGCATCGCCTCCCGCTATACGCTGATCGACAGCGCCGAACAGAGCGGCGGGCCTGCCCGATATGCGCGGGTGAGCGGCCATCCTGATACCCGAATCGGCTTCATTTCACCCATCAGCCAGCACTTCTGCGACACCTGTAACCGCGTCCGCATGACCGCCGAAGGCCGCCTGTTGCTGTGCCTGGGCCACGAGCACGCGCTGGACCTGCGCGGCCTGCTACGTCGCCACCCGTTTCACGACGCCCCGCTGCTCGAAGCCGTGCAGCAAGCGTTGCTGCGCAAACCTGCCCGCCATGACTTCGGCAATGACGATGTGCAGGTGCTGCGCTTCATGAATGCCAGCGGTGGTTGAAACACTTGATATGGGTCATTTTTCAAAATCAGGCACAACATATAGTGGTTGCAGGTTTTTCGATAACTAGATGATGTGTCTGGAGGCTAGATGGAGAGGGAGCAAGACGGGCAGCGTGGGCGCCGCTCGATCGACGTGGCAGGGGCCATGAACGAGTATCTGTCACGCCAGGACTGGCGCGTGCAGGCCAACGCCAACCAGGGATATTCGCTGGGCGGCCTGGTGCTCAACGTGTCCGGCAAAGTCACCGCCAACTATTGGCTCGACGAAATCTACCGCGCCGAAATCGGCGAGGCGCACCGCCAGGGCGATATCCACCTGCACGACCTCGACATGCTCGCTGGCTACTGCGCCGGCTGGTCCCTGCGCAACCTGCTGCACGAAGGCTTCAACGGCGTGCCCGGGCGCATCGAGGCAGGCCCGCCCAAGCACCTGAGCAGCGCCCTGGGGCAGATGGTCAACTTCCTCGGCACGCTGCAGAACGAATGGGCAGGCGCCCAAGCCTTCAGCTCGTTCGACACCTACCTCGCCCCCTATGTGCGCAAGGACAACCTGTCCTACCCGCAGGTGCGCCAGGCCGTGCAGGAGTTCATCTACAACCTCAACGTCCCGTCCCGCTGGGGCAGCCAGACGCCCTTCACCAACCTCACTTTCGACTGGGTTTGCCCGGAAGACCTGCGCGAGCAGGTGCCGGTCATCGGCGGCGAGGAAATGCCCTTCACTTACGGCGAACTGCAGGCGGAAATGGACCTGCTCAACCGCGCCTACATCGACGTGATGATGGCCGGCGACGCCAAGGGCCGGGTGTTCACCTTCCCCATCCCCACCTACAACATCACCCACGATTTCCCCTGGGACAGCGACAACGCCCAGCGCCTGTTCGAGATGACCGCCCGCTACGGCCTGCCGTACTTCCAGAACTTCCTCAATTCCGACATGCAGCCCAACCAGGTGCGCTCGATGTGCTGCCGCCTGCAACTGGATGTGCGCGAGCTGCTCAAGCGCGGCAACGGCCTGTTCGGCTCGGCCGAGCAGACCGGCTCGCTCGGCGTGGTCACGTTGAATTGCGCACGCCTGGGGTACCTCTACCCAGGTGACCCACAAGCGCTGTACACACGCCTCGACGCCTTGCTTGAACTGGCCTTCGAGAGCCTTGAATGCAAGCGCGAAGTGATCCAGCGTTACATGGACAACGGCCTGTTCCCCTACACCCGTCGCTACCTCGGCACCCTGCGCAATCACTTCTCGACCATCGGCGTAAACGGCCTGCACGAGATGCTGCGCAACTACACCTGTGACCGCGACGGCCTGCACACCGAAGCCGGCAGAGCCTTCGCCCTCGCCATGCTCGACCACGTGCGCGCCCGCCTGGTGACATTCCAGGAACGCAGCGGCCACCTCTACAACCTCGAAGCCACCCCCGCCGAAGGCACCACCTACCGCTTCGCCCGCGAAGACCGCAAACGCCACCCCGGCATCCTCCAGGCCGGCACCCTTGAGGCACCGTACTACACCAACTCCTCGCAGCTGCCGGTCGGCTTCACCGACGACCCCTTCGAAGCGCTGGAACTGCAGGATGCCCTGCAATGCAAATACACCGGCGGCACCGTGCTGCACCTGTACATGGCCGAGCGCATCAGCTCCGCCCATGCCTGCAAGCAGCTGGTACGCACGGCCCTGAGCCGCTTCCGGCTGCCCTACCTGACCGTAACCCCGACGTTTTCGATATGCCCGGTGCACGGATACCTGGCGGGCGAGCACGAGTTCTGCCCGCGTTGTGATGAAGTTTTATTGAGCGCAGAAAAGGAGCAAGACCATGAATGCAAACCAGCCATTGCCTGAAGCCAAGCGCCAACGTTGCGAAGTATGGACCCGCGTAATGGGCTATCACCGCCCCGTCGCCGCCTTCAACCCCGGTAAACAGTCCGAACACCGCGAACGCCTGCATTTCCGCGAGCAACGCTGACCCTTTCGCGGCTGCAGCAAACCCTCCGGGACCCACGCGCCCCCCGTAGGAGCGGCTTCAGCCGCGATCACCGGCAACGCCGGTGCCATCCACCGCGGCGCCTGCTTCGCGGCTAAAGCCGCTCCCACAGGTTCCGCACAACCCCCCCAAGGCACAGGAGCCCCCATGACAGTGCCAAACCCCAAATCCCACCCCACCGCCCTGCGCATCGGCGGCCTGCAACCCCTGACCACCCTCGACTACCCCGACCACCTCGCCTGCGTAGTCTTCTGCCAAGGCTGCGCCTGGCACTGCCGCTACTGCCACAACCCCGAACTCATCCCCCCCACCCCCAACCCAGGCCTCCCCTGGACCGACGTCCTCGAACTCCTCGACCGCCGCCAAGGCCTGCTGCTAGCCGTCGTCTTCAGCGGCGGCGAAGCCACCCTGCAACCGGCGCTGCCCGCCGCCATGCGCGCCGTGCGTGAACTCGGGTTCAAGGTCGGCCTGCACACCGCCGGCATTCGGCCAGGGTCGTTGAGCCGGGTGCTGCCGTATTGCGATTGGGTGGGGATGGACGTCAAGGCGTTGGAGGAAGATTGCCAGTTGATTACCGGCGTGCGCGGGAGTGGGCGGGCGAATTGGGCGAGTCTGGATTTGTTGCTGGGTAGTGGGGTGGCTTATGAGTGCAGGACTACGGTGCATTGGGGGTTGTTTGATTGCCAGCGGGTGCAGCGGTTGGGGGAACGGTTGGCGGGGGAGGGGGTGAAGCGGTTTGTGGTACAGCTGGCGCGGGCGGGGCGGGTGTTGGATCAGGGGTTGGGGGATGTGCCCAGGCCTGTTGAGGTTGAGCGGGTTTGGGAATACTTGGGGCAGCTGTTTGAGTGGTTTGAGGTTCGCGGATGAATACATTTTGTCACATGCCGACTATGACAGAAGCTATGAAAGCGATGTTAGATACTGGCTCGGTGAGGTGGCTAGGTTTGAGGTAACTGCATGAAGCGTGGAGAAATTCAATCAACTGAACTGGGCGCTGTGATCGCTGAGGTATCACTCATTCTTGCAGGCCCAGGGGGGCGAGAGGTTTCCACGGCGTGCCTTGTGTCGGCATATCGTCACCCTGTCAGGAGTGATGAGGAACTGCAGGCGCGCATGGCCTTGATTGACGAGCTTTACTCCCATGCAGACAGCGAAAGCCACACCGCAGCACGGTTTGCCGAAATGGTGACTGATCGCGTTTATGAGTATGAACAGGAAACGGTGTTGGCGCCTTATTCATGCCAGTCTCTTGCGACCGTTCGCGAGCGAATGGCCGATCCTCAGCGGGTGAAGGTTTCTCTGAATGATCTATAGGACTGGGGTGATGGGGAACGCAAAACAAAAAAGGCCCACCTTTCGGTGAGCCTTTTGAGTACTGCGTATGGTGCGGCACCAAGAGTCGAAAAATATTATAAATAATTGAAATGTATGCACTTAATTGTAGGGGTATTCATTTTCTATCCCTAAAACTATCCTTAGGTATTTAACTGGCTTCTGCATGAGAGCCTTCCTAGAGATTTTGGGGTGTTCAAAAAAGGTCGATGGCGGCACTAAGTTATAAGTGCCCTGGCGCTAAGTACGATAAAGAAGCTAGAACACTCAGCGACGGTCTTGAGGATCGAAACCAAGGATGACCCCAATATGTCGAACCGTGAACGGGGTCCCTGATCTAGAGTGGCTGTGCTTTGTAATAAAGGCAAAGTTAGGACGATGTTTACAGTCGCTTTCTTCGAAGCTATCTAGAGATTTTTCCCGTAAATGCTGTCGCCAGTTTGTAACAACTGCATTCGCATCGCGGTTCCTAATGTATATCAGCATCCCTCCTTGGTCTTGGTTAACATCTCCAGTTGAGTAGCGTGTTGTTAGCTGCTGAAAGCCCTGATAGAGATAGTCATACGAACTATGTATTTTTGCTTCGCCGATCCACAAATAGTTTTTTTGACCTCTGACCGCCAAATCGGAATGTCCGCCAATTTTTTCGTCATGCGTAGCCTTGTAACCCATGTGTGTGAGGCTTCGTTTTATTTCAGATGTGAGTCGATCTTCCCCGTCTTCGGACAGTAGTTCGGGGTTTTCTTGAAGTTTTGAGACTATTTCATCAATATCGATGCGCAACGCCTCGACAAAGTCTTCGTAGCTATCGGCTAATAGCCGATTTATGAAGTTTCCTATCCCGGGAATGTGTGGTGCCAAAACTTTCAGGTCGTTGAGGCTGTAGTCGCCAATTGATGTCTTGCTCACTATTGCGCCTCCTGTGAGAAGGCTTGGCCAATAGTAAAATAGGGATAGATTTTTGTCTCGAAGCCTTCGAAACTTTGGCCGCTTTCTGGGTGGTAAAATACGCCAGTGCGTCTAGCTTCGCTTAACTCTTCCGGCGTGACTGGATACGATTCATCACCATCTATGAATTCGAATTTCGCTTCGAGTATTCGAAGAGGATACCCGGTGAGGTATTGGACTGTTAATATCGCCAATGAAATGTCAGGGGCGCTTATTATTTTACTTATTCTAGTAAATGTAAGGTGGTTGATAACTTTTTCAGAAAGGAGATAGTCAACCATAAGAAGACTTGCGCTCATCAGTGGCTCTGATGGTGCGCTTTCTTCTATTAGGGCGACTATCTCTTCTCTAGTCATGATATTAAAGGACTTTCATCATCACGAAATTGTAGTCCTCAATGCAAGTGCAGCCAAAAATGTAAATCATGTCAATTACGGGGTCTTCGCTGCTTGCAACGGAGAAGTGTGCTGGGATCGCAACTTCAGGGTATCCATAACCTTGCTCCGAAATCCAACGTTTGGAAATGGAGAAGGGATTGAGGTTCTTAACGGCCTCTGTTCCGCCATGATGGTATGGATCTTTTCTTACGTCCAGATCCTTTCGTCGCATTTTTTCTTTATATATGCCTGCGGCATCAGTGACGTGCCCCAACTCGCCAATAGTACCGTCTGGAGCTTCGTAGAGCCGCTCAATGGCAGGATAGAAATTTATAGGGTTGGCTAAGATCCTATCGACTCCCAAGGTTTTTTTTGCGAATTCATTTATGATTCGCTCAATAGCTGTGACCCTGAGTTTTAGATCTTCGGCACTGATTTTTTTTAGGCCGTCTAGCCGAATGTCAAGATAGCCAGCTACAGGGTCAATGGAGATGACGTCAAAAAGTTGAACAGGCCGTCTCCTAATTCCAATAAGCTCATCAAACGCACCAAAGTCTTGGACAGCTTCATCACCCAGCGCGGTGCCCGGCATTTCCTCCCTTTCAGTGACACGTATCTTAGAGCAAAGAATGAAGTCGTGCTGGTTTCCGATCTGCATGTATGCAACGCAGGTAGCACCCCCATTATACTCTTGAAGTTCGTCCCTAGGCATAGGGTAAGGATAGTGACCAGACAAGTCAGAGTCGCAGACGAAGTCTTTAGCCATGCTCTCAATTAGAGCTTTGAGATAGACAGAGTCTATTTCAAACACTTTAAGGCATTTGTCACCGAAGCTAGTTAGCTCATTGTGAATGCTCTCAATGGCTACAGCATACTTCTCTTTATCTTGCCCAGTAAGTCCTGGCTTCAGCTTTTCTACCGTCGGGTCCCAGCCGGTGGAGGCTGGAAGGTTATGGTTTTTAAGTGCATTTCTGAAATTTGTAAACGAAATGTCTCTAGCTTGTAGTGCAGCAATGAAATCCAAGGTGACCATAACGGTAGAGTCCAGCTGAGCCTAAATACCATGCAAGGAGAATGACATTGGCTACCTTAGGAACCGTCCGAAATTGCATCCTTGCCATTCGACGCCGTCCGCTTTCGAGGTTTCGGCTGAAAAACGTATGACTGATGGCGTTTTAGCATCTGAAGGCGAATCCTGCAAAGTGATTTCATGCCAGATGGCAGGCAGCCATCTGGCATGGGGCCATATACCTGCGACGTCTGGCCGGGCTGGCTGATACGCGAGCATGACAAAATGCCATACGTTATGGGCTCCGGGGTGCGATCGTTCGGGGGTCGAACGTCCAGCATTTATTTAGCCGAAGGGTGAGCAGCTTCACCGTCAGGAAATACTGATAGCGCGTGGCCTCACTGTGTTTGGCTAGTCGAATCTCTAGGAACCAAACAACATGCTTCCTTTGCCACGCCCATGGTGTCTGTAGCTTCCATCGCTCCGCTATTGCAGCTTGGATCACCTTCGCTTGCCGTAGGTGCCGCTGCCGCGTCGCATTCGACCCCGTTAGCACTCCACTCAAAAGCACCTCGATATCGAACGTTCTTGTCATACCCGCTTCCCGATGTAAGCAGCGACTATCTCGATCCGACCATGCCCCAACTCATAACCGACCTGTATGCGAGCCTCGCGGTCGAGGTGCCGGTCTACGCCATAGCAATGGCCACCGTTAATGGGCGCACGGTGCTGGGTGATTTGTTCATAGCGTTCACATGCAAATGCGGCGCGCAATTCATGAAATCCTTTCAGTCCGTATTCATGGAGGATTTCCCGCGATGCTCCAGCTACTCTCTGCACAACATCTGTGTAGCTTTCGCGTTGCGCAATCATGTTGCGGCTACCGGTTGGCGACACTAGCGTCGCGAACCTCAGTGCATGACGAATATGGTTATCCACCTCAATCCACCGGGGTGCCGATGCACCGCCCCGGCCGCCTTTCGTGCCGTCCTGGATGTTGATCTTGCCGCAGGCTTCAGCCTCACGGCTAAGCCGTGGCAGGTCAGCCAAGATGGCCTCACGCAAGCGCATGCCGGTGGCTCGCGCCAACAGGACAATCGCTGCGGCCCGTCTCTGGTCACAGCTGCAAAGAGCATCGACGATCTGCTTAACGTGTTCGCGGTCTTGGCCCTGAGGCACTGAGTGTCGAACCCCGGTGCGCTGCATTCCTAACGCCTTGCTCGGGCTTGGCAATTTCACGCACTGATCACCGCGAAGCGCCGCCATGGTCCTGTTAACGCTAGATAGCCGATTTTGTGCGGTGCTGATGGCGAGATCACCGCGCCCAACCAGGTCACGCAGATACGCCGCATAGTCGGTCAACACCTTCCGATCAATCTGTCGCGCATCATTGAAACCGGGGCCCTGATCGGAGCGGCACCACTTCACGAATGCCTGCCACCGATCACAGTGCGCTTTGACCGTGCCGTAATGACCGCCACCGAACATGTCTTTCAGCGCTTGCGGCCCTGCGTAGCTCAATTGCCTGCCGTAACCGAAATTGCGGCCATCGCGTCTACCCACCAATGCCATGTCAGTCACCTCATCATCCGATCTCCGCCCCACGTCATCCCGTCAAGAATGTTGAGTGTTATCAGGGATCAAGGCCCCTGCGACCTGTGAGGATGTCCTCTAACGCGGGACTGGCGGCTCCTTACGACCGGGAGCAAGGGCATCTCATGATCTGGCCTCCTGAGCACCGTTACCGGTGGGCGGGTGGAGGCTGCATTTGCTGACGAGACCAGTGCCGCGAGATCCTGAGCCGGGTGAACGCAGCAATGCGATGACCGGGGCATGCCTGACTGTCAGTCAGGTGCAGTCCAGTCCTTGGTCTGCGGCACCATCATCTGCATGGCTGTTGCTGGTGACATCGGCGTTTGTCACGCCAATTGTCACGAGGGGGATTGCCGCTGAGCCATGTGCGATCAGGGCTGCAGCAGTGTCAGGAGCGCCCGTCTCTTTCCAGTGAAAGAGACGGGCGCAGGTTGGCGCACGCGAAATGGCCAAGCGGATAGGTTGCTGCTGAGCAGATGGGTAGGGTGGTTGCCGCAGGGGCAACGATATTGAGTTGGCATCCATCACATGGGTAGTGACCGTACGAGCTGCCGGACGCGAATCGTACTTGCGGGTGAACCACCGCGGGAGCGGCGTGACCTTTAAGGTTCGGGTCACCTGGGGTGCTGTCATCGACAGCTCTTGCGACTCCCGGTCTACGCTTGTGGACAATATTCGTCAAGTATCGGGATATCAGGGATTTAGCACCTGTGGATAAAACTATCCCCCGGTGGACATCAGTGGTTTTCCACAGACGTAAGCTGTGCCAGCAGTTTTTTCTTAGGGATGGTCCTTTCAAACGGGGCGGCTTTGCAGCCCCGTTTGAAAGGACCCGCGCGGAGGAGCTTCATGCGGTGCTGTGGCTAACTTCACAGCGAGTTGAGGTGGTGGTGCGGCGGGTTACTCGGTCTTCTTGGCACTGCGAAGCCGCGTGACGTTCTCGCCCGTCTGCTTGGCAAACTCATGCGGCGTCACATGGTCCTCGCGGTTCGCCTCCAGAAACCGGCTCCACCAGGTCATGATCATCCGGCGCTCTTCGAGGAACTCGGCCTTGTGGGTATAAGCGGCCCGCACGTTGTTGCGTTCCTTGTGGCTCATCTGGAGCTCGATCGCTATCTCTGACCACAGCCCGGACTCGACCAGCGCACTGCACGCCATGGCTCGGAACCCGTGGCCGCAGATATCCACCTTGGTGTCGTAGCCCATCGTCCTGAGCGCGGCATTCACTGTGTTCTCGGACATGGGTTTCCATGGCTTGGCATCTCCCGCGAACACCAGGTCGAACTTGCCGGTGATCGTGTGGATCTGCTCAAGCAAGGCCACTGCTTGCGGCGATAAGGGTACAACGTGAATGTCTCCGGCCATTTTCGTACCCCTTGTGGAAAACGGTACGCCGTCGAGCGCCGGGCGAGTGTCGGGGATCTCCCAGATGCCGCGATTGAGATCGAACTCGTTCCAGCGGGCGAAGCGCAGCTCGCTGGAGCGTACGAACACGTGCAGCGACAGCATCACGGTAAGGCGTGTGAGTGGACGACCTTTGTAGCCGTCGATGCGCGCCTGTAGCTCTGGCAGCCGCGATAAGGGTAGTGCGGGTCGATGTGTAACCCGGGGTGCTCTGATTGAGCCATCGAGGTCGTGGGCTGGGTTCGTCGTGATCAGCCGCAGCCGTTTGGCTTCGCGCATGATGCTTTGCAGGTAGTTCTTGATCCTGAGCGCCACGTCGATGGTGCCGCGCTTCGTCACGGCTTCCAGTGGCTGCATGAGGTCGTGGGTGTCGAGTTCAACGATTGCCCTGGCACCGAGCAAAGGGAATACGTGAGTCTTCAACCGGCTGAGCACAGTCTTGGCATGGCCCGGCGCCCACTTCGGCACCATCCCGGCATACCAATCGAGCGCAACGCTTTCGAAGGTACGGCCATTGATTACGGCTTGCACCTTGGCCTGCTGCTTGGATTGGATGGGGTCAATACCGTTGGCGAGCTGCTGTTTGAGCTCGAAGCGCTTGTGGCGAGCGTCAGCCAGCCCGACCACCGGGTAATTGCCGAGTGAGGTCAGGCCCTCGCGACCATCGGGCTTCACGTACCTGAGCCGCCAGCCTTTGCGACCGTTGGGCTTCACGAGCAGTTAAAGGCCATCGCCGTCAAAAAGCTTGTACTCACGTTCGCGAGCCTTTGCAGTGCGGCAGGCGTTGTCGGTAAGGGGAGCCGTTGTGCGAGCCATAAGGGTACTTTCCAATGTCGAATTGGTAGGTATCCTTAAAAGTACCCTTATTAGCGCTGGCTACCCTCGGAATCCGACGGAACGCCAAAACGAAAAAACCCGCCAGAAGGCGGGTTTTTCGGGGGTTCCAGAGATTTTGAAAGCTTTCTATGGAACCTTGAATGGTGCCGGCACCAGGAATCGAACCCGGGACCTACTGATTACAAGTCAGTTGCTCTACCATCTGAGCTATACCGGCAATGGGGCGTCATTATAACGACAGTTTCGCGCCTGTAAACCACTTCCTTGCGATTGTGCGCAAATGACCTAAGTCACCGGCCTGGAAGGAGAATTTTCCTACCAGCCGCGGTGGATGGTGTTGACGTTTGGCTCGGTCTTGCCGGGGTTGAAGAACAGCTTGTTGTTGTCGCAGCCGCGCTTGCGGCAGGGCTCGGTGCGCAGGGGCAGGCCATTGTCACCGCCCAGCTGCATGCCGGGTGTGTTCCAGTCCAGGTTGCTGGTGTGCTGTGGCGCAGGGTCGCTGGCGCAGGCGGTCAGGGTCAGGGCGCAAGCCAGCAGGGCGAGGGGTTTGGTGTGGGTCACGATGTCTAAGTCCGTTTGTCCATTGTCGATTCTGGCGCAACGCCAGACGGTCGCGGGGCTGGCGGGCAGCGCGCGACGGAGCTTTTCAATAATTTGGGGGGCGGATGATACACCGTTGGCTTTGGGTTGCGGTGGGCATCTTCGTGGATCTCATCTGTAAGGCATTTCTGAAGATGAAACCAAATGCTTCAAGTCTGGTTGGTTTGGGAATTATCCTACGCGCGCTGGCGAGCCTTCACTGTTGGCGGGGAAGTGCCCCAGGGATAACGTTCCTGGGTCGCCGATTCCGGTGACCGGGTGTGAGAACCCGAGTGTGAATAAGTTGTTGCCACATGGTGGCCGTACACGGGCAGACCTCGGTCTGGCCGAGCTTCCTTATTCCCTCGGTTTCTCACCCCGTGTACGGCTGCCACCCAAATCCGTGAGAAAGATTAGGTGGTACGCATTTTCAGTGGAATAAGGATTAAGCCATGAAGAAAATCGTTCCAGACCCACCCCGTCCACTCATCACCACCCCGTACTTCACCATCCACAGCGACATCTCCCCAACCGACGCCATGGCCCACGCCTGCGAACTGCTACGTGTCGCGGTCGATACCCTCGATGAACATTGCCGTGCCCACGCCGGCGAACCTGGCTTGAACCTGCTGACAAATGCCGCCCATGCGACCGATTCAGCGCGCGTGCTGGTCGAGCATGCGAAGCGGCGGATGAAAGATGGTCAGGCTGAGGAGGTGCTGTGATGAGCGATCAAGCCAAACCAGTGACCACAGCGGGCGTGGAAACCTTTCTCGAAGTCGGTAATCCGGGTATGAACCTGCTGCGCGTTCAGCCTGGCATTCCTGTCGATGCTGCCTATGAGCAGGTTTCGGTGCTGTTGGGCTATATCAAACACCTGGTGCGCGAGGGAGATATGGAGGATGACCACAAGCTGTTGGGGGCTGCGGATTATCTCAGTGCCTTGGCCAAGGCGTTGATGAATGATATCGAGGTGGCTAAGAACCGGTTGCATTGAGCATTTGGCCTCTTCGCGGCTAAAGCCGCTCCCACAGGTTCGATAGGGGTTCTACAGAGCGAGTTTGCCTAATCGAATTTTTGTTTATGCACAAGAGGCATCGGCACGTTGCGCGAAAGGCATGCCCAATAGCTACACCGCCTGTCTTTGCGCAAATGCCTGTTTTTACTGGGCTTGCCGGTTGAGTCGGAATAAGCGAAGCCGTTGAAATAGCAGTTTGGACGAAGCATCTATCACAAGCTTGTTCACAGACTTATCCACAGGTTGTGCTGTGGCTAACTGTCGCGTTCGGCGAGCAAAAGCAGGTTGCGTGGAGTGAGCGGGTAATCGCAGAAGGTGCCCAGGCGAACGGCGTAGCCTTGTTCTTCAAGGAACAGCGCGCGGTCGAGCACCAGCCACAACTCCAACGGCCTGCGGAACAGATTGCGAACACGTTCGAGGTTGCGTACTTCGGCCAGTCGCTGCCAGCCGACGGCTTCCAGAGTCTCCCAGTCCGGGGTGACGGTCAGTTCCAGCTGCTTCAAGTCAGCCAGCTCCCGGCAGTACTGCTCGAAGGGTTTGCTTAGCCAGGCTACCGGCAGCGACGGAGTGGGCAGGTAGTCATCGCACTGGCGCTGTTGGCGTTGCAGCAGATCGAAGCCCAGGCGCCGGGCCATGGAGCAATCGCGCTGTTGGCGAACGCGGGCGCCGGCGGTGACGGTTTCGCTCAGTGGCAGGCCCAGGTCCAGCAAGGACAGTTGCAGCGCCGATGCTCTCGCAGCTGTGGATAACGGCTGGTACTGCTCGCCCTGGATGCGGTTATAGCAGCACGGGGCCACGGCCAGGTGGCGGCAGCCTTGCTCGCTGGCTACGCGCAGCAAGTGCACGTGCAGGTCGCCGCAGGCGTGCAGGGCCACCACGCTTTTGTCGCTGCCCAGGTAGCGGCGGCTGTCGGCGGCCATGACGTCTTGATGGATGTGGGTTGCCGGCAGGTGGTGGTGGTCGCTGAGGGCTTGGCCTGCAGTGACCAGTTCAGGGTCGTACTCAAGGCAGGTCAGCTGCTGGCCTGGCTGTAACAGGCGGCGGCCGAGGTAGCCTTTGCCCGAGCACCAGTCCAGCCAGTGCTGGGTTTGGGTGCGGAAATCCAGGCGGCGGCTGAAGGCTTCGATCTGCTGCCATTTGCGGCCGGGGACGTTGACGTCCAGGCGGTGGGCGGCGGGGGGGAGGCCGGTGTCGGGGAGGGCGCCTAGGGAGCTGAGCTGGTGGGCTTTTTCGCTGAGCTGTGGATACGGGGCGGGTAGGGCTTGTGGGTCGTGGTCGGCTTCGGCGTCGGCCAGGCTGCAGTGGCGCAGGTGGGCGGCGAGTGCGGGGTGTTGGGTTTCCCAGTCCAGGCGCAGGGTGGTGAAGGGCCTGGGTTTCCACAGCTTCTGGTGCTCGATCAGGAATTGGTCGAGGGCCTGGAAGCGGTCGGTTAGGTGGTGGCTGTGGAGGAAAGGGGTCATGGGGTTTTGGGGTGTGTTTGAGGGCCTCATCGCGGATGAATCCGCTCCTACAGGTCCCGTAGGAGCGGATTTATCCGCGAGAGGCCATTGAGGTCTCAGCGCCCTTGGCAGGCGTCAACGCGCAACCAGCGCTCCAGCAACTTGAAGCCTTGCACCAGCACGAACGAGATCACCAGGTAGAACACCCCGGCGGCGAAGAAGATCTCCACCGGCAGGTAGGTCCGGGCGATGATGGTGCGGGCCATGCCGGTCAGTTCCAGCAGGGTCACGGTACTGGCCAGGGCGCTGGCCTTGAGCATCAGGATCACTTCGTTGCTGTACGCCGGCAGGCCGATGCGCGCAGCGCGGGGCAGCATGATGTAGAACAGCGCCTTGCCGCGTGACATGCCCAGTGCCCGGGCCGCTTCGATTTCACCTTTGGGGATCGATTGCAGCGCGCCACGCAGGATCTCGGCGATGTAGGCGGCGGTGTGCAGGGTCATGGTCAGCACCGTGCACCAGAACGGATCGCGTAGGTATGGCCAGAGGCTGCTGGAGCGCACCGCGTCGAACTGCGCCAGGCCGTAGTAGACCAGGAACAACTGCACCAGCAGCGGCGTGCCACGGAAGAAGAAGATGTAGCTGAAGGGTAGGGCGCGCACGTACCAGTGCCGCGATGAGCGGGCGATGCCCAGCGGGATCGCCAGGATCAGCCCGGCGACGACCGCGATGGCCACCAGCTCCAGGGTCAGGGTGGCACCCTGGGCCAGGCGCGGCAGCCACTTGATGATCACTTCCCAATTCATTGTTCGGCCCTCGCAAAGCCGCGAGCGGCGCGTTTTTCCATGAAGTGCATGCCGGTCATGGCGATCACGGTCAGGCTCAGGTAGATGCAGGCGGCGACCATGTAGAAGGTGAACGGCTCCTTGGTCACGGTCACGCCGATCTGCGCGTGGCGCATGATTTCTTCCAGGCCGATCACCGACACCAGCGCGGTGTCCTTCATCAGGATCATGAACAGGTTGCCAAGGCCCGGCAGGGCGATGCGCCACATCTGCGGGAGGATGATCCGCGACAGGATGCGCCCCTTGGACATGCCCAGGGCCAGGCCGGCCTCACGGTGGCCTTTGGGGATCGCCAGGATGGCACCGCGGAACACTTCGGTGGCATAGGCGCCGAAGCACAGGCCGAGGGCGATCACGCCGGCGGCGAAGGCGCTGAGTTCCAGGCCGGGCATGTTGAGGGCTTCGCCGAGGCTGTTCATCAGCCCGACGGTGCCGAAATAGATAAGCAGCACCCACAGCAGTTCGGGCACGCCGCGAACCAGGGTCGAATAGAAGCCGCCAAGCCATTGCAGCGGCTTGATCGGGGATGTCTTGGCCAGGGCGCCGAGCAGGCCCAGGACCAGCCCCAGCAGCAAGGCGCAGAGCGCCAGTTTTACGGTCATCACGGTGCCGGCCATCATGGCCGGACCGAATCCGTGCAGGTCGATATTCATGGGCAGGTCATTCTAGGGACTGGCGCGCCACGAGGGCGCGCCGGTCAGGGCGGGTCATTCGATGCTGAATGGGAAGTACTTGTCGTTGATCTTCTTGTACGTGCCGTCGGCTTTGATTTCTGCCAGGGCTTTGTTCAGCTTCTCGCGCAGCGGGTCACCCTTGCGCACGGCGATGCCGATTTTGTCGCTGTCGACCACAGGCTCGCCTTTGAACTCGAAGTTCATGCCGTCCTTGCTCTTGAGCCACTCGTACTGCACGTACTTGTCGGCCAGGATGCCGTCGATGCGGCCGGAGACCAGGTCGAGGTAGGCGTTTTCCTGGGTGTCGTACAGCTTGATGTCGATGTCGCTGCCGTAGGTGTCTTCCAGCCAGGTACCGGCCAGGGTCGCGCGCTGGGTACCGATGGTCTTGCCTTTCAGGTAGCCCGCGTCGGTCTTGAAGTCGACGTTCTTCGGCGCAATGAACTGCAGCTTGTTGGAGTAGTACGGCTCGGTGAAGTCGACGGCCTGCTTGCGCTCGTCGGTGATCGACAGCGACGACACCAGGAAGTCGAACTTCTTGGCGTTCAAGGCCGGGATGATGCCGTCCCAGTCGGAGGTCACCACCGAGCACTCGACTTTCATCTTGGCGCACAGGGCGTCGCCGATGTCTTTGTCGAAGCCGACGACCTGGCCGCTGGCATCCTTGTTGTTGAACGGCGGGTAGGCCGCTTCGATACCCATGCGCAGTTTTTCTGCAGCCATGGCATTGGCCGACATCACCAGGGTGGCGGCGGCTGCCAGGAGAAACTTCTTATAAGTCTGCATGTATTGCTCCGTTAGCGGTGGCTGGACATGAATTGCTTGCAACGCGCCGAGGTCGGGTTCTCGAAGACCTGCTGCGGCGATCCTTGCTCTTCAACCAGGCCCTGGTGCAGGAAGACCACTTCACTGGACACCTGGCGGGCAAAGTTCATCTCGTGCGTCACCAGCAGCATGGTACGGCCTTCTTCGGCCAGTGCGCGGATAACGTTAAGCACTTCCTGGACCATTTCCGGATCGAGCGCCGAGGTCGGCTCGTCGAACAGGATGACCTTGGGCTTCATGGCCAGGGTGCGGGCGATGGCAGCACGTTGCTGCTGGCCACCGGAAAGCTGGGCGGGGTAGCTGTGGCGCTTGTCGAAGATGCCGACCTTGTTCAGCAGCGCTTCGGCGGCTTCGATGGCCTCGGCCTTGCTCTGGCCGAGCACGCGGCGCGGCGCCTCGATGATGTTGTCGAGGATCGACATGTGCGGCCACAGGTTGAAATTCTGGAAGACGAAGCCGATTTCACTGCGCAGGCGATTGATCTGGCGGTTGTCGGCAGCGATCAGGTCGCCGTTTTTGGCGGCCTTGAGCTTGAGTGCTTCACCGGCCACCAGGATTTCGCCCTGGTGCGGGTTTTCCAGCAGGTTGATGCAGCGCAGCAGGGTGGACTTGCCGGAGCCGGACGATCCCAGAATGGAGATCACGTCACCGTCACGTGCGGTCAGCGAAATGCCCTTGAGAATTTCCTGGTCGCCGTAGCGTTTGTGCAGATTGCGGATTTCCAGCGCGGGCGTGGCCTGGGCCATGTGCGGTCCTCATGTGTTCGGGTGCGTTCCCAGCTGTTGGCGGCCTTCCTGGCGTGCGCCAAGCTAGCATAGCGGCAATATGGCGGCCAACAGGGGCGCAAGGGGCTCGGGGCAATGCTGGGGCAGTTTGTCGCATCGGTGCAGCGCAACGTCGCGCATCTGTCTGCGAAGGTGTCGCCCAGCTCCAGAGCCTTGATGAAAAAAGGCGCGATGTTGCCAGCTTTGGGCAAGGCTGGGAAGCGGTTTTGACCCCTTCGCGGCTAAAGCCGCTCCCACAGGCGCCGCCATCCTCCCGTAGGAGCGGCTTCAGCCGCGATAGCGTCGACTCGGAACCAGGTTGTACCCCAAGGTTGCACTTTTCGCCTTGCACTGGTGCAAAGGTGTTACCAAGGAGCACCTTTGGTGCGTTTGTAAGTGGGTATTTCAGTAATCCGGCGATTTAACGCCCTTTCGGTCAAGACTTGGCCGAATGCCCTGCAAGCCACGTCCTTCAAGGTTGCCAGATGTATCTGACGAATGCATTCAGCACCTGGCCCGCTTATTGCCATCTGGAACTCACCGATTACAGCAGCGCCCGAATCAACCCTTGGTGCGCCTGGCATTCGCAATCGAGTAGTCCACTCCTTACAAAGGTAGTTTCAATGAGCGGTAACAATTCCAATGACCTCGCTCAGGGGCTCAAACAACGGCATGTGACCATGCTGTCCATTGCTGGCGTCATCGGCGCTGGCCTGTTCGTCGGTTCCGGCCACGCCATCGCCGCCGCCGGCCCCGCCGTGCTGCTGGCCTATGCCGCTGCCGGTACCTTGGTGGTGCTGGTGATGCGCATGCTCGGTGAAATGGCGATCGCCTCGCCGGACACCGGTTCGTTCTCTACTTATGCCGACCGCGCCATCGGCCGCTGGGCTGGTTTCACCATCGGCTGGCTGTACTGGTGGTTCTGGGTGCTGGTCATCCCGCTGGAAGCCAACGCCGCCGCGGCGATCCTGCATGCCTGGTTCCCCGCCGTCGATCTCTGGGCCTTCTCCCTGCTGATCACCCTGGCGCTGACCCTGACCAACCTGTGCAGCGTGAAGAACTACGGTGAGTTCGAATTCTGGTTCGCCCTGCTCAAGGTGCTGGCGATCATCGGCTTCATCGTCGTCGGTTGTGTGGCCATGTTCGGTTTCGTGCCCAACAGTCAAGTGAGCGGTGCCAGCCACCTGTTCGATACCCAGGGCTTCATGCCTAATGGTTTGGGTGCTGTGCTGGCCGCCATGCTGACCACCATGTTCTCGTTCATGGGCACCGAAATCGTCACCATCGCCGCCGCCGAATCGAAGGACCCGGGCAAGCAGATCAGCCGCGCCACCAACTCGGTGATCTGGCGCATCTGCCTGTTCTACCTGGTGTCGATCTTCCTGGTCGTGGCCCTGGTGCCGTGGAACGACCCGGCGCTGGCCGAAATCGGTTCCTACCAGACCGTGCTGAGCCGCATCGGCGTGCCGAACGCCAAGCTGATCGTCGACATCGTCGTGCTGGTCGCCGTGACCAGCTGCCTGAACTCGGCGCTGTACACCTCGTCGCGCATGCTGTTCTCGCTGAGCAAACGTGGTGACGCGCCGGCCATCGCCCAGCGCACCACCAAGGCGGCTACCCCGCATGTGGCCGTGCTGCTGTCGACCGCTGCAGCGTTCCTCTGCGTGTTTGCCAACTACGTCGCGCCGGCCCAGGTGTTCGAATTCCTGCTGGCAAGCTCCGGTGCGATCGCGCTGCTGGTATACCTGGTGATTGCCGTATCGCAGCTGCGCATGCGCAGCCAGCGTGAAGCGCGGGGCGAGAAGATTGACTTCAAGATGTGGCTGTTCCCGGGGCTGACCTGGGCGACCATTGCCTTCATCGTCGCCGTGCTGGTGGTGATGGCGTTGGGTGAGGATCACCGGGCGGAGATCATCGCTACTGCGCTGCTGAGCATTGGTGTGGTGGCGGCGGGCTTGCTGGTGCATCGCAAGCGCCAGGCTGCCGGGCGGGTGGCGTTGGATAGCTGATCTGCGCTGGCTGCAATGAAAAGGCCGCGCCCTGTGTAAGGGCGCGGCCTTTTTGTTTGTCAGTGCCGGCCTCTTCGCGGCTGAAGCCGCTCCTACGGGATTTGTGCGGCCGGTGAAGACTCAGCCGAACTGCTTCTGCTGTTGCTGCTGCTTGGCCACCAATTCGGAGGCGGCGATATAGGCTTCCTGGAACTCGTCGCTCTCCAACCAGGCCATGGTGGTGTCTTCGTCGGCGCCGTCGAGCCAGGTTCGGTAGGCGTTGAACACCAGCACGATGTAGTCGGTGGCGTGCTCTTCCTTGTGCCCCTTGAGCACCAGGGCCAGTAGCGGGTCGACCAGGAACACCGAGATCATCGATACCAGGCCGTTTTCCTGCGCAGCTTTCATCTTCTCGAACAGCTCTTTATAGCTGTCCGACTCCATGGCCTTGTTGAACACCTGCTCGATGCTGGCGCTGTCGCCCGCGCTGGCCTTGACCGCCTGGCCGCTGCGCACCATGCGGTTTTGCTTGGCTTTGGTGGCGGCGCGTTTGGCGCGTTTCTGTTGCTTGGTCGAGGTGGCCATGGGGCGAATCCTTGGGTGAGCCTGAAATTGCGCGTATTGAAGCGCAGCCGCCCGGGCGATTCAACTGCAGGGCGGCTCGGCAATGGGTCAGGCCTGCGCGGTCTGCTGGTAATACGGACTCTGGCGAGCGTCGAGATCCCCTAGTGCGTTGATGCAGTAGTTGATGTGGTAGGTATTGAAAAGCAATGTGTAGAGGGGGTTCATCGTGAATTGGGGTTGCTGATGGCTATGGGCGTAATCCAGCAACACACGGCGTGCCTTGAATGCCCAGACGATGTTCATGACGATACGGATGATTGCGAGCAAGCCGCACAGAGCGTTAACGCTGGGATCACCGGTGTTGGCAAATGCGCCAGCAAGGCCCAGGCATACACACAGCCAGATGATGTAGGTCTCGCTGGACACTGCTTTGCCGGTGGCTTCGCGAAGTTGCTGGTTGGTCTTTTGCATCCAGATCAGCTGGTAGAGAAGGCAGGTGACGATTTCCAGGAGGATGAGGTGGAAGGTCTTGCGGTTGACCTGGCTCTTGAGTTCGGCGGGCGATGTCATGGTGCTTCCAATTTTCATAGGCGAAATGAAAACGGGCTGAGACATTGATGGTGCGGGGGCATTCCGTGCTCAACTACCGTCCTGGGTGGAGTGCCGCCACATAAGCGTGCGCACGCGTCGGATAGTAGCATGTTGCTATGCTCGTCACCGTGCTTCGGAAGGGGGCATCTGGATGGCAGTGAGCAAAAATCGCAGACAACAAAAAACCCGCACTAGGCGGGTTTCTTGTTGTCGCTTCGGGTAACTTTGCAACCACCAGAAGCTTGAAGGTGGTGCCCAGAGACGGAGTCGAACCGCCGACACGAGGATTTTCAATCCTCTGCTCTACCGACTGAGCTATCTGGGCGACGAGGTGAATTAAATAGATTTCCAGACCGCTCGTCAACGACTTTTTGAAAAAATTTTAAATTAATTCCGTCGCTTACGATTTTTGGGGTCATTCGGCGGGTGGAACGTAGCCTTCCGCCTGGGCGTAATCCTCGCCGGCAAAAAACTTGTCCATCTCGGCCTGGATGAATTTGCGGTCCTCGGCATTCATCATGTTCAGGCGCTTTTCGTTGATCAGCAGGGTCTGGTGCTTCTGCCAGTCGGCCCAGGCTTTCTGCGAGACGTGTTCGAAGATGTCCTGGCCCTTGGGGCCGGGGTAGGGCGCGCGCTCAAGGCCTGGCAGTTCTTCTTTGTACTTGCGGCACATTACGGTGCGGGTCATCGGGCTTCTCCTGCAATCAGTTCGTCGGCCGCGCGTTTGAGCAGCTTCTTGACCGGGGCGGCGAGGCCCAGGCGCGGCGGGGTGGCGAGGTTATACCAGAGCCAGTCGGCCTCGGCCACGTGCTGGCCGACGGGGTCGACACGCACCAGCCACGGCTCGATAGCCAGCTGGAAATGGCTGAAGGTGTGGGTCAGGCCGTCCAGTGCGCGGCTTTCAGCCAGGCGCAGGCCGTGCTGGTAGGCGAGGTCGTCGAGCTGTTCGATGTCGTCCAGCTCGGGCAGGCTCCACAGGCCGCCCCACAGGCCGCTGGATGGGCGACGGTAAAGCAGGATGGCGCCTTCGTGGTTGGCCAGCAGCGGCATCAGCGTGCGGCGTTGCGGCAGGGCCTTGCGTGGTTTTGGCTCGGGGTAGCGGGTTTCTTCACCGTGCAGGTGCGCTTCGCAGCCACGTTGCAGCGGGCAGATCAGGCAGCTGGGCTTGCTGCGGGTGCACAGCGTGGCGCCCATGTCCATCATCGCCTGGGTATAGTGGTTGGCACGGTGCTGCGGGGTGAAGCGCTCGGCGGTGGCCCACAGCTGGTTGGCCACCTTGGGTTCGCCCGGGTAGCCGCCTTGTGCAGTGAAACGAGCCAGCACGCGCTTGACGTTGCCATCGAGAATCGGCGCTCGGATGCCCATGCTGATACTGGCGATGGCGCCAGCGGTGGAGCGGCCGATGCCGGGCAGCTCGGTGAGCTGTTCGACACTGCGCGGGAATTCGCCGCCGTGTTGCTCGACAACGATCTTCGCGGCTTTCTGCAGGTTGCGTGCGCGAGTGTAGTAGCCCAGCCCGGTCCAGAGGTGCAGCACTTCGTCTTCCGGCGCCTCGGCCAGGGCCTGCACGGTCGGCAGGGCCTGCATGAAGCGGTCGAAGTAGTTCAGCACGGTGCTGACCTGGGTCTGTTGCAGCATGATTTCCGACACCCACACCCGGTAAGGGTTGATGCCCTGTTGCCAGGGCAGGTCGTGTCGGCCGTGCTGGTCATACCAATCCAGCACGGCGCTGGAGAACTGCGCAGGGGTCATCGCTTGAACAGCCCCTTGAGCGCGTCTTTCAGTTCTGGGCTCACTTTGTCTCCGAGTTTTTCATCGAGCTTTTCATCGATCTTGTCTTTCAGGCGGTTGCCGGCCAGCTTGGCCGCGACCTTGCCCAGGCCATCCTGGTCCAGACGGCAGGCCTTGGCGCCCAGCTCCAGCGGGCCACGGCAGCGCAGCGGCACTTCGACGCCGACATAACGTTCGTTGACCTGGCAGGCCGGGTCGGGCATGGCGCGCTGGTCGCCTTCGACGATCACGCCCACGTTGTAATCCATGCCCAGCACGCGCAGGTCGAGGTCGCCGTGGCCGTTGACGGTCAGGCCCGGGATACGCGCCTTGAGGTCCGGGTTGCTGGCCACGCCGTTGCGTACCACCAGGCTGCCGCGCAGTTCTTCGAAGGGTGTGTCCTTGCCGCGCGGTTCGCCGCTCAGCGACTTGCGGTTGAGGGTGGCGATGGCCTGGCAGAGTTGCTGTTCCAGGTTGGCGTTGACCAACACGCCGTCGTTGATGGTGAAGTTTGCGCTGCCATTTAGGGTGTCGACCAGTGCCTTCTGGCTGTTACCAGTCGCTGTCAGATCGCTGGTCAGGGTCAGCAGGCCTTTGACCGGCGGGGCCTGGTCTTTGTCTTCGGCCTTGATGAAGTGCTCCACCGGCACCCGGTTGATTTTGGTGTTGACGCCGATCTGCGGCACGGCTGGGCGCACGTCGACGGTGCCTTTGGCTTCGAAGCTGCCGTTGTAGAGCCCGCCGCGCAGGGTTTGCAGAGTGACCAGGCCGCCCTGGCCGGTGGCCTGCAGCTGGGCGTCGCTGATCGGCAGCTTGTCCAGGGTCAGCGAACCGAAGGCCAGGTCGGCTTGCAGGTCGAGGGCGCGCAGGCGGTCGACCGGCAGCAGCTTGTCGTTGCTCCAGGCCACCTGGGTCGGCGCCTTCGGCAGCGGCGAGCTGCCGGCACCGGCTACGGCGCTGGCTTCCTGTTGCTTGACTTCGTTCTGGCGGGCCACGGTGGCGCCTTTGGCTTCTTCGCTTTTGGCTGGCATGTAGCGGTCGGCGTCGAACTTGTCGGCCTTGAGCTGCACGCGCAGCGCCTGCTTGGAGAAGTCTTCGACTGCTACTCGGCCACTGAAGGTGCTGTCGTCCAGTTTCACCGCCAGGTCTTCCAGCGCCAGGCTGTTAGGCGTGCCCTGCAGGCGGCTGACCAGTTCCAGCTTGTTGAAGGCGGCCGGGTCGTTGGTGGCCGGCAGCGGGTGGCCGATGCCGTCGAGGAAGGTGCGCAGGTCGAACTGGGCGATGGACAGGCCGCCGCTGAGTTGCGGCGCTTTGTCCAGGTCGCGCAGGTTCAGCTCCCCCAGGGCGCGCAGTTGGTTGGCGGAGATCTTCAGGCCGTTCCACGAAGCGACGTTGGCCGCCATGTCGACCAGCAACTGGCCCTGGGCGGCGAAAGTCATGGTCTTGCCGGCAAACGGCTCGCCGGAGGTTTCACCAGACAGGCGCATGTCCTCAAAGTTGTAGCGCTTGAGCTTACGGTCGAAACGCAGTTCGCCGGCCAGTTCCGTGCGGGCCTTGAGGTTTGGCTGGCTGGCGCTGAGGAAAGCGCTGGCCTTGAGCGCGATGTTCGCGCCTTCATGAACTGGCCCGGTGCTCAGTTGGATGCTTTCGGCGCTGTAGCTCTTGCCGGTCTTGGCATCGGTGTACTGCACGCGGGCGTTGTTAACGGTCAGGCTGTCGATGTCGAGCTTGACCGCGCGTTCGCTGCTGCTTTCGGCGGGTGCGTTCGGCTGGTCGGCAGGCGCGGGTGCGCTGGCGGGTGCGCCATCCTTTGCCGGCAGCGGCTTGCCGATGTCTTCCCAGTTGCCATGGCCCTGTTCATCGCGAGCCAGGGTCAGGTTCAGGCCCTCGACACGCACGTCGCTCATCTGCACTTCGCGGCGCAGCAACGGCAGCACGCGCACCGACAGGCCGAGCATCTGCAGGTCGGCGAACGGTTCGGTGGGTTTGTTCAGCGTGGCGATGCTGGCTTCGTGCAGCTCAAGGCCCAGCCAGGGGAACAGGCTCCAGCCGATATCGCCATTGAGGGTCAGCTCGACATGGGCCTTGTCGCGCGCCAACTGGCGGATCTCGTCTTTATAGTCGTTGGGATCGAAGAGGTGGGTCAGGGCGAAGCCCAGCGCCACGATGATCAGCAGCAACCCGAGAAGCCCCAGTCCCAGGATTTTGCCGAACGCTTTCATGGGCGAGTCCTTGTAGTTCGTATTTGAATTCAAGCGGCAGAGTATAGCGCCGCGGCGGTCGGCCCTGCGTATCAGGCAAGCGATACAGGCCATTTCCTGCAGATTGATCAGGCATTGCGGGTTTCGACAGCTGTAGCGCGCGCAGTTCATTTGCGCTGACGGCCGAGCAATACCGATTCAGCCTCGCGAAAAATAACGATATCAGATTGCTTTCATGTCATGGACGAACTGGTACTCTTGCGCCGCTTGCGAAGCGGCCGCGACCCATTGTCGCGGGGCGTTGCCATGAAACGGCCGAGCCTTGCATACAGCCAGAAGAGCCGGGCATTCAATGCGCAAGCGTCGTCTACCTACAAAAGGATCGAATCCATGAGCAGTACCATCACGGCAGAAGCCCGGGTCAGCGCCCCGAGCTTCTTGTCGAAGGAGCGCATCATCGCCCGCCCGGGCTTCAACCGCTGGTTGGTACCCCCGGCAGCCCTGGCCATTCACCTGTGCATCGGCATGGCCTACGGTTTCTCCGTGTTCTGGCTGCCGCTGTCGCAAGCCATCGGCATCACCGCGCCGGTCGCCTGTTCGGCGGACATGGGCTTCATTGCCCGCCTGTTCAGCGCCGAATGCGACTGGCCGATTTCCATGTTGAGCTGGATCTACACCCTGTTCTTCGTCTTCCTCGGTTGCTCGGCAGCGGTGTTGGGCGGCTGGCTGGAGCACGCCGGTCCGCGTAAAGCTGGGCTGGTATCGGCCCTGTGCTGGTGTGGCGGCATGCTGATCTCGGCGATTGGCGTGAAGACCCACCAGCTGTGGCTGATGTGGCTGGGTTCCGGCGTGATCGGCGGTATTGGCCTGGGTCTGGGCTACATTTCGCCCGTTTCGACGCTGATCAAGTGGTTCCCGGACAAGCGCGGCATGGCCACCGGCATGGCGATCATGGGCTTCGGCGGCGGCGCGATGGTTGGCGCCCCCCTGGCCACCGCACTGATGGGCCACTTCGGCAACGAGCATGAAGTGGGCGTTTGGCAAAGCTTCGTGGTCATGGCGGCCATCTACTTCGTGTTCATGACCGCGGGCGCCCTGGCTTACCGCGTGCCACCCACCGGCTGGAAGCCGGAAGGCTGGACCGCGCCGGTGAAAAAGGCCAACGCAATGGTCACCGACCGCCACGTTCACGTGAGCGTTGCGTGGAAAACCCCGCAGTTCGTGCTGATCTGGCTGGTATTGTGCCTTAACGTGTCGGCGGGTATCGGCATTCTCGGCATGGCCTCGCCGCTGCTGCAGGAAGTGTTCGCCGGCAAGCTGCTGGGCAACGAGCTGACCTTCAGCGAACTGAACGCCGCGCAGCTGGCGCAGATCGCCGCGATCGCCGCCGGCTTTACCGGCCTGCTGAGCCTGTTCAACATCGGCGGGCGGTTCTTCTGGGCATCGTTCTCCGACTACATCGGCCGCAAGAACACCTACTTCGCCTTCTTCGCCCTGGGCGTTGGCCTCTACAGCCTGGTGCCAAACATGGGCCACCTGGGTAACGTGGCGCTGTTCGTGGCGGCGTTCTGCATCATTCTGTCGATGTACGGCGGTGGTTTCGCCACGGTGCCGGCCTACCTGGCCGACCTGTTCGGCACGCAGATGGTCGGGGCCATCCATGGTCGTCTGTTGACGGCGTGGGCCGCTGCCGGCGTGCTCGGCCCGGTGTTGATCACCTACCTGCGCGAGTCTCAGCTGGCGGCAGGTGTCGAGCGTGCAGCGGCTTACGACATGACCCTGTACATCCTCGCCGGCCTGCTGGTGCTGGGTTTTGTCTGCAACTTGCTGGTACGCCCGGTGGCCGACAAGCACTTCATGACCGACGCCGAGCTTGCCGCCGAGCGGGCGCTGAGCCACGACAAAGGTGCCGATGGCGCGCGTTCGCTGGAGTGGCACGCCGCGCCGGGTAGCCTGCCGCTGGTGCTGATTGCCTGGGCGGTGGTGGTGATTCCGCTGGCCTGGGGGGTGTGGATTACCCTGCAGAAGACGGCAGTCCTGTTCCATTGATGTAGCTGCCTTGGGGGCTGCGCAGCAGCCCCTGAATCTGAAAGCGACCTGCCATATGTCATCCGCGTTTCAAGCTTGCGCGTTCTGGGCCTATAATGGAGCCCTTTTCGCCCAATGATTTTGCGGAGCTGGTGATGGTCGAACGTAAGGCTTCCGTCGAGCGCAATACCCTGGAAACCCAGGTCAAGTGCTCGATCAACCTCGATGGCAGTGGCAAAGCCCGATTCGATATCGGCGTGCCTTTCCTTGAACACATGCTCGACCAGATCGCCCGACACGGGCTGATCGATCTGGATATCGAGTGCAAGGGTGACCTGCATATCGACGATCACCATACCGTCGAAGACGTCGGTATCACCCTGGGCCAGGCATTCGCCCAGGCCATCGGCGACAAGAAAGGCATCTTCCGCTACGGCCATGCCTATGTGCCGCTGGACGAAGCGCTGTCGCGCGTGGTCATCGACTTCTCTGGCCGCCCAGGCCTGCAGATGCACGTGCCGTACACCCGCGCCACGGTCGGTGGCTTCGATGTCGACCTGTTCCAGGAGTTCTTCCAGGGCTTCGTCAACCACGCCCTGGTCAGCCTGCACATCGACAACCTGCGTGGCCACAACACCCACCACCAGATCGAAACCGTGTTCAAGGCATTCGGCCGCGCGCTGCGCATGGCTGTAACCCTCGACGAGCGCATGGCCGGGCAGATGCCATCCACCAAGGGATGCCTGTAAATGCAGACGGTAGCCGTAATCGACTATGGCATGGGCAACCTGCACTCGGTGGCCAAGGCGCTCGAGCACGTCGGTGCCGGCAAGGTGCTGGTCACCAGCGATGCCGCGGTAATCCGCGAAGCTGACCGCGTGGTGTTCCCGGGCGTGGGCGCAATTCGCGACTGCATGGCCGAGATCCGCCGCCTGGGCTTCGACAGCCTGGTGCGCGAAGTGAGCCAGGACCGCCCGTTCCTCGGCATCTGCGTCGGCATGCAGGCGTTGCTGGACCACAGCGAAGAGAACGATGGCGTCGATTGCATCGGCCTGTTCCCGGGCCAGGTGCGCTTCTTCGGCAAAGGCCTGGAGGAAGATGGCGAGCACCTGAAGGTGCCGCACATGGGCTGGAACGAAGTCAGCCAGAGCATCGACCACCCGCTGTGGCACGACATCCCTGACCGCGCGCGTTTCTATTTCGTGCACAGCTACTACATCAATGCCGGCAAGCCTGGCCAGGTGGTCGGTCGCGGCCACTATGGCGTCGACTTCGCCGCAGCGCTGGCTGACGGTTCGCGCTTTGCCGTGCAGTTCCACCCGGAGAAGAGCCATACCCATGGCCTGCAGCTGCTGCAGAACTTCGTTGCCTGGGACGGGCGCTGGTAAATGAGCCGATCGAAGACCAAGGCCCCGGTCATCACCCTGGCCGCCGAGCAGGAGCGCGAGGCGCTGGACACGCTAAAGCGTTTCCTCGAAGACCGCTTCGAGCTGCAGCTGGGGTCGTTCGAAGTGGCCGAGGTCCTCGAGCTGTTCAGCAAAGAGATTGCACCCCATTACTACAACAGGGCGATTGCCGATGTTCAGCTGCACCTCAAGGAGCGGTTCGAGAGCATCGAAAGCGACCTGTGGGCACTCGAGAAGCCCTGAAACCCAACAAATAGACAGGTTCCCAAGATGCTGATTATCCCCGCTATCGATCTGAAGGACGGTGCTTGCGTGCGCCTGCGCCAGGGCCGCATGGAAGACTCCACGGTATTCTCCGACGATCCGGTGAGCATGGCCGCCAAATGGGTCGAGGGTGGCTGCCGCCGCCTGCATCTGGTCGACCTCAACGGCGCCTTCGAAGGCCAGCCGGTCAATGGTGAAGTGGTCACCGCCATCGCCAAGCGCTATCCGACCCTGCCGATCCAGATCGGCGGTGGCATCCGCTCGCTGGAAACCATCGAGCACTACGTCAAGGCGGGCGTCAGCTACGTGATCATCGGCACCAAGGCGGTCAAGCAGCCTGAGTTCGTCGCCGAAGCGTGCAAGGCCTTCCCGGGCAAGGTCATCGTCGGCCTGGACGCCAAGGACGGCTTCGTCGCCACCGACGGCTGGGCCGAAGTGAGCTCGGTGCAGGTCATCGACCTGGCCAAGCGTTTCGAGGCCGATGGCGTCTCGGCGATCGTCTACACCGACATCGCCAAGGACGGCATGATGCAGGGCTGCAACGTACCCTTCACCAAGGCGCTGGCCGAAGCCACGCGCATTCCGGTGATCGCCTCGGGCGGCATCCACAACCTGGGTGACATCAAGGCCCTGCTCGACGCCAAGGCGCCAGGCATCGTCGGCGCCATCACCGGCCGTGCCATCTACGAAGGCACTCTCGATGTCGCCGAGGCCCAGGCCTTCTGCGACAACTACCAAGGCTGAGGACTGAACCATGGCACTGGCCAAGCGCATCATCCCTTGCCTGGACGTGGACAACGGCCGGGTGGTCAAGGGCGTCAAGTTCGAGAACATCCGTGACGCCGGTGACCCGGTGGAGATTGCCCGTCGCTACAACGAGCAAGGTGCCGACGAAATCACCTTCCTCGACATCACCGCCAGCGTCGATGGCCGCGACACCACGCTGCACACCGTCGAGCGCATGGCCAGCCAGGTGTTCATCCCGCTGACCGTGGGCGGTGGCGTGCGCACCGTGCAGGACATCCGTAACCTGCTCAACGCCGGTGCCGACAAGGTTTCCATCAACACTGCCGCAGTGTTCAACCCGGAGTTCGTCGGCGAAGCCGCCGACCGATTCGGTTCGCAGTGCATCGTGGTGGCGATCGACGCGAAGAAGGTGTCCGGGCCGGGTGAAGAACCGCGCTGGGAAATCTTCACCCACGGCGGGCGCAAGCCGACCGGGCTGGATGCGGTCGAGTGGGCGAAGAAGATGGAAGGGCTGGGTGCCGGTGAGATCCTGCTGACCAGCATGGATCAGGACGGCATGAAGAATGGCTTCGACCTGGGTGTGACCCGCGCCATCAGTGATGCGCTGGGGATTCCGGTGATTGCGTCGGGTGGTGTGGGTAATCTGCAGCACTTGGCCGACGGGATTCTGGAAGGGCATGCCAGTGCGGTGTTGGCGGCGAGTATCTTCCACTTTGGTGAGTACACGGTGCCGGAAGCCAAGGCCTATATGGCTTCGCGCGGGATTGTGGTTCGCTGATGGAGTGATTGGGGCTGCTTTGCGGCCCATCGCGGCTTCAGCCGCGATGGGCCGCAAAGCGGCCCCAATTTGCATCACCCGTGATTCTTGCCAAGCAACGCGTGATAAAGCTCGGTATCCCCCAATATCCCCACCACCTTGTCGTTATCCTGCAACACCAGCTTGTTGCCGGTCTGATAACGAATCCGCAGCGCCTCGCGCATGCCGATATCGGCATTGACCAAGGTCGGCCGCCGCTCCAGCAGATCCACATCTTCCCCCGGCGCCCAGTTCTGCAGGTCCAGCCCGTTCTGCCCCTGGCGCGCACGCTTGAGTGAACCGCCTTCGCCCAGGTCCAGCCACGAGTCGATACCCGGATCCAGGCACACCGAGCCATTGATCCGCTTGCAGTTGTCCAGCGTGCGCATCAGGCTGCGCCCGCACAACACGTTCAGCGGGTTGGTATGGGCGACGAAGGTACGCACATATTCGTCCGCCGGGTTGAGCACGATCTCCTCGGGCTTGCTGTACTGGATGATCCGCCCGTCCTTCATGATCGCGATGCGCGAACCCAGCTTCAGCGCCTCGTCCAAGTCGTGGCTAACGAACACGATGGTCTTGCTCAGCTTGCGCTGCAGCTCCAGCAGCTCGTCCTGCAGGCCTTGGCGGATCAGCGGGTCGAGTGCGGAGAACGGTTCGTCCATCAACAGAATGTCGGCATCCATCGCCAACGCCCGGGCCAGGCCCACGCGCTGCTGCATGCCACCTGAAAGCTCATCCGGCTTCTTGTTGCGCCACTGGGTCAGGCCCACCAGCTCAAGTTTCTCGTCGACCAGCTTGCGCCGTTCCTTCTCCGGGCGTCCCTGCATTTCCAGGCCAAAGCTGATGTTCTCGCGCACCGTCAGCCAGGGCATCAGGGCGAACTTCTGGAACACCATGGCGATGCGCTTGGTGCGCATCATCTTCAGCTCTGCAGGGGTGCAGTGGGCGATGTCGATGTGCTTGCCTTCGTGCTCGACGAACAGCTTGCCGCGGCTGACGGTGTTAAGGCCGTTGATGCAGCGCAGCAGGCTCGACTTGCCGGAGCCGGACAGGCCCATCAGCACGCAGATCTCACCCTTGTTGATGTCCAGGTTGGCCTTTTCGACGCCGACCACCAGGCCCGTCTGCTTGAGGATCTGCTCGCGGGTCTTGCCTTCGTCGAGCAGCGACAGGGCCTCGCGCGGTTTGTTGGAGAAGATGACGTCGACGTCTTCGAATCGAATGATGCTCATGCTTCACCCCTTACCGTGACTTCCGGTTGCTTGCAGATACGGTCGAGCATGATCGCCAGCAGCACGATCGCCAGGCCCGCTTCGAAGCCCAGGGAAATGTCGGCGGTGTTGAGTGCGTTGACCACAGGTTTGCCCAGGCCGTCGGCGCCCACCAGGGCGGCGATCACCACCATCGACAGCGACAGCATGATGCATTGGGTGACACCGGCAGCGATGCTCGGCATCGCGTGGGGCAGTTCGATGCGGGTCAGCAGCTGGCGGCGCGAGCAGCCAAAGGCTTTACCGGCGTCGAGCAGCTCTTGCGGCACGTCGCAGATGCCCAGGTAGGTCAGGCGAATCGGCGCGGCGATGGCGAACACCACCGTCGAGATCAGCCCCGGCACCACGCCCAGGCCGAACAGGGTCAGGGTAGGGATCAGGTAAACGAAGGTCGGCACCGTCTGCATCAGGTCGAGCACCGGCCGCATCGCGGTATAGAACATTGGCTTGTGAGCGGCGACGATGCCCAACGGCACGCCGATGGCCACGCACACCACGGTGGCAAAGGTGACCTGCGCCAGGGTCTCCATGGTTTCCTGCCAGTACCCCAGGTTGAGGATCAGCAGGAAGGAAAGGGCGACGAACACAGTGAGTGCCCATTTGCGCTGAATCAGGTGCGCGAGGGCGGCGAACAGGGCGATGAGAACGAACGGGTTGAACCAGGTCAGGGCGCTGGTGACGCCGTGGATCATGAACTCCAGGCCTTGCGCGATGGCGTCGAAGTAGTTCGCGCCGTTCTGGGTCAGCCATTCGACGAACGACGCGATGTACTGCCCCAGGGGTATTTTCTGATCGATAAGCATGATAGCGAGCTTCCACCTGCAATGATTGAAATCAGTCCGGGGCGAGCACGGTCTCGCCCCGCGGTGTTGCTTGAGCGTCTTGCGTTATTGCGTCAGTTTGGCTTTGGCCGCCTCAAGGCCGGGTTTGCCATCCACGGTGGTCACCCCGGCCAGCCAGGCGTCCAGCTTGCCTGGGTTGTCCTTGAGCCACTTTTGCGCGGCCGCCTCGGGCTTCATCTTGTCGTCCAGGACATAGCCCATCATGGTGCTTTCATCCTTGAGCTCGAACGACAGGTTCTTCAACAGCTGGCCTACGTTGCTGCATTCCTGCACATAGCCCTTGCGGGTATTGGTCAGCACGGTCGCCTTGCCGAAGTCGGGGCCGAAGAACTCGTCCCCACCGGTCAGGTACTGCATCTTGAAACGCGTGTTCATCGGGTGTGGTTCCCAACCCAGGAACACCACCGCCTCACCGCGTTTCTGTGCCCGCTCGACTTGCGACAACATGCCGGCCTCGCTGGACTGCACGATCTTGAAACCGGCGTCCTTGAGGCCGAAGGCGTTCTTGTCGATCATGCTCTGGATGGTGCGGTTGCCGTCGTTGCCGGGCTCGATGCCGTAGATCTTGCCGTCCAGCTCCTTCTTGAACTTGGCAATGTCGGCGAAATCCTTGAGGCCTTTGTCATACAGCGCCTGGGGCACGGCCAAGGTGTACTTGGCGTTTTCCAGGTTGGCGCGCACGGTCTCCACCGTGCCGGCGTCGCGGTACTGCTTGATGTCGTTCTCCATGGTCGGCATCCAGTTGCCGAGAAACACGTCCAGGTCCTTGCCGGCGGCCAGCGACTTGTAGGTCACCGGCACCGAGATCATGGTGGTGTGGGTCTTGTAACCCAAGGCTTCGAGCACGACGCTGGTGGTCGCTGTGGTCACGGTGATGTCGGTCCAGCCGACATCGGAGAAACGCACCGTCTGGCACTGCTCGGGTTCTGCAGCCTGGGCCAGTAACGGTGCGGACAGCAACGCGACCAGCAACAGCGAGGGTGAACCTTTCATGGATGGACTCCTGTGATTTTATCTTCGGGTTCGCGAGGGCCGCCGGGCGTTCTCAGGGTCCGGTCGACCAGGCCTGCAGAGGGCAGGATGCGAGGCCGTGCAATACGAGTCGCTTTCGATAATCCTCCAGCGTCGGGCAATCGCCTACTGGTGGGGTCGTATCCAGTACGCAACGGGTCGTATCCAGTACGGGCGACGTCGCTTATGGATTTATCCACCCTTGCTTGCGCATTTTTCCGTCATCCAAGCGCCGGAAAACGGCGCACAAGTGACCAAAACAGCACGGCGCTGCTGAGCAAAATTACGTCGGTTGCAGACGGCGAGGGGGTGCGTAAAAGCCCGATGATGCGTGCATTCGTGGCGGCTCGCAGCTTCAGCCTAGCAGTTGCCCCGCCCTGCGCATGGCGCGCAGAGACAAGCCCAGCAAGAGGTGAAGCGACAATGGCCATCAGCGTGTTCGACCTGTTCAAGATCGGTGTCGGCCCCTCCAGCTCGCATACCGTCGGCCCCATGCGTGCGGGGGCGTTGTTCGTCCAGGGCCTGCGTGAGCGCGGCGAGCTGGAGCACGTGAAGCGCATCGAGGTACGGCTGTACGGTTCGTTGTCGGCCACCGGCATTGGCCACGGCACCGACAACGCCACCATCATGGGCCTGATGGGCGAATGGCCGGACGCCATCGACCCGACCCAGATCGTCCCGCGTATCGCCGACCTGCGCGAAACCGACATACTCAAGCTCGACAACCGCTTGCCCATCGAATTCGTCTGGGCTCGCGACATGCTGTTGCTGGACGAGAACCTGCCCTACCACCCCAATGCCATGACCCTGATCGCCGAAGGCGAGCACGGCGAGCTGCACCGCGACACCTACTATTCGGTGGGCGGTGGCTTCGTGGTCGATGAAGCCCAGGCCGCCAGTGGCGTGCTGGACGCCGACCAGACGGTGCTGCCGTACGATTTCAACAGCGCCGCCGAACTGCTGCGTCTGTGCAAGCAAAACGACCTCAGCGTGTCGCAATTGATGATGGCCAACGAGAAGGTCTGGCGCAGCGAGGAAGAGATTCGTGCGGGCCTATATAAGCTCTGGGAAGCCATGCAGGAATGCGTCAACAATGGCCTCAAGTACGAAGGCATCCTGCCCGGCGGGCTGAACGTGCGCCGCCGCGCCGCCAAGCTGCACCGCAGCCTGCAGGAAATGGGCAAGCCCAACGTGATCGGCTCGACCATGAGCGCCATGGAGTGGGTCAACCTGTTCGCCCTGGCGGTCAACGAAGAGAACGCTGCCGGCGGGCGCATGGTGACCGCGCCCACCAACGGCGCGGCCGGCATCATCCCGGCAGTGTTGCACTACTACATGCGCTTCAGTGATGCGGTGAATGATTCCAACGTGGTCGATTACTTCCTCGCCGCAGCCGCCGTGGGCATCCTCTGCAAGAAAAACGCGTCGATCTCTGGCGCCGAAGTCGGCTGCCAGGGCGAGGTCGGTTCGGCCTGCGCCATGGCGGCGGCGGGCCTTGCCGAAGTGCTGGGGGCGACCCCGCCACAGGTGGAAAATGCCGCCGAGATTGCCCTTGAACACAACCTTGGCCTGACCTGCGACCCGGTCGGCGGCCTGGTGCAGGTGCCGTGCATCGAGCGCAACGCGATTGCCGCAGTGAAAGCCATCAATGCCGTGCAAATGGCCCTGCGCGGCGACGGCGAACACTTCATCTCCCTCGACCAGGTGATCCGCACCATGCGCGACACCGGCGCCGACATGCACGACAAGTACAAAGAGACTTCGCGCGGTGGCCTGGCGGTCAGCGTCATCGAATGTTGATGCGCTGAACGCGCGCTATGCTGGTCACGACGCCCCGTTATGGGGCGTTTGTGCATCTACCGATTGTCGGATGTCGTGATCAGTGTGGGCATTGTCGGTGACACTCAAGAGTGTCGTTTCTGGGAAACCTACACTGCGCGTGTCACCAAATTGCTCAGCTGTTACACCAACGGCGCTAGCCCGCCGCTTTGCGACGACAGGCCAACTTGATCGAAACGCCTGATTTGCCCAACGAAGGCGTCGTTTTCAGGTTTTTTTGGATAGCCGTTCAAATTCAGGCACGGCGATTGCGTTGAGATTGGCCACAAGCCCCTGCGACCGAATCAGGGGCCATAACAAAAAATCAGTGCCCGCCTGAGGCACACCCTGCATTTGTGTGAGGAGAAACCGCGATGACGTCGTACACCTCCGGGAACCCAACCCAGAACCGCACAGCACCCCAGTCCATCGGGTTTCTTCTATTGGACAATTTCACCCTGATTTCCCTGGCGTCGGCCGTCGAGCCGCTGCGCATGGCCAACCAGCTGTCCGGCCGCGAGCTGTATCGCTGGCATACGCTGACGGCCGATGGCGGCCAGGTGTGGGCCAGTGATGGCTTGCAGATCACCCCGGACGCGGCCATGCACAGCGCGCCGCCAATCGACACCGTGATCGTCTGCGGCGGCGTGGGTATCCAGCGCAGCGTCACCCGTGAACACGTCACCTGGCTGCAGGCCCAGGCGCGCCAGTCGCGCAGGCTGGGCGCTGTGTGCACCGGCAGCTGGGCGCTGGCCTGTGCCGGCCTGCTCGACGGCTTCGATTGCAGCGTGCACTGGGAATGCCTGGCGGCCATGCAGGAGGCCTTCCCACGGGCCAACATGAGCACACGCCTGTTCACCCTCGACCGCAACCGCTTCACCAGCTCCGGCGGCACCGCGCCGCTGGACATGATGCTGCACCTGATCAGCCGTGATCATGGCCGCGAACTGTCGGCGGCGATCTCCGAGATGTTCGTCTACGAGCGCATTCGCAACGAGCAGGATCACCAGCGCGTGCCGCTCAAGCACATGCTCGGCACCAACCAGCCGAAGCTGCAGGAAATCGTCGCGTTGATGGAGGCCAACCTCGAAGAGCCGATCGACCTCGATGAACTGGCGGTTTACGTGTCGGTGTCGCGGCGCCAGCTCGAACGGCTGTTCCAGAAGTATCTGCACTGCTCGCCGTCGCGCTACTACCTGAAGCTGCGCCTGATCCGCGCGCGGCAGCTGCTCAAGCAAACGCCGATGTCGATCATCGAAGTGGCGTCGGTGTGCGGTTTCGTTTCCACGCCGCATTTCTCCAAGTGCTACCGCGAGTACTTCGGTATTCCGCCGCGCGATGAGCGGGTAGGGTCCAATACTGCGCAGCAGGTGGCGATGATGCCGATTCCGCAGGCCATGGCCTTGTCGCCGCACAGCGGGCCGATGGCGGCGCTGAGCCAGGCGCGCAATGAGTCGACGTTTGCCAGTGTGAGGCTCTGATACAGCGTCGCCCTTTTCGCGGCTGAAGCCGCTCCCACTGGAAGTAGCGTTACCCAGTGGGAGCGGCTTCAGCCGCGAAGAGGCCAGCCCAGGCAATACAAATCCTTCGGTTGATAATGATTCTCGACTACAGGTAACATCCCCGCCCCCGAAATCGCTTGGCATACCACCCCGTGGCGGACGACAAACTGCAACTCTACCTCGCCCACCGGGCAGCATTGGTCGACTATGCCGCGCCAATCGTGGGTTGCCGTGCCCGTGCCGAAGACGTGGTGCAGGAAGCCTGGCTGCGTTTCAGCCGCCAGGACAGCGACGCCGAGATCCGCCACCCAGCCAGCTATCTCTACCGCATCGTGCGCAACCTGGCGCTCGACCAGACCCGCCGTACGGCCACCGAGAAGGCCCAGCCCGCAAGCGACGAGATACTCGCCGAATTGCCGTCCAGCAGCGCCTCGCCCGAACAGACCGTCACCCAGCAGGACGAGCTCGCCGCCATCAGCCGTGCCCTTGAGGCGTTGCCTGCGCGCACCCGCCTGGCCTTCGAGATGCACCGCCTGGGTGGCTTCACCCTGCAGCAGGTGGCCGCCCACCTGAACGTCTCGGTGAGCCTGGTGCACCAGTTGGTCCACGACGCCTTGCGCCATTGCATGGAACACCTGGAGGACGATCTGTGAAAAATCCGGCTGCTGGTGCGTCCTTTGCTCAACGGGCCGACTCTGTGCGACCCTTCGCGCCCCCGAGCCCCCAGGAGACTTGCCGGACATGACGTCAGCAGATCGCGTATCCAGCCGCCGCGACCAGGCCCTGGACTGGCTCCTGCGCATCCAGCAGGCCCCGCACGATGCGCAGCTGCGTGCCGAGCTGGCGCAGTGGTGCGCCAGCGATGTGGCCAATGCCCAGGCCTACGGCAAGGCCGAGCGGGTCTGGCGCCTGACCGGCCAGCTGGCCCCTGCCACCGTCGAGCAGTGGCCCGAACCAACCGCCACGGTCGTGCCGCTGCCGAAAAGAAAACCGACCCGCCGCTGGTGGCTCGGTGCAGCGGTGGCCGCCTGCCTGATGGTAGCCGTGGCGCCGTCGCTGAGCCTGCGCCTGCAAGCCGACTACCGCACCGCCCAGGGCGAGACCCGCGATGTGACGCTGGCCGATGGCAGCGTGGTGCAGATGGACAGCGACACGGCAATCGCCGTGGACTACTCCGGCAATCACCGCAACGTGAAGCTGCTGGCGGGCCAGGCGTTCTTTGAAGTCACACCTGACAAGACCAAGCCGTTTCATGTGCGTGTCGACGACGTGCAGGTGACGGTCACCGGCACTGCGTTCAACGTCGAGCTGCGGCCGGGCAGGATGGGGGTGGATGTGCAGCACGGCTCGGTGCGGGTCGAAGACACCGCGAAGGCCCAGGTGCTGGCCGCCGCGCTGACGGCTGGGCAGAAGCTGCGCTATGTCCAAGGGCAGGCGCAGGTGCTGCCGTTCCAGCCGTCCCAGGCGGCGGCGTGGCGCCAGGGGCAGCTGATTGCCGATGAGACGCCAGTGGCCGAACTGGTGGCCGAGTTGGCGCGGTACCTGCCAGGCAAGGTGCTGCTGCGTGATGACGCGCTGGGCGTGAAGCGCGTTAGCGGCGTATATGACCTGCGCAAGCCTGAGGCGGCGCTGCGCGCGGTGGTCCGGCCACACGGAGGCCAGGTTGAAAGCTATGGGCCTTGGCTGTGGGTGCTCAGCCGGCCATGAGATATCCGGGGCCGCTTTGCGGCTCCAAATTCCCCCGTCAAAAAAAATTCAAAAATCTTCTGAAAATTCCCTGAACTGCCCCGTCTTCTCCCCCGCGCGCAACAACTGATATCGATTCGTATTCAATTTAATGCCCGGCGACTGCCCGGGGCGGGGACGTGGGATGACTGAAACAACAAGCCGTAGGCCGCGCCAAGCGCGGGGTTGGTCGTTGCGCCTGAAACAAGCTGCTGGTGCAGGAGTACTGGGGTTGTGCAGCTCGCTGGCGGTGGTGTCGGCCTTTGCCGAACAGCCTGCGCAGCGCAGCGAGCTTACCCAGGTGCACAGCTTCGATATCCCCGCGCAGAAGCTCGCCATCGCCCTGATCAATTTCGGCCAGCAGAGCGGCATGCAGGTCACGGTCGACCCCGACCTGCTCGATGGCCTGCAGTCCACCGCCATCAGCGGCCAGCTCAGCAGCGAGTCGGCGCTGGCGCAGTTGCTGATCGGCACCGGCATCACCTGGGATTACCAGGACGGCGCGCTGGTGTTTCGCCTGCTCCAGGCCGGCAACGGTTCGCTGGAGCTGCACAACACGGTGATCCTCGGCGACACCGAAGAGAACAGCTACATGGGTGCCAAGGTCATCGACCGCAAGGCGATCCAGGCCTTCCCCGGTGCCAACGGCGATATCACCACGCTGCTGCAGATGCACCCCAACGTGCAGTTCAGCACCGAGCAGAAGAGTTCCAACACGCCGGGCGAAATCGACCCCGCCGACATCAGCATCAACGGCGCCAAGTTCTACCAGAACAACTTCATGATCGACGGCATCTCGATCAACAACGACCTCGACCCCGGCGCCCACGGCTACAACGAAACCCGCCAGTTCGATTCGGCGCCCAGCCGCTCGCACGGCATAGCCCTGGACGCCGACCTGCTCGAAGAGATCAAGGTCTACGACAGCAACGTCCCGGTCGAATACGGCGGCTTCAATGGCGGCGTGGTCGACGCCATCACCCGTCGCCCAAGCTACGACCTGCACGGCAAGCTGTCCTACGCCATGACCCGTTCGGAGTGGACCAGCTACCACATCACCCGCGAGAACAAAGAAACATTCGACACCTCGTCGAACGAGAAGAACCAACCCGAGTTCACCAAGACCACCCTGCGCGGCACGCTCGAAGGCCACCTGACCGACGACTTCGGCGTGTTGTTCAACTTCTCGCAGAAGCGCTCGTACCTGCCACTGCGTACCTATGCCAACGGCTACAACAGCCCAAACAACGACAACGAACAGGAACAGACCCGGGCGCTGGACAACTTCCTGCTCAAGACCTACTGGAACGTCAACGACCGCCTGACCCTCGACACCTCGATCGTCTACGCCCCGCAGGAAAACACCTATTACCGCGAGGACTACCGCGACTCCGGCTACACCAACATCAACGGCGGCTGGCAGGGCTCGTTCAAGGCCATCTACGAAGGCGATACCGCCCGCTGGACGCAGCAACTGGCGGTGAGCAACCTGTACGCCTCGCGCGACTCCGACCGCAACCAGGAGATCAAGTGGTACTGGTCCGACACCAAGAACTGGGGTAACCCCGACGACAGTAACGCGCGCAGCGCCGAGGGCGGTTTCGGCAGCCTCTACCAGACCCAGCGCAGCATCGACTACAAGCTCAAGGCCGACTGGCAGACGTTCAGCATCGGTTCTGCGGCGCACAGCCTGACCACCGGCCTTGAGCTTGGCTATCAGCGGGCGAGCTGGGAGCGTGAGGATGAAGCGCTGTCGATCACTACCTTGAAGCGCGACAACGGCGTGTGCAGTGGCGGCGACCCTTGGTGCTCGAACGGGCAGTTGCTCAACGGCAACAACCGCCAATACGGCTCGGCGATGATGGTCTACGGCGCCGGCAAGATCGACATGGAGCAGAAGAAATACGCGCTGTTCGTCCAGGACGAGATCGGCTACGGCAAGCTCACCCTGCGCCCCGGCCTGCGCTTCGAGGGCGACGACTACATGGAGCAGAAGAGCCTGGCGCCGCGCTTTGCCGGCGATTACGACTTCTTTGGCGACCGCAGCACGGTGCTGGTGTTCGGCGCCAACCGCTACTACGGCCGCAACCTGTTCAAGTATCGCCTGGCCGATGGCCGCCAGCAGTTCACCTCGCGCTACACCCGCGCCACCCAGGCCGCCGAATGGGCACTGTCGAGCACCAACAAGAACATGAGCAGGTTCTCCAGCATGGACATCCCCTACGACGACGAGTTGATGCTGGGGCTCAACCAACGCTGGTTCGACACCGAATTTCAGCTCAAGTACGTCAACCGCAAGGGCCACGACCAGATCTATCGCACCCGGCCCTATTACAACCTGGATGCCAAGGATATTCCCGAAGGCTACAGCAAGGATTACTACGCCTACCTCAACGCCGGTACCAGCGAGACCGAGAACGTCAGCCTGACCGTCACGCCGATGCAGCCCCTGCGCTTCAAGGGCACCAGCACCAGCGTGCAGCTGGCCCTGGACTGGTCGCGGACCAAGAGCGGTTATGGCCAGACTTACGAGGCAGGCCTGGACGGTGACGAGCTGGCCGGCAACGATGTGGTACTCGACGGCAAGCGCATTCCGTACCACGAACTGCCGGGCAGCGACTACAACCGGCCCTGGACCGCGCGGCTGACCACCATCACCGACATCCCCCAGTGGAACCTGTCGATCAGCAACTTCCTGCGCTATCGCGGAGCGTACGACCAGGTCGTCAACCTGGACGAAGACATCGAGGTCGACGGCGAAGTGCTCAGCCGCTACGAGACCGTGGCCACTCCGGCGGCACCGACCTGGGACATGAAGCTGGCCTGGGACATCCCTACCGGCAAGGACCAGGCGTTTTTCGTCAACGTCGATATCACCAACGTCACCGACAAGGTCAACAAGATCTCCAGCCGCGAGTCGGTGAGCCTGGTGAGCTACGAAGTCGGCCGCCAGTACTGGCTGGAAGTCGGCTACCGCTTCTGACCCCTCCCTAAAAAAACCGTGGACACCCTGATGAAAAAGCTCATTGCGGGCCTGCTCGGCCCGCTGCTGCTCGGCGCCTGCGCGTCGCTGCCCGAACCTGACGCGCCGTTGCCCTGGGATGCCCAGGTCACTCAAGGCACCCTGGCCAACGGTGTGCAATACCGCCTGGTGCGCGAGGCCGCGCAACCCGGCCGGCTGGACCTGCGCATGACCGTCAACGCCGGCTCCGTGGACGAGGCCGACGACCAGGTCGGCGTCGCCCACCTGGTCGAGCACCTGGTGTTCCACAGCCGTGCCGGGCAGGCGCAGAACCTGCGCGCGCGCATGGTCGGGCTGGGCTGGGTGCAAGGCCGGCACTTCAATGCCGTGACCAACTACGAGCGCACTCAATACATGCTCAGCCCGCCGGCAGGCATGCGCCAGGCGCCGCAGGCTTTGCAGGTGCTGGCCGACATGGCCTTCGCCCGCGACTACAGCGCGGCGGATCTGGAGCGTGAGCGGCCGATCGTCATCGAAGAATGGCGCGGCGGGTTGGGCGTGGCACAGCGCATGAACGAACAGCGCACGGCGTCGCAGCGGGTCGGCTCGCGCTACCCGGCACACCGCACCATCGGCAACGAAGCGGCTATCCGCAGTGCCAGCCTGGCCAGCCTGCAGGCGTACCAGGCCACCTGGTACCAGCCTTCCAACCTGGTCATTTCAGCGGTGGGCGATTTTGAGCCCAAGGCTATGCTGGCGCAGATCGAAAGCGTGTTTGGCAAAGCCCAGGGCAGTGAAACACCGCGGCGCGATCATCGCGACCTGCCATTGGATAACCAGCTGAAAATTTTCCGCCTGCAGGACCCGCAGTCCGGCAGCAATCAGGTGTCGCTGTTGCTGCGCCTGCACGAGCCGGACAGCCGCGGTACCTCCCAGATCGCCCTGCGTGAGCGCTTGATCGACCGCATGGCCCTGGCCGCGCTGGTCGACAATCTGCGTCGTCAGCCTCGGCAAACCGGCGTGCGCAGCTTCACCGCACAGAAAACCCTGATCGGCAGCCAATCGACGGTGCTGGGGATTGCGGCAGGCGTCGAAGGCCTGCAGCACGAACAGGCGCTACGTCAGTTGCTGACCGAGATCGAGCGCCTGCGCCAACACGGCTTCAGCGAACAAGACTTCGAGAGCGAGCGCAGCCATATCCGCGCCTTGGCCGACAAGACCTTGGCTAATCAGGCGCCACGCACCTTCGAGCAGTGGGTCGAGCAGCTCAACAACGCCACCGCGCCAGAAGGCCGCGTTGTCGAGCGGCATGCGGCTGCCCAGCGCTATCTGGATGTATTGCCAGACGTCGACCGCGAAGACCTGAACGACAGGCTGCGGTTGTGGCTGGGCAGTGCCGACCGCGTGCTGCAGATCAGCGTGCCCGGGCAGTCGCAGGTCGCCTTGCCGAGCGTCGCGGCGGTCGAGGCATTGCAGGCGGAGATCGCCAAGCAGGTGCTGGGCGCCCCTGTGCAACAGCAAGCCGAAGCGCCGGCTGTTGCTGAATATGAACCCGATGCCCCGGCCCCCGCCGGGAACATCGTCGCCCGCAAGACATTCCCCGCCGAACAGGTCGAACACTGGACCCTGGGCAATGGCGATCGCCTGGTGTGGCTGCGCCGTAACGGCCCGGACGGCAAGTGGTTGCTGCAAGCCGACTCGTCCGCCGGCTATCGCCTGGCCGACGCCCCCGCGTGGCGCTTGCAGATGGCCGCGCAACTGGCTGTACGCAGCGGGCCGCAAGGCGCCCAGGCGTGGCGCGAGAAGCAGCGGGCCACGCTCAGCCTTGAGCATCAACCGCAACGCCTGCAGCTGAACCTCAGCGGTGCTCCCGAGCAACTGCAAGCCATGCTCCAGAGCTATCGCCTGAGCCAGCAGGCAGGCATCGATCCGACCCTGTTCCACGAGGCCCGCAGTGATCTGCTGCAGCGTTTGCGCAGCCGTCCTGAAGATGTGCGTTCGCGCCAGGAGAGCGCGCAGCGCAAGCTGAAGTACGGTGCCGATCATTGGCAAACGCCGGACCCGGAAGCGTTGCAACAACTCGATCAAAAGCAACTGCAAGCCGACTGGCAGCGCCTTGCCAGTGCACCGGTGACCTATTACCTGATGGCCGATGTGCCCGCAGAGCAGCTGGACCCGCTGGTGCGCGACTACCTGGCCAACCTGCCGCGCGGCGCTTCACCCAGCCCGCAAGCGGCCGTGCAGCAAGCCGGCCAGCGCCGCAGCGACCTGGCCATCGCCCTGGAGCCACGTGCCGTGCTGCAGGCCAGCAGCTACCAGTCCAAAGCCTGGCAACCACAAGCCGCCATGCGCGTCGCATTGCTGCGCGAGCTGGCCAACCAGCGGCTCAAGCAGCAGCTGCGCGGCGAGGCCTCGGGGGTTTATCGCCTGAGTTTCGACGCACAGCTCGACCCCGACTCGCAGCGCATCGAAAGCAGCCTGAACTTCACCTGCGACCCGGCGCGCGTGGATGAATTGTGGGCAATGGCGCAAAACACCCTGGCCGGTTTGACCGTGGATGAACAGTGGCTGCACACCGCGCGCCGCGAGCTGGTGCGCCAGGAAGCCAAGCGCCGCGAAGATCCGCAAACCCAGTTCAAGCGTCTGATCCTCAGCGAGCGCCACTATCAGGACCCACGCTACCTCAGCGAACAGGCCAAATTGCCCGAGGCGTTGACCTTGCCAGCCATGCAGCAACTGGCCCGGCAGTTGTTCCCCGCCGCCAACCAGGTGCAGCTGCGCCTGCTGCCATCGCCCGCCGCGCTGGAGCAGGCCCTGTGAAGACCCTGCGCACGTTCTACCGCCTGAGCCGCCCGTTCTGGCACGACCGCCGCCAGTGGCCCGCCTGGCTGATGCTGGCAGCGGTGATCGGCCTGGGATTGCTGGTGGTGCAGATCAATGTACTGATCAACAGCTGGAGCAAGACGTTCTACGACACCCTGGCCGCGTTCGACACGACCGGGCTGTACGGCCTGGTCAGCGAGTACGCGCTGTACCTGTGCAGCTATGTGCTGATCGTCGTGGCCATGGATTACATCCGCAAAGGCCTGGAGCTGCGCTGGCGCCAGGCGATGACCGGGCGCCTGACCGATGCCTGGCTGGCCGACCAGGCGTTCTACCGCCTGGGCCTGACCGGCGAGCCGGACAACCCCGACCAGCGCATTGCCCAGGACGTCGACCTGATGGTCGGCCTGAGCATCGAACTGGTGGCGTCGCTGGTGATCAACCTGGCGCAGGTCGGTGCGTTCGTGATCATCCTGTGGAACCTGTCGGGCGTGCAGACCTTCAGCCTGTTCGGCGAAAGCTTCACGGTGCATGGCTATCTGGTGTGGATCGTACTGGCCTACACCGTGCTCGGCAGCCTGTTCACCCACCTGATCGGCAAGCCGCTGCATGCGCTCAACTACGAGCGCGAGCACCGCGAAGCAGACTTTCGCGCCAGCCTACTGCGCAAGCGCGACCATGCCGAGCAGATCGCCCTGTACCGTGGCGAGGCCGTCGAGCGCGCGCACCTGGCCGAGCGCTTTCGCGCCATCGCCGACAACTGGCGGCAGTTGATGGGGCGTGAGCGCAATCTCAGCCTGTTCACCGTCTCCTACGAACGCCTCAGCTTGATCATCCCCGTGTTCGCGGCGTTGCCGGCGTTCATGGCCAAGACCATCACCCTTGGTGGACTGATGCAGATCCGCAGCGCGTTCAGCGCCGTGCACGGCTCGCTCAGCTGGTTCATCAAGCTGTATACCCGGCTGGTGCGCTGGAGCGCCGCGCTGCAGCGGCTGGAGCAGTTCGAACAGGCGATTGTCGCCAGCCGCGAACAGGCCGTTGCTGCTGCGCGCGGCGACTGCCTGTGCACACGCGGGCTGACGCTGTGCCGGCCGGATGGCAGCGCCATGCTGCGCGACTTCGACTTGCGCGTGGGGCAGGGCCAATGGTTACGCCTGGGCGGGCGCAGCGGGCTGGGCAAGTCGACCTTGCTGCGCACCCTGCAGGGGCTGTGGCCCTACTGCCTGGGCAACTGGCAGCTGCCTCCGGGGCGCAGCCTGTTGTTGCCGCAGAAACCCTACATGCCGCACATGAGCCTGCGCGGGTTGCTGGCTTATCCACAGGTGCAGGCGATCGACGATGTGGTGTTGGTCGATGTGCTGGGCAAGGTGGGCTTGGGCGGGCTGATCGGGCAACTGGACAAGCAGGCGGAGTGGGATCGCGTGCTTTCCGGTGGTGAACAGCAGCGGGTCGGCCTGGCGCGGGCGTTGTTGTATCGGCCGGATACGCTGTATCTGGATGAGGCAACCAGTCAGCTGGATACCGGCAGTGCGCGGGGGTTGCTGGAGATGCTCAAGCGGGAGTTGCCGGGGTGTACGGTGGTGGCCGTCACTCACCAGGAAGGGTTGGCTTCGGTGTTTGGGAAAACAGTGGAGCTGGAAGCGGTGTGAATCTGTACCGGCCTCTTCGCGGGCTTGCCCGCGAAGAGGCCGGTACAGGCAAACCCTTTTCAAGCCCGCTTGCTGAAACTCGCCAATGCCGGCAGCAATTGCTTGTCGATGGCCTGACGCACCGCCGGCAAAATCGTCGCGCTACCGGTATACATCTGCTCGACCATGCCTTTCAGCGCCCGCGCATTGGGCTCGGTCAGCCCGCGCACCACCGCCTCGCACGCCTGCTCGGCACTGGCCCCGGCAGGGATATCGAAACCGCGCGCGCGCAGGTGGCCGGCGAGGTCGTCCTGGTCAATCAAATCCGCATGCATCATGGCTGTTGTCCCTTTTATCGCTAAGAGAGTGCTGCTGTGATTTACGACCGATTCTGTGTCCATGGCGACATGCCCGCAACAACTGAATGTCGGCATGACTGCTTTGGCTAAGAACAGGTCGCTCCCGGCTAATTCCTTGTGCCGGGAACTCAGCACACTGACCCCATTCACGGTACCGGAGGGTTTGGTCACCCTCACTCACGCACAGTGGATGTTGCTCGCTCTTGGCCCCGCTGGCTCACGGCTTTGCGGGGTTATTTTTTTTGCGGCAAGCCAATCACCCGGCCCAGGAAGGCGGGCGCCTGAAGATCTTGCTGTTCGGCCACAAGTCCCTGCAGCAAACCCACGCTGCGCTCGCTGAATGGCGCCGCTTTCGGCCCCGCCAGGTCCACATGCAGCAGCATCTGCTCGCTGGCCGCCAGCGCCTCGTCGAACCCTGCCCGGTGAAGGCTGTGATAGACCTGCAACCGCTTGCTGTCGAAACCTATGATCTGCGTCTGCACCCACACCTCGGTGCCTAGCTTCACCTCGTGCAGATAATTGATGTGCGCTTCCAGGGTGAACAGCGAGTGCCCACTCTGCCCACGGCTGTCGGCATCCAGGCCGATGCGCTCCATCAGCGCATCGGTGGCGTAACTGAAGATCAGCAGGTAGAAGGCATCGCGCAGGTGCCCGTTGTAATCGACCCAGTCCTCCTGGACCGGGGTGCGGTAGGTGATCAGTGCGGGCATCGTGGTCTCCTCAATCGCTGAACGACATGCCGTGGCTGGCCTTGCTGGTCTTCACCGCTTCCAGCACTGCGAGCAGGGTGTCATCACGATAGCGCTCCAGCGCGGCGATGCTGCGTTCCCCCAGCTGCTCCGAGGTGCCGTCCACCACGTCGTCGATCAGCTTGTCGGTCAGCTCCGGTGCCGGCAGGTAGGTCCAGGGCAGTTTCAGCGCGGGGCCGAACTGCGACATGAAGTGGCGCATGCCGGCATCGCCGCCGGCCAGGGTGTAGGTGAGGAAGGTGCCCATGAACGACCAGCGCAGGCCGGCGCCGAAGCGGATGGCGTCGTCGATTTCGCCGGTGGTCGCCACGCCGTCGTTGACCAGGTGCAGGGCTTCGCGCCACAGCGCTTCGAGCAGGCGGTCGGCGATGAAGCCGGGGACTTCCTTGCGCACATGCAGCGGGCGCATGCCGAGGGCGGTGTAGATGGTTTTCGCCGCTTCGATAGCTTCCGGCGAAGTGCGGCTGCCGCCTACGATCTCGACCAGTGGCAGCAGGTACACCGGGTTGAACGGGTGGCCGACGACGCAGCGTTCCGGGTGGGTGGACGACTCGTAGAACTCGCTGGGCAACAGGCCCGAGGTGCTGGAGCCGATGATTGCATCAGGCTTGGCAGCAGCGCTGATCTTCGCATGCAGGTCGAGCTTGAGGTCCAGGCGCTCCGGTGCGCTTTCCTGGATGAAATCGGCGTCGCGAACGCATTCTTCGATGGTTGTGACGAACTTCAGACGGTCTTGTGCGGCGCCCGGCGCCAGGCCTTGTTTCTCAAGCGCAGGCCAGGCGTTGGCGATGCGCTTGCGCAGGGCCTGCTCGGCGCCCGGCGCCGGGTCCCAGGCGACCACGTCCAGGCCGTAGGCCAGGGCGCGGGCGACCCAGCCGCTGCCGATCACGCCGCTACCCAGGGCGGCGAAGGTCTTGATCTCGGTGATGAAGGGCATATCAGTCTCCTGAAGGGATCAGCGGCGTTTGAGGTTCATTTTTTCCCGGCCTTCTGCCGGGGTCAGTACGCGGCCGCCCAGGCGGGTGATGATCTCGGCGGCACGTTCCACCAGCTGGCCGTTGCTGGCCAGCACACCTCGGTCCAGGTACAGGTTGTCTTCAAGGCCGACCCGCACGTTGCCGCCGAGGAGCATGGCTTGCGCGGCCATCGGCATCTGCATGCGGCCGATGCCGAAGCCAGCCCAGGTGACGTTGGCGGGCAGGTTGTCGACCATCGCTTTCATGGTGGTGGTGTCGGCCGGTGCGCCCCACGGGATACCCAGGCACAGCTGGAACAGCGGGTCATCGAGCAGGCCCTCTTTGATCATCTGCTTGGCGAACCACAGGTGGCCGGTGTCGAAGATTTCCAACTCGGCTTTCACGCCCAACTCGGTGATGCGCTTGGCCCCGGCGCGCAGCTGTGCGGGGGTGGAAACGTAGATTGCGTTGCCGTCTCCGAAGTTGAGGGTGCCGCAGTCGAGGGTGCAGATTTCCGGCAGCAGCGCTTCGATGTGGGCCAGGCGTTCCAGCGGGCCGATCAGGTCGGTGCCGGGGCCGAATTCCATGGGCGATTCGCCCGGGCCGATTTCCAGGTCGCCGCCCATGCCGGCAGTGAGGTTGACGATGATGTCCACGTCAGCTTCGCGGATGCGTTCCATGACTTCGCGGTAGAGGTTGACGTCGCGGCTGAAACGGCCGGTTTGCGGGTCGCGGACGTGGCAGTGGACCACGGTGGCGCCGGCCTTTGCGGCTTCGACGGCGGATTCGGCGATTTGCTTGGGAGTGACTGGGACCAGGTGGCTCTTGGCGACCGTGTCGCCGGCGCCGGTGAGGGCGCAGGTGATGATGACGTCGTGGTTCATGGTGGATTCCTTGTGAGATCGGTTGTGGGCTTTTCGCGGATGAATCCGCTCCTACAGGGTCCACGCGGGACCCCGTAGGAGCGGATTCATCCGCGAAGCGAACTATCAGTTGGCAGTAAGCTTGAGGTTCTCAGCCGCAGGCTTGCCATCGAAGGTAGTCACCCCCTCAAGCCAGCGCGCCTTGCCCTCGGGATGGTCCTTCAGCCACTGGCGGGCCGACTCCAGCGCGTCCTTGTGGTCGAGCAGCGGCTGCATCATCCGGCTCTCGTCCTCGGCGCTGAAGTTCAGGTTGGCCAGCAGCCGATTGGCGTTGGGGCAGCGCTCGGCGTAATCCGGCGCGGTCACCGTCCACACCGTGGCACGGCCTTCATCCGGGCCGAGGGCATCCTGGCTGTCACCCAGATAAACCATGTCGATGTTCACGTTCATCGGGTGCGGCGCCCAGCCGAAGAACACCACCGCCTGCTTGCGCCGCACGGCGCGGTCGACGGCGGCGAGCATGCCGGCTTCGCTGGACTCGACCAGCTGGAACTTGCCCAGCCCGAACTGGTTCTTGGCGATCATCGCCTTGATCTGCGTGTTGGCGCCGGAGCCTGGCTCGATGCCGTAAATCTTGCCGCCCAGCTCTTTCTCGAACTTGGCGATGTCGGCGAAACTTTTCAGGCCCTTGTCGGCCAGGTACTTGGGCACGGCCAAGGTGGCGCGGGCGTCTTCCAGGCTCGGTTTGTCGAGCACCTTGACCTGCTTGGCATCGACGAAGGGGGTGATGGTCTGGGTCATGATCGGGTTCCAGTAACCCAGGAACATGTCCAGGCGCTGGTCACGGATGCCGGCGAAGATGATCTGCTGCGAGGCGCTGGTCTGCTTGGTCTGGTAACCCAGGCCGTCGAGCAGCACCTGGGCCATGGCGCTGGTGGCGATGACGTCGGTCCAGTTGACCACGCCCAGGCGCACGTTCTTGCAGGCCGCAGGCTCGGCGGCGAAAAGCGGGGTTGCAACGATGCAGCTCACGGCAAGGGACAACAGGCTGCGGCGGATCAAGCTGTGCATGGTGGCTCTCCATCGGCAGTGCATATTGTTATTGAGGGCGGCCTCTGCGGGCCGTTTGAATACGCTACGCTGGCGCCAGGGTGGAAAATCGCACCCTGGCGACCAACACTAGTACGGAAGCGACCACCTGCAACGTGGAGCATGCAATGCCGCAACTGATTCATTTCCTGCTGCTGCCGGGTTTCTCGGCCATCGGCTTCATCAGTGCCCTGGAGCCGCTGCGCGTGGCCAACCGCTTCAAAGGGCCTTCATACCGCTGGCGGGTGCTGAGCCTGGATGGCGGCGCGGTTGAAGCCAGCAATGGCATGTCGGTGAATGCCGACGGCGCGCTGGGGGAGGGGGAGCCGGGCGGGATACTGTTGATTGTCGCCGGCTTCGAGCCGCTGGCCTTTTACGGCCCGGCGCTGCAACAGGCGTTGCGCCGCCTCGATCACGAGGGCGTGATTCTTGGTGGCATCGATACAGGCCCCGTGGTGCTCGCCGAAGCAGGCCTGCTCGATGGCCATCGCGCCACCTTGCATTGGGAAGCGCTGGACGCCTTCAAGGAGCGCTATCCGCGCTTGCATGTGACCCAGGAGCTGTTCGAGATCGACCGCCGGCGCATCACCTGTGCAGGCGGCACGGCATCCATTGACCTGATGCTCGACCTGATCGGCCAGGCCCATGGCAGTGAATTGGCAGTGCAGGTGTCCGAACAATTCGTGCTCGGACGTATCCGCCCGCGCCAGGACCACCAGCGCATGCAGATCGCCAGCCGCTATGGCATCAGCAACAAGAAACTGGTGAAGGTGATCGGCGAGATGGAGCGCAATACCGAACAGCCACTCAATACCCAGGTGCTGGCGGAGGCGGTGCAGGTGACGCGGCGGCAACTGGAGCGGTTGTTCCGCTTGCACCTGGATGACACGCCCAGCGGGTTTTACCTGCGCTTACGGCTGGACAAGGCGCGGCTGTTGTTGCGCCAGACCGACATGAGTGTGCTGGAGGTGGCGGTGGCGTGTGGGTTTGAGTCGGCTTCGTACTTTACCCGGTGTTATCGGGCGCGGTATGAGCGCTGCCCCCGGGAAGATCGGCTGGCGCGGGCGGTTTGATGTGTGTCAGGGCCGGCCTCTTCGCGGGGCAAGCCCGCTCCTACAGAGATCACACCGTCTCTGTGGGAGCGGGCTTGCCCCGCGAAGAGGCCGGCACGGAATTACTGCTGCCCAATGGACTGCAAATATTCCGACCGGTCATCACTACGCTGCGCCACGCAGGTATTCCACGCCGCCTCGAACGCCTTGCTCCCAGGCTTCTCGGCATAGGTTTCGACCTTGCAATCGGCATCCCGCAACTGCGCCCACAGCTTCTCGGCCGCCTCCATCCGCCCGCTGAGCGCCGTGGCCTTGTCTGCCTCATCGGCATACTGGTCGCGAATACGCTGGATCAGATCATCGTAAGCCGACTTGAGCTCGCGCTCGGCAGTCTGCTTGTTGAACGCCGCGCAGGCATAGGTCTGCTGGTCGCTGTCGACGTTGTCGCAAGGCGTGCTTTCTTCCTCGCCGGCCTGGGCGCCGCCAACGACGGTCAGCAGCACCAGCCATGCCAATGATTTCATCCTTATTCTCCTCAACAGGCGGACCAATCGCAGGGATTCTCGCTCAGCCGGGGGCAGGGCGATAGCTCCCTGACGAAATGTTCATGAACGGGCCGCAAAGGTCGTTATCGAGACTGTCTCTCATCCCCGAACGCCGCGCCAGACACGCTCATGTCGCGCATTGACGCTTTCGGCAAACCCCCTGTCGTTTTTGCATCGGGGCGTCTCGGGGCACAGGCATATGCTGGCCCCAAAGCGCCGGCAATAAGGTTTGGCGCCAACCCATTCAATAAAAGGGGACAGCCTGATGAGCCCAGCCGAACTGCACGCCGACAGCATCGTCATCGACGGTTTGATCATTGCCAAGTGGAACCGCGAGCTGTTCGAAGACATGCGCAAAGGCGGCCTGACTGCAGCCAACTGCACGGTGTCGGTGTGGGAAGGGTTCAAGGCCACCGTCGACCAGATCGCCGCCAGCCAGAAGCTGATCCGCGAAAACGGCGACCTGGTGATGCCGGTGCGCACCACCGCCGACATCCGCAAGGCCAAGGAGCTGGGCAAGACTGGCATCCTGTTCGGCTTCCAGAACGCCCACGCATTCGAAGACCAGATCGCCTACGTCGACGTGTTCAAGCAGCTGGGCGTGGGCATCGTGCAGATGTGCTACAACACCCAGAACCTGGTCGGCACCGGCTGCTACGAGCGTGACGGCGGGCTGTCTGGCTTCGGTCGCGAGATCGTCGCCGAGATGAACCGCGTCGGCATCATGTGCGACCTGTCCCACGTCGGCTCGAAAACCTCCGAAGAAGTCATCCTCGAATCGAAAAAGCCGGTGTGCTACTCGCACTGCCTGCCGTCGGGCCTTAAAGAGCACCCGCGCAACAAGTCGGATGAAGAGCTTAAGTTCATCGCCGACCACGGCGGTTTCGTTGGCGTGACCATGTTCGCGCCGTTCCTGGCCAAGGGCATCGACTCGACCATCGACGACTACGCCGAAGCCATCGAATACACCATGAACATCGTCGGTGAAGACGCCATCGGCATCGGCACCGACTTCACCCAGGGCCACGGCCAGGACTTCTTCGAGTACCTGACCCACGACAAGGGCTACGCCCGTCGCCTGACCAACTTCGGCAAGATCATCAACCCCCTGGGCATTCGCACCGTCGGCGAATTCCCCAACCTGACTGAGACCTTGCTCAAGCGCGGCCACTCCGAACGTGTGGTGCGCAAGATCATGGGCGAGAACTGGGTCAACGTCCTCAAGGACGTCTGGGGCGAGTAAGCCGCTCTCCAAGCCTGATAGCCCCTGCTAGCAACGCCGGGGCACCCACATAAAAATTTTTATGGAGTTGAGTTTCCATGGCCAAGATCGCCCCGCAATTGCCAATCGAAGTCGACAGCGAGACCGGTGTCTGGACCAGCGATGCCCTGCCGATGCTGTACGTACCCCGCCATTTCTTCGTCAACAACCACATCGGCATCGAGGAAGTGCTGGGCGCCGACGCCTACGCCGAAATCCTCTACAAGGCCGGCTACAAATCGGCCTGGCACTGGTGTGAGAAAGAAGCCGAATGCCACGGCCTGGAAGGCGTGGCGGTGTTCGAGCACTACATGAAGCGCCTGTCCCAGCGTGGCTGGGGCCTGTTCGAGATCCAGGACATCGACCTGGACAAAGGCACCTGCAGCGTCAAGCTCAAGCACTCGGCGTTCGTGTACGTGTACGGCAAGGTCGGGCGCAAGGTCGACTACATGTTCACCGGCTGGTTCGCCGGCGCAATGGACCAGATTCTCGCTGCCCGCGGCAGCAAGATCCGCACCGTGGCCGAACAGGTCTACGGCGGGTCGGAAGAAGGCCACGAAGATGGCCTGTTCGTTACAAAGCCGTTGTAAGCCGGAGATAGCGTCATGGCCTTCGAAGCAATGTTCCAGCCGATCCAGATCGGCAAACTGACCATCCGCAACCGTGTGCTCAGCACCGCGCATGCCGAGGTGTATGCCACCGACGGCGGGATGACCACCGACCGCTATGTGAAGTACTACGAAGAGAAGGCCAAGGGCGGCATCGGCCTGGCGATCTGCGGCGGCTCGTCGGTGGTCGCCATCGACAGCCCGCAGGAATGGTGGGCGTCGGTCAACCTGTCGACCGACCGCATCATCCCGCACTTCCAGAACCTGGCCGACGCCATGCACAAGCATGGCGCCAAGATCATGATCCAGATTACCCACATGGGCCGCCGCTCGCGCTGGGACGGCTTCAACTGGCCGACCCTGATGTCGCCGTCGGGCATCCGTGAACCGGTGCACCGTGCCACCTGCAAGACCATCGAAGTGGAAGAGATCTGGCGCGTCATCGGCAACTACGCGCAGGCCGCGCGGCGTGCCAAAGAAGGCGGGCTGGACGGCGTCGAGCTGTCGGCCGTGCACCAGCACATGATCGACCAGTTCTGGAGCCCACGGGTCAACAAGCGTACCGACGAGTGGGGCGGCAGCTTCGAAGGCCGCATGAAGTTCGGCCTGGAAGTGCTCAAGGCGGTGCGTGCCGAAGTCGGCGACGACTTCTGCGTCGGCATGCGCATCTGTGGCGACGAATTCCACCCCGATGGCCTCAGCCACGAGGACATGAAGCAGATCGCCGCCTACTACGACGCCACCGGCATGCTCGACTTCATCGGCGTGGTCGGCTCGGGCTGCGACACCCACAACACCCTGGCCAACGTCATCCCCAACATGAGCTACCCGCCGGAGCCGTTCCTGCACCTGGCGGCCGGCATCAAGGAAGTGGTCAAGGTCCCGGTGCTGCACGCGCAGAACATCAAAGACCCGAACCAGGCCACGCGCATCCTCGAAGGCGGCTACGTCGACATGGTCGGCATGACCCGTGCGCACATGGCCGACCCGCACCTGATCGCCAAGATCAAGATGGGCCAGATCGACCAGATCAAGCAGTGCGTCGGTGCCAACTACTGCATCGACCGCCAGTACCAGGGCCTGGATGTGCTGTGCATCCAGAACGCCGCGACCTCCCGTGAATACATGGGCGTGCCGCACATCATCGAGAAGACCACCGGCGTCAAGCGTAAGGTGGTGGTGGTCGGTGCCGGCCCGGCCGGCATGGAAGCCGCTCGCGTGGCGGCCGAACGCGGCCACGACGTGACCCTGTTCGAGAAGAAAGACCAGATCGGCGGGCAGATCACCATTGCCGCCAAGGCACCGCAACGCGACCAGATCGCCGGCATCACCCGCTGGTATCAGCTGGAACTGGCGCGCCTCAAAGTCGACCTGCGCCTGGGCACCGCCGCCAGCGTGGACGCCATCCAGGACCTGCGCCCGGACGTGATCGTCCTGGCGGTGGGTGGCCATCCGTTCGTCGAGCAGAACGAACACTGGGGCGCCGCCGAAGGGCTGGTGGTCAGCAGCTGGGACGTGCTCGACGGCAAGGTCGCACCGGGCAAGAACGTGCTGGTTTACGACACCATCTGCGAATTTACCGGCATGTCGACGGCAGACTTCATCGCCGACAAGGGCAGCCAGGTCGAGATCGTCACCGACGACATCAAGCCAGGCGTAGCGATGGGCGGCACGACCTTCCCGACCTACTACCGCAGCATGTACCCGAAAGAAGTGATCATGACCGGCGACATGATGCTGGAGAAGGTCTACCGCGAAGGCGACAAGCTGGTGGCGGTGCTGGAGAACGAATACACCGGCGCCAAGGAAGAACGCGTGGTCGACCAGGTGGTGGTCGAGAACGGCGTGCGACCTGACGAAGAACTGTATTACGCGCTGAAGGACGGTTCGCGCAACAAGGGCCAGATCGATGTGGAGGCGCTGTTCGCCATCAAGCCACAGCCGATCCTCAGCCAGCCGGGCGAGGGCTATTTGCTGTATCGTATCGGCGACTGCGTGGCCCAGCGCAACGTGCATGCGGCGATCTACGACGCCTTGCGGCTGTGCAAGGACTTCTGATCGCACCGCCTCGTTAGGGGCGGGACTGGCCCCCTGTAGGAGCGGATTCATCCGCGATGAGGCCGACACAGGCAAATGTGTTGTCAGTGCCGACGCTATCGCGGATGAATCCGCTCCTACAGGGTCCGCGCCGCACTTCAGAGTGGCGCAAGAATCCAGCTGTTGTGGGAGCCTCCCATGTTGAACACCCTTCTACCCATCCTGCTGTTCGCTGCCCTCGGCCTGGCGGTGCTCGGCGCCGTGCGCCGGGTGCGCATGTGGCGGCGTGGCCGGCCGTCCAAGGTCAACCTGCTCGGCGGCCTGCTGGCCATGCCGCGACGCTACCTGGTGGACCTGCACCACGTGGTCGAGCGCGACAAATACATGTCCAAGACCCACGTGGCCACGGCGGGCGGCTTCGTGCTGTCGGCTGCGCTGGCGATCCTGGTGCATGGCTTCGGCCTGCAGAGCAAGATCCTCGGCTACGCCCTGCTGGTGGCCACGGTGATCATGTTTACGGGCGCCATCTTCGTCTTCAAACGCCGCCTGAATCCACCTGCGCGCCTGTCCAAAGGCCCGTGGATGCGCCTGCCGAAAAGCCTGCTGGTGTTCGCGGCGAGCTTCTTCATCGCTACCTTGCCGGTGGCCGGCATCCTGCCCGCCAACACCGGCGGCTGGGTGATGGTCGGTGTGCTTGGCCTGGGCGTGCTGTGGGGCGTGTCGGAGCTGTTCTTCGGCATGACCTGGGGCGGCCCGATGAAACACGCCTTCGCCGGTGCCCTGCACCTGGCCTGGCACCGCCGTGCCGAACGCTTCGGCGGCGGGCGCTCCACCGGCCTCAAGCCGCTGGACCTGGAAGACCGCAACGCGCCATTGGGCGTGGAAAAACCGGTGGACTTCACCTGGAACCAGCTGCTTGGCTTCGACGCCTGCGTGCAGTGCGGTAAATGCGAAGCCATGTGCCCGGCCTTCGCCGCCGGCCAACCGTTGAACCCGAAAAAACTCATCCAGGACATGGTCATCGGCCTGGCGTGTGGCACCGACGCGCAGTTCGCCGGCAGCCCGTATCCCGGCAAGCCAATCGGCGAACACGGCGGCAACCCGCACCAGCCGATCGTCAATGGCCTGGTCGACGCCGAGACGCTGTGGTCGTGCACCACCTGCCGCGCCTGCGTCGAGGAATGCCCGATGATGATCGAGCACGTCGATGCCATCGTCGACATGCGCCGCCACCTCACCCTGGAAAAAGGCGCGACCCCGAACAAGGGCGCCGAGGTGCTGGACAACCTGATCGCCACCGACAACCCGGGCGGCTTCGCCCCGGGCGGGCGGATGAACTGGGCGGCCGACCTCAACCTGAAACTGCTGTCGGAAGTGAAAACCACCGAAGTGCTGTTCTGGGTCGGTGACGGGGCCTTCGACATGCGCAACCAGCGCACCCTGCGTTCGTTCGTCAAAGTGCTCAAGGCCTCGGGCGTGGACTTCGCCGTGCTCGGCCTGGAAGAGCGCGACAGCGGCGACGTGGCGCGTCGCCTGGGCGACGAAGCGACCTTCCAGCACCTGGCCAAACGCAATATCCAGACCCTGGCCCAGTACAAGTTCCAGCGCATCGTCACCTGCGACCCGCACAGTTTCCATGTGCTGAAGAACGAGTACGGCGCGCTGGGCGGCGATTACCAGGTGCAGCACCACAGCACCTACATCGCCGAACTGATCGCCGCCAAGAAGCTCAACCTCGGCCAGCACAAGGGCGGTAGCGTGACCTATCACGACCCGTGCTACCTGGGCCGCTACAACGGCGAGTACGAGGCGCCGCGCGAAGTGCTCAAGGCGCTCGGCATCGAAGTGCGCGAGATGCAGCGCTCGGGCTTCCGTTCCCGTTGCTGCGGCGGTGGCGGCGGTGCGCCGATCACCGACATCCCGGGCAAGCAGCGTATTCCCGACATGCGCATGGACGACATACGCGAGACCGAAGCCGAGCTGGTCGCCGTGGGTTGTCCACAGTGCACGGCAATGCTCGAAGGCGTGGTCGAACCGCGCCCGCAGATCAAGGACCTCGCCGAGTTGGTAGCCGACGTGCTGATCATCGATGAAACCCCGGCGGCCCCAAAGTCGCCAACGGTCAAACGTGAACCTGCGGAGGTGCACTGATGAGCGACATCATCCGCCGCGACCCACGCGCCGAGTGGATCGCCCGTAATCGTCTGCACCCGCTGCACGCAGCGATGCAGACGCAACAAACCAGCTGGATGGGGCCAAATGGCATCATCCGCAAGAACCCGCATGCCATCGCCGCCGGCTTCATCGGCCCCGCTGGCCTCAAGCGCATCGACCGCAGCGGTGCCCAGCAGGGCACCGGTGTCGGCGGGCGGCGTACGGCAGCGGCGGCTGTGCAGTTGCCACTGCACCAGGTGCCGGCACCAGCGTTCTACATTGCCGTGGTGCCGGACATGGTCGGTGGCCGCCTGAGCAGCCACGACCGCGACCTGCTGGGCCTGGCCCACAGCCTGGCCGGCAGCGACGGTGCGGTGATGGCCGTGGTGTTTGGCGAGCACAAGGAAAACAACTTTTCCACAGCCGGCGTTGACCGCTTGCTGGTCATCGAAGGTGAAGCGTTCGAAGGTTATGCACCGGAACAACTTGTGCAGGGCCTGCGGGCTGTGGATAACCAATTCGCGCCGCGCCACTGGCTGCTGCCCGACAGCCGTACGGGCGGCGGCGAACTGGGCCGTCGCCTCGGTGCCGCGCTGGGCGAACGCCCGGCGACACGGGTCTGGCAGGTCAAGGACGGGCAGTGTATCGGCCGTGCCGGCGCTGGCCAGCAAGACCTGCAGCGGGCGGTGCCGCGCTTGATTCTGGCGGCGGCAGAGTGTGCCGAGCCGGTCAGCGAAACGCGTCACGAAGCGCTGTCGGTGGAGTTGTCCACAAGCGTTGCGCGCAGCTTGTCGCGTATCGAGGATCTCGGGTCGGTGGCCGTCGACCCCGCCACTATCGCCATGGCAGAAGCCGAGTTCATCGTCTCGGGCGGCAATGGCGTCAAAGATTGGGACCTGTACCACCAGGCGACCGCCGCCCTCGGCGCCACCGAAGGCGCCTCGCGGGTGGCGGTGGACGACGGCTTCATGCCGCGCAACCGCCAGGTCGGCGCTACCGGTACCTGGGTCACGGCACGGGTTTACGTGGCTGTGGGTATCTCTGGCGCGATCCAGCACCTGCAGGGCATCGGCGCTTGCGACAAGGTAGTGGCGATCAACATGGACCCTGGCTGCGACATGATCAAACGGGCCGACCTGTCGGTAATTGGCGACAGTTCGGCGATCCTCAAGGCACTGATCGAGGCTGTGGACAACTTCCGCAGCGGCGGCCAGCGCGACGCGGCATAAGGGCACGAGCATGAGTACGAAAGTGATCAGCCTGGTTTCCATCGGTGCTCACCCGACTTCAGGTCGCGCTCGCCGCGCCGAGCAGGATGCGCGCGCAGTGGAGCTGGGTTTGCAGCTGGCTGGGGATAACTTGCAGGTGGTGCATGCCGGGGATCCGCGTGAAGAGGCGCTGCGTGCCTACCTGGGTATGGGGCTGGAGCACCTGGATGTACTCGAACAGCCGGCTGGTGCCGATGTTTTGGGGGTGTTGGGCGACTATCTGCGTGACGCTGGCGCGCAGCTGGTGCTGACCGGTAGCCAGGCCGAGACCGGCGAGGGCTCAGGCATGTTGCCGTTCCTCCTGGCCGAGAAGCTGGGTTGGCCGCTGGTGGTGGGGCTGGCCGAGGTGGAATCGATCGATAACGGCACCGCGCAGGTTCTGCAGGCGCTCCCACGTGGCCAGCGGCGCAGGTTGAAGGTGCGACTGCCATTGTTGGCGACTGTGGATAACGCTGCGCCCAAGCCGCGCCAGAGTGCCTTCGGGCCGGCGCGACGCGGTGTGCTGGCGGCGCGTAACGTGGCGATTGTCGAGGATGAGCTGCTGGCCGAAGCCGAATTGCAGCCCGCCAGGCCCCGGCCTAAGCGGCTCAAGGTGATCAAGGCCAAGAGTGGTGCGGACCGGATGAAAGCGGCCACGGCCAAGGCCAGTGGTGGTGGCGGCAAGGTGTTGAAGGATGTTTCTCCACAGGAAGGGGCTGAGGCTATTTTGAAGCTGCTGGTGGAGGAGGGGGTTTTGCGTTAGGGCGGCGTGGCGTTCGTCGCGGCATTTTTAGCGTCTAGGAGATCGAGCGCCGCTCGCGCGGCGCTCGATCTCGACACCACCGAATTTCTTCCGTCATACACCCAGAAGCCCCGCAAATCTTCTTACCCACCGATTCTGTTCGCCAAGGTGTGGATAAAGTGTTCACGCCTCGCTGTAAGCCCCGGCTGGCATGGCTTACGTAGATATGATCAAAAAATGATCAGCTGCGGCGATGGCAATCGCAAGTCAGCCGGGTGAATGTTTGAATGAGTTTCCCACAATCGCTGTTGGCGGCTCTGTGGATAATATGTTTGGCAATATCTACAACCCGCGCAGCCATTGGCCTACAGAAATATGATCAATAATTGATCAATTACCCATGTTATCCCGCCAGATCAGTGTTTTCAGTGGCTTAAGCTGTTATCCACAACGTTTTTGACCTGCAGGTTCTTTCTGCACACAAAATCTGTTGGCCCTTCTGTGGACAAGGTGTTCGGTGAACGCTGGAAGCCACGAATTCAGTAGCTTACAAAGTTTTGATCAAAAAACGATCAATCAGCATCCGCAGTCGTGCTGGACTGCTGTCCACAACCCCTGTCGATAGTTCTGTGGATAACATGTACCAAAGCTCTGCATGACAATGTAAAACGCCACGGCTGACGCATCAGCCGTGGCGTTTTCAATGCAGAGTACAGTTACTGTGCTTTCACTTCCTTCAGGTACGGCGCAGGCTCTGCGCCAAGGTTTTCCAGCACGCGCTGGCTGTACCAGTCGATGAAGTTGACCACGCCAAACTCGTAAGTCTTGGAGTACGGCCCAGGCTGGTACGCAGTGGAGTTGATCCCACGCTGGTTTTCTTCCGCCAGGCGGCGGTCCTGATCGTTGGTGGCGTCCCACACCTTACGCATGCGCTCCGGGTCGTAATCCACGCCTTCGACGGCATCCTTGTGCACCAGCCACTTGGTGGTGACCATGGTCTCCTGGGCGCTGATCGGCCATACGGTGAAGACGATCAAATGATCGCCCATGCAGTGGTTCCAGGAGTGCGGCAGGTGCAGGATGCGCATCGAACCCAGGTCCGGGTTCTTGATGCGGCCCATCAGCTTCTGGCAGGCCTGCTTGCCGTCCATGGTCATCGACACGGTGCCCTTGAGCAGCGGCATGCGCACGATGCGGTTACGCAGGCCGTGGCTCTTGTGCAGGTAAGGGATTTTTTCGGCTTCCCAGGCGGCGGCGGAGGCGGCCACGTGGTCCTTGAATTCCTGGCTGGCGCGCGGGTCGTTGGTGTCGTCCCACTCCAGCAGGGTCTGCAGCAGCTCCGGGTGCGAGCCGCTGCAGTGGTAGCACTCGCGGTTGTTTTCCAGCACCAGCTTCCAGTTGGCCTTTTCCATCAAGGTGGTGTGCACCGCCACCTTGGTGTTCTCCATGTCGTACGGTTCCATGTAGTGCTCAAGGGTGGTCAGGAACTCGTCGATGGCCGGCGGGTTCTCCGCCAGGCTGATGAAGATGTAGCCGCCAGCGACTTTGACGTGCACAGGCTTGAGGCCGTATTCCTTCATGTCGAAGTCGTCGCCCATCTCGGTGCCGGCGAACAGCAAGCGGCCGTCCAGTTCGTAAGTCCACTGGTGGTAATGGCACACCAGCTTGGCCACCTTGCCCTTGTCGCTGACGCACAGGCGCGAGCCGCGGTGGCGGCAGACGTTGTGGAAGGCATGCACCTTGCCCTCGGCACCACGCACCACGAGGATCGGGTTCTTGCCGATCTGCAGGGTGATGTAGTTGCCCTTTGCCGGGATCTCGCAGGTCATGCCAGCGATCAGCCATTCCTTCTGGAAGATCTCCTGCATGTCGATCTGGAACAGACGCTCGTCGGTGTAGAACGGCTGGGGCAGCGAGTAGGTGCGCTCGCGGGTCTGCAGCATCTCGGCGGTCGCCTTGCGTGCAGGTTCCAGTGGATCGCCCAGGCTCAGGGTTGCGGTGACGTCCATCGTGTAATCCTCGGGGCCGTGTGCGGCCGGCAAAAGGTGGCTAATCGTTGTTGTGGTGCCGCAAGACTGGCTGCCCAAAAAAGGCAGCTTCTTTTGCCGTGGAGTGTGCGTCCGAAGGCGCCGCGAACCGTATCCATGGGCGACATGGCCGATATGAATTACGACGCGCCAGCCCTTGTAGCGCGGGGCTGGTCGCGATAAGCACGCCGATGTCGCTGGCAGGAATGTACGTCGTGTTCAGCTTGCGCATTATCGCAGCCATAAAAAGGGCCATTGTCGGCCGCTGGAGATGAACATGTCCGATACCTTCCTCAATCCGGTCAGCACGCAGACCTGGGCCAACGGCCGCCACATCGTGCGCTGCGTCAAGGTCATCCAGGAGACCTGGGACGTGCGCACCTTCTGCTTCATGGCCGACCAGCCGATCATGTTCTTCTTCAAGCCCGGGCAGTTCGTCACCCTGGAGCTGGAGATCGAAGGCAAGCCGGTGATGCGCTCGTACACCATTTCCAGCTCGCCGTCGGTGCCCTACAGCTTCTCGATCACGGTCAAGCGCGTGCCGGGTGGGCAGGTCTCCAACTTCCTCCACGACACCATGCATGAAGGCGCCGAGTTGCCGGTGCACGGCCCGGTCGGGCTGTTCAACGCCATCGACTTCCCGGCGGGCAAGGTGTTGTACCTCTCGGGTGGTGTCGGCATTACTCCGGTGATGTCGATGGCGCGCTGGTTCTACGACACCAATGCCAACGTCGACATGGTCTTCGTGCACAGCGCCCGCTCGCCGAAAGACATCATCTACCACCGCGAGCTGGAGCAGATGGCGTCACGCATCCCCAACTTCAGCCTGCATATCATTTGCGAGAAGCACGGGCTGGGCGAGCCGTGGGCGGGTTACCGGGGTTATCTGAACCAGCGGCTGATGGAGCTGATCGCGCCCGACTACATGGAGCGCACCATTTTCTGCTGCGGCCCGACGCCGTATATGACCGCGGTCAAGCGCATGCTCGAAGCGGTCGGCTTCGACATGAAGAATTACCACGAGGAATCGTTCGGCGCGACGCCGCCGGAAGCCAAGGCCGATGCCGTGGAGCACGCCGAACAGGCGGCCGATGCGCCGGAAGTGGATGTGTCCGATCTCAACCTGGTGGAGTTCATCGGCAGCGAGAAGAGTATTCGCGTTGCGCCGGGTGAGACTGTGCATGCGGCGGCGGCGAAAGTCGGGCTGATGATTCCCAAGGCGTGCGGTATGGGTATTTGCGGAACCTGCAAGGTGCTCAAGCTGGGTGGTGAAGTGGAGATGGAGCACAACGGCGGGATAACCGAGGAAGACGAAGCCGAGGGCTACATTCTGTCGTGCTGCAGTGTGCCGAAGGGGGATGTACGGATCGATTATTGATCTGAGGACCTCTTCGCGGGCTTGCCCCGCGAAGAGGCCTCAAAAGTCAATGCAAGCGGTTCTTGGCCATCTCGATATCATTCATCAAAGCTTTGGCCAAAGCACTCAGGTAATCCGCAGCACCCAGCAACTTGTGGTCATCTTCCATATCACCCTCACGAACCAGATGCTTGATGTAGCCCAGCAGGACCGAGACCTGCTCGTAGACATCGTCGATGGGAATACCCGGCTGAACCCGTAACAGGTCAATCGGCGGGTTACCCACTTCGAGAAAAGTTTCGGCACCGATGGTTGCAACGGGTTTGGTTTGGTCCGTCATGTTTCATCCCTCTGCCTTTTGGCCATAGAGCCGATCATGAACATGCTCAACCAGTGAATGGGCGATCTCAGTGGCATGCATGGCATTGCTCAGCATGCTCAGGCCATGTTCGCCGGCGCGGGCGCGACAGTGTTCGTCGATGGTTTCGATGACGCCACGCAGCAGCTCGCTGACGTGAGCCAGGGCGTCGGGTGGGTTCATGTCGGATTGATGGGTGAAGAACGGGGTGGTGATGGGTTTGCGGCTGGGCGGATCGGGTACGTGCTTCTTCATGGTGTAATCCCTTCGCTTGATCAAGGAACCACCACCACAACCTTCTCACGGGTTTAGGTGGCAGCCGTACGCGGAGTGAGAACCGAGAAAGCAAAGGAAAACTCGGCCAGACCGAAGTCTGTCCGCGCACGGCCGCCATGAAAGCTGGCCGAAATTACTTATCGTCGGGTTCTCACGCCCGGTCGCCTAAACGACCCGAAAACGTTATCCCTGGGGCGTTTCCCCGACAACAGCGACACTTCAGCAGCGCGCGTAGGATAATTCCCAAGCATGCTGATCTTGAAGTATTTGGTTTCAAGTTCAGAAATGTCTTACGGCTGCTGACCTCTTCGCGGGCAAGCCCGCTCCCACAGGTACCCACTGAACCTGAGAGCAGTGGGGTACCTGTGGGAGCGGGCTTGCCCGCGAATGGGCCGCATAGCGGCCCCTGCAATTATCAGGTGCGGAATCGAGCTACCAGCCCATTCAGGTCCACTGCAAGACGCGACAATTCAGCACTCGCCGCACTGGTCTGATGCGCGCCGGTTGCGCTCTGCACCGACAGGTCGTTGATGTTCACCAGGTTGCGGTCCACTTCCCGCGCGACTTGAGCCTGCTCTTCCGCAGCACTGGCGATCACCAGGTTACGCTCGTTGATCTGTGCCACGGCCCCGGCAATGGTATCCAGCGCCATGCCAGCGCCCTGGGCGATGTTCAGCGTCGACTCGGCGCGCTCGGTGCTGGTGCGCATCGACTCCACCGCCTCTTCGGTGCCGCCCTGGATGCTGCCGATCATGCGCTCGATCTCGCTGGTCGACTGCTGGGTGCGATGGGCCAGCGCCCGCACCTCATCGGCCACTACGGCAAAACCACGGCCTGCTTCACCGGCACGCGCCGCTTCGATTGCCGCGTTGAGTGCCAGCAGGTTGGTCTGGTCCGCCAGGCCGCGAATCACGTCGAGCACCTTGCCGATGTCGCGCGACTGCTCGGCCAGGTGGGTGATCAACTTGGCGGTGGCCTGCACATCGCCGCTCATGCGCTCGATGGCGCCGACAGTCTCCATCACCAGGTCACGACCATCGCCGGCTGAGCGGCTGGCTTCGCCGGAGGCTTCCGAGGTGCTGACCGCGTTGCGTGCCACTTCTTCCACGGCGCTGGTCATCTCGGTGACGGCGGTGGCGGCCTGTTCGATTTCGTTGTTCTGCTGCTGCAGGCCTCGGGCGCTTTCATCGGTGACGCAGTTCAGCTCTTCGGCCGCCGAGGCCAGCTGGGTCGCGGAGCCAGCAATCAGTTGCAGGGTGTCGCGCAGCTTGTCCTGCATGCGCGCCATGGCACGTTGCAAGCGGGCGGCTTCATCGGTGCCTTCTGCACGAATGATTTTGGTCAGGTCGCCGTCAGCGATCTGCTCGGCTGCCTGCAGGGCTTCTTCGATCGGCTTGACGATGCTGCGGGTCAGCAGGAACGCGCAGAGGAAAGTCAGCACGGCGGCGGCGATCAGCAGCCCTATCACCAGGGCGAAGGCCGCTGAATACTGGCTGGCGGCCACTTCATTGGTTTCACGGGTCTGGTCGGTGTTGATGCGCACCAGGGTGTCCATGACCTTGTTGATCTGCTCGGAGTTATCCAGCAGGTCGCGGTTGAGCAGGGTGCGCAGGCCTTCGAGGTCGCCGGCCTGGCTCATGCTGCGCATGCGTGATTCCAGTTGGCGGTACTGGTCCAGCAACAGACGGTATTGCTCGAATGCGGCCTTTTCGTCCGCCGCTGTCACCAGCGGCTCATAGGCGCGCCGTGCGTTGTCGATCTGGGCGTTGCGCTCATCCAGCAGGCGCAGGGTGTCGCGCTGGGTTTCCGGCTCGCGGTTGAGTAGCAGGCGGTAGGACAGCGTGCGCAGGCGCAGGTTGAGCGAGGTCAGTTCGTCGAGGGTCTTGATACTCGGCACGCTGATGTTTTCGATGACAACACCCGCCTGACGGATATTGCCCATCTGCATCAGCGAGAAGATACCAAGGCCGAGCATGAGCAGGCCGATCAAGGCGAAACCGAGCAATGCGCGCGGTGCGATATTCATGTTGCGTAGAGACATGGGGGAGGAATCCAGGCAAGGGAGGAAGGCGCGGTCCGTGCGACAAAATAAGACTTGCCTGTCTATCGGTCGTGACCGGTCGGTCTTGAGTGTGTACGGGCAAATTTGTGAGCCAGCTAACTATTTACCTGACCGGCGGTTGACCCAGGCCGGAACAAGGGGCCGGATACCCTGTCAATCTGCGGGGTAAGAAACCTTAAGAATCCGTTATTTAATGGCGATGGCTCGCGCTTTTCTTTATCGTGTGCGCCCTTTGCAACAACTGAGATATCCCCATGCTGGAAGCCTCCCTGAATCAAATCGAGCAACTGGTCAGCGACCTGATGCAGAAAAACGCTCAACTCACCGAGCAGAACACCGCCCTCGGCCAGGAACTGGCCCAGGCCAAGGAAGAAAACGAAACCCTGCAGCTGTCGCTGATGGAGCAGGAAGAGAAGAACGGCGCCACCGCCGCGCGCATCCAGGCGCTGGTTGACCGTGCGACCGCAGGTGTCGTCGGCGCATGAGACTGCAAGCGCAGCCGGTCAATGTCGTGTCGATCCTCGGCAACGATTATTCGATCAAGGCGCCCGAAGGCCAGGAAGAAACCTTGGCGCAGGCGGTACGCATGCTCAACACCGCCCTGGCCGAGACGAAGCGTTCGTACCCGACCCTGATCGGCGACAAGCTGCTGGTGCTGGCCGCACTGAACCTGTGCTCCAAGCAGGTTGAACTGCAGAAGGAACACCAGCAGACCCTTGAGCGGACCCAGGCGCAGATCGATGCCACGGTGGACGCTATCGTTCGGACCATTTCTGAGTCCTGATGAATTCAGGGGCTGCATTGTCAGCCCCATTGTTTGAGATCACTGGATTAACTGAATACGCAAGTGTATACACTTCTCGCAAAACAATAATTAGCGGGGAGTAGGGGCATGCGTATCTGGCGTAAGAGCATCCAGTGGCAATTGATCGCGAGCATGGGCGCGGCCCTGCTGGCGAGCATTCTGGTAGTGGTGATCATCTTTACCGTGGCGCTCAACCGTCTGACGGAGCGCTACCTTGTCGACACGGCGCTGCCGGCCAGCATCGAAGCGATCCGCAACGATATCGAGCGCATGCTCGGCCAGCCGCTGGTGGCGGCGGCGGACATTGCCGGCAACACGCTGCTGCGTGACTGGTTGGCGGCCGGCGAAGATCCCGCCGAAGCGCCACGTTTCCTCGAATACCTGCAGGCTGCCAAGCAGCGCAACCATGCCTTCACCACGCTGTTCGTCTCGACCGAGACCGGCCATTACTACAACGAGAATGGCCTGGACCGCACCCTCAACCGCGGCAACCCCAAGGACAAGTGGTTCTACGGCTACATCGACAGCGGCGCCGAGCGCCTGATCAATATCGACATCGACGGAGCCACGGGTGAGCTGGCGCTGTTCATCGACTACCGCGTGGAGAAGGACGGCAAGTTGGTGGGCGTGGCCGGCATGGGCCTGCGCATGACAGAGCTGTCGCAGCTGATCCACGACTTCAGCTTCGGCGAGCACGGCAAGGTATTTCTGGTGCGCAACGATGGCCTGATCCAAGTGCACCCGGACAACGCCTTCAGCGGCAAGCGCCAGCTCGCCGAACAGCTCGATGCGAATGCGGCCAAGGCGGTGATGACGGGCGACCAGGGCCTGCGTACCAGCCGCTTCCAGCGCGATGGTGAAAACTACCTGGCGTTGGGCCTGCCACTGCGCGACCTGAACTGGACCTTGGTCGCCGAGGTGCCTGAGGCCGAGATCTATGCACAGATGCACCAGGCCGTCTGGTTGACCACGCTGATCGGTGGGGGCGTGGCCCTGTTGTCGTTGCTGCTGGTGGTGCTACTGGCGCGTGGGCTGGTGCAGCCCATCCGCCGCGTCACCGCCGCGCTGGTGCAGATCGGCAGCGGCGGGGGAGATCTTAGTCACCGCCTGGATGATTCCCGTAAGGACGAGTTGGGTGATCTTGCACGCGGCTTCAACCGCTTCCTCGATAGCCAGCGCAGCCTGATCGGCGAAGTGCTGCGCACCACCGAGCGCTTGCATCGGGCGGTGGAGCAGGTGACCCAGGTGGTGGACAACACGGCCGACCGTTCAGGGCGTCAGCAGGAAATGACCGAGATGGTTGCCACCGCCGTGCACGAAATGGGGCTGACAGTGCAGGACATTGCCCGCAACGCCGGGGATGCTGCCCAGGCTTCGCAGTCGGCGCGGGAAGAAGCCCTGCAGGCGCGTGAAGTGGTGCGGCGGTCGATCCAGGGTATTGAAGGCATGTCGGGCGATATCGGCAAGGCGGCAGACGCGGTGACCCAGTTGGCAGACGAAGTCGCCTCGATCGATGAAGTTCTAGCTGTTATCCGTAGCATTTCCGAACAGACCAACCTGCTGGCGCTGAATGCCGCGATCGAGGCCGCGCGGGCAGGGGAGATGGGGCGTGGCTTTGCCGTGGTCGCGGATGAGGTGCGCACCCTGGCGCGACGGACGCAGCTGTCCACCGATGAAGTGCAGCAGATGATCCAGCGCCTCAAGCAGGGCGCGGGTTCAGCGGTGACGTCGATGCAGGCCGGGCAGCAGGCGACGGGCAGCGGGGTCGAGTCGAGCCAGCGGACTGGAGCTTCGTTGGGGGCGATTACTGATCAGGTCGAACACATCAGCGACATGAACCATCAAGTGGCCACGGCGACGGAAGAGCAGTCGGCGGTGACCGAGGAGATCAACCGGACGGTGCAGGGGATCTCCGACTTGGCCAGGGAGACGGCGGCGGAGGTGCAAGGGTGCCGGGAGGAGTGCCAGGCGTTGCGCGGGTTGGCTGATGATCTGGCGCGGCAGATGGGTGGTTTCAAACTGTAAAGTCGGCGGTGAATTCTTCGCGCCTGAAGCCGCTCCCACTGGGTTGTCGCTGGTCTGGACCTTTGGGAGCGGCTTCAGCCGCGAATGCGCCAGTTCAGGCGCCGATGATCGCGCGGATATCCGCCGCCAGCTCACGCACCCGCGCTTCCTCGGTATCCCACGAACACATGAACCGCGCCCCGCCGCTACCAATAAAGGTATAGAACCGCCAGCCCCTGCCACGTAATGCTTCGATCGCAGGCTCCGGCATCTGCAGAAACACCCCGTTGGCCTCCACCGGGAACATCAGCTCCACCCCCGGCAAATCACTGACCAACGACGCCAGCAATTGCGCGCAATGGTTGGCGTGGTTGCCATGGCGCAGCCAGGCGCCGTCTTCCAGCAGCCCGACCCAGGGCGCGGACAGGAAACGCATCTTCGAGGCCAGCTGCCCGGCTTGTTTACAGCGGTAGTCGAAGTCCTCGGCCAACTGGCGATTGAAGAACAGAATCGCCTCACCGACCGCCATGCCGTTCTTGGTGCCGCCAAAGCACAGCACGTCGACACCGGCCTTCCAGGTCAGCTCCGCCGGGCTGCAGCCAAGGAAGGCGCAGGCATTGGTGAAGCGCGCGCCGTCCATGTGCAGGTTCAGGCCCAGTTCCTTGCAGGTGGCGCTGATCGCCTTGAGCTCGTCGGGGCGGTACACGGTACCCACTTCGGTGGCCTGGGTGAGGGTCACCACGCGGGGCTTGGGGTAGTGGATGTCCTGGCGCTTGAGCGCCACTTCGCGGATCGACTCGGGCGTCAGCTTGCCGTTGACGCTGGGCGCGGTCAGTAGCTTGGAGCCGTTGGAGAAGAACTCCGGCGCGCCACACTCGTCGGTTTCGACGTGGGCGGTCTCGGAGCAGATCACGCTGTGATAGCTCTGGCACAACGAGGCCAGGGCCAGGGAGTTGGCGGCGGTGCCGTTGAAGGCGAAGAACACTTCGCAGTCGGTTTCGAACAGCTTGCGGAAGTATTCCGAGGCGCGCTCGGTCCACTGGTCGTCGCCGTAGGCACGGTCGTGGCCGTGGTTGGCCTTTTCCATCGCGGCCCAGGCTTCGGGGCAGATGCCGGAATAGTTGTCGCTGGCGAATTGTTGGCTCTTGTCTGTCATGGCACGGTCCTGTGAACGACGCAGAACAGCACTCTAAACCATTGCTGAAACGGTTGCCTATACAAGCGTTGGGAGTCTGTCTGGGCCGGCCTCATCGCGGATGAATCCGCTCCTACAGTAGGAGCGGATTCATCCGCGATGAGGCCGGCACGACCATCCCAAAATCCGAATGTCGTAAACGCGCCATTGCAAGGCGTGCGCAGGCATCTGACCCACCCCGGCCAGTCATACCATCGCCACAAAGGGCCATAGTGCTCTACAGATAAAAACGATCGCTGCCGGGAGATACACGATGTTCAGCAAGCAAGACCAGATCCAGGGTTACGACGACGCACTGCTGGCGGCGATGAATGCCGAAGAACAGCGCCAGGAAGATCACATCGAGCTGATCGCCTCGGAGAACTACACCAGCAAGCGCGTGATGCAGGCCCAAGGCAGCGGCCTGACCAACAAATACGCCGAAGGCTACCCGGGCAAGCGCTACTACGGCGGTTGCGAGCACGTCGACAAGGTCGAGGCGCTGGCCATCGAGCGCGCCAAGCAGCTGTTCGGCGCCGACTACGCCAACGTTCAGCCGCATTCCGGCTCGTCGGCCAACGGCGCGGTCTATCTGGCCCTGCTGCAGGCTGGTGACACCATCCTGGGCATGAGCCTGGCCCACGGCGGCCACCTGACCCACGGCGCCAAGGTGTCGTCCTCGGGCAAGCTGTACAACGCTGTTCAATACGGTATCGACACCAATACCGGCCTGATCGACTACGACGAGGTCGAGCGCCTGGCGGTCGAGCACAAGCCGAAGATGATCGTTGCCGGCTTCTCGGCCTACTCCAAGACTCTCGACTTCCCACGCTTCCGCGCCATCGCGGATAAAGTCGGTGCGCTGCTGTTCGTCGACATGGCCCACGTTGCCGGCCTGGTCGCTGCTGGCCTGTACCCGAACCCGCTGCCGTATGCCGATGTGGTTACCACCACTACCCACAAGACCCTGCGCGGTCCGCGTGGCGGCCTGATCCTGGCCAAGTCCAACGAAGAGATCGAGAAGAAGCTCAACGCTGCAGTCTTCCCAGGCGCCCAGGGCGGCCCGCTGATGCACGTCATCGCCGCCAAGGCCGTGTGCTTCAAGGAAGCGCTGGAGCCTGAGTTCAAGAGCTACCAGAAGCAGGTCATCGAAAACGCTCAGGCGATGGCCGAGGTGTTCATCGACCGTGGCTACGACGTGGTTTCCGGCGGTACCGACAACCACCTGTTCCTGGTCAGCCTGATTCGCCAGGGCCTGACCGGTAAAGATGCCGACGCCGCCCTGGGCCGCGCGCACATCACCGTCAACAAGAACGCCGTGCCGAACGACCCGCAGTCGCCGTTCGTCACCTCGGGCCTGCGCATCGGCACCCCGGCCGTCACCACCCGTGGCTTCAAGGTCGCGCAATGTGTGGCCCTGGCCGGCTGGATCTGCGACATCCTCGACAACCTCGGTGACGCCGACGTTGAAGCCGATGTGGCGAAAAACGTCGCCGCCCTGTGCGCAGACTTCCCTGTTTACCGCTGAGTGGAGTAAACGACCATGCAACGCTACTCGGGCTTCGGCCTCTTCAAACACTCCCTCAGCCACCACGAAAACTGGCAGCGCATGTGGCGCACGCCGACCCCTAAGAAGGTCTACGACGTGGTCATCGTCGGCGGTGGCGGCCACGGCCTGGCCACGGCCTATTACCTGGCCAAGGAACATGGCATCACCAACGTCGCGGTGGTCGAGAAGGGTTACCTGGGCGGCGGCAACACCGCCCGTAACACCACCATCGTGCGTTCCAACTACCTGTGGGACGAGTCGGCGCAGCTGTACGAACACGCCATGAAACTGTGGGAAGGCCTGTCCCAGGACATCAACTACAACGTGATGTTCTCCCAGCGCGGCGTCTACAACCTGTGCCACACCCTGCAGGACATTCGTGATTCCGAGCGCCGGGTCAGCGCCAACCGCCTCAACGGCGTGGATGGCGAGCTGCTCAACACCGCCCAGGTCGCGGCCGAAATCCCGTACCTGGACTGCTCGAAGAACACCCGTTACCCGATCCTCGGCGCGACCGTTCAGCGCCGTGGTGGCGTGGCCCGTCACGACGCCGTGGCCTGGGGCTATGCCCGGGCCGCCGACGCCCTCGGCGTTGACCTGATCCAGCAGACCGAAGTGATCGGTTTCCGCAAGGAAAACGGCGCGGTCATCGGCGTGGAAACCAATAAAGGCTTCATCGGCGCCAAGCGCGTCGGCGTGGTCACCGCCGGTAACTCCGGGCACATGGCCAAGCTGGCCGGCTTCCGCCTGCCGCTGGAATCGCACCCGCTGCAAGCCCTGGTATCCGAGCCGATCAAGCCGATCATCGACAGCGTGATCATGTCCAACGCCGTGCATGGCTACATCAGCCAGTCCGACAAGGGCGACCTGGTGATCGGCGCCGGTATCGACGGCTGGGTCGGCTACGGCCAGCGCGGTTCGTACCCGGTGATCGAACACACCCTGCAGGCGATCGTCGAGATGTTCCCCAACCTCTCGCGCGTGCGCATGAACCGCCAGTGGGGCGGCATCGTCGACACCTCGCCGGACGCCTGCCCGATCATCTCCAAGACCCCGGTCAAGAACATGTTCTTCAACTGCGGCTGGGGCACCGGCGGCTTCAAGGCGACCCCGGGTTCGGGCAACGTCTTCGCCGCAAGCCTTGCCAAAGGCGAGATGCACCCGCTGGCTGCGCCGTTCTCCATGGACCGTTTCTACAACGGCGCACTGATCGACGAACACGGCGCCGCCGCCGTCGCCCACTAACCGGAGACACTGTCATGTTGCATATTTTCTGTCCCCACTGCGGCGAGCTGCGCTCCGAAGAAGAGTTCCACGCCTCTGGCCAGGCGCACATCGCCCGCCCGCTGGACCCGGCCGCCTGCTCCGACGAGGAGTGGGGCACCTACATGTTCTTCCGCGACAACCCGCGCGGTATTCACCATGAGCTGTGGGACCACGTTGCCGGCTGCCGTCAGTACTTCAACGTCACCCGCGACACCGTGACCTACGAGATTCTGGAAACCTACAAGATCGGCGAGAAGCCGCAGGTGACCGCCAACGGCAAGCCAAGCAGCGCACCGTCGACCGTCAAAGGGCAAGGGGAAAAAGTATGAGCCAGACCTATCGCCTCGCCAGCGGCGGCCGTATCGACCGCAGCAAGGTCCTGAATTTCACCTTCAACGGCAAGACCTACCAGGGCTATGCCGGTGACAGCCTGGCCGCCGCGCTGCTGGCCAACGGCGTCGACATCGTTGGCCGCAGCTTCAAGTACTCGCGCCCACGCGGCATCATTGCCGCCGGCACCGAAGAGCCGAACGCCATCCTGCAGATCGGCTCCAGCGAAGCCACCCAGATTCCTAACGTGCGTGCCACTCAACAGGCGCTGTACGCAGGCCTGGTAGCCACCAGCACCAACGGCTGGCCGAACGTCAACAACGACGTGATGGGCATCCTTGGCAAGGTCGGCGGCAGCATGATGCCGCCGGGCTTCTACTACAAAACCTTCATGTACCCGAAATCGTTCTGGATGACTTATGAGAAGTACATCCGCAAGGCAGCCGGCCTGGGCCGTGCGCCGCTGCAGAACGACCCGGACAGCTACGACTACATGAACCAGCACTGCGACGTGCTGATCGTCGGCGCCGGCCCTGCTGGCCTGGCCGCCGCCCTGGCCGCTGCGCGCAGCGGTGCTCGAGTGATCCTGGCTGACGAGCAGGAAGAGTTCGGCGGCAGCCTGCTCGACTCCCGCGAAACCCTCGACGGCAAACCTGCCGCCGACTGGGTCAACGCCGTGGTCAAGGAGCTGGAAAGCCTGCCGGAAGTGACCCTGCTGCCACGCGCCACGGTCAACGGATACCACGACCACAACTTCCTGACCATTCACGAGCGCCTCACCGACCACCTCGGTGATCGCGCGCCGATCGGCCAGGTCCGCCACCGTGTGCACCGCGTCCGCGCCAAGCGCGTGGTACTGGCTGCCGGCGCCCACGAGCGCCCATTGGTGTACGGCAACAACGACGTGCCGGGCAACATGCTGGCTGGTGCTGTGTCCACCTACGTTCGCCGCTACGGCGTGGCACCTGGCCGCAAGCTGGTGCTGTCGACCAACAACGACCACGCCTACCGCGCCGCGCTGGACTGGCACGACGCTGGCCTGCAGGTCGTCGCCATCGCCGATGCCCGCCACAACCCGCGCGGTTCGCTGGTTGAAGAAGCGCGTGCCAAGGGCATTCGCATTCTCACTTCCAGCGCCGTGGTCGAGGCCAAAGGCAGCAAACACGTCACTGGCGCCCGCGTGGCGGCCATCGATGTGCAGGCACACAAGGTCACCAGCCCAGGCGAAACCCTGGACTGCGACCTGATCGCCACCTCCGGCGGTTACAGCCCGATCGTTCACCTGGCTTCGCACCTGGGCGGTCGCCCGGTATGGCGTGACGACATCCTTGGCTTCGTGCCAGGCGATGCGCCGCAGAAGCGTGAGTGCGTCGGTGGCATCAACGGCGTGTACGCCCTGGGTGACGTGATTGCCAATGGTTTCGAAGGCGGCGCCCGTGCAGCCAGCGAAGCCGGCTTCAAGTCCACCACCGCGACCCTGCCAAAGACCGTAGCGCGCAAGGAAGAGGCCACCGTGGCGCTGTTCCAGGTGCCGCACGACAAAGGCAGCAAGGGGCCGAAGCAGTTCGTCGACCAGCAGAACGACGTGACCGCCGCCGGTATCGAGTTGGCCACCCGCGAAGGCTTCGAGTCGGTCGAGCACGTCAAGCGCTACACCGCGCTGGGCTTCGGCACCGACCAGGGCAAACTGGGCAACATCAACGGCCTGGCCATCGCCGCCCGTTCGATCGGCATCACCATCCCGGAAATGGGCACCACCATGTTCCGCCCCAACTACACGCCGGTGACCTTCGGCGCGGTAGCGGGCCGTCACTGTGGCCACCTGTTCGAGCCGGTGCGTTTCACCGCCCTGCATGCCTGGCACGTGAAGAACGGCGCCGAGTTCGAGGACGTTGGCCAGTGGAAGCGCCCGTGGTACTTCCCTAAAGCCGGTGAAGACATCCACAGCGCCGTGGCCCGTGAATGCAAGGCCGTGCGCGACAGCGTGGGCCTGCTCGACGCCTCGACCCTGGGCAAGATCGACATCCAGGGCCCGGACGCGCGCGAGTTCCTCAACCGCATCTACTCCAACGCCTGGACCAAGCTCGACGTGGGCAAGGCCCGCTACGGCCTGATGTGCAAGGAAGACGGCATGGTCTTCGACGACGGCGTGACCGCCTGCGTCGGCGACAACCACTTCTACATGACCACCACCACCGGCGGCGCCGCACGCGTGCTGCAGTGGCTGGAGCTGTACCACCAGACCGAATGGCCGGAGATGAAGGTGTACTTCACCTCGGTCACCGACCACTGGGCCACCCTGACCCTGTCCGGCCCCAACAGCCGCAAGCTGCTCAGCGAGCTGACCGACGACATCGACCTGGACAAGGAAGCCTTCCCGTTCATGACCTGGAAGGAAGGCACCGTCGGCGGCGTGCCGGCGCGGGTGTTCCGGATCTCGTTCACCGGTGAGCTGTCGTACGAAGTCAACGTGCAGGCCAACTACGCCATGGGCGTGCTGGAAAAAGTCATCGAGGCGGGCAAAAAGTACAACCTGACCCCGTACGGCACCGAGACCATGCACGTACTGCGTGCCGAGAAGGGCTTCATCATCGTCGGCCAGGATACCGATGGGTCGATGAACCCGGACGACCTGAACATGAGCTGGTGCGTGGGCCGCAACAAGCCGTTCTCGTGGATCGGCCTGCGCGGCATGAACCGCGAAGACTGCCTGCGCGAGAACCGCAAGCAGTTGGTAGGCCTGAAGCCGGTCGACCCGACCAAGTGGCTGCCGGAAGGCGCCCAGCTGGTGTTCGACCCGAAACAGCCGATCCCGATGGACATGGTCGGCCACGTCACCTCCAGCTACGCGGCCAACTCCCTGGGCTATTCGTTCGCAATGGGTGTGGTCAAGGGCGGCCTCAAGCGCATGGGCGAGCGCGTCTACTCGCCGCAAGCCGATGGCAGCGTGATCGAGGCAGAGATCGTGTCTTCGGTGTTCTTCGATCCGAAGGGTGAGCGGCAGAACGTCTAAGGCCCCGGATGGCAGCGCAGCCCGCCACCGGTGCTGCGCGGCCCTGATGACAGAATTCAAGGCAGGTAAGAAATGAGCGCTATCAACGTCTTCCAGCAAAACCCCGGCGCCGAGGCCAAGGCTCAGTCGCCGCTGCACCACGCCGACCTGGCCAGCCTGGTTGGCAAAGGCCGCAAGAACGCAGGCGTGACCCTGCGTGAGAAAAAATTCCTCGGTCACCTGACCTTGCGCGGCGACGGCCACAACCCGGAATTCGCCGCAGGCGTGCACAAGGCCCTGGGCCTGGAGCTGCCGGTGGCCTTGACCGTGGTCGCCAACAGCGAGATGTCGCTGCAATGGCTTGGCCCGGATGAATGGTTGCTGATCGTCCCAGGCGGCCAGGAATTCGCCGTCGAGCAAAAACTGCGCGCGGCCCTCGAAGGCCAGCACATCCAGGTGGTCAACGTCAGCGGCGGGCAAAGCCTGCTGGAACTGCGCGGCCCAAACGTGCGCGAAGTGCTGATGAAATCCACCAGCTATGATGTTCACCCAAACAACTTCCCGGTGGGCAAGGCTGTCGGCACCGTGTTCGCCAAGTCGCAGCTGGTGATCCGCCGCACCGCCGAAGACACCTGGGAGTTGGTGATTCGCCGCAGCTTCGCCGACTACTGGTGGCTGTGGCTGCAGGACGCTTCGGCCGAATACGGCCTGAGCATCGAGGCTTAAGGAGAGCAGAACATGAGTCGGGCACCGGATACCTGGATTCTCACCGCCGACTGCCCGAGCATGCTCGGCACCGTCGACGTGGTGACGCGTTTCCTCTTCGAGCAGCGCTGCTACGTGACGGAGCACCACTCCTTCGATGACCGGCAGTCGGGGCGCTTCTTCATTCGCGTCGAATTCCGCCAGCCGGACGATTTCGACGAGGCGGGTTTCCGTGCCGGCCTCGGCGAGCGCAGCGAAGCGTTCGGCATGGCGTTCGAGCTGACCGCACCCAATCACCGCCCCAAGGTGGTGATCATGGTGTCCAAGGCCGACCATTGCCTGAACGATCTGCTGTACCGCCAGCGCATCGGCCAGCTGGGCATGGACGTGGTCGCGGTGGTGTCCAATCACCCTGATCTCGAACCGCTGGCGCACTGGCACAAGATCCCCTACTACCACTTCGCCCTCGACCCCAACGACAAGCCTGGGCAAGAGCGCAAGGTGCTGCAGGTGATCGAGGAAACCGGCGCCGAGCTGGTCATCCTCGCCCGCTACATGCAGGTGCTTTCGCCCGAGCTGTGCCGGCGGCTGGATGGCTGGGCGATCAACATTCACCACTCGCTGTTGCCGGGGTTCAAGGGCGCCAAGCCTTATCACCAGGCCTACAACAAGGGCGTGAAGATGGTCGGGGCCACGGCGCACTACATCAACAACGACCTCGATGAAGGGCCGATCATTGCCCAGGGTGTCGAGGTGGTGGACCACAGCCATTACCCCGAGGACCTGATTGCCAAGGGGCGGGATATCGAGTGCCTGACCTTGGCGCGGGCGGTGGGGTATCACATCGAGCGGCGGGTGTTCCTTAACGCCAATCGGACTGTGGTTCTCTAACAGCCTGTACCGGCCCCTTCGCGGCTAAAGCCGCTCCCACCAGTACCAGTGGGAGCGGCTTTAGCCGCGAAGGGGCCAACTCATTTCCAACTGCCGTAAAAAGGCATCCCCCTGTCGTTTTCAGTCAGCGCAATCTGCCCCATCAAGCCCACAATTCCCTGCATTCCAGTAACACATGCCGCCCATGGATGGCGGCGCTTCAACCAACGCTGCATACATAAAAACCAAGCGAGGTAAAAGCAATGTCTGGCAATCGTGGAGTGGTCTATCTCGGCGCCGGCAAAGTCGAAGTGCAACACATCGACTACCCGAAAATGCAGGACCCGCGCGGCAAGAAAATCGAACACGGCGTTATCCTCAAGGTGGTTTCCACCAACATCTGCGGCTCCGACCAGCACATGGTCCGTGGCCGCACCACTGCCCAGGTCGGCCTGGTTCTAGGCCACGAAATCACCGGTGAAATCGTCGAACTGGGGCGTGATGTCGAACGTCTGAAAATCGGCGACCTGGTGTCGGTTCCGTTCAACGTTGCCTGCGGCCGCTGCCGCTCGTGCAAAGAGATGCACACCGGTGTCTGCCTCACCGTCAACCCGGCCCGCGCCGGCGGTGCCTATGGCTATGTCGACATGGGTGACTGGACCGGCGGCCAGGCCGAGTACGTGCTGGTGCCGTACGCCGACTTCAACTTGCTGAAACTGCCGGATCGCGACAAGGCCATGGAAAAGATCCGTGACCTGACCTGCCTTTCTGACATTCTGCCCACCGGCTACCACGGCGCCGTGACTGCGGGCGTCGGCCCAGGCAGCACCGTTTACGTTGCCGGTGCCGGCCCGGTTGGCCTGGCCGCTGCTGCTTCCGCTCGCCTGCTGGGCGCCGCCTGCGTGATCGTCGGTGACCTCAACCCGGCGCGCCTGGCCCACGCCAAGTCCCAGGGCTTCGAGGTGGTCGACCTGTCCAAGGACACCCCGCTGCATGAGCAGATCGTCGACATCCTCGGCGAACCGGAAGTGGACTGCGCCGTCGACGCCGTTGGTTTCGAAGCGCGCGGCCATGGCCATGAGGGTGCCAAGCACGAGGCGCCGGCCACTGTACTGAACTCGCTGATGCAGGTGACCCGCGTTGCCGGCAGCATCGGTATTCCAGGGCTGTACGTGACCGAAGACCCGGGTGCGGTGGACGCCGCTGCCAAGATCGGCGCGCTGAGCATCCGCTTTGGCCTGGGCTGGGCCAAGTCGCACAGCTTCCACACTGGCCAGACCCCGACCATGAAGTACAACCGCCAGTTGATGCAGGCGATCATGTGGGACCGGATCAACATCGCCGAGGTGGTGGGTGTGCAGGTGATCAACCTCGACCAGGCGCCGGAAGGCTATGGCGAGTTCGATGCAGGTGTACCGAAGAAGTTTGTGATCGATCCGCACAAGATGTGGGGCGCGGCTTAACCTTCGCACTCAACGCCCCCGCAAGGGGGCGTTGTTGTTCATGCCTCCGAGGACGACAGCGGCAGGTCATCCGCCAGCACTGCCAGTTCTTCCGCCACAACCGGCACCCCTGCCGGCCAGCGATAGCCGCTGACGCGGTCCAGCTCGAATGCCCGGATGTTCACCGCGTCGCTTTGATTGCCGCCGAGCACCAGCAAGTTGCCATTGGTTGTCTTGCCGGTCACGAAGCCGACATGCCCGCCGCCCACACGGGTGAAAACCGCGATGCAGCCTGGGATCGGTCGTTCCAGTGTGACGCCCCACTTCAGGTAGGACCGCGCGCTTTCGAAACGAGAGGAGCGCACGCCCACCCGCTCCAGCATCGCGCCAGTGAAGGCTGCGCACCAAGGAGTCTCGTCGTCTTTTATGCCCCCGCGCCTGATGTCTTTCCACATCTGCAGGATCTCAGGGTTGTGCTGGGCACCGGCGATTTCTTCGAGGCCGATGTATTTGCGTGCTTCGTCGAGCCAGGGATGGTTGCTCATGGGCTGCTCTCGCTGTCGGTGGTAGAGCCGCCACGTTAACCAGCCCCGGCGTCGAGTGGACGCAGGCATGATTGCCCTGATAACCGGCCCGGAACCAAGCCCCGTTGTGCCAGTCGAATGCCTCGTTTCCCAGGCCATCCCGGCCAACGAGGTCCCCCCCGATGAAAGCATTCACCCTGGCAACCCTGATGACCCTGGCCGCAAGCCCGGCGTTCGCCTTCAACCTCGGCGATGCGGCCAACGCCGTCTCCGCCATGCAGACACAGAAGCAGCAGGGCCAGGTACAGGCACCCGAAGCGCAGGCCAACCTGCTCAACACCCTGGGCAGCGAACTGAAGATCACCCCCGAGCAGGCCGTAGGCGGCGCAGGCGCGATGCTGGGGCTGGCGCGCAACAACCTAAGCAGCGACGACTATGGCCAGCTGACCAAGGCCGTGCCGGGGCTCGACCTGCTCTCCGGCGCCAACGCCCTGGGTGGCCTGAGCGGCCTGGGCGAATTGCTCGGCGACAACAGCGAAAACCAGTCAGCGTTGAGCAAGGCACTGGGCAATGATGTGGAGAACCGCACCGACCTGGACGCCGCGTTCAAGGCGCTGGGGATGGATACCGGCATGATCGGCCAGTTCGCCCCGCTGATCCTCCAGTACCTGGGGCAGCAGGGCATTGCCGGGTCGCTGTTGCAGAACCTGGGTAGCTTGTGGACTACCCCGGCGCCATTGGTGCAACAGCCGTCGGTGTAAGGCTCAAGCCGCTTCGGAGAAATCCACCAGACGCACCGGGCGGCGGAAGCCGGCAGTCAGTACCGCCAGGTAGGCCAGCCCCAGGGCGAACCAGCACAGGCCGATGACCAGCGTCAGCGCCGATAGGCTGGTCCACAGCCACAAGGTCAGGCCCAGGCCGATCAGCGGCACCAGGCCGTATTGCAGCAGGGCTTTGAGGCTGCGCTGGCGGGCGTCGTTCATCAGGTGGGTCTTCACTACTGCCAGGTTCACGGCCGAGAAGGCCACCAGCGCGCCGAAGCTGATCAGCGAGGCGAGGGTGGTCAGGTCGATCACCAGTGCCAGCAGCGAGAACGCCGAGACCAGCAGGATGGCGAATACCGGCGTGCCGAAGCGTGGCGACAAGTAACCGAAACTGCGCTGCGGCAACACCCGGTCGCGGCCCATGGTGAACAGGATGCGCGACACCGCGGCCTGCGAAGCCAGCGCCGAGCCCAGGCTGCCGGCGACGAACGCGGCCGTGAAGAAGTTGGCCAGGAACTGGCCGCCTGCCTTGAACATCACTTCGTTGGCCGCCGCGTCGACATTGACGAAACTGCTGCCCGGCAGCACCAGCTGGCTGACATAGGCCAGCGCAGTGAACAGCACACCGGCGAACAGCGTGGTCAGGATGATCGCCCGGGGCACGTCGCGGCGGGCATCACGGCATTCTTCGGCCAGGGTCGAAACGGCATCGAAACCCAGGAACGACAGGCACAGCACGGCAGCACCGGCCATCAGTGGGCCGAAGCCTGGCTGCGTGCCGTCACCCATCAGCGGCGACAGCAGGTCCACCGGCTGGCCCGCCAGCGACTGCCAGGACAGTGCGACGAACACACCGATGAAGACGATCTGAGCCCCGACGATCAGGTTGCTGGCCTTGGCCACCGAATGGATGCCGACCACATTGAGCACTGTTACCAAGGTGATCGAGGCGAGCACGATGGTCCATGCCGGGATGGCCGGGAAGGCGATGTTGAGGAACAGGCCGATAAGCAGGTAGTTGATCATCGGAATGAACAGGTAGTCGAGCAGCAGTGACCAGCCGGCGAGGAAGCCCACATTAGGGCCGAAGGCCATGTTGGTGTAGGAGTACGCCGAGCCCGCGATCGGGAAGCGTTTGACCATGAAGCTGTAGGAAATGGCGGTGAACGACATGGCCAGCAGGGTGACCAGATAGGCCCCTGCAGTGCGGCCACCGGTCATTTCGGTGACGATGCCGTAGGTGGTGAAAATGGTCAGCGGGACCATGTACACCAGGCCGAAAAACACCAGGGCGGGAAGGCCCAGGACACGGCGGAGCTGGGCGGGGGCGGAGCAAGGTTGGTTGGCCATCGATCGATCCAGGCAATTTTTTGTAGTTGTGCTTTGATCGATTTTTATCCACTTAGGTAGAATGTGACAAAGAAGTAATCCTTATGCTGATTATTAGCCGGGGTTTTAATTGGGTTGGCTGAATATCCATGCCGGCCTCTTCGCGGCTAAAGCCGCTCCCACAGATACCCCACAAAACCCACATACTGGGCAATACCCGTAGGAGCGGCTTTAGCCGCGAAGAGGCCGGCACAGGCAACTACCAATCAGCCCATCTCAGCCCGAAGCCGCTCAATACGCTGATCCTTCTCCACCCACAGCTGGTTCACCCAAGCCTGCACCGTCTGCCGAAACGCAGGATCGCTTTCGTAATCCCCCGCCCACAACGCCGGGTCCAGCTCACGCACCTGAATGTCGATAATCACCCGGTTGATGCTGCCATTGAGCAGGTCCCAGAACCCCGGCGCCTTGTTGCCTGGGTAGACAATGGTCACGTCCAGCAGCGCATCCAGCTGTTCGCCCAGCGCCGCCAGCACAAAGGCCACGCCGCCGGCCTTGGGTTTGAGCAGGTAACGGTAAGGCGACTGCTGCTCCAGGCGCTTGGCCTCGGTAAAGCGGGTGCCTTCCAGGTAGTTGACCACGGTCACCGGCTGGCGCTTGAACAGCTCGCAGGCGGCCTTGGTGATTTTCAGGTCCTTGCCCTTGAGCTCCGGGTGCTTTTCCAGGAACGCCTTGCTGTAGCGCTTCATGAACGGGTAGTCCAGCCCCCACCAGGCCAGGCCCAGCAGCGGCACCCAGATCAGCTCCTTCTTGAGGAAGAACTTGAAGAACGGCGTGCGGCGGTTGAGGCTTTCGATCAGCGCGGGGATGTCCACCCAGGTCTGGTGGTTGCTCACCGCCAGGTACGAGGTGTCCTTGCGCAGGTTGTCGACGCCGCGAATGTCCCATTGGGTGGGGATGCACACGGCGAAGATGGCCTTGTCGACTTCCGACCAGGCTTCGGCACACCACATCACGCCTGCCGACGCATAGTCACGCCAGCGGCCCGGCAGCACCAGCTTGAGCAGGGCGCAGACCAGTAGCGGGCAGATCATCACCACGGTGTTGATGACCAGCAGGGTGGTCGTGAGAATGCCGGTTAGCAGGCGACGCATAAAGAAACTCTTGTTGTGGGATAGAAACGGGCGGCAATGATAAGCAGCGCCGCGGCCTACGCCAAATGTCCAATGCCCAGCGGCGCGGACAAATGTTTCACATTATGTTGTTTACCCTAGCGGCAGCGAACCTATCCTGCTTGCACAGTCTAAGCACTGACCCCTCTCAAGGAAGCCTGCCTGTGAAACCACTGCTTGCCCTGTTGTCGCTGTTGGCGTTGCCGGTCATGGCCGCAGAACCCACGCTTTACGGCCGTTACGAGAACATTTCCCTGCCGGAACTCGGCGAAACCCTCAAGGCCAAGATGGACACCGGTGCCTACACCGCCTCGCTGTCGGCCAAGGACATCGAACGCTTTACCCGCGATGGCGAGGACTGGGTGCGTTTCCGCCTGGCCACCAAGGATTCGGATGGCAAGGTCTACGAGCACAAGATCGCGCGTATCAGCAAGATCAAGAACCGCGCCGATGAAGAAGACGAGGGCGATGCGCCCGAGCTTTCGCGCCGGCCGGTGGTCGACCTGGAGCTGTGCCTGGGCGACGAGAAACGCACGGTGGAGGTGAACCTGGTCGACCGCAGCAGCTTCAACTATCCACTGCTGATCGGGGCCAAGGCGCTGCGCGAGTTCAAGGCCGCCGTGAACCCGGCCAAGCGATTCACGGCGGGCAAGCCTGACTGCTGAGGTCAGGCCACCGGAGCGGTTGCGACCATCGATGGTCGTTTGACCACCTCGGCATACCACGCGGCCAACCCTGGCTGGCGCTCACGCCAGCCAAACTCAGGCTGACGCAAATCCAGATACCCCAGCGCACAGGCGACACCGATCGCCGCCAGATCAAAGCCGGAAATCAGCTCCGCCAGGTGCTCTTGCTCCAGATTGGCCAGGCTACGGCGGATCTTCTCGCCTTGCGCCTCCAGCCAACCCTCCCAGCGCTTGTCCTCGGGCCGCAGGAAGCTCTCGTAGCGGCTCGACACCGCCGCATCCATGATCGCATCCGCCTGCGCCGCCAGGGTCATGCGCCGCCAGCGCGCCGAGCCCTCGCGGGGCAGCAGCGGCAGGCCGACATGCTGCAGGTCGAGAAACTCGCAGATGACCCGGCTGTCATGCAGCACGCTGCCGTCTTCCAGGCGCAGGGCCGGGATCTTGCCGATCGGGTTGCCCTGATTCAGCTGCTCGTCGCCGCTGACCGGGCTGACGTTCACCGGCTGCAGCGCAACGCGGTCGAGCTGGCCGGTCTCGTGCAGCACCACCATGACCTTGCGCACGAACGGCGACAGCGGCGAGTGGAACAGGGTCATCGTGCTCATGGCTCAGTTGCCCTGCAGGCTGGGCGGCAGGCACACGCCGGTGCCACCGATACCGCAGTAGCCTTCGGGGTTCTTGGCCAGGTATTGCTGGTGGTAGGCCTCGGCGAAGAACACGGTCGGGGCCTGGTCGATTTCGGTGGTGATCTCGCCGAAACCGGCCTTGTTCAGCTCGGCCTGGAAGGTTTCGCGGCTGGCTTTGGCTTGTTCGAGCTGCTCGGGGCTGGTGCAGAAGATCGCCGAGCGGTATTGGGTGCCGACGTCGTTGCCCTGGCGCATGCCTTGGGTTGGGTTGTGCAGCTCCCAGAACATCGCCAGCAGCTCGCGGTAGCTGACCTTGGCCTTGTCGAACACCACCAGCACCACTTCGGTGTGGCCGGTCAGGCCCGAGCAGACTTCTTCGTAGGTCGGGTTGGGGGTGAAGCCGCCGGCGTAGCCGACCACTGTGCTGACCACGCCTTCACGCTGCCAGAAGCGGCGCTCGGCACCCCAGAAGCAGCCCAGGCCGAAAATGGCGAAGTCGATGTCGCCTTCGAAGAACGGGCCGAGCAGCGGGGTGCCTTCGAACACGTAATGGAACTCGGGCAGGGACATTGGCGTTTCGCGGCCAGGCAGGGCCTGCTCCGCAGTGGGCATGACGTTTTTGTTCACCAGGATTTCCGAACGCAGGACCATGGCCGTTCCTCTGTGTTTTTCAGTGGGATAGGTGGCCTCATCGCGGATGAATCCGCTCCTACGGAGATGTGTAGGATTCATCCGAGATGAGGCCCGAATGGACTCTATAGTGCCCGAGGATGACGCTGCTGTCAGGCCATTGGACCGCGCGGGTAGCGCTTGAGTTTTTCCGTAAGCTCGCGCCCCGGAATCGGCCGGTCGAACAGATACCCCTGGCCCACGTCACAGCGGTGCCGGCGTAGAAACGCCAGTTGCTCAGGAGTCTCGATGCCCTCGGCCACCACCTTTAGCTTGAGATTGTGGGCCATGGCCACCACCGCCGAGGTGATTTCCATATCGTCCTGGTTGTCGGGGATCTCGTTGATGAAGCTGCGGTCGATCTTGATGATGTCGATCGGGAACTTCTTCAGGTAGCTCAGCGACGAGTAACCGGTGCCGAAGTCGTCCATGGCCAGCGTCAGGCCCAGGGCCTTGAGCTCGTCGAGCTGACGGTGGGTGTCCTCGGTGGCTTCCAGCAGCAGGCCTTCGGTCAGCTCCAGCTCCAGCAGGTGCGGGGGCAGGGCTTCTTCCTTGAGGATCGAGCCGATCGAGGCCACCAGGTCGGGGTCGGAAAACTGCTTGGGCGACAGGTTGATGGCCACGTGCAGGTTGCCCATGCCGGCTTCGCGCAATTCCTGGCTCATGCGGCACGACTGGCGCACCACCCATTTGCCGATGGGGATGATCAGGCCGGTTTCTTCCGCCACGCTGATGAACTGGTCGGGGCGGATCATGCCGCGCTCGGGGTGATTCCAACGCAGCAGCGCTTCCAGGCCTAACAAGCGACCACTGCGCAGGCACAGCTTGGGCTGGTAGAACACCTCCAGCTCGTTCTGGGTCAGGGCGCGGCGCAGGTTGTTCTCGACGAACAGCTTGTAGCTGGCTTCGGCATTGAGCACCTCGGTGAACACCTGCACCTGGTGCTTGCCGTTGGCCTTGGCCTTGTGCAGCGCAAGGCCGGCGTTCTTCATCAGGGTGGTCGGGTCGCTGCCGTGCAGCGGCGCACAGGCCAGGCCCACGGAGGCGGTGACGTTGATCAGCTGGTTGTCGACGAACATCGGTTTGTCGAGGGTACGCAGCAGTTGCTGAGCCACGCCCTGGCCGTCTTCCAGGCTGGTGTCGTCGAGCAGCACGGCGAACTCGTTACTGGCGAAGCGGGCCAGTACACCGCCGACACTGAGGCTGTTGCGCAGGCGCCGGGCCAGGCTGATCAGCAGTTTGTCGCCGGTCTGGTGGCCGAGGCTGTCGTTGATCCGCTTGAAGTTGTCGATGTCCACCAGCAGGAGGCAGATCGGGCTTTCGCCATCGCGGGCGAAGCGCTCGTCGAGGCTGCGGATGAACGCCGGGCGGTTGCCCAGGTTGGTCAGGTTGTCGGTGTAGGCCAGGCGTTCGATGCGCTGTTGGGCCAGTTTGGTCTGGGTGACGTCCTCGTAGATGCCGATGTAGTGGGTCAGCTCACGGTTGTCGCCGTACACCTTGGAAATCGACAGCTGCCCCCAGTACGGCTCCAGGCTCTTGCGCCGGCTCTTGAACTCGCCCTGCCAGCTGTTGCCCATGGCCAGGCTCGACGGCGTGTCGAACAGCAGCTCGCTGAGGTTTTCCAGCGCCGGCAGGTCGGCCAGGTGGCGGCCTTGGACTTCATCGGTGCTGTACTGAGTGATCGCCGTGAAGCTGGGGTTGACGTACTCCACCACGCCTTCGCGGTTGACCAGCAGAAAAGCACTGGCGCTCTGCTCGACAGCACGCTGGAACAGGTGCAGGGCGCTGGCGGCGGTGCGTCGGTTGTGGTTGGTGATGACCTGGGCGAACTGGTCGGCCAGCTCGCCAGCGAAGGCGATCTCATCGGACTGCCAGGCCCGCGGCTGCCCGGTCTGCTCCAGGCACAGCACGCCGACCACCTGGCCATCGACGCGAATGCTGGCATCGAGCATGGCGTTGTTGTCGGCGTACAGACTTTCGGCCAGCTCCCTGGTGCGCGGGTCGTGGTTGGCGTTGTGCGCGTCGATGGCACGGCTGGCGTGCAGGGCGTCGAGGTAATCGGGGAAACGACTGGCATCGATCGGCTCGGGCAGGCGATGCACTTGCTCGTTGCGCAACCAGGCGCTGATTGGCTCCAGGCGCTGGTCTTCCAGGTGCCAGATGCTGGCGCTGTCGACCTTGTAGATCTCGCAGGCGCTGCGGGTAATAAGCTGGGCGGCTTCGAGCAGCGAGTTTTCTGCGCTGTAGCGCTGGCGGGCGAGTCGCAGGATCAGGTCCTGCTGGCTGCGCACGCGCTCCAGGTGTTCGAGCTGTTCCTGCTGGGCGCGCTGGTTGAGTTGCAGGGCCAGTTGCAGGCGGTTGTTGCGTGATTCGAGGTCGTTGGCGTCCAGGTCGATGTCGTCGGCCTGGTCGTCGAGCACCGTCAGAAAGCCCCGCAGCAATTGGCGATTGTGTTGCTTGTAGGCCTCGCCGGCTTCCAGCAGGCGCAACGCACGCGGCTGTGCGTGCAGGGTGTAGCGCACACGGTAATAGCCGCGCGCGTGCAGTTGCTGCTGGATTTCATCGTGCAACCGGTAGCGCGCCTCGGGCTCCATGAGGCTGGCATACGGCGAGTCGATCAGTGCACACAGCTCTGACGCCTGCAGGCCGAACTGGCGCTCACAGGCCGGGTCCAGGTAGAGCATTGCCCAGGTGGCCTCGTTGAGCCTTTCGAAACGCAGCATGCCGAGCCGCGAGGGCACGGGAAGCTGCGTGACGACCTCGGCCGCCACACGGCTGGCGGCATCGGGTTGGCTTTTCATCGAAGGCTCGCTTGAAGAGGGTGACGCGGCCTGGACGGCGGCGTATCTGGCAAGGTTGCATCATGTCCCCAAGGCTGGCAAGCGGCCATGAGGGATGTCATGTATATGTTTTCGGCCGCTGGGCTGAAATCCTTAGTTCGACGCAAGAGATTTAGCGCCTGAGAGACCGAGCGCCGCCCGCGAATCCCACAGGGATAATTGGCCGGAAACGAACGTAGGAGCGGATTCATCCGCGATGCGCCGCGCGGGCGGCGCTCGATCTCCCAGCCGCCATATCTTTTTCGCCAGGCAAAAAAAAGCCCCGCCAACGCTGACGGGGTTGAGGTACGAGCGTGGCAGCTCGAAAAGAGTACCGCCCCTCCAGTGGAGGGGCAGTGTGCCGCCTTACAGCAGCATGGTGCGAATGTCGCCCAGCACGTCGCCCAGGCGCTTGGTGAAGCGCGCGGCGGCAGCGCCGTTGATCACACGGTGATCGTAGGACAGCGACAGCGGCAGCATCAGCTTCGGCTGGAAGGCCTTGCCATCCCAGACCGGCTGCATGGTGGCCTTGGACACACCGAGGATCGCCACTTCAGGCGCATTGACGATCGGCGTGAAGCCGGTGCCGCCAATGTGGCCGAGGCTGGAGATGGTGAAGCACGCGCCCTGCATGTCGTCGGCCGACAGCTTTTTGCTGCGCGCCTTCTCGGCCAGTGCAGCGGCTTCGGCAGCCAGTTGCAGCAGGCTCTTCTGGTCGACGTTCTTGATCACAGGGACCAGCAGGCCGTCCGGGGTGTCCACGGCGAAGCCGATGTTCACGTACTTCTTGCGGATGATGGCCTTGCCGCTTGGTGCCAGCGAGCTGTTGAAGTCCGGCAGTTCCTTGAGCAGGAAGGCGCAGGCCTTGAGCAGCAGAGGCAGCACGGTCAGCTTGACGCCAGCCTTCTCGGCCACGGCTTTCTGCGCAACGCGGAAAGCTTCCAGCTCGGTGATGTCGGCGGAGTCGAACTGGGTCACATGCGGCACGTTCAGCCAGCTGCGGTGCAGGTTGGCGGCACCGACCTGCATCAGGCGGGTCAGGGCCACTTCTTCCACTTCACCGAACTTGCTGAAGTCGACAGCAGGGATCGGCGGGATGCCAGCGCCGCCAGTCGCGCCGGCGGCTGCCGGGGCTTCTTTGGCCTTCTGCATCATCGCCTTGACGTAAACCTGCACGTCTTCTTTCAGGATGCGACCGTGCGGGCCGGTGGCAGCCACAGCGCCCAGCTCGACACCGAATTCACGGGCCAGCTGACGAACCGCCGGGCCTGCGTGCACCTTGGCATTGTTGCCAGCGGCCGGCGCGGTGGCGACCGGAGCAGGGGCAGCAGCCGGGGCGGCAGCGGCAGGTGCGGCAGCCGGAGCCGCTTCAGCCTTGGCCGGTGCAGCGGCGGCCGGCGCAGGAGCGGCAGCCGGTGCGGCGCCAGCGACTTTCAGCTTGAAGATCAGGTCGCCAGTGCCGACTTCGTCTTCCAGCTTGCACAGCACTTCTTCGACCACGCCAGCAGCAGGCGACGGGATCTCCATGGAGGCCTTGTCGGACTCCAGGGTGATCAGCGACTGGTCGGCTTCGACGGTGTCGCCGACCTTGACCAGCACTTCGATGATCTTGGCCTTGCCCGACGAGCCGATGTCCGGCACGTGGATGTCCTGCACGCTGGCGGCAGCAGGGGCTGCAGCCGGCGCTGGGGCGGCTTCGGCAGCCGGCTTCTCAGCGGCGGCCGGCGCAGCGGCAGGCGCGGCCGCGGCCGGAGCCTCAGGCGCCGCAGCGGCGCCCTCGGCTTCCAGGACCAGCAGCTCGTCGCCTTCTTTCAGGCGATCGCCCAGCTTGACCTTCAGTTCCTTGATGACGCCGGCCTTGGGGGCCGGGATCTCCATGGAGGCCTTGTCGGACTCCAGGGTCAGCAGGCTCTGGTCAGCCTCGATACGGTCACCGACCTTGACGAACAGCTCGATGATTTCACCTTCACCGCTGCCGATGTCAGGTACGCGAATGAGTTCGCTCACTTAAAAATACTCCTCAGCAGTCCAGTGGGTTGCGCTTGTCCGGATCGATGCCGAACTTGACGATAGCGTCAGCCACCACTTTCGGTTCGATCTCGCCACGGTCAGCCAGGGCTTCCAGGGCAGCCAGCACCACGAAGTGGCGGTCGACTTCGAAGAAGTGACGCAGCTTCTTGCGGCTGTCGCTGCGACCGTAACCATCGGTACCCAGGACTTTGAACTCTTTGCTCGGCACCCACTGGCGAATCTGTTCGGCGAACAGCTTCATGTAGTCGGTGGAAGCGATAACCGGGCCTTTGCGACCGGCCAGGCACTCTTCGACGTAAGTGGTCTGTGGCTTCTGGCCAGGCTTCAGGCGGTTGGCGCGTTCCACGGCCAGGCCGTCGCGACGCAGTTCGTTGAAGCTGGTGACGCTCCACACGTCGGCACCGACGTTGAACTCTTCACGCAGGATCTTCGCTGCTTCACGCACTTCGCGCAGGATGGTGCCGGAGCCCATCAGCTGGACGTGGTGCGCGGCTTCGCGGGTGTCTTCTTCCAGCAGGTACATGCCCTTGATGATGCCTTCCTCGACACCGGCCGGCATGGCTGGCTGCTGGTAGGATTCGTTCATCACGGTGATGTAGTAGAAGATGTCCTGTTGCTCTTCGGTCATCTTTTTCATGCCGTCCTGGATGATCACCGCCAGCTCGTAGCCGTAGGTTGGATCGTAGGTGCGGCAGTTCGGGATGGTGCCCGCCATCATGTGGCTGTGACCGTCTTCGTGCTGCAGGCCTTCACCGTTGAGGGTGGTACGGCCGGCGGTGCCGCCGATCAGGAAGCCACGGGTGCGGCTGTCGCCAGCGGCCCAGGCCAGGTCGCCAATGCGCTGGAAGCCGAACATCGAGTAGAAGATGTAGAACGGCAGCATCGGCTGGTTGTGGCAGCTGTACGAGGTACCGGCAGCGATGAACGACGACATGGCGCCAGCTTCGTTGATGCCTTCCTCGAGAATCTGGCCCTTCTTGTCTTCGCGGTAGAACATCACCTGGTCTTTATCGACTGGCTCGTAGAGCTGGCCGACCGACGAGTAGATGCCCAGCTGGCGGAACATGCCTTCCATACCGAAGGTACGGGCTTCGTCCGGGATGATCGGGACGATGCGCTGGCCGATGTCCTTGTCCTTGACCAGCTGCGCCAGAATACGCACGAAAGCCATGGTGGTGGAGATTTCGCGGTCGCCCGAGCCGTCCAGGATCGCTTTCAGCGTTTCCAGTGGCGGGGTCGGCACGCTGAAGCTCTTGGCGCGGCGCTGTGGCACGAAGCCGCCCAGGGCTGCACGGCGCTCGGCCAGGTACTTGGCCTCCGCGGAGCCTTCTTCCGGCTTGAAGAACGGCAGGTTCTCAAGGTCCGCATCCTTGACCGGGATGTCGAAGCGGTCACGGAAGTGGCGCAGGCTGTCGACGTCGACCTTCTTGGTGTTGTGCGCGGTGTTCTTGGCTTCGCCAGCACCGGTGCCGTAACCCTTGATGGTCTTGGCCAGGATGACGGTCGGCTGCTCTTTGTGGTTCACAGCCTGGTGGTATGCCGCGTAGACCTTGTACGGGTCGTGGCCGCCACGGTTGAGCTTCCAGATCTCGTCGTCGGACAGGTCTTCGACCATGGCCTTGAGTTCTGGAGTATTGAAGAAGTTCTCACGAACGTACGCGCCGTCTTTGGCTTTGTAGTTCTGATACTCGCCGTCGATGACTTCGTCCATGCGGCGCTGCAGGGCACCGTTGGTGTCCTTGGCCAGCAGTGGGTCCCAGAAACGGCCCCAGACGACTTTGTTGACGTTCCAGCCACCGCCACGGAACACGCCTTCGAGTTCCTGGATGATCTTGCCGTTGCCGCGAACCGGGCCGTCGAGGCGCTGCAGGTTGCAGTTGATGACGAAGATCAGGTTGTCCAGCTTCTCGCGGCCGGCAAGGGCGATCGCGCCCAGGGATTCCGGCTCGTCGCACTCGCCGTCGCCCATGAAGCACCAGACCTTCTGCTTGCCGGCCGGGATGAAGCCGCGGGCTTCCAGGTACTTCATGAAGCGCGCCTGGTAGATCGCCTGGATCGGGCCCAGACCCATGGAAACGGTCGGGAACTGCCAGAAGTCAGGCATCAGCCAAGGGTGCGGGTACGAAGACAGGCCCTTGCCGTCCACTTCCTGACGGAAGTTGTTCATCTGCTCTTCGTTGATGCGGCCTTCCATGAAGGCGCGGGCGTAGACGCCTGGCGAGGCGTGGCCCTGGAAGAACACCAGGTCGCCGCCGTGTTCGTCGGTCGGAGCCTGGAAGAAGTAGTTGAAGCCGATGTCGTACAGGGTGGCACTGGAGGCGAAGCTGGAGATGTGGCCGCCCAGGTCCGAGTCCTTCAGGTTGGTGCGCATCACCATGGCCAGCGCGTTCCAACGCACCATCGAGCGAATGCGGCGTTCCATGAACAGGTCGCCAGGCATGCGTGCTTCGTGGGTGACAGGGATGGTGTTGCGGTATGGCGTGGTGATCGCGTACGGCAGCTGGGAGCCACTGCGGGTGGCCAGCTCGCCCATGCGGGTCATCAGGTAATGAGCGCGGTCTTCGCCTTCTTTGTCGAGGACCGACTCCAGGGCATCCAGCCATTCCTGGGTTTCGATTGGATCGAGGTCTTGCATGGCTTGCTCCAGGGCGGAAAGGCCACCAGAATCGGGGGCCTGAGTTTGCGACTGGCCTTATGGGCAGACGTCGTGAATTCTTGGACTACCGGGGTATGAACCGGCGGCGTGTAGTTTTACTACATTTGCTCCGGCATTTCATGCTTTTGCGCGCCAGGGATAGTAGTAAAACTACACAAATGCGACGTTTGGTCGCACCTTGGCTTGTGAGGAAAAACGTTCATGTTGGTTGGCGGTGTGCCATGAGCGGGGGTTTGTTGATGTTTTTTGCCAATAGTTATCTTTTTTCAGCTATTTCCAACTTTTGTACGACAGTCCAACCGTGCTCCAGCGTCCCCGTGGCCGCTTTTTCCTCTCACTTTCACGCCGATCAAGGATAGACCATGCGCCTGCCTTTGCCGCTCGAACTGCCTGCCACCCTGCAACCACTGGTCGCGCGCAATCAGCAGTTTCTGCTGGATGCGCTGGCCAGCCGCCCCGAGCTCGACCTGAATGCCTGGAGCGCCGCTCATCGGCAGCAGTTCGAACAGGTGGCCGCCGCCAGCGACTTCGTCCTCGGCCTGGCCCAGCGCGACCCCGCCCTATTATTTGCGTTGCTGGCCAGTGGCGAGCTGGAGCGCCGTTACGCGCCAGGCGAACTGCGCGGGCATGTCGCAGCGGCGGCCCAGGCGGCGCAGAGCGAAGACGAGCTGGCACGCAACCTGCGCCGCGAGCGCAACCGCCAGCAGTTGCGCATCATCTGGCGCGACATCACTCGCCAGGCCGAGCTGGGCGAGACCTGCCGCGACCTGTCGGACCTGGCCGACGCCGCCATCGACGAGGCTTATCAATGGCTGTACCCGCGCCACTGCCAGCAATTCGGTACGCCAATCGGCAACCGTAGCGGCGAGGCGCAGCACATGGTGGTGCTGGGCATGGGCAAGCTGGGCGCGGTGGAGCTGAACCTGTCGTCGGACATCGACCTGATCTTCGCCTTCCCGGAAGGCGGCGAGACCGAAGGGGTCAAGCGTTCGCTGGACAACCAGGAGTTCTTCACCCGCCTGGGCCAGCGCCTGATCAAGGCGCTCGACCCGGTCACCGTCGATGGCTTCGTGTTCCGCGTCGACATGCGCCTGCGCCCCTATGGCTCGGCCGGTGCGCTGGTGCTCAGCTTCAATGCCCTGGAGCAGTACTACCAGGACCAGGGCCGCGACTGGGAACGCTACGCGATGATCAAGGCGCGGGTGGTGGCCGGCGACCAGGCCGCTGGCGCGCAGTTGCAGGAAATGCTGCGCCCGTTCGTCTACCGGCGTTACCTGGACTTCTCGGCGATCGAAGCGCTGCGCACCATGAAGCAGCTGATCCAGCAGGAAGTGCGGCGCAAGGGCATGTCCGAGAACATCAAGCTCGGCGCCGGTGGCATCCGTGAAGTGGAGTTCATCGCCCAGGCGTTCCAGCTGATCCACGGCGGGCGTGACCTGAGCCTGCAGCAGCGGCCGTTGCTCAAGGTGCTGGCTACCCTGGAAGGCCAAGGTTACCTGCCACCGGCGGTGGTCGCGGAGTTGCGTGAGGGCTATGAGTTCCTGCGCTATACCGAGCATGCCATCCAGGCCATCGCCGACCGGCAGACGCAAATGCTCCCTGATGACGAAACCGACCGCGTGCGGGTGGCCTACATGCTTGGCTTCACCGACTGGCAGAGCTTCCATGACCAGCTGATGCACTGGCGCGGCCGCGTAGACTGGCACTTCCGCCAGGTCATCGCCGACCCGGATGACGAAGACGGCGAAGGCGAGCTGGTGGTGGGCGGCGAATGGTCGCCGCTGTGGGAGCAGGCGCAGGATGAGGAGGCCGCTGGCCGTCAGCTGCAAGAAGCCGGCTTCGCACAACCTGCCGAAGCCTTGCGCCGCCTGGCCGCGCTGCGCGCCAGCCCCCAGCTGCGCTCGATCCAGCGCATCGGCCGCGAGCGCCTGGATGCCTTTATCCCGCGCCTGCTGGCCCAGGCCGTGGAACATGACAACCCGGACCTGGTGCTGGAGCGTGTACTGCCGCTGGTCGAAGCGGTGGCGCGGCGCTCAGCTTACCTGGTCCTGCTCACCGAAAACCCCGGCGCCTTGCGCCGCCTGCTGACCCTGTGCGCGGCCAGCCCGTGGATCGCCGAGCAGATGGCCCGCTACCCGCTGCTGCTCGACGAACTGCTCAACGAAAGCCGGCTGTTCAGCCCGCCGCTGGCGCCGGAGCTGGCGGCCGAGTTGCGCGAGCGCCTGACCCGCATCCCCGAGGACGACCTCGAACAACAAATGGAGGCGTTGCGTCACTTCAAGCTGGCCCACAGCCTGCGCGTGGCCGCCTCGGAAATCAGCGGCAACCTGCCGTTGATGAAAGTCAGCGACTACCTCACCTGGCTGGCCGAAGCCATCCTCGATCAGGTGCTGGCCCTGGCCTGGCGCCACACCGTGGCCCGCTACGGCCAGCCCAAGCGCAGCGATGGCAGCCTGTGCGACCCCGGCTTCATCATCATCGGCTACGGCAAGGTCGGTGGCCTGGAGCTGGGGCACGGCTCGGACCTGGACCTGGTGTTCATCCACGACGGCGACCCGCAGGCGGAAACCGACGGCGCCAAGCCGATCGACAGCGCGCAGTTCTTCACCCGCCTGGGCCAGCGCATCATTCACCTGCTGACCACCCAGACCAACTCTGGCCAGCTCTACGACGTCGACATGCGCCTGCGCCCGTCCGGCGCCTCGGGGTTGCTGGTCAGTTCGCTGGGTGCGTTCGAGCGCTACCAGCAGAACGAAGCCTGGACCTGGGAACACCAGGCCCTGGTGCGCGCCCGCGTGCTGGTCGGCTGCAAGCAGGTGGCCACAGCGTTCGAAGGCGTGCGCGCCAAGGTGCTGGGCCAGGCTCGCGACCTGGAGAAGTTGCGCAGCGAAGTCAGCGAGATGCGCGCCAAAATGCGTGACAACCTGGGCACCAAGGCCACTGCCGCAGGCACGGCGGCCAATGCCTTCGATAGCGGCGTGGCGTTCGATATCAAGCAGGATGCCGGCGGTATCGTCGATATTGAATTTATGGTGCAATACGCCGCTTTGGCCTGGTCCCATGACCATCCGGCCATACTTCGATGGACCGATAACATCCGCATTCTGGAAGAGCTGGAGCAGGCAGGATTGATGCCGGCCAGTGACGCGGTGCTGTTGCGTGAGGTGTACAAGGCGTTTCGCTCGGCGTCGCATCGGCAGGCCCTGCAGAAGCAGGCCGGGGTGATCGACGCGGCGCAGTTTGCCGATGAGCGCCGCGAGGTGCGGCGGATCTGGGGGCAGCTGGGGCTGAACTGACCGTTCAGGGCAGTGACAGGGCCCTAGTGGTACACTGCACGCCACATAGCCTGAATATAAAGAGGGGAGGCCAGGCTGTACCGCAGTCTGCAGCCTCCCCGAGCGTTTCTGGACTAAGCATGAGAATACTGATCATTGGCCCCAGCTGGGTCGGCGACATGGTGATGGCGCAGACCCTGTTCCAGTGCCTGAAACAGCAGCACCCCGACTGCGTGATCGATGTGTTGGCCCCCGAGTGGAGCCGGCCGATCCTCGAACGCATGCCCGAAGTGCGCCAGGCCTTGAGCTTCCCGCTCGGCCACGGCGCGCTGGAGCTGGCCACGCGACGGCGCATCGGTAAGTCCCTGGTCGGCCAGTACGACCAGGCGATCCTGCTGCCCAACTCGCTCAAATCGGCGCTGGTGCCGTTTTTCGCCGGTATCCCCAAACGCACCGGCTGGCGAGGCGAGATGCGCTTCGGCCTGCTCAATGACGTGCGCAAGCTGGACAAGGCCCGCTACCCGCTGATGATCGAGCGCTTCATGGCCCTGGCCTACGCGCCGGGTGCTGAGCTGCCGCAGCCTTACCCACGCCCGCTGCTGCAAATCGAAGCACAAAGCCGCGAAGCTGCCCTGGCCAAGTTCGGCCTGGCGCTGGACCGTCCGGTGCTGGCACTGTGCCCGGGTGCCGAGTTCGGCGAGGCCAAGCGCTGGCCGGCCGAGCACTATGCCGAAGTGGCAGATGCCATGATCCGTCAGGGTTGGCAGGTATGGCTGTTCGGCTCGAAGAACGATCACCCGGTCGGCGAGCAGATTCGCGACCGGCTGATCCCGGGTTTGCGTGAAGAATCCTACAACCTCGCGGGCGAAACCTCGCTGGCCGAGGCCATCGACCTGATGTCCTGCGCCGATGCCGTGGTGTCCAACGACTCCGGGCTGATGCACGTGGCGGCGGCGTTGAATCGCCCGCTGGTGGCGGTTTATGGCTCCACCTCGCCGGGCTTCACCCCGCCGTTGGCCGAGCAGGTGGAAGTCGTGCGCACCGGCATCGAGTGCAGCCCGTGCTTCGACCGCACCTGCCGCTTCGGCCATTACAACTGCCTGCGCCTGTTGGAACCCGGCAAAGTCATCGCCGCCCTGCACAGCCTGGGCGGGCCGAACCTGATCGATACCGTGGCCGAGGTCGACTAAGTGCGGGTACTGATCATCAAGACCTCGTCGCTGGGTGACGTCATCCACACGTTGCCGGCGCTGACCGATGCCGCCCACGCGATCCCGGGCATCCGTTTCGACTGGGTGGTGGAAGAAGGCTTTGCCGAAATCCCCAGCTGGCACCCGGCAGTCGACCAGGTCATCCCGGTGGCCATTCGCCGTTGGCGCAAGAATATCTGGCAGACCATCAAGAGCGGCGAGTGGAAGGCGTTCAAGCAACGCGTGCGCGCGCAAAAGTACGACTTGGTGATCGATGCCCAGGGCCTGGTCAAATCGGCCTGGCTGACGCGCTACATCAAGGCCCCAGTGGCCGGCCTCGACCGCTATTCGGCCCGCGAAGGCTGGGCCAGCCGCTTCTATGACCGGCGCCTGTCGGTCGCCACCGGCCAGCATGCGGTAGAGCGCGTGCGCCAGCTGTTCGCCATGGCCCTGGCCTACGACCTGCCCGAAGGCATCGGCAACTACGGCCTCGACCTCGACCGCCTGCAACTGCCGCCGGCCGCGCCGTACGTGGTGTTCCTGCATGGCACCACCTGGGCGACCAAGCACTGGCCCGAAGCCTACTGGCGCGAGCTGGCCGAGCGCCTGGGCCGGCGCAAGCTGCAGGTACGCCTGCCGTGGGGCAACCCCGCCGAGAAAGCGCGCGCCGAGCGGATCGCCCAGGGCTTGAACAACTGCCAGGTACTCCCCAAATTGAACCTTGCCGGCGTCGCCCGTGTGCTGGCGGCAGCCAAGGCCTGCGTGGCCGTGGACACCGGCCTTGGCCACCTGGCCGCAGCGCTGGACGTGCCGACCATTTCCCTGTTCGGGCCGACCAACCCTGGCCTGACCGGCGCCTATGGCCGTGTGCAGGTTCACCAGGCCAGCGATTTCCCCTGTGCCCCGTGCCTGCAAAAGAAATGCACCTACAAACCGAGCGCTGATGACTTGCGCCGGTTCGATCTCAAACGCGAGTGGCCGCTGTGCTTCACTCGCCTGAATCCCGAGCATGTGGCGAGCCGCTTGAGCGCGTTGCTGCTGGCTGAGGATGTCCGTTGATGCAACTGGCTTTCGTGCTTTACAAATATTTCCCCTTCGGCGGGCTGCAGCGCGATTTCATGCGCATTGCCCTGGAATGCCAGAAGCGGGGCCACCAGATCCGCGTGTACACGCTGATCTGGGAAGGTGACATTCCGCCGGGCTTCGAGGTGCTGGTGGCGCCGGTCAAGGCGCTGTTCAACCACCGCCGCAACGAGAAGCTCAGCGCCTGGATGGAAGCTGACCTGGCCAAGCGCCCGGTCGACCGGCTGATCGGCTTCAACAAGATGCCGGGCCTGGACGTGTACTACGCCGCCGACGGCTGCTTTGAGGACAAGGCCCAGACCCTGCGCGGCGGCCTGTACCGCCGCTGGGGCCGTTACCGGCATTTCGCCGAGTACGAGCGGGCGGTGTTTGCCAAAGAGTCGCGCACCGAGGTGCTGATGATTTCCGAGGTGCAGCAGCCGTTGTTCATCAAGCACTACGGCACCCCCGTGGAGCGCTTCCACCTGCTGCCGCCAGGCATTTCCCAGGACCGTCGCGCGCCGGCCAATGCCGCCGAGATCCGCGCCGAGTTTCGCAAGGAATTCAATCTGAGTGATGACGACCTGCTGCTGGTGCAGATCGGCTCCGGCTTCAAGACCAAGGGCGTCGACCGCAGCCTCAAGGCTCTGGCCGCGCTGCCGTCGGCGTTGCGCAAGCGCACCAGGTTGATGGTCATCGGCCAGGACGACCCCAAGGTGTTCCAGCTGCAAAGCGCCGCACTGGGCCTGGGCGAGCAGGTGCAGTTCCTCAAGGGGCGCAGTGACATTCCGCGCTTCCTGCTGGGTGCCGACCTGCTGATCCACCCGGCCTACAACGAGAACACCGGCACCGTGCTGCTCGAAGCCCTGGTGGCGGGTTTGCCGGTGCTGGTGTCCAAGGTCTGCGGCTATGCCCATTACATCGCCGAGGCCGACTGCGGCCTGGTGCTCGAGGAGCCGTTCGAGCAGGAGCAGCTCAACGCTTACCTGCAACGCATGCTCGAAGACCCGCAGGCGCGCGCCGACTGGTCGCGCAATGGCCTGGCCTTCGCCGACACCGCCGACCTGTACAGCATGCCGCAGCATGCCGCCGATGTGATCTTGGGGCAGGAGACTGCATGAAGCTGATACTGGCCGAACCGTTCAAGCGCCTGTGGGCCGGGCGTGATCCCTTCGACGCCGTGGAAGCCCTGCAAGGCGAGGTGTACCGCGAGCTGGAAGGGCGCCGCACGCTGCGTACCGAGGTGGATGGCGAGGGCTTCTTCGTCAAGATCCACCGGGGTATTGGCTGGGGCGAGATCTTCAAGAACCTGTTCAGTGCCAAGCTGCCGGTGCTCGGTGCCGGCCAGGAATGGCGCGCCATCCAGCGCCTGCATGAAGTCGGCGTGCCGACCATGACCGCGGTTGCCTATGGCGAGCGCGGTAGCAACCCGGCCAGCCAGCACTCGTTCATCGTCACCGAAGAGCTGGCGCCGACCATCAGCCTGGAGGACTTCAGCCTCGACTGGGTCAAGCAGCCGCCGCAGCCGCGCCTCAAGCGTGCGCTGATCGCCGAAGTGGCGAAGATGACCGGCGGCATGCACCGCGCCGGGGTCAACCACCGCGACTGCTACATCTGCCACTTTCTGCTGCACACCGACCGCCCGGTGACGCCGGATGACTTCAAGTTGTCGGTGATCGACCTGCACCGCGCGCAAACCCGCGCGAAAATCAGCCGCCGCTGGCGCGACAAGGACCTGGCCGCGCTGTACTTCTCGGCGCTGGACATCGGCCTGACCCGGCGCGACAAGCTGCGTTTCCTGCGCGGTTACTTCCAGCGCCCGCTGCGCCAGGTGCTCGCTGAAGAGGCCGCACTGCTCGCCTGGCTGGAGCGCAAGGCGCAGAAACTCTACGACCGCAAGCAACGCTATGGGGATGCACTCTGATGGCGGGTTGGACACTGGCGCCGGGCTACGAGCAGCTGGCGGCGGACTTCGGCAGTATCGATGCGGTGTTCGCCCTGCAGGGCGAGCGCCTGACCCGTGACCCACTGAGCGAGGTCATCCGTGTCGAGCGTGACGGGGTCAACTACTACGTCAAACGCTACACCGGGGCTGGCAAACACATGCGCCGCTACCTGGGGCGGCCACGCATCAAGGCCGAATGGCAGAACCTCAAGCAGTTCGCCAAGTGGGGCATTCCCACCGCCGAGGTAGTGGCCTGGGGCCTGGAGCGCAATGGCCTGGCCTTTGGCCGGGGTGCGATGATCACCCGCGAGCTGCCCAATACCGAAGACCTTTCGGCATTGGCCGAGCGCAACGATCCGCGCCTGGCCGACCGCGCCTGGGTCGAGCACGTCAGCAGCCAGCTGGCGCGCCACACCCGGGTCATGCACGAGCACCGTTTCGCCCACAACGACCTGAAGTGGCGCAACCTGCTGGTCGATGACCAGGGCACGCTATTCTTCATCGACTGTCCGACCGGCGATTTCTGGCGCGGCTTCATGTGGCGCCACCGGTTGGTCAAGGACCTGGCGTGCCTGGACAAGGTCGCCAAATACCACCTGACGGCGACCCAGCGCCTGCGCTTCTACCTGCAGTACCGCGGGCGCGAGCGCCTGAACGCGCGCGACAAGCGGCGCATTCGCCAGGTGCTGAGCTTCTTCGAGGGAAGGGAATGACCGACTACCTGGCCAGCGCGGACCTCGCGCTGCTCAAACGCCATGGCCTGAACGACTTCGAGGCGCTGTGGGCGCTGCAGCTCGACGCCGTGGACGAACCCAACACCGGGCGTGGCGGCTGGAGCAGCGTCTATCGCCTGGAGCTTGAAGGCAAAGGCTATTACCTCAAACGCCAGAGCGATTACCTGACCCGCACCCTGCACAGCCCGTTCGGCGAACCGACCTTCGCCCGCGAGTTCCGCAATATCAGCCGCTACCAGAAGCTGCACATCCCGGCGTTGCAGGCGGTGTTCTATGGCGAGCGCAAGCAGGCCGGCCAGCACCGCGCGATCCTGTTGACCCGCGCCCTGGACGAGTGGAGCGACCTGGACAGCCTGTTGGCCCAGTGGCCGCAGCTCAGCGACGCGGCGCGCAACGGCATCCTCCAGGCCTGTGGCCAGCTGGCGCGCACGCTGCACAGCGCGGGGCAGGTGCACGGCTGCTTCTACCCCAAACACATCTTCCTGCGCCAGCGCCGCGAAGGCTGGGACGCGCAACTGATCGACCTGGAAAAGACCCGGCCGCTGCTGTTTGGCAAACGCGACCGCCTGAAGGATCTGGAGCCGCTGCTGCGCCGCGCCAGCGTCTGGAGCGAGGCGGACGTGCGTCAGCTGCTCGCCGCCTACCTGAGCCAACCGGCTGATGCACCGCTGGTGGGTGTCTGGCTGCAACGCCTGACGCAACGCCGTCGTGAAAAAGAGGCCCGCTGATGCGTTTGTCTGAATTGAAGGATGCCGGGCGCAGCCCATCGCTGCCGCTGTCCATCACCCTGGCCGATGCCGCGGGCAGCGCCGAGTTGCAGCTGCTGAGCCTGCTGCGGGTATTGCCGGGCCAGCGCTACGTGGGTGCAGGCGTGTGGCGGGGTACGCCAGTGTTGGCCAAATTGCTGGTGGGCGGTAGCGCCCCACGCCATTTCCAGCGCGAGCTGGACGGTGTGAAGCTGTTGGCCGAGCAAGGCCTGACCACACCGAAACTGCTCGCCGACGGCCTGAAAGAAGGCGAGGGCGGCTGGCTGCTTTTCGAGTTTCTCGACGGCGCCGAGAGCCTGGCCGATGCCTGGGACGCGGTGGCCGGCTTGCCGGTGCTGGCTGACGAGCAGCACCTGGTGCTCGGTGAAGCACTGACCGCCGTGGCGCACATGCACGCCAAGGGCCTGTGGCAGGAAGACCTGCACCTGGACAACCTGCTGCGCCACGGCGGCAAGCTATACCTGATCGACGGTGCCGGCATCAAGGCCGAAACCCCCGGCCAGCCGCTGTCGCGCGCGCGCGTGTTGGAAAACCTCGGGGTGTTCTTCGCGCAGCTGCCCAAGCGCCTGGAACCGTTCATTGAAGAACTGCTGGTGCATTACCTGCTGGCCAACGCCGAGCATGCGTTGCCAATGGAAGCGTTGCAGAAGCAGGTGGACAAGGTGCGCAACTGGCGCCAGAAGGACTACCTGGAAAAGGCCGGTCGTGAATGCAGCTTGTTCAGTGTCGAGCGCACGCTGTCCGGCCTGAAGGCGATACGCCGCAGTGAAACCGAGGCGATGTTGCCGGTGCTCGAACACGCCGATTCGCTGATCGATCAAGGCCACCTGTACAAGACAGGTGGCGCCGCGAGTGTGGCCCGCATCGAAGTCGGTGGCCGCACGCTGGTGCTCAAGCGTTACAACATCAAGAACACCGCACATTGGTTCAAACGCTTCTGGCGCCCGAGCCGGGCCTGGCATTCGTGGATCGAAGGCCATCGCCTGGAGTTCCTCGGCATCGCCACACCGCGCCCGCTGGCGGTGTATGAACAGCGCGTGATGGGCCTGCGCAGCCGCGCCTATCTGGTTACCGAATACGCCGATGGCCCCGACCTCACGGCGAGCTTCGCGCCCTATGTGGAAGATGGCGACGCACCCGAAGAGCAGGTCGATGCCCTTGTCCAACTGATGCAGCAACTGATCCGCGAGCGTATCAGCCACGGCGACTTCAAGGGCCACAACCTGTTCTGGGACAACGGCCAATGGTCGCTGATCGACCTCGACGCGATGTGCCAGCACGCCACCCAGCTCAGCTTCGCCCCGGCCTATGCCCGCGACCGGGCTCGGCTGTTGCGCAACTGGCCGAGTGGCAGCGCCTTGCATCAGCGCCTGGACCGGTTGTTGCCGCGGTTGACCGAGTAGGCCGAAGGCAGCGCCAGCCAGCTACTGCTGCGCCCCGCCTGGCGTACGCGAAGCTGCCATTGGCCGTCGGTCCAGCGCAGTACGGCCCAGGGCACCACACCGGCGTCGTGGGCGTTGGGGATCGGCAGGTGAAAGCGGCCCGCGAGCAAGTGCTGGCGCAGCGGAAGCTGCCCGCCCTCGGTCTGCAGATACAGATGTTCGTCGGCCTGGTACAGGCCGTCGACGCCGTCGATTGGCTCGCCACTGAGCGGTTCAGCCAGCAGGCACTGTTCCAGCAGGTTCTCCAGATCGGGAAGGCCGTCGTACCACAGCACAGGGGAGTCGATCACCCAGTCGCCGCTTTCGCGCTTTTTCACCGGCTGCTGGAGGTAGACATCGGGTTGTTCGGGGTCGATGGCGCGCCAGCGCTGGCCGTCGAAGGCAACCTTGTAGTGACGGCCTTGTATGTCCTGGATGAAGTACTGGGTAAGCCCCTCGAATTCGGAGACTTGTTCGTAGACCCCCTCGCCGTAGATGCCGTCGATGCGAAAGCGCAGGTTATCCACATCGGGTATCACGCTGTACCGTGACGGCAGCGGCAACGGCGGTTGTGCTGGCACGCCGCGCAGCATGCGGCGCATCACGCCGGTGGCGACGAAACCGGTGGTGGCGTCATTCAGGTGGCTCAAGGCGTTGTAGACATGTTGCAGCACCCCGTCGATGTCTTCCTTGCGGTAGGCCTGCACCCCATCCCAGATTTCGATGGCCATGCGGCCCAGTGAAAGCGGGATGAACACCCTGGCCGGTATAGCCAGGCCAATCAGGTCCAGCAGCCGCCAACCGATGGTCATGGCTTTTTGTAAATCGGTTTCGCCGGTAGTCCGGCTGTTGGCTTTTGCAATCGCCATGAGCCCCCGCACAGCCGCCATGTAGTAGGCGTAGAACAATTCGTCGTCGACTGCCGGGGTTCTCAGTGCGGTACCCAGGCCGCCTTTGAGTATCAGGCGTCGGGTTTGGTCGGCGGGCGAATGTGGCAGACGGTCGATGGCATAGGCCAGGAGCGCAGGTTTTTTACGGATCATGCGCAGCAGCGCGCGTGTGTTTGGCACGCTGCGCCATGCGCGGCGGTCAGGGGCGTCAGGGGTGTAGAGCACGAAGCCGTCTTCGCCGCGGGCATCGCTGTTGATCAGCAGCACGCCCTGCAGGCTCTCGTTGTGCAGGGTAATCTGGCGCACGATGAGGCGCTGGCCATCCACCGGTGGTCGTAACGCATTGTGCGGGTGGGCCAGCACCTGTTGTACCCAGCGGTAGCTGCGTTCGTTGTGGTCATTGGCAAGGTGCCCGGCATAGCGGGCCTTGGCGAGCTCAGCGTCCATGCGCGCACGGTTGACCCTGGCATGCGCGTTAAGACGCCAGGCGCCAAGTGGTGCATCGACGAGCTGGGTTTGCAGAAACTCGGCGTAGGTGCCGCCGACGTTGAGCCGCCTGACCAGGCGCTTGACGTAATCGGCTGACAAGCTGGCTGGCAGCGGCTTGCCATGCCGGTGGCTGATGCGCGCGGTCAGCCAGTAGTCATAATCGAACCATGCCACGTTGCGCAGCGCCATTTCATCCAGCGGATAGGTTTCCCGGATGGTCTCTACCAATTCTCCGCCAACATGTTCCAGACCACGCCAGGTGATCCAGCTCGACGGATGGAAGGGATTGACGTGCGGCCCTACCTGACGGGTGTGCACCACATGAACCAGAATGTCGGAGGCCGGATACGTCAGGGCAAAGTCATTGCGCAGGCAGTGGTCGACCTTGGTTCTGGCCCAGTTGCGCAGGCTGTGCTGCTGATGAAACTCGCTGAAGGTGAGAATGCCTGGCGCGGCCACGCTGTTGCCGGCGGCGACCAGCAGTTGCATGGTCTGCATGATATGCGCAAGGCCCTGATCACCTGCCGTGCGCAACCAATTGGGCAGGTTGTGTTCGAGCAGGACTGAGTAGCGGGTGTTGAGCAATGCGCGTTTGCCGGCCTCGTCCCCCAGCGCCACGGCTTGCGCCAGCGCCTCGCTGTCAACCGGCGTCGAGGCCCAGAGCGTTGTCCATACCCGGCTGACCCGCTGGCGCTGGGCGTCGATCAGGCAGTCCACCTGCGCCAGCAAGGGGTCGTCGGCGTACCATTCGTAGCGCAGGCGGTCAGCCTGCAAGGCTGTTTCGATGCGTTCCTCGTCTACCAGCAGGCTCACCAGTGGCCTGCCTTGAATCGGGTCTTCCAGGCGTTGGCACAGCTCCACGTGCAGTTGCGCGAGCGATGAGTAGGCTTCGATCCCCTGAACCAGGCCGAACAGCAATACCGGCCCGGTTGCCTCTTGCGGATCAAGTGGCACGCCGTCTTCGCTGCCGCGTGCCACCACGAACATGCCGGGCAGCGCCGCTCGCCAGTGGGGGCGACTACGGCCAAGCATCGGGCGATACACCTGCGGACGCTCGGCAACCGGCTGGTGCCGGCGTTGCCAGGCGGCAGGATAATCCAGGCAGTTGCGCATCAGTTCCGAAAGGTCGCTCGCCAAGGTCTGGTCGGCCAGGCGCAGGTCCAGTTCGGCGTGCATCAGTGCCCGTCGCAAATCGCTCAGGCGCGTTCGGCGCGAGAGGCCCTGGGCATCCTGTTCAGCCCAAAACGCCGCCAGCTCGGCGTGGAACGCCCGACGGTCTGGTGGTTGGGGGCTGGCAACCGGAAGCTGGGCGAGCAGTTCAAGGACCAGCCCATTCAGAAGTTCGATACGTTCCAGGGGGGACACGGTGTTGGCTCCATGATGACGGGAGCGACGAGCCTAGCCAGCGCCTGATTCCCCCCGGTGGTAACCAGTTATCGACCGCACAACCCCCGCAAGCCAAGCAGCGCTGGAATGCCCAGGCCCAGCCAGGCCAACGCATCCCAGGCGCCATCGCCCAGCAAGGCCGCGAACAACCCTGCTGCGCCGAGTATTGCGATCACCGCGGGCCAGGCGAAGATCCGCCGATTCGTTCGTGAACTGTGGCTCATGCGCGTGCCCCACTGCCTTTGCGTTGCTTGCCCCACCACAGGTACACGCCGCTGCCCAGGACGATGATGGTCAGGATATCCAGCACCGCCCACAGAATCTGCATCGGCCGCCCGCCGTAGTCGCCAAAGTGCAAGGGTTGCGACAGGCCCATGGCGTCCATGTACCAGGGCCGTTCGCCGACCGCGGTGACCGCCAGCGAGCGTGCGTCGATCAGCACCGGGGTAAACAGATGCGAGGTCAGGGGCGTGCCGCCTTTCATGAACACCGCGTAGTGGTGCTCGCTGGAGAAACGGGTGCCGGGGAAGGCGATGAAGTCCGGGCGCATGCCGGGTGCGGCCTGTTGAGCAATGTCGAGCAAGCGGGTGGCGGGAGCACGCTCGGTGAGCGGTGGTGCGTCACGATAAGGCGCGACCATCGCCGCCAGGCTGTCGTTGCGCCAGGCGGCGATGACCAGGTCGGATAGTGCGCTGATCACGCCGGTGACGCCTACCGTGAGTGCCCATGCCAGGGTCACCACGCCAATGAGGTTGTGCAGGTCGAGCCAGCGCAGGCGGCGCGACTTGTCGCTGCGCACCGTGGCGAAGTCCAGGCGGCGCATGAACGGCGCGTAGAGCACGGTGCCGGAGACGATGGCGACAATGAACAGCAGCCCCATGAACGCCAGCAGCAGCTTGCCGGGCAGCCCTGCGAACATGTCCACGTGCAGGCGCAGCATGACCATCATGAAGCCGCCGTTGGCCGCCGGCATGGCCACGGCTTCGCCGGTGCGGGCGTCGAGCATGAAGGTGTGCGAGGAGTTGGGGTCGGTGCCAGCGGTGGCGGCAGTGATCGCCACCACGCCGTTGCGCTCGTCCTCGTCATAGCCGAAGTACTGCATCACTTCGCCGGGGCGGTGCTGTTCGGCTTTCAGCACGAGTTGCTGCAAGTCCAGGTGCGGCGTATCTGCGGGCATCTCGCGCAGCTCGGGGGCGTCGCCGAGCAGGTGTTCGAGTTCGTGGTGGAAGATCAGCGGCAGGCCGGTAAGTGCCAGCAGCAACAGGAATACGGTGCAGACCAGGCTGCTCCAGGTGTGGATCACGGACCAGCGGCGGATGGTTGGGCTTTTCATAACAGTTTGTTTCTCAAGGTCCAGAAACACCAAAGCCGTCCCACGGGGGACGGCCTGGTTTGCCAGCTCACATCGTCAGCTGCTTACCATTTGTAAGTGGCACTGGCGACGACGCTGCGTTCATCCCCGTAGTAGCAGTAGTAACTGTCGCAGGTGGAAATGTAGTCCTTGTCGAACAGGTTGGTGGCGTTGACCGCGACCGATGCACCCTTGAGGCTGTTGCTCAGGCGGCCAAGGTCGTAGTGCACCGAGGCATCGAACACGGTGTAGGCGTTGGCCTTGCCGAGCCAGGTGTTGCCCTGGTCGCCGTAGGTATTGCCGGTGTAGCGCGCGCCGCCGCCGATGCCGAAGCCGTCGAGTACGCCGCTGTGCCAGGTGTAGTCGGCCCACAACGAGGCTTGCTGGTTAGGCATGAGTTGCAGGCGATTGCCTTTGTACAGGCCGTCCTGCACTTCGGATTTGGCCAGGGTGTAGGCCGCGGTCACCTTGAGGTTTTCGGTGACGTCGGAAATGGCTTCCAGCTCCAGGCCGTGGACTTTCACTTCACCAGTCTGGCTGGTGATCGGCACGCCGCCGATGTTGTTGGTCACCGAGACGTTTTTCTGGGTCAGGTCATACACGGCTGCCGACAGCAGGGTGTTGGAACCTGGCGGCTGGTACTTGATGCCCAATTCCCACTGTTTGCCTTCGGTCGGCTTGAACGAGTCCGTCGCAGTGGCACTGGCGTTGGCGGTCGGTTGGAACGACTCGGCATAGGACAGGTACGGGACGAAGCCCGAGTCGAACACGTAACTGATCGCCGCGTTGCCGCTGAACTTCTTGTCGCGCTGGGTATTGGTGGCATCGCCCTGGTTGAGGAACTTGGTGCTGGTGTGCACCCAGTCTTCGCGGCCGCCCAAGGTCAGGCGCCAGTTGCCCAGGGCCATCTGGTCCTGGATGTACACGCCGGTCTGGTAGGTCTTCTGGTCGTAGTCGTAGAACGCCGTGGAGCGGTCGGGGCGGGTGATCGGCACACCATAGACCGGGTTGTTGACGTTGCTGTCCGGCACGTTGAAGCCGAAGATCGACAGGTAGTTGGTGTTGACGCGCTGGTGGTCCAGGCCCAGCAGCAGCGTGTGGGTGACGTCACCGGTGGCGAAGTCGGCCTGGAAGTTGTTGTCCACGGCGAACTGGCTGATGTCTTCATCGGTGTTGGTCGACATGCGGCTGACGGTGCCGTCGTCCTGCACCGGGCCGCCCGGCTGGTAGTAGGCGCCGGGGGTGATGGTCTGGAAGGCCAGGTCGGTCTTGGTATAGCGCAGGTTCTGGCGGAATTGCCAGACATCGTTGAGGCGGTGCTCGAAGGCATAGCCCAGCGCGTAGTAGGTGCGGTCGTAGAACTCGTAGTCCGGGTCGCCCAGGTTCTTGTGGTGCGAGATCTTGCCGAACGGCATGTCGATCTTGGTGCCCTGGATCGGCCGGAACTGGCTGGTGGCGCCGGTATCGTCGCGGGTGAACTGGGTCAGCAGGGTCAACGAGGTGTCGTCGTCGATGTTCCAGGTCAGGCTCGGGGCGATGTTGTAGCGCTTGTCGTCGATGTGGTCGATCTGCGTGCCGCCATCGCGAATCACGCCGCTGACGCCGTACAGGAAGCGGCCTTCGTCATCGATCTTGCCGGTGCTGGCGAAGTTGATCTGGCGGTGGTTGTCGCTGCCGTACTGCACTTCGATTTCGTGGGCGCTTTCGGCTTGCGGGCGGCGGCTGACCATGTCCAGCAGGCCGCCGGGTGGGGTCTGGCCGTACAGCGAAGAGGCCGGGCCGCGCAGCAGGGCCAGGCGGTCGAGGTTCCAGGTTTCAGCTTTCGGGTTGGCATACACGCCACGCGGAAGCGGCAGGCCATCGAGGAACTGGGTCGGCTCGAAGCCGCGTACGCGCATCCAGTCGTAGCGGGTGTCGCTGCCGTAGCTGGCGGAGACGATGCCCGGCATGTAGCGCACGGCGTCGTCCAGGCTGTGCACGCCACGGTCGCTCATTTGCTGGCGCGTGGCGACGGAGATGGAGCGAGGGATCTCGACCAGTGCGGTATCGGTCTTGGTGCCGGCCGCACTGCGCTTGGCCAGATAGCCTTCGACCGGACCCCAGGCGCTTTCGCTGTCGCTGTTGGCGTTCACGCTGGTTTCTGGCAACGCCAGGCTGCCTTCCGGCACAGCCACCAGGCTGTAGCTGCCGACGCTGCTTTGCTGCAGCTGCAGGCCCGTGCCGCGCAGGGCCGCCTGCAAGGCGCCCAGGCCGTTGTACTGGCCGCTGACCGGCGCCGAGGTGCGGCCGCTGACCAGCGCCGGGTCGATGGCCAGGGCAATGCCCGTCTGGCTGGCGATCTGGTTCAGGGTAGTGGCCAGCGGGGCGCTGGGCAGCTCATAGGCACGCTGGGCGGATTGCTCGGCGGCGAACAGGGCAGGGCTGGCCAATGGCGCGGCCAGGGCGATGGCCAGGGCCATCAGGCTGGGGCGCAGGATACGATCAACAGCACGGGACATGCAGCGGCTCCTCGACGGATAAGTGCTAACTGCTTCCTTGCCGAGCGAGATGTGAGAAGTGACAGGGGGAGTCTGAAAATATTTTTTTGTTCTGTACCGGCCGCTTCGCGGCCGATGCAGACTTACTTAGGCACGACCGTGACCCACCACTGGGTATGCCGCTCGATCTTCACCGGCAGCGCCGGCACCAGCGAGGCCAGGGCCAGGTCGGTATTGGTCAGCGGGAAGCTGCCGGTCACGCGCAGGTCGGCCACTTCATCGGCCACGCCCAGGTGCCCGTTGCGGTATTGCCCCAGCTGCGCCAGCAGGTCGGCCAGGCGTACGTTGTCGACCACCAGCATGCCGCGCGTCCAGGCATCTGCGCCGGCCTCGACCGGGGCGACTTCGCCCAGGCCATTGGCGTTCATCAGCACCTGCTGACCTTCGCGCAGCACACTCTCGTCGCCGCTGTTGGCCGGCATGGCGCCGACCGAGGCCTGCATCACCTCCAGGCGCGTGCCATCGGCCTCGCGGCGGACGAGGAAGCGCGTACCTAACGGGCGCAGACGACCATCTTCGGTGCGCACCAGCAAGGGGCGTGGGTCGTCATGGCCGGTCTCGACCGAGATCTCGCCCTGGTGCAGCACCAGCACACGCTGGTCGCCTTGGTAGTCGATATCCACAGCGGTGTGCGTGTTCAGGCTCAGCAGCGTGCCGTCTTCCAGGCGCAGGGTACGCAGTTCACCGGTGGCGGTGCGCTGGTCCGCCAGCCAGTAACTGGCCGACAGCGACGGCGCACCGACCCAGGCCAGCAGCGAGCCGAGCAGGAACATACCGGCCAGCCCGCCGCCGACCTTCGCCATTCTCCGCCGCAATCCGGCGCGCGATTGTTGCAGGGCCTGGCGTGCCGGGCCGGCGGCAGCGCTCACGCGTTGGTCGAGCGTACCGAGCTGGCGCCAGGCGCGGGCGTGTTCTTCGCTGGCGGCATGCCAGCGCAGGAATTCGTTGCGTTCGTCAGGCGTGCCAGTGGCCTCGTCCAGGCTCAGCTTCCAGGCGATGGCGGCTTCCAGAACACCGGCGGAGACCGGTGCATTGTTCACGTCGGCTCCCCGTACAGGGCCACGTAGCACTGGCGCATGCCCTGTGCGATGTACTGGCGCACGCGCGACACCGACACACCCAGGCGCTCGGCGATCTCGGCGTGGCCCATGCCATCCAGGCGGTTGTGCAGGAAGGCTGCGCGGGCCTTGCTCGACAGCTTGCCGAGCAGGCGGTCGATGGCTTTGAGGTCTTCGAGGATCAGGTGCTGCATTTCAGGCGAGGGGTGTTCGGCTTCCGGCAAGCGCATCAGCTCGGCCAGGTAGGCTTGCTCCAGCGCGGCGCGGCGGAAGTGGTCGAACATCAGGCCTTTGGCCACCGCGGCAAGGAACGCGCGCGGTTCGCGGGGGCTGTCCAGCTGCTCGCGGCCAAGCAGGCGCACGAAGGTGTCCTGGCTCAGGTCTTCGGCGCGTTGGCGGCAGGCCATGCTGCGCTGCAGCCAGGCGAGCAGCCAGCTGCGATGGTCGCGGTACAGGGTACCGACCAATTCGGCGTGTGGGCTCTGAGCAGAAGACAAGCCGTGTCCCCCCCGGAACGAATGCATTAACTAACGATAATTATTCGCGATTGTTACAGAGGCGGGGGGCGCGGCGCAATGGACGCTTATCGGATTGCCATCACAGGCCGTGGTTATGCACATTGCGCCGGCGCCAGGTGCGCAGGCGCTGGTCGAGCTGCAACGGGCTGTCCAGTTGCTGGCGCCGGGCCTGGCTGAACAGGATCAAGGCCAGTTCGGCGGTGACCTGGGCATCGGCGCTGGCGTGGTGGCGCTCCTCTGCTTGCAGGCCAAAACGCGCCACCCAGTCATCCAGGCTGGCTTCGCGCAAGACGGTATCGGGGTTGAGCAGGGGAGCCAGTTCGGCCACGTCGAGGAATGGCTGTTGCAGGCGATAGCCCAGGCTTTCCTTCAGCGCCCGGGCCAGCATGCGTTGATCGAAGGGGGCGTGGAACGCCAGTACCGGGCTGTCGCCCATGAACTCCAGCAGCGCCAGCAGGGCTTCGGCCGGGTCGCTGCCAGCAGCCAGGGCACTCGGGCCCAGGCCATGGATCAGCACGCTGGCGTTGGTCTTTTGCGTCGGGCGGTGCAGGGTGCGTTCGAACTGCTGGGAGAAGTCGATGGCGCCGTCTTCGATGGCCACTGCGCCGATCGACAGCACCTGATCGCGGTTGGGGTTCAGGCCGCTGGTCTCAAGGTCGAGCACCACCCAGCGCTGTTCACGCAGCGAGCACACGCCCAGCGGTGCGGCCTTGGGCAGCTGGGCTAGGCGCTGCAGCAACGTCTGGTTCAGTACCGGGGCGGTGGGGCGCAGCCAGGCGAACAGGCTCATAGCTGGTACCGCAGCGCCAGGCTGCTTTGCAGGCGTTGGGCCTGGCGCAGCGACTCACGCAGGATGCGTCGGTCCAGGTGGTTGAGGCTGTCCGGGTCGAGCCGGTTGGAGTACGCCAGGTTTTCGCGGGTCTGGCGCTGGTGCTGCTGCATGCGGGTTTGCTGGATGAAGTGATACGCCTCTTCATACGCCGCGCCATCGAGGGGCTCGATGACGCCTTTTTCGACCAACTGGCGCAGGCGCTCCAAGGTATTGCAGGCGCCGATGCCGTTGGCCAGGGCCAACAGCCGGGCACCATCGACGAAGGGCGTCAGACCCTGCACCTTGAGGTCAAGGGTCGCGGCCTTGTCGTTGCCCTGGCGGGTCAGCACGAACTCGCGCAGGCGGCCCACCGGTGGCCGCTGGCGCAGGGCGTTGTCGGCCATCATGCGCTGGAAGATACGGTTGTCGGCGACTTGCTCCAGCACGCTGTGGCGCAACTGTTCGCAGCCTTGTTCGTCACCCCAGACCACGCGCAGGTCGAAGTAGATGCTCGAACCCAGCAGGTTTTCCGGGCTGGCTTCACGGATGAAGCCGGCGAAACGCCGTGCCCATTCGCTGCGCGACAGGCACAGCTCGGGGTTGCCGGCCATGACGTTGCCTTTGCACAAGGTGAAGCCGCATTGGGCCAGGCACTGGTTGATGTACTGCGCCAGGGGCAGCAGGCGGGCGCGAATGGCGTCGGCCTCGGTGCTGTCGTTCGCGTCGAAAAGGATGCCGTTGTCCTGGTCGGTGTGCAGCGTCTGCTCACGGCGTCCTTCGCTGCCGAAGCATAGCCAGCTGAACGGCACGCCGGGGTCGCCGCGCTCGGCCAGGGCCAGCTCGATCACCCGGCACACGGTGTGATCGTTGAGCAGGGTGATGATCTGGGTGATCTGGGTCGAGGAGGCGCCATGGGCGAGCATGCGTTCGACCAGCTGGCCGATCTCGCCGCGCAGCGACACCAGGGTGTCGAGGCGCGGGGCGTGGCGGATGGTGCGCGCCAGGTGCACCAGGTCGACCCGCTGCAGGGAAAACAGGTCGCGCTCGGACACCACGCCGCACAGGCGCTGGTTGTCCACCAGGCAGACGTGGGCAATGTGCCGCTCGGTCATCGCCATGGCGGCATCGAAGGCGCTGGCCTGCGGGCTGAGATAGAAGGGTTTGGCGGTCATGTGCCGGTCGATCGGCGCGCCCAGGTCGGCATCGGCGGCGGCCACCACCTGGCGCAGGTCGCGCAGGGTGAAGATGCCCACCGGGTAACGCTGGGGGTCGACCACCACGATGCTGCCGACTTGCTGTTCGTGCATCAACCGCACGGCCTCACGCAGCGACAGGTCTGGCGCACAGACCACCGGGTGACGCATGGCCAATTCGCCCAAAGGGGTGTTCAGCGAATACTGGGTGCCGAGGGTTTCCACGGCGCGCTGGCGCACTTGCTGGTTGACCTGGTCGAGCAGGCTGCTGACGCCGCGCAGGGCAAAATCACGGAACACGTCCGACATTGAAAACACGCGGATGAACGCGGCTTTGTTCAACTGCAGGCAGAACGTGTCTTCACCGGCCAGGTGTTCCGTGCGTGTGGCGCGTTCACCGAGCAGCGCCGCCAGCGGGAAGCATTCGCCGCTGGTGATTTCGAAGGTGGTCTCCACGCCCGGCTTGACCAGGTGCTGGCGCTCACCGACCACGCGGCCTTGCTTGACGATGTAGAAATGCTCGACCGGCCCGTCGGTGGGCTTGATGATGCTTTCACCGCGGGCATGGAAACGCAGCTGGCACTGCTCCACCAGGAACGCCAGGTGACTGTGTTCCATCTGGTTGAACGGCGGAAAACGCTGCAGGAACTGCAGTGTGCTCTGGATGTTCTGCAGCACAGCCGTCCTGCCTGCCTGACTGTAGGCGTCCTTTTTGCTCATGAAACTGACCGTATCGCTACGCCGAACTATATATATCTATATAGGTGCCGGCCTTGTTGTTCTCGACCCTCATGGTCGGCTGACGGCGGTGTGGTGCCCATTGGACGTAAGTCTATGAGCGCGGTGTGATCTATTTCGCAGGGAGCGGTCTTACCGGTGAGCAAGTATCAATTGATGAGATGACCATGGTTGACGACGACATCCTGAGTGACGCCGAACGTGAGGCATTGGCCGTGGTGAGTGCGCCTGTGGCGCCGAAGCCTGTGGTGCTGATTGTTGATGACAACCCGGTGAACAGCGAGGCGCTCAAGCTGTACCTGAAAAGCCGGGGCATCGAGAGCATGACCGCAGACGGGGCGCAGGAGGCAATGCTCAAGCTGCATTACGAGCCACGAATCGCCTTGATAATTACTGATCTGCGCATGCAGCCCAATGATGGTATGGACTTGATTCGGCAGATTCGAGAGTCAGAGCGGGCGGCATTGTCGATCATCGTGGTGTCGGGCGACACCGATGTGCAGGAGGCGGTGGACGTGATGCACCTGGGGGTGGTGGATTTCCTGCTTAAACCCGTGGATTTGGGGAAGTTGCTGGAACTGGTGAGGAAGGAATTGAGAATCGGGTAAAACAAAAGGGGCCGCAAAAGCGGCCCCCTTTGATTACAACCCGTTGCGCGCCTTGAACTCGCGACGGCGACGGTGCAGCACCGGCTCGGTGTAACCGTTCGGCTGCTTGGCCCCCTCGACTACCAGTTCCACGGCGGCCTGGAACGCGACGTTGTCGTCGAAGTTCGCTGCCATCGGGCGGTACTGGGCGTCGTTGGCGTTCTGCTTGTCGACCACGGCAGCCATGCGCTTGAGGCTTTCAACCACCTGCTCCTGGCTGACGATGCCATGGCGCAGCCAGTTGGCCAGCAGCTGGGCGGAGATACGCAGGGTCGCGCGGTCTTCCATCAGGCCGACGTTGTTGATGTCCGGCACCTTCGAGCAACCCACGCCGTGGTCGATCCAGCGCACGACATAGCCGAGGATGCCCTGGGCATTGTTGTCCAGCTCGTTGCGGATCTCTTCATCAGACCAGTTGGTATCGGCCGCCAGTGGGATGGTCAGAATGTCGTCGACCGACGCCGGGGTACGGCTGGCCAGCTCGCGCTGACGGGCCTGCACATCGACCTTGTGATAGTGCAGGGCGTGCAGGGTTGCGGCCGTAGGCGACGGTACCCAGGCGGTATTGGCACCGGCCAGCGGGTGGGCGATTTTCTGTTCGAGCATCGCCGCCATCAGGTCAGGCATGGCCCACATGCCCTTGCCGATCTGCGCGCGACCTTGCAGGCCGGTGGCCAGGCCAACGTCGACGTTGTTGTTCTCGTAGGCGCCGATCCACTTCTCGTTCTTCATGGCGCCCTTGCGCACCACGGCGCCGGCTTCCATCGAGGTGTGGATTTCGTCACCGGTACGGTCGAGGAAGCCGGTGTTGATGAACACCACGCGCTCGGCGGCCGACTTGATGCAGGCCTTGAGGTTGACCGTGGTGCGGCGTTCCTCGTCCATGATGCCGACCTTGACGGTGTTGCGCGGCATGCCCAGCAGGTCTTCGACGCGGCTGAAGATTTCGGCAGCGAACGCGACTTCTTCAGGGCCATGCATCTTCGGCTTGACGATGTACACGCTGCCGGTACGAGTGTTCTTGCGGCTGGTGTTGCCGTTGAGGTTGTGCAGGGCGATCAGGTTTGTGAACAGGCCGTCCTGGATGCCTTCCGGAATTTCGTTGCCTTGAGCATCGAGAATCGCCGGGTTGGTCATCAGGTGACCGACGTTGCGCACGAACAGCAACGAACGACCGTGCAGAGTGACGCTGCCGCCGTTGGGCGCGGCGTATTCGCGGTCCGGGTTCATGGTGCGGGTGAAGGTCTTGCCGCCCTTGCTCACGCTTTCGGCCAGGTCGCCTTTCATCAGGCCCAGCCAGTTGCGGTAGACGATGACCTTGTCGTCGGCATCGACGGCGGCGACCGAGTCTTCGCAGTCCATGATGGTGGTCAGTGCCGATTCCATCAGGATGTCGGTGACGCCAGCGGCATCGGTGCTGCCGACCGGGGTGCTGGCGTCGACCTGGATTTCGAAGTGCAGGTTGTTGTGCTTGAGCAGCACGGCGGTCGGCGCGGCGGCGTCGCCCTTGTAGCCGATCAGCTGAGCGTCATCGCGCAGGCCGCTGTTGCTGCCACCCTTGAGAGCAACCACCAGCTTGCCGCCGTCGATGCGGTAGGCGGTGGAGTCGACGTGCGAACCTGCGGCCAGCGGCGCGGCTTCGTCGAGGAAGGCGCGGGCGAAGGCGATGACCTTGTTGCCACGCACCTTGTTGTAACCCTGGCCTTTTTCCGCGCCGCCTTCATCGCTGATGGCATCGGTGCCGTACAGCGCGTCGTACAGCGAACCCCAACGGGCGTTGGCGGCGTTCAGGGCGAAGCGGGCGTTCATCACCGGTACCACCAGCTGCGGGCCGGCCATGTGGGCGATTTCTTCGTCAACATTCTGCGTGGTGGCCTGGAAATCGTCGGCTTGTGGCAGCAGGTAGCCGATTTCCTGGAGGAAGCGCTTGTAGGCTACGGCGTCGTGCGCCTGGCCTTGGCGTGCCTGGTGCCAGGCGTCGATCTTGGCTTGCAGCTCGTCGCGCTTGGCGAGCAGGGCTTTGTTCTTTGGAGCGAGGTCTTTAATGATCTCTGCCGCCCCGGCCCAGAACTTGTCGGCTTCGATGCCGGTTCCAGGGATCGCTTCGTCGTTGACGAAGTCGTACAGGGCCTTGGCGACCTGAAGGCCACCGACTTGAACGTATCCAGTCATTGCTTGCCTCACCTCTGCTCAGCTATTTCGCTTTCGCTCTTCTGTATTAAGCCTGTAGCGCTTCTCTAAACACGGCACCAGTACATGCTCTCGCCACTACGAGAGCGGCTGGGTGCGGCTCGCCAGACAGGCTGGCGGGCGGTTGGCGTATTTTCACAGGCGCCTTGGCAGACATCGAAACGACGTTTTGTAGTCTGCGCCAACGCATACTACATGAAGCAGCAGGCGGGTAAACATCAGACTAAAAGCGCCGTTCTGCGACCGGTTGGTCGCGTCGGGTCACGCTGGGAGTGGCTATGTTCGCAAAAAACTTAGGGATTGTTCCAGATAAATCTTGAAACAGTACACGATTAGTTCCGCAGACTGTCCTGCGGCAGGTTGCCGCGCCTTGCCTATACTGAGTCGATCCCCCAATTTGCGCCGCTTAGGGCGGCCCGACGCAGAGGAAGCCCCTGTGGATCATCTTGTACTGACCGTGATCGCCCCGGACAAGGCCGGGCAGGTCGAACGCGTTGCCCAATGCATCGCCGACCACAACGGTAACTGGTTGGAGAGCCGCATGTCGCGCATGGCCGGGCAGTTCGCCGGGATCCTGCGGGTGGCGGTGCCTGCGGAAAACTACGATGAGTTGGTGAAGTCGCTGCAGGCGTTGAGCCAATACGAAATTCGTGTGCTGATTGCCGAGAGCGGCATCGAGCCTTCCTGCACCTGGAAGCCGATCGCCATGGAGTTGGTGGGTAATGACCGCCCAGGGATCGTGCGCGACATCACCCGCTTGCTGGCTGAACAGGGCGTGAACCTGGAGCGCTTCACTACCGAAGTGCGCCCGGCACCGATGAGCAGCGAGCCGTTGTTCCATGCCGACGCCTTGCTGGCGCTGCCGTTGACCTTGTCGCTGGATGACCTGCAGCAGAAGCTGGAGAGCCTGGCGGATGACTTGATGGTGGAGTTGAAGTTGCGGCCGGAAGATTGATCCACGAGGCCCCTGTGGGAGCGGCTTTAGCCGCGAAGCAAGCACCTCGGTAGATGGCACCGGCTTCGCCGGTGTTCGCGGCTGAAGCCGCTCCCACCGGGACACTGTGATCAGGCGCGCTTGCGCAGATTCAGCCAGGCATCGACGCTGTACAGCGCCAAACCTGCCCAGATGCAGATAAATGCCACCAGGCTGCTCGACGACAGGTGCTCGTCGAACAGCAGCACGGCCTGCAGCAGCACCAGGGTGGGCGCCAGGTACTGCAGGAAGCCCAGGGTCGTGTACGGCAGGTGGCGCGCGGCGGCGTTGAAGCACACCAGCGGGATCAGCGTCACCGGCCCCGCAGCCATCAGCCACAGCGCTTCGCTGGTGGTGTAGAACTCACCTTGTGCGCTCATCGCAGCGGGGTGCATCAGCAGCCAGCCAAGCGCCAGCGGCACCAGCATCCAGGTTTCCACCACCAGGCCGGGGAGTGCGGCCACCGGCGCCTGCTTGCGGATCAGGCCGTAGAAGCCAAAGGTCAGCGCCAGCACCAGCGATACCCACGGCAGGCTGCCGACCTGCCATACCTGCTGCGCTACACCCACGGCAGCCAGTCCCACCGCCAACCATTGCAGCCGGCGCAGGCGCTCACCCAGCAAGAGCATGCCCAGCAGCACGTTGACCAAGGGGTTGATGTAGTAGCCCAGGCTGGCTTCGAGCATGCGGCCGTTGTTCACGGACCACACATAAGTCAGCCAGTTGGCCGCGATCAGCGTCCCGCTCAGGGCAAGGATCGCCAGGCGACGCGGGTTTTCACGCAGCTCACGCCACCAGCCCGGGTGTTTCCAGACCAGCAGCAACAGTGAGCCGAACAGGGCCGACCAGAGCACCCGGTGGACGATGATCTCCACTGCCGGAACGCTCTGGATCGCTTTGAAGTACAGCGGGAACAAGCCCCAGATGATGTAGGCCGAAAGGCCAAGTATGTACCCGCGACGCGGGTTTGCGGCGTGCATGCAGAATCCTTGCTTAGGTAGCTAAATACAGCGACGCCTATTGTAGTCAGACCCTCGCAGGGATTTAGAACAATTTCAGCGGTTGCTCGTCGAGGGCCGCCGTTTGCTCGCGCAGGGCGAGGATCTGGTCGCCCCAGTAACGCGGCTGGCCGAACCAGGGGAAACTGCGTGGGAATGCCGGGTCGTCCCAGCGCCGCGCCAGCCAGGCGCTGTGGTGCAGCTGGCGCAAGGCGCGCAGGGGTTCGATCAGGGGCAGTTCGCGTGGGTCGAAGTCGTGGAACTCGTTGTAGCCGTCGATCAGTTCAGCCAGTTGACCGAGGCGTTCCTCGCGGCTGCCGGCGAGCATCATCCACAGGTCTTGAACGGCGGGGCCCATGCGGCAGTCGTCGAGGTCGACGACGTGGTAGACGTCGTCGCGATGCATCAGGTTGCCGGGGTGCAGGTCGCCATGCAGGCGCATGACCTGATGCGGGGTGCGCGCATAGATATCCTCGACCCGCTTCAGCAGCTCGCGCGCTACCGACTCGAATGCGGGCAGCAGCTCACGCGGTACGAAGTCGCCCTCCAGCAGGGTTTGCAGCGAAGCATGGCCGAAGTTATCCACAGTCAGCGCTTCACGATGCTCGAACGGGCGGGTTGCCGCAACGGCGTGCATGCGGCCGAGCAGCTGGCCAAGGCGGTAGAGCTGATCGAGGTTGCCAGGCTCCGGAGCGTGCCCGCCTCGGCGGGGGAACAGGGTAAAGCGGAAGCCCTGGTGTTCGAATAGGGTCTGGCCGTCGTGCTGCAGAGGGGCGACCACCGGTACTTCGCAATCGGCGAGTTCGGCTGTGAAACGGTGTTCTTCCAGAATCGCCGCGTTGCTCCAGCGCTCCGGGCGGTAGAACTTGGCGATCAGCGGCTGCTGGTCTTCGATACCCACCTGGTACACGCGATTCTCGTAGCTGTTCAGGGCCAGTACGCGGGCGTCGCTGAGAAAGCCGAGGCTTTCCACGGCATCGAGGACCAGATCGGGGGTGAGGGTAGCGAAGGGGTGCGACATGAGTGCTCCAGGGGTGGGCTGCAAGGGCCAATGGTATCAGTGCCGGCCAGACTAAACCGGCACCCCGAGCAATACATTGGCGGGATGGAACTGCACACGAACTTCGCTACCTGCCTCCACCGCCTCATGCATCAGCCAATCAACCTCGGCGAACCCGCACAGGGTCTGCCCATTCCCCAGTGCCAGTCGCACTTCACTAGGCTCGTGCCCATCGGCCAGCACCTCTTCGACGGTCGCCATGAGCACATTGCTACCGGCTTCGGGTTGATCCTCGGCGCCCAGCAACTGTACCCACCCAGCCTTGAGCAAGGCCACCACCATAGTGCCCAGGGTCAGCTCCAGGCGTGCGGTGCTGTCGGGGGTGATCAGCGCGTCGATTTCCAGCCCGCCGCCCAGCGCCAGGCTCACCCGGTCGTGCCGGCCCTCGCGGCGCAAGCCACTGACCTGGCCTTGCAGCTGGTTGCGCGCACTGGTACGCAGCATCAGGCGCCCGAGCAGATCGAGGTCGCTGGACTCTTCGGCGGCTTCCAGTACCTGTGCCTGCAGTGCCTGCAGCCGCTGGTACAGGCGCAGCACCCGCTCGCCTTCGGCCGACAGCCGCGCACCGCCGCCGCCGCGCCCGCCGGTACTGCGCTCGACCAGTGGCTGGCTGGCCAGGTTGTTGAGTTCGTCGATGGCGTCCCAGGCGGCCTTGTAGCTGATGCCGGCCGCCTTGGCGGCGCGGGTGATCGAGCCTTGCTCGGCGATGTGCTGGAGCAAGGCGATGCGTTGCGGGCGGCGGGCGATGTGCTGGGTGAGGAGAGCGGGCAGGGACATGATGACGCCTATCTGAGACTGACCCGTCAAGCTTGCCCCGGTTTTGCCGTGCGTGCCAGGCAATACACATCGACCCGGCGAGCACCGGCATCACGCAGCAGGGCGGCGATGGTTTGAGCGGTGGTGCCGGTGGTCAGCACATCATCGACCACGGCCACATGCAGGCCTTCGACGTGACTTGCCTCGGCCAGAGCAAAGGCCCGACGCAAATTGCGCCGCCGGGCCTTGGCATCCAGGCCTTGCTGCGCGGGTGTTTCGCGCGTGCGCAGCAAAAGTTGCTCGTCGCAGTCGATTGCCAGCCCCTTGGACAACCAGCGCGCCAACATGCCGGCCTGGTTGAAACCGCGTTCGCGCTGTCGACGCCTGGCCAGCGGCACAGGCAACAGCAGCTCGGGTTTTGCCAGCCCTTCGGCGTAGCGATGGTGCAGGCCTTGGCCCAGCATTTCGGCCATCAACCGCCCCAGTGGCCATTGCCGGTTGTGCTTGAAACGGCTGATCAACGCGTCCACCGGGAAGCCGTAATGCCACAGCGCGATGACCTGATCGAAAGCCGGTGCACGGCGGCTGCACTGGCCGCAGCTCAGCCCGACCATCGGCATTGGCAACGCGCAGCGAAGGCAATGATCACCTAGCCAGGGCAGCTCCTGCTCGCACGCGACGCATAAAGGATAGGGTTGCTCGGCCGGCTCATCGCACAGCAAACACTTGTGATCAATATTTATACACTTGTAAACCAGTGCTTTTAACCAAGGTTGACAGTTCATAGGCCTTCCATGACTATGCGAGCTATCCGTGATGCGCTGGCGGGCATTCCTGTCCCGGCGCCAGCTACAGCCTAAACAAGGAAACGCCGATGAGCGCCAGCACAACTGCAACAACACGTCACGACTGGTCCCTGGCCGAGGTCAAGGCCCTGTTCCAGCAGCCGTTCAATGACTTGCTGTTCCAGGCGCAGACCGTGCACCGCGCGCACTTCGACCCGAATCGCGTGCAAGTTTCGACGCTGCTGTCGATCAAAACCGGCGCCTGCCCGGAAGATTGCAAATATTGTCCGCAGTCCGGCCACTACAACACCGGCCTGGAAAAACAGAAACTGATGGAAGTGCAGAAGGTGCTGGAAGAGGCCGCCCGGGCCAAGGCCATCGGTTCGACCCGCTTCTGCATGGGCGCGGCCTGGAAGCACCCGTCGGCCAAAGACATGCCCTACGTGCTGGAAATGGTCAAAGGGGTCAAGGCCATGGGCCTGGAAACCTGCATGACACTCGGCAAGCTCGACCAGGACCAGACCCAGGCCCTGGCCCAGGCCGGCCTTGACTACTACAACCACAACCTCGACACCTCGCCGGAGTTCTACGGCAGCATCATCACCACCCGCACCTACAGTGAGCGCCTGCAGACCCTGGCCTACGTGCGCGATGCCGGGATGAAGATCTGCTCCGGTGGCATCCTCGGCATGGGCGAGTCGCTGGACGACCGCGCCGGCCTGCTGATCCAACTGGCCAACTTGCCCGAGCATCCGGAGTCGGTCCCGATCAACATGCTGGTGAAAGTCGCCGGCACCCCGCTGGCCGAGGAAGAAGACGTCGACCCGTTCGACTTCATCCGCATGCTGGCGGTCGCGCGATTGCTGATGCCCAAGTCGCACGTGCGCCTGTCCGCCGGCCGCGAGCAGATGAACGAGCAGATGCAGGCCCTGGCCTTCATGGCCGGCGCCAACTCGATCTTCTATGGCGAGAAACTCCTGACCACCGCCAACCCGCAGGCCGACAAGGACATGCAGTTGTTCGCGCGCCTGGGCATCAAGCCCGAGGCCCGCGAAGAGCATGCCGACGAAGTGCACCAGGCCGCCATCGAGCAGGCGCTGGTCGAGCAACGCAGCAGCGAGCTGTTCTATAACGCCGCGTCTGCCTGAAATGGCCTTCGATCTGGCGGCGCGCCTGGCCGAACGGCGCGCCGCAGACCTGTATCGGCAGCGGCCTCTTCTGGAAACCCCGCAAGGGCCGCAGGTAGTGGTCGATGGCCAGCCGTTGCTGGCCTTCTGCAGCAATGACTACCTGGGCCTGGCTAACCATCCTGAAGTGATCGCCGCCTGGCAGTCAGGCGCCGAGCGCTGGGGGGTGGGGGGCGGTGCCTCGCACCTGGTGATCGGCCACAGCGCGCCGCATCACCAAGTCGAAGAAGCGCTGGCCGAGCTGACTGGCCGCCCGCGAGCGCTGCTGTTTTCCACCGGTTACATGGCCAACCTGGGCGCCATTACCGCGTTGGTGGGGCAGGGCGACACGGTGCTGCAGGATCGCCTCAACCATGCCTCGCTGCTCGACGGCGGCTTGCTCAGTGGTGCCCGCTTCAACCGTTACCTGCACAACGATGCCGCCAGCCTGGCCAAGCGCCTGGACAAGGCGACCGGCAACACCTTGGTGGTCACCGACGGTGTGTTCAGCATGGACGGCGACCTTGCCGACCTGCCGGCACTGGCCGAGGTCGCGCGTGCGCGGGGTGCCTGGCTGATGGTCGACGATGCTCATGGTCTGGGTACTCTGGGTGCCCAAGGCGGCGGTATCGTCGAGCACTTCGGGCTGGGCATCGAGGATGTGCCGGTGCTGATCGGCACGCTAGGCAAGGCCTGCGGCACGGCGGGTGCCTTTGTCGCCGGCAGCGAAGAATTGATCGAAGCGCTGGTGCAGTTCGCCCGACCTTACATCTACACCACCAGCCAGCCTCCAGCGTTGGCCTGTGCCACGCTCAAGAGCCTGGAGCTGCTGCGCCGCGAAACCTGGCGCCGTGAGCACCTGGCCGCGTTGATTCGCCAGTTCCGCCAGGGCGCCGAACAGATCGGCCTGCAGCTGGTGGACAGCCCGACGCCGATCCAGCCGATCCTGATCGGCGACAGTGCACAGGCCCTGCGCCTGTCGCAGATGTTGCGCGCGCGCGGCCTGCTGGTCACCGCCATCCGCCCGCCCACCGTGCCTGCCGGCAGCGCACGCCTGCGGGTGACCCTCAGCGCCGCGCACAGTGAGGCGCAGGTGCAGCTATTGTTGAATGCATTGGCCGAGTGTTATCCACTGCTGGAGGCCGCCGATGCGTAACCGACTGATCCTTCTACCCGGCTGGGGCCTGGGTACTGCGGCGCTGGAACCGCTGGCCGCCAGCCTGCGCGCCCAGGACGCCCGCCTGCAGGTCGAACTGATGCCCCTGCCGGAGCTGGCCGACGCCGATGTGCAGGCGTGGGTCGAGCACCTGGACCGTACCGTACCGACTGACACCTGGCTGGGCGGCTGGTCGCTTGGCGGCATGCTCGCCAGCGAGCTTGCGCGCAAGCGCGGCGACCATTGCTGCGGGCTGCTGACCCTGGCCAGCAACCCCAGCTTCGTCGCGCGTGGCGATTGGCCCCACGGCATGGCCGAAGACACCTTCGGCACTTTTCTCGACGGTTGCCGCAGCCACACCTCGGTGACGCTCAAGCGCTTTCGCACCTTGTGTAGCGACGGCGCCCTGCAGCCCCGCACGCTACTGCGCCAGCTGGGCGTTGGCGTGCCGGATACCGACCCACTTTATCTGGCCACCGGCCTTGAAGTCCTGGCCAAGCTCGACACCCGCGATGCGCTGCAGGGCTATGGCGGCCCGCAGCTGCATCTGTTCGCGGGTGGCGATGCCCTGGTCCCGCCCGAGGCGGCCAAGGCCCTGAGCGAGCTGCTGCCCGACGTCGAGGTTGGTTTGGTCGAAGACAGTTCCCATGCCTTCCTGCTGGAATATCCGCTGGAGCTGGCCGAGGGCATCAAGAGTTTCCTGCATGAGAGTGGCGATGACTGACCTTTCCCGTCCAACCCTGCCCGGCGCGCTGCCGGACAAGCGCCAGGTGGCGGCTTCGTTTTCCCGCGCGGCAGCCAGCTACGACAGCGTGGCCGCCTTGCAGCGCGCGGTGGGTGTCAGCCTGCTGGAGCAGTTGCCGGACACGCTGATGCCCTCGCGCTGGCTCGATCTGGGCAGTGGCACCGGTTTTTTCAGCCGCGTGTTGGCCGAACGCTTCGCGCCGGCCAGTGGCCTGGCCGTGGACATCGCCGAAGGCATGTTGCGCCACGCCCGGGGCGAGCAGGGCGGTGCGCAGTATCACGTAGCAGGCGATGCCGAACGCCTGCCACTGCGCGATGGCAGCGTCGACCTGGTGTTTTCCAGCCTGGCCGTGCAGTGGTGCAGCCAGTTCGGCTGCGTGCTGGAAGAAGCAAGGCGGGTGTTGCGACCGGGGGGCGTGCTGGCGTTCAGCAGCCTGTGTGTCGGTACCCTCGACGAGCTGCGCGCCAGTTGGCAGGCGGTGGATGGGATGGTGCACGTCAATCGCTTCCGCCGCTTCGAGGATTATCAGCGGCTGTGCGCGGCCAGTGGCCTGGAGCAGCTCGGGCTGCGTCAGCAGGCTCACGTGTTGCACTACCCGCATGTGCGCGGGCTGACCCATGAACTCAAGGCCTTGGGTGCGCACAATCTCAACCCTGGGCGCCCGTCGGGCCTGACCGGGCGCGCGCGAATGGAAGGGTTATTGCAGGCGTACGAAGCATTCCGTCAACCGCAAGGGCTGCCAGCCACCTATCAGGTGGTCTATGGTGTGTTGCGCAAGCCACAGGCGTGAGAGGAGCGACATGAGCCAGGCCTATTTCATCGCGGGGACCGATACCGATGTCGGCAAGACCACCATCGCCGCCGGTTTGTTGCATGCGGCGCGGCTGCAGGGCCTGAGTACGCTGGGGGCAAAACCGGTGGCGTCCGGCTGCACGATCACATCCAAGGGGCTGCGCAACAGTGACGCTCAGGCCCTGATCGACGAAAGCTCGATCAAGCTGGCCTATGAAGCGGTCAACCCCTTTGCCTTCGAGCCCGCCATCGCGCCGCATGTGGCTGCGCGCGAGGCGGGTGTTGCGCTGGAGGTGCCGGCGCTGCGCAAGGCCATGCAGCATGTGCTGGACCAAGGCGCGGATTTCACGCTGGTCGAAGGTGCGGGAGGCTGGCGGGTGCCGCTGTCCGATCACGCCAACCTGTCGGACTTGGCCATTGCCCTGAAGCTTCCGGTGATTCTGGTGGTCGGGGTGCGGCTGGGTTGTATCAACCATGCGTTGCTCAGCGCGGAAGCGATCGCCCGTGATGGCCTGCAACTGGCGGGCTGGGTTGCCAATATCATCGAGCCGCGCACGGCGCGCCTGGAAGAGAACCTCGCCAGCCTGGCCGAGCGCTTGCCAGCCCCCTGTCTGGGGCGGGTGCCAAAGCTCAAGGCAGCCACTGCAGATGCAGTGGCGGAGCATCTGCAACTGGACCTGCTGGATTGAGCTTGCATGCCCCAGGTCTATTGGCTGGCACTGAGCTATTAGGGATTTAAACGGGCCTTTTGCGTGCTGGCCTGCTTTAATTGCCACTGTTCACATCCAGCGTCATTGGAGTCTTGACATGGAAATCACCGGTAGCTCCGCTTACTACGCGGGCCTAAGCGCCATCCAGAGCGGGCAGAACCGCGTCGACCAGGCGGCCAGCCAGATCGCCAACAATGGCGTCGAACGCGCCGCCACCAGCCAGTCCAGCGACTTTCAGGCCGAGCGCCTGCGCGCGGTCGATCGCAGCCAGCAGATGGACCTTGCCACCAGTACCGTGCAACTGGCATTGGGCAAAACCGAAGTCGAGCTGGGCGCCAAGGTCGCCAAGGCTTCCGACGAAATGCTCGGTCGGTTCATCGATACCTACGCCTGATAGCGATCTATCAGCGGTTATCTCTGTGGGAGTGGGCTCTGTGGGGGCTCGCTCCCACAGTCGTTTAGTAGCCTCGAAAATGAGCAATGGCATAACTGCCATCTTTCGCGGCGTAAATGGCACCATAGTCCCTCCTTGACATCGGTCAGTCCTAAACGTAAGTTTCAAACACCTGTTTGACCGAAAGCCGGCAAGAGCTGGTCGGTATCAGCGGTCTCCCCACCGGACTCATCACAGAGGTTCATCGCAATGCCTGATTACAAAGCCCCCTTGCGTGATATTCGCTTCGTTCGCGACGAGCTGCTTGGCTATGAGGCGCACTATCAGAGCCTGCCGGGTTGCCAGGACGCAACGCCCGACATGGTCGATGCGATCCTCGAAGAAGGCGCGAAATTCTGTGAGCAGGTGCTGGCCCCGCTGAACCGTGTCGGCGACCTCGAAGGCTGCACCTGGAGCGAGACCGGCGTTAAGACCCCGACCGGTTTCAAGGAAGCTTACGAGCAGTTCGTCGAAGGTGGCTGGCCGAGCCTGGCGCATGACGTTGCCCACGGTGGCCAGGGCCTGCCCGAGTCGCTGGGCCTGGCGCTGAGCGAAATGGTCGGTGAGTCGAACTGGTCGTGGGGCATGTACCCAGGCCTGTCCCATGGCGCGATGAACACCATCTCGGCCCACGGCACCGAAGAGCAGCAGCACACCTACCTGACCAAGCTGGTATCCGGCGAGTGGACCGGCACCATGTGCCTGACCGAGCCACACTGCGGTACCGACCTGGGCATGCTGCGTACCAAGGCCGAGCCACAGGCCGACGGTTCCTACAAGATTTCCGGCACCAAAATCTTCATCTCTGCCGGTGAACACGACATGGCCGGCAACATCGTCCATATCGTCCTGGCCCGCCTGCCCGATGCACCGGCCGGCACCAAAGGTATCTCGCTGTTCATCGTGCCGAAGTTCCTGCCCAACGCCGAAGGCGGCGTGGGTGAACGCAACGGCGTAAGCTGCGGCTCGCTCGAACACAAGATGGGCATTCACGGCAACGCCACCTGCGTGATGAACTTCGACAGCGCCACCGGCTACCTGATTGGCCCAGCCAACAAGGGCCTGAACTGCATGTTCACCTTCATGAACACCGCCCGCCTGGGCACCGCGCTGCAAGGCCTGGCCCATGCCGAGGTAGCCTTCCAGGGCGGCCTGAAGTATGCCCGTGACCGCCTGCAGATGCGTTCGCTGACTGGCCCGAAAGCGCCAGACAAGGCGGCCGACCCGATCATCGTCCACCCGGACGTGCGCCGCATGCTGCTGACCATGAAGGCCTTCGCCGAAGGCAACCGCGCGATGGTCTACTTCACCGCCAAGCAGGTGGACATCGTCAAGTACAGCCAGGATGAAGAAGAGCGCAAGAAGGCTGACGCCCTGCTGGCCTTCCTCACCCCGATCGCCAAGGCCTTCATGACCGAAGTCGGTTTCGAAGCGGCCAACCACGGCGTGCAGATTTATGGCGGCCACGGCTTCATCGCCGAGTGGGGCATGGAGCAGAACGTGCGCGATAGCCGTATCTCCATGCTGTACGAGGGCACCACCGGCATCCAGGCGCTCGACCTGCTCGGCCGTAAAGTGCTGATGACCCAAGGCGAAGCGCTCAAGGGCTTCACCAAGATCGTGCACAAGTTCTGCCAGGCGCAGGAAGGCAATGAGGCGGTCAAAGAGTTCGTCGAACCGCTGGCGGCGATCAACAAGGAGTGGGGCGAGCTGACCATGAAAGTGGGCATGGCCGCCATGAAGGATCGCGAGGAAGTGGGCGCCGCTTCGGTGGATTACCTGATGTACTCCGGTTATGCCTGCCTGGCTTACTTCTGGGCCGACATCGCCCGCCTGGCTGCCGAGAAACTGGCTGCCGGTACGTCGGAAGAGGCGTTCTACACCGCCAAGCTGCAGACGGCGCGCTTCTACTTCCAGCGTGTCCTGCCGCGTACCCGCACTCATGTTGCGACCATGCTGTCGGGCGCCAGCAACCTGATGGCGATGGACGAAGAGCACTTCGGCCTGTCCTACTAAGCCGCCAGGCTTCATGGAAACCCGCCTGCCTTGACCGGCAGGCGGGTTTTCGCGTTTTTATCCCATGGGATCACCTGTCTTGCTCAAATTTCACAAACTTGCGCGATCTGTGTAGGAGCAATCCTGCGAGCCCCCAAAATCCGGTTACAAGAAAAGCTCAAGCCCTGCGCCCCGGCTGCCGTTAACACAGCGGTGTATTCATCAATTCATGTGCGCTGCCGATGAAGTAAAGGCACAATGCCATTATTGATCTGCCGGGTCGGAGATTACCCTTGTTTCGTTTAAACGCTGTACGCGCGAGCCACTTCCTGCCTTCGCTGATTCTGTTGGTGGCGGGGCTTGCGGCGGCTTACGTGAGAGACCTCAGCGTCTTCTTCACGTCCCTGTTCAACGTCCTGCCCACCTTGGTCCTGCTGCTGGGCGGCGCCTACTGCGCGGTGTACCGCCGCCAGCGCGAACTGTTCCTGATGGTCACGGTGTACATCGCCTACTTTTTGCTCGATACCCAGACCGACTACTACCGCGACAACGGCCGCGTGCGCGATGACGCGGCGGTGATTTTTCACCTGGTGTGCCTGTTGTTGCCTGCGTTGTATGGTCTTTTTGGAGCCTGGCAGGAGCGCACGCATCTTGCCCAGGACCTGCTCGCCCGCTTTGCCGTGTTGTTTGCCGTCGGTAGCGTGGCGGTGGCATTGGAGCAAAGTTTCCCCGAGGCACTGCTGGCCTGGCTGGCGGAAATCCGCTGGCCGTCGCTGCATGGCCAGTGGATGAGCCTGATCCAGATGGTCTACCCGTTGTTCATGGGCGTGTTCATTCTGCTGGTGGTGCAATACCTGCGCGAACCCAGGCCCTTGCACGCGGCTCAGCTCATCGGCCTGATCGGCATCTTCTGGATGCTGCCCAAGACCTTCATCCTGCCGTTTACCCTGAATATCATGTGCAGCCAAGTAATGCTGATGATTGCCGCGGCGGTGTCCCACGAGGCGTACCAGATGGCCTTCCGCGACGAACTCACCGGCCTGCCGGGGCGTCGCGCGCTCAATGAGCGCATGCAACGCCTGGGGCGCAACTACGTGATCGCCATGACCGACGTCGATCACTTCAAGAAATTCAACGACACCCATGGCCACGATGTTGGTGACCAGGTGCTGCGCCTGGTGGCCAGCCGCCTGTCCAAGGTCACCGGCGGTGGCCGCGCCTATCGCTATGGCGGTGAGGAATTCGCCCTGGTGTTCGCCGGCAAGACGGCAGAAGAATGCGTGCCGCACGTTGAAGCGGTGCGCGAGATGATCGCCAACTACACCATGCACCTGCGCGATCAGAATAACCGTCCGCAGGACGACTCCGCTGGGCGTCAGCGGCGCAATGGCAGCGCCAGTGGCACGGTGTCGGTGACCATCAGCATCGGCGTGGCCGAACGCCTGGCCGAACACCGCAACCCTGAAGAAGTGCTCAAGGCCGCCGACCAGGCGCTGTACAGCGCCAAGGGCGCCGGGCGTAACTGTGTCATGGTGCATGGGCAACAATCACGGCGCGGGGCAGTTCGCATGGCGTGACCATAGCTGACTATATGGTCGCGTGATGACCCTATGTCTCGCAAAAGTTGTTCGGTTACACTGAATTCAACCCCTGGATTCAACCCGTGCCGCGGTCCCCAGCGACCGCCCCGACCCGACTAGCGAGAGGTTGTCATGGCTGACTATAAAGCGCCGCTGCGCGATATGCGCTTCGTTCTGAATGAAGTCTTCAACGTGGCAGAGCAGTGGGCGCAACTGCCCGAGCTGGCCGAGGCGGTCGATGCTGAAACTGCCCTTGCCGTACTGGAAGAGGCCGGCAAGGTCACCAGCAAGTCCATCGCCCCGCTCAGCCGCGCTGCGGATGAAGAGGGCTGCCACTGGGACAACGGCGCGGTGCGTACCCCGGCTGGCTTCATCGAGGCCTACAACACCTACGCCGAAGGCGGCTGGGTTGGCGTAGGCGGTGACCCGCAGTTTGGCGGCATGGGCATGCCCAAGGCGATCTCGGCCCAGGTCGAAGAGATGGTCAACGCTTCGAGCCTGGCCTTCGGCCTGTACCCGATGCTGACCGCTGGTGCCTGCCTGTCGATCAACGCCCACGCCAGCGAAGCGCTCAAGGAACAATACCTGCCGAACATGTACGCCGGCGTGTGGGCCGGTTCCATGTGCCTGACCGAGCCGCATGCCGGCACCGACCTTGGCATCATCCGCACCAAGGCCGAGCCCCAGGCCGATGGCAGCTACAAGGTCAGCGGCACGAAGATCTTCATTACCGGCGGCGAACATGACCTGACCGAGAACATCATCCACCTGGTGCTGGCCAAGCTGCCGGATGCGCCGGCCGGGCCCAAAGGCATCTCGCTGTTCCTGGTGCCCAAGTTCATGGTCAACGCCGACGGCAGCCTCGGCGCACGCAACCCGGCGACCTGTGGCTCGATCGAGCACAAGATGGGGATCCAGGCCTCGGCCACCTGCGTGATGAACTTCGACGAAGCCGTTGGCTATATCGTCGGCGAGCCTAACAAGGGCCTGGCGGCGATGTTCACCATGATGAACTACGAGCGCCTCGGCGTCGGTATTCAGGGCCTGGCCACGGCCGAGCGTTCCTATCAGAACGCCGTGGAGTACGCCCGCGACCGCTTGCAGAGCCGTGCCCCTACCGGCCCGCAGGCCAAGGACAAGGCCGCCGACCCGATCATCGTCCACCCTGACGTGCGCCGCATGCTGTTGACCATGAAAGCGCTGATCGAAGGTGGACGTGCGTTTTCCACCTACGTGGCGATGCAGCTGGACAGCGCCAAGTACAGCGAGGATACGGCCACGCGCAAACGCAGCGAAGAGCTGGTGGCACTGCTGACGCCGGTAGCCAAGGCGTTTCTTACCGACCTGGGCCTGGAGTGTGCGGTGCATGGCCAGCAGGTATTCGGTGGCCACGGATACATTCGCGAGTGGGGCCAGGAGCAGCTGGTGCGCGATGTGCGCATCACTCAGATCTACGAAGGCACCAACGGCATCCAGGCCCTCGACCTGATGGGGCGCAAGGTGGTGGCCAGCGGTGGCGCTTACTACAAGGCGTTCTCCGACGAGATCCGCCAGTTCATCGCCAGTGCCGGTGGTGATTTGGACGAGTTCGCCAAACCGCTGGGAGCTTACCTCGATCAACTCGACGGCCTGACCGAGTGGGTGCTGCAGCAGGCCAAGGGCAACCCGAACGAGATCGGCGCCGCCTCGGTGGAGTACCTGCACGCCTTTGGTTATGTGGCCTATGCCTACATGTGGGCGCTGATGGCGCGTGCAGCGAAGGCCGGCGAGGGCGATGAAGCGTTCTACTCGGCCAAGCTGGGGACGGCGCGGTTCTACTATGCGCGGTTGTTGCCGCGGGTGGATTCGCTGGTGGCTTCGGTGAAGGCGGGCAGCGAATCGCTGTACCTGTTGGATGCCGAGCAGTTTTAACGGCGGTCAACATGTTTGTGAATGTGTCCTTTTTGTAAGCGATCTCCTACATGCCGTGGTGACTTTTCGCCACTGGTGTCAGATTGGATCCACGGCTAATCTTTGTACATGGACGTTGCGCAGGAAGCGCAAAGGACAGAACAGGGACAACGAAGGATTTCCTGCCAGGACGGTGGGGCGATAGGGATGTCACAGGGAAACAGTCTGGAAAACCCCGCTTCGGCGGGGTTTTCTTTGTGCGCGTGTTTTATCAGGAGAGCGCGGTGGCAACCACTTGCCGGGTGTCCGTTTCTTCTTCGAGCAAGGTACGCAGCAACTCCACCGACGCCTGTTGGCGCTGGGCGTCGCGGAACACCAGGCCCACCTTCAGCGGCACCCGTGGCTCGCTCAACGGCTTCCACAGCAAACCTTGGTCATCTTCTGCGGCATCCTTGGCCCGTCCTGGGAGAATGGTGGCTAGTGCGGTGTGGGCCAGGCTGTCGAGAATGCCGCCCATGTTGTTCATCTCTGCCTGTACCTGTGGCCGACGCCCTTGGCTGGCGAGCTGTTCCTTCCAGATTTGACGAATCTGGAATTCTTCGCCGAGCATCAGCATCGGCAATTCTGCGGCTTGTCTGATCGACACCTTCTTGAAATCCTTCAAAGGGTGAGTATCGGGGATGACCAGCTGAAGCTCATCTTCATACAGCAGCATGCCATGCAGCCCTGGTTGGCGTGGCGGTAGATAGCTGATGCCAATATCCAGGTTGCCATTGAGCAGCCGACGTTCGATTTCCAGCCCTGACAATTCATAGATCTGCACCACCAGGTGCGGCTGGGCCTTGCGTAGCCGCTCCAGCAACTGCGGGACCAGGCTTGGGCGCACGGTCTGCAGCACGCCGATGGCCAGCGTACGCAGCGATTGGCCCTTGAAGTTGCGCATGGCTTCGTGGGCGCGTTGCAGCCCGTCGAGCAGGGGCAGCGCATGGTTGTAAAGGGTGTGCGCGGCCAGGGTCGGCAAAAGGCGCTTGTTGCTGCGCTCGAACAGGTTCAAGTCGAGACTGTGCTCGAGCTGGCGGATCTGCTGGGACAGGGCTGGCTGCGACAGTGACAGGCGCTCGGCGGCGCGGCCGACGTGGCCTTCTTCGTACACCGCGACGAAATAACGCAGTTGGCGAAAATCCATAAGTAATACTTATCGAAAAAGCTGAAAAAACGAAATGGCCGCAGGGGCTGGCGAAGCCTAGTCTATCGCCGTATTCCAACGGGTTACAGCAATCAATCAGCACATTGTTACCTCGTTTGAAAAACACTTTTGATAGGCAAGACAAAATATCAAGCGCCGGCATAGAGACCGGCTGCTGGCCCCCTTACCGTGCCTGGCTGGAGCCCCGATGAACCTGTTCAACCTGCGTCGCTCGGCCCCCGCCGCAGCTACCGAGCCCAAGCGTGCGTCGGTGGTCGTGGCGGATGCGCCGCCGTTGTCCCGCGAGCGCCTGATGCCGAGCACAGAACGTGCCGCGCAAGTGTTCGTGCGTGGCCAGGGCTCCTGGTTGTGGGACAGCGAAGGGCACGCTTACCTGGATTTTACCCAGGGCTGCGCAGTCAACAGCCTCGGTCACAGCCCCGGCGTGCTGGTCAAGGCGCTGGGCAACCAGGCCCAGGCTTTGATCAACCCGGGCTCGGGCTTTCACAGCCGTGGCCTGCTGGCGCTGGTCAACCGCCTGTGCCAGAGCACCGGCAGCGAGCAGGCGTATCTGCTCAACAGCGGCGCCGAGGCCTGCGAAGGGGCGATCAAGCTGGCGCGTAAATGGGGCCGACTGCATCGCAACGGCGCCTATCACATCATCACGGCCAGTCAGGGTTGCCATGGGCGCAGCCTCGGCGCGTTGTCGGCATCCGACCCGCTGCCGTGCAACCGTTGCGAACCGGGTCTGCCGGGTTTCAGCAAGGTGCCATTCAACGACCTGGCGGCGCTGCATGCGCAGGTCGACTCGCGCACCGTGGCGATCATGCTCGAGCCGATCCAGGGTGAGGCTGGCGTGATCCCGGCTACCACGGAATACCTTCAGGGCGTCGAGAAGCTGTGCCGTGAACTGGGCATCCTGTTGATCCTCGACGAGGTGCAAACCGGCATCGGCCGCTGCGGCGCGCTGCTGGCCGAAGAAACCTACGGGGTGCGCGCCGACATCATCACCCTGGGCAAGGGCCTGGGCGGTGGCGTGCCGTTGGCTGCGTTGCTGGCCCGTGGCACGGCCTGCTGCGCCGAGCCGGGTGAATTGGAAGGCAGCCATCACGGTAACGCGCTGATGAGTGCTGCCGGACTGGCCGTACTGGACACCGTTTTGGAACCGGGCTTTTTCGAGCAGGTCCAGGACAGCGGTCGCCACCTGCGCGATGGCCTCAGCCGTCTGGCCGGCCGCTACGGCCAGGGCGAAGTACGCGGCCAAGGCCTGCTATGGGCCTTGCAGTTACAGGAGCCTTCGGCCAAAGACCTGGTGCAAGCGGCCTTACACGAAGGCCTGTTGCTCAATGCACCGCAAGCGGATGTGGTGCGCTTCTCTCCGGCGCTGACGGTGAGCAAAGGCAATGTCGACGAAATGCTCCTGCGCCTGGCCCGGGCCTTTGCCCGCCTGCATGCGCAACAGCAGCAGGCCCGCCGCGAAGTGTCGGCGTAACACGAATTCAACGAACCGTCTGGCGTTTCTGCGCATCGCCTCTGGCCTGCTTCACTTGGCCCGGGGCGTTTTTTTTGCCTGGGTTGAAACTGGCGCGGGCTGCAAAGTGCTTGTCGGGGGATTTTTGGCGCCCATGAGATCGAGCGCCGCGCGGGCGGCGCTCGATCTCATGGGCGAAGCAAAACCTTCGACATGCGCTTGGTGGCCATCACACTGTTCATGTGGAACCTCTGCGATGCCCAGCTAGTCTCTGTTTAGACCCTTTGAGGAGATACTCGCATGGATTTTATTCGCATCATCATCGCCATCCTTCTTCCGCCGCTGGGCGTGTTTTTGCAGGTAGGGTTCGGCGGGGCGTTCTGGCTGAATATCCTGCTGACCTTGCTGGGGTACATTCCGGGTATCGTGCATGCGGTGTATATCATTGCCAAGCGATGAACCGTTGGGGCCGCCAAGCGGCCCCAACACTCACTGACCTAACACCCGGCAATAGAACTTCCATTCCTCCTCAAGCGCATGTGCCAGGTTCTCTGCCTGGCGGAAGCCATGCCGCTCCCCTGAGTAGAAATGCCCCTCGGCCTCGATGCCATTCGCTTTCAACGCGTCGAGCATCGAACGCGTCTGCTCTGGCACTACCACCGCATCCAGCTCACCCTGGAAGAAAATCACCGGCACCTTGATCTGCTGTGCATGCAACAGCGGCGTGCGGAGGCGATAACGCTCGCCATCCTGCTGCGGGTCACCAATCAGCCAGTCCAGGTAATCGCCCTCGAACTTGTGCGTGGCGCGGCCCAGCGCAATGGGGTCGCTGACCCCGTAAAGGCTCGCGCCGGCCTTGAACACATCATGAAATGCCAGGGCGCAAAGGGTGGTGTAACCGCCCGCGCTGCCGCCGCGAATGAAGGCTTTGCTGGCGTCGATCAAACCTAGCCCGGCCAGATGCTCGACCGCCGCGCAGGCATCCTGAACATCGCTCTCGCCCCAGTTCAGGTGCAGGGCCTGGCGATACTCGCGACCATAACCAGTACTACCCCGGTAATTCAGGTCGGCGACGGCGAAGCCGCGCTGGGTCCAGTACTGGATTCGCGGGTCGAGCACCGGGTAGCAGGCCGAGGTCGGTCCCCCGTGGATGAACACTACCAGCGGCGAGGGGCCTTTGGCACCGGCTGCAGGGTAGAAGAATCCATGGGAAAACTCGCCATCGTTCTCGTAAAGCATCGACTGTGGCAGGCTGATGCACTCCGCCGGCAGTAGCTCGGCGCCCCCCGCCAGGATGTGAACTTCGTGGCTCACCCGATCGATGGCGATGACGGCTGGCGGGCTGATTGGCGAGGCGGCGATGGCGTAGAGATGCTCGGCATCCATAGCCAGGTTGCGAAAGCGGGTGTAGGCGCTGGCGAAACGCTCCACCTGGCCATCGGCGGTACGCAACCCCAGCTGCCCGAAACCGGCTTCGAACCATGTGGCCAGGTAGTTTTGCGGCCCGAGTGCCTGCCAAGTGCTGGTACCGAGCTGCCAGGGGGCGGCAGCGTGATCCGCTGCTTTGGCGGGTAGAGCCTGCCATTGGCCGCAGAGTTCGCCCCACGGCTGCCAGAAACCGTTGCGATCTGACAGGCAATACAAGCGCCCCTCAGCGTCGAAGCGCGGTTGCTGCAAGGACTCGTCATCCCCTGCGATGCAGCGAGCCGTGCCCCAACTGCCATCACCGAGTCGTTCGCTACTCATCAACCGGGTTACCGTCCATGGCTGTGCCGGGCGGTCCCATTCAATCCAGGCCAGGCGTGCGCCATCGGCACTGACCGTGGGCGAGGCATAGAAGTCGGCACCTTCGGCGAGTACTTCAACACTGCCTTCGACCAAGGCCACCAGGCGATGCTCGACGCCCTCGCCATGGCGCTCCTCGACCGCCAGCACCTTGCTGTCGTGCCACTGCAGATCGCCGTAGCGGCACTGCTCATTGCGGGTCACGGCAAGCGGTGCTGCGTCATCCAGAGCTTGGCGGTAGACCTGCTGATCCTGTTCATTGACGAACCAGAGCGCGTCGTCACCCAGGCAGAAGCTGCCACCCCCATATTCATACACCCGGCTGCGCACGCTGAAACCATCCGGCGTCAGGCAGCGTGCCTGATGGTCGCGCCAGTGCCATATGCGGCAGGCGCCATCGGCGGGACGGAATTCGTTCCAGAACAGGCCGTGGGCGCCGACCTTGAGCTCGGCAAAGTCAGTACCTGCGGCTACGGCCTGCGCGGCACTGAGCTTAGCCGCGGGCGATGACTCGTGAGTTGCGTTCATTGCGGAAGGTCATCTGTTCAATGGCGAGTTGGGCAGTCTCTGCTTCCTCGCGGGCCTTGAGAATGATGCCGTGGTCAGCCGACTTGGCGCACACCGGGTCGGCATTGCTGGCATCGCCGGTAAGCATGAAGGCCTGACAGCGGCAGCCGCCAAAGTCCTTCTCTTTTTCGTCGCACGAGCGGCAGGGTTCGGGCATCCAGTCGTAGCCACGGAAACGGTTGAAGCCGAACGAGTCATACCAGATGTGGTGCAGGTCGTGGTCGCGCACATTGGGGAACTGTACGGGCAACTGGCGCGCGCCGTGGCAGGGCAGGGCGGTGCCGTCCGGGGTGATGGTCAGGAACAGGCTGCCCCAGCCGTTCATGCAGGCCTTGGGGCGTTCTTCGTAATAGTCGGGGGTGACGAAGATCAGCTTGCACGGGCTGCCGGCGGCCTTGAGCTTGTCGCGATATTCATTGGTGATGCGTTCGGCGCGCTCAAGCTGTTCGCGGGTCGGCAGCAGGCCCAGGCGGTTGAGGTGCGCCCAGCCGTAGAACTGGCAGGTGGCGAGCTCGACGAAGTCGGCTTCGAGCGCGATGCACAGCTCGATGATGCGGTCGATCTTGTCGATGTTGTGCCGGTGGGTGACGAAGTTGAGCACCATCGGGTAACCGTGGGCCTTCACTGCTCGGGCCATCTCCAGCTTTTGCTTGAAAGCCTTCTTCGAGCCGGCCAGCAAGTTGTTCACCTGCTCGTCGCTGGCCTGGAAGCTGATCTGGATATGGTCCAGGCCCGCTTCTTTGAACGCGGCGATGCGCGTTTCGGTCAGGCCGATGCCGGAGGTGATCAGGTTGGTGTAGTAACCCAGGCGCCGCGCTTCGCCGATCAGCTCGGCGAGATCCTGGCGCACCAGCGGCTCACCGCCGGAAAAGCCAATCTGCGCCGCGCCCATCTCCCGAGCTTCGGCCATCACCTTGAACCACTGCGCGGTGCTCAGCTCTTTACCCTGCTCGGCGAAATCCAGCGGGTTGGAACAGTACGGGCACTGCAACGGGCAGCGGTAGGTCAGCTCGGCCAGCAACCACAGCGGCAGGCCGACCGGTACCTCAGGCGAGGGTGATCCAGTGTTCGCCACGGGCCACCTCCATGAATTGCTCGATGTCGTCGGCGACTTCAGGCACACCCGGGAACTGCCGTTCCAGTTCGGTGATGATCGCTGTGACATCGCGTTTGCCGTCGATCAGGCCGCCGATCAGGCTCGCGCTGTCGTTGAGCTTGATCATGCCTTCGGGGTACAGCAGCACGTGGCCTTTCTGCGCGGGTTCATATTGAAAGCGGTAGCCAGGGCGCCAGTTCGGGACTTGCTTGCGATCAAAGCTCATAGGGCGATCCCCTTGTGCCACACCCGTTGCTGGGTGACGGTGTGATACGGCGGACGGTTCAGCTCGTAGGCCATGCTCATGGCATCGAGCATGCTCCAGAGGATATCCAGCTTGAACTGCAGGATTTCCAGCATACGCTCCTGGCCGTCGCGGGTGGTGTAGTGCTGCAGGGTAATGGCCAGGCCGTGCTCGACATCACGCCGGGCCTGGCCCAGGCGGGTGCGGAAATACTCGTAGCCGGCCGGGTCGATCCACGGGTAGTGCTGCGGCCAGCTATCCAGCCGCGACTGGTGGATTTGCGGGGCGAACAGCTCGGTCAGCGAACTACTGGCGGCCTCTTGCCAGCTGGCGCGGCGGGCGAAGTTGACGTAGGCATCGACGGCGAAGCGCACACCGGGCAGCACCAGTTCCTGGGAGCGCAGCTGGTCGGGGTCGAGGCCGACCGCCTGGCCCAGGCGCAGCCAGGCTTCGATGCCGCCCTCTTCGCCGGGGGCGCCGTCGTGGTCGAGCAGGCGCTGGATCCACTCACGACGCACCTCGCGGTCCGGGCAGTTGGCCAGGATCGCGGCATCCTTCATGGGAATGTTCACCTGGTAGTAGAAGCGGTTGGCCACCCAGCCCTGGATCTGTTCGCGAGTGGCGCGCCCTTCGTACATCGCCACGTGGTACGGGTGATGGATGTGGTAGAAGGCGCCCTTGGCGCGCAGGGCCTGCTCGAACTCGGCAGGCGACAGTGGCAATGCGTCGCTCATCAAGCCTCCTTACAACTCGATGCTCATGCCGTCGAAGGCGACTTCCACGCCGCGGCGCTGCACTTCGGCGCGCTCCGGGGAATCTTCATCGAGGATCGGGTTGGTGTTGTTGATGTGGATAAGCACCTTGCGCTGGCGCGGGAAACCATCCAGCACTTCGAGCATGCCGCCTGGACCGTTCTGCGCCAGGTGGCCCATCTCGCGACCGGTACGGGTGCCGACACCACGGCGTTGCATTTCATCATCCTCCCACAGCGTACCGTCGACCAGCAGGCAATCGGCGCCGTGCATCATCGTCAGCAGCTTGTCGTCGACCTGACCGAGCCCGGGCGCGTAGAACAGCTTGCCGCCGGTGCGCGTGTCTTCGACCAGCAGGCCGAGGTTGTCGCCGGGGTGTGGGTCGAAGCGGTGCGGCGAGTACGGCGGCGCGGCGCTGCGCAGCGGGAATGGCGTGAACCTGAGGTTGGGGCAGGCTTCGATGACGAAGCTGCCTTCGAGCTCGATGCGATTCCACTGCAGGCCACCGTTCCAGTGGCTGAGCATGTTGAACAGCGGGAAGCCGGTGGTGAGGTCCTGGTGGACCATGTCGGTGCACCATACCTGGTGCGGGCAGCCTTCGCGCAGGCTGAGCAGGCCGGTGGTGTGGTCGATCTGGCTGTCCAGCAGGACGATGGCGTTGATGCCGGTGTCGCGCAGTGCCCGGCCCGGTTGCATCGGCGCGAAACCCTGGAGCTGGGCGCGGATGTCCGGTGAGGCGTTGCACAGGATCCAGTGCACACCGTCATCGGAGAGGGCGATCGATGACTGGGTGCGTGCCGTGGCGCGCAGGCTGCCGTCGCGAAAGCCCTTGCAGTTGACGCAGTTGCAGTTCCACTGCGGGAAGCCGCCGCCAGCGGCGGAGCCGAGAATCTGGATGTACATGGCTGTTCTCTATCCGAACTGGGCATAAACCCTGTGCAAAAAACGACGACGCCCCGGCGGGCCGAGGCGTCGTTGCGCAAGCTGGGCTTAGCGGCTGGCGAAGTACATGGTCACTTCGAAGCCGATACGCAGGTCAGTGTAGGCAGGTTTGGTCCACATAATTTGCTCCTTCCGGATCAGGGTTGGGTGATTCAGCTACTGGATTTGAAGGCACCCCGCGCTGGAGGTTCCGTCGGCTGAGATAGCGTTATCTTACAAGAAAATTTTGTACCGAAAGGTTAATTCTTCGAAAAGCGCCCTTGCGGTAAATGTAACAATCCAGACGAAATCAGTGCCATGCCCCATCCGGCGCAGGCGCATTTGCCAGGCACAGCCAGTTGGATTGGGCGTTGAGCAGGGCGCCTGACAGGTCGTCCAGGTCCGCTTGTTGTGTCATCAGAATAGACCTGCGCAGTGCAGGCAAGCCGTCCGTTTGTGTCGCCAGGTGTGTCTGCCATGCCCATTCGGCGACATCGGCGTTGGCCATGGCCATTTCGTCGAATTGCTCGGCCAATGCTTGGCGGGCAGCGGGGTCAAGGTTCACGCCTTGGCGCAGCAGGGTTTGCAGATGATTGAGGATTTCGGCTTGGGTTGCGTGGGGCGATTGCACGCCGAACAGCAGGCCGCCGACGCCTTCGAGCTGACGAAAGGTACTGAACACTGCGTAGCCAAGCTGCAATTCCACCCGCAGGCGTTGGTACACCGGCCCCTGCAGCAATTGAGCGAGAAGACGGCCGCAAGCGTGCTGATCGGCCGGTACTGGGCAGAACAGCAACAGTGCGTGTTCAGTGCCCGGCACCTGCGCGTGGTGCCAGCGGCGGCCGTGCCAGCGGGGTACGGCAGCGGGGGCGCCGGCTTGCCCGGGGCACGCATGCAGCACGGCGCCAAGCGATTGCAGGGTGGCGGCATCGAAGCCGACGGCCAGGCCGTGCCAATGGCTCTGTCGCCAGGCATCGTCCAGCGTTTGCTGGTCGAGCATGGCGCCAGGTTTTGGCATTCGTGTTGGGCCGAGCAGCGCATCGGGCAATTGTTTGAGCAGGGCTCTGATCGGAATCAGCGCGGGTTCCTGTTCTGTAGGGAGTGTCCAGTCATCAGGTGAAATCAAGTGCGCCAGGGCGCATTCGACAGCGCGAACAACGGCTGCAGGCTGACCGCTGCAGCGAAGTTGCCAGCATTCACCCGCGCTGCTGAATTGCAGTTGCAACGAAGCGCGCCTGCAACGCTCCTTGAGCGGGTGCAGAGCGCGATCGAGCACGTCATACAAGGGCTGATGCAGTGGCGCAGGTACCTGCCAACGCAGATAGACCGCTGCGTACTGGCGGGCTTCGGGGAGTAGATCACTGACCGACAGTCCCGCAGGTAGTGGTCGAGCCTGGGTGTGGGGCGAGTCCGCAAGCAGCAGCGGATCGGGCGCAGGTAGCTGCCATTGTCCACGTTCACAGTGCGGCAGGTCTTCGAGTATCGCCCGCAGCGCCACCAGCCCTTGTGCATCCAATGCCGCAAACGGCTGCCCCGCACTGTCGCGGCGGGCCAGCTCAAGGGCGCTGGCGTTGCGCTCCTGGTTTTGTTGCAGCAGGCTGAATTCGGCGTTGAGTTGCGCAGGATCGGCCTGCCGGATGAAGCTGAACCAACCGTGCAGCAGGTCGCGGGCCTGCTCTGAACAGGCGTGTTCAACGAGCTTCAGGTCGATGTGCCAGAGCATCTGGCCGGCGAAGGCGTACAGTAGTTCTGCTTCGAACCCTTGCAGCCAGCCGCGCTGGCGCAAGGCATCCAGCCAGGTGCCCGCCCTGCTGTCGCTCAAACAGGCAATCAACAGTTCCAACGCGTGATAGGCGCCTTCGGGCAGGCTTTCGTGTGTGAAAACCAGCCCTGTATGCGTTCTGGTCAATGCTGGCGGCAGCATTTGCGCGGCCCGTTTCCCTGGCGCAAACACCTGCGCAAACTGCCTGCCGAGCTGTTCCAACTGGTCCAGCGTTTGCGGCCCGCACAGGCTCAAGGTGATCTGACCTGCGTGGTAGAAACGTTGATGAAAACCCTTGAGGGCTTGCTGGAATGCTGGATCCTGCAGTGCCAGGGTATGCCGATTGCCTGCATGAAAACCGCCCAGCGGATGCCGTGCAGACACTGACTGCAACAGGGTGAATTGTTTCTGCGCCTGTGGGTTGCGTGACCAGGCGATGAATTCGGCATGAATCACCTCCCGCTCACGGCGCTGGTGCTCGATGCTCAGGTCTGGCTCGGCGAGCATCTGGCACAAACGCTCCAGCCCACCGGCAAAGGCAGCGGGTGGCACTTCGAAGAAGAAATCGGTGGTGCGTTCGCGGGTGCTGGCATTTACCTGGCCACCGAGGGCCTGAACGTAGCGCATCAAGCCGTTTTCCAGTGGAAAACGAGCGTTGCCCAGGAAGAAAAGATGCTCGAGAAAATGCGCCAGCCCCGGCCATTTCACCGGGGCGTCGTGGCTGCCGGCGTGCACGCGCAGCGCTGCAGCCGCGCGCTTCAGTCGCGGCGCATGGCGCAGCGTGAGGTGCAGGCCGTTGGCCAGGGTGAGCGTGCGCGTGGGGTCAGGCATGGGGTTTCACTCAGCCCCTGCGCAGGTGCAGTTCCTGGCGCAGGTCAGCCAGATACGGGAACGCTTCGCGCCCGTTCACCACCCGCTCATGCTCAAGGTCCGCCAGCAACTGGCACTCATCGCGCCCGGCCATGGCCAGCAGGCTGCCATCCGGCCCGATGATGCTGCTCTGCCCGCAATACTGGATTTCGCCCTCGGCCCCGCAATAGTTGGCGTACACCAGGTAGCACTGGTTTTCCTGCGCCCGCGAGCGCACCGTCACCTGGCAGACGAAGTCGTAGGGGGTCATGTTCGCCGTCGGCACCAGGATCAGCTCGGCCCCGCTTAGTGCCAGGCGCCGGGCATTCTCCGGAAACTCGATGTCGTAGCAGATCAGCAACCCGACCTTCCAGCCTTCCAGCTCGATCACTGGGAAGTGGTCGGCCCCCGCGCTGAACATGGCGCGATCCAGCTCACCGAACAGGTGCGTCTTGCGGTAGTTGCACAGGCTGCGGCCATGGGCATCGATCAACTGCACGCTGTTGTAGATCGCCCCGTCATCGGCGCGCTCCGGATAGCCGTAGGCAATGGCGATTCGGTGCGCCTGGGCGATCTCCACCACCTCCATCGCCGACGGACCATCGTCCGCCTCGGCCAACCGTTCGACCTGCTCCAGGCCGATGTTATAGCCGCTCAGAAACATCTCCGGGCACACCAGCAACTGCGCACCACGCTCGGCCGCCCGTTGCGCCTGGTGGCGCAGCCGTTGCAGGTTGCCGGGCACGTCCAGTGGGTGAGGTGCGCCCTGGAACAGAGCGATGCGCATGCTGCCTCCTTGGTATCAATCGGCCAGGGCGATAGGCCCGAGTTCATCGAACACGTCGCCTGGGCCGGGGTTGTCGGGGTGGGTGTGGCCACCGAAGTGATTCATGATACCCCACACGGCATTGAGCGAGGTCTGCACCGCGCCCTCGACCCAGGCCGGCGTCCATGACACGTCGTCGCCGGCAATGAACATGCCGCGCTGTTCGGCCGGCATGTCCTGCTGCATGAAGTGCGCGTACATGCGCTGGTTATAGCGGTAGTGACCCGGCAATGCGCCCTTGAAGGCGCCGAGGAAGTGCGGGTCGGCCTCCCAGGAAATGGTGATCGGGTCGCCGATGATATGCCCGGCGATGTCGGTCTTCGGGTAGATCTTCTTCAGGGCATCCAGGGCCAGCTGCACGCGCTTTTCCACCGGGTGCGGCAGCATCTTCAGGGCGTCGCTCATCCACGCGTAGGACAGGCAGATCACCCCCGGTTTGTCGTCGCCGTTGTCGAACAGGTAGGTGCCGCGGGTCAGGCGGTCGGTGAGGGTCATGCTCATCAGGTCACGCCCGGTCTGTGGGTCCTTGTCCTTCCAGAAAGGCCGGTCGACCATTACGAAGGTTTTCGACGACTGCATGTAGCGGGTGCGGTCCAGGGCCATCCACATCTTCTGCGAGAACAACGACTCTTCGCAGTTGATCTGCGTGGTCAGCAGCCAACTCTGACACGTGGCGAGCACGGCGCCGTAGTGGCGGGTGTCACCCCAGTTGTCGGTCACAGCCAAGCGCCCATCGGCAGCGCGGGCAATGCGCTTGACCCCGGTGCGCGGCGCACCGCCATGCAGCGAGCTCAGGCTGGTGCCCTCGGGCCAATGTGCGCAGCGCTCCGGCACATGGCGCCATATACCTTGCGGCACCTGCTCTACGCCGCCGACGATCAGGTGTTGGTGGTCGTCGCAGTTGGTCATCACCACGCGGAAGATTTCCAGCATCGAGTTGGGGAAATCCGAGTCCCAGCCACCGGTGCCGAAACCGACCTGACCGAACACCTCGCGGTGCTGGAAGCTCAGTTTTGCGAACGAACGCGAAGTGGCGACGAAGTCATAGAAGGTGCGGTCGTCCCACAGCGGCACCAGCGTGTTCCACAGTGCTTTGAGGCGCGGAACATCGCGGTCGCGAATCGCCTGCTGGATATCGGCGAACTGCGCGCCGCTTTCCAGCGCGTCAGCCCAGGCGTCGGCCACCTCGTGGAACAGCGCAGGCAGGTCGCTGGCCTTCTCGGCGTAGTAGGTCTGGCCTTCGAGGTCGATGACCGTGCTGCGCGACGCTGGCGTCAGCGGGTTGGGGAATGGCTTGGTCTCCAGGCCCAGCTTGTCGACGTAGTGATAGAAGGCGGTTGAAGACACCGGAAACCGCATGCCGCCGAGCTCGGCAATGATCCCATCGGTACCGTTGAAGGCCTGCGATCGCAGCCGGCCACCCAGCTTCGAGGCTTCATACACCACTGGTTTGAGGCCGAGCTTCATCAGCTCATAGGCCGCCACCAACCCCGCGATACCCGCGCCGACGATGGCGACTTCTTCACCGTGCCTTGCTGCCGGGATGCTGCCAAGGCCGGCCGGGTGCTCCAGCCAGTCGTCAAAGCCAAACGGGAAATCCGGGCCGAAGATGGTAATAGGCTTTTTGCCGTCGGCGGGGTGGCGGTTGTTCTTGTTCATGAAGTGACCTTGCCAGAGCGGCTGCGCGGGGGCGGAGCCTGAGTATAGGAGATGCCTGATGGTCATTTTATGAAGCGGGGGGGACGTAAATAAGACGCAAATTAGCGTCAAATTGATCAGCTATGACTCAAAACGACGGTGCTTTGATTTATTTCGACGGTTACTCCCGAGTGCATAAATTTCAAACTGGCTGCCCACGATCCACCTTGCTGCTCAGGATGATCGAAGTCGTGGTCTTCTCAACCCCCTCGACGCTGCCAATCTGGTCCAGTAATTGGTCGAGTTGTTCCGGCGAATCGCTACGCAGCCAGGCCACATAGTCGAACTCGCCGCTCACCGCGCAGAGCTGCTGCACCTGCCCCATGGCACTCAGGCGGCGCACCACCTCCTTGCCTGAGCGCGGCTGCACCTTGATCCCGACATATGCCTGCAGTCCGCCACCCATCAGACGCTGGCCCAGGCGCACGCCATAGCCGGTGATGACCTTGCCTTTCTCCAGCCGTGCCAGGCGCGAGTTGACCGTGGTGCGCGCGATGCCCAGTTGACGGGCGAGGGTGGCGACGCTTTCGCGGGCGTTGATCTGCAACAGGGCGATCAACTGGTGGTCGATTTCGTCGAGGGTGATGGTGCGGGAGTCCGACATGACAAGTCTCTGCGGTGGGCTCGCTAGCCTAGCCAGCCAATGGCAGGCAGATCAAGGCCAAGGGCTGCACCGCTGCCGATATTGCGGCATTATGGTCTGGCAGTCTCAGTGGACCCACGTTGTGAATCTCGAAATCTTGATGGAATGCTGGCGACAGGAAGTTTCCAACAAGACAAAGCCCGGACGCAGAATCAGCCTGCTGTTCAACGTCCTGCGCCGAGCGCGCAAGGACAACAAGCTGCGCTTCCTCTTCGCCTACCGCCTGGCGCAATACCTCGATGCCTGCGGCGGCCTGGGCAGGCGCTACGCCCGTGGCATGCAGCAGCGGCTCAACCTGAAGTACGCGGTGGATATCGACATCGGTGCGCAGATCGCGCCGGGCCTGCGTATTGCTCATCTGCCTGGCGTGGTGATCACTCGCCACGTGAGCATCGGGCGGAATTTCTTCATCCGCCAGAACTGCTCCATCGGTATCAAGACATTGGGCCTGGAGCGTTACGCGCTGCACATCGGCGATAACGTCAGTCTCGGTGCCAATAGCTGCATCATTGCCGATCAGATCGACATCGGTGACAACGTGGTGATTGGCGCCATGACGCTGGTCACACGGGATATCCCGGCCGATTGCACTTTTTACAATCCGCGAGAAACCAGGATGGCTGCGCGAAAGCACTAATACTAAGTTACTTGATGGCTTTGTGATGCTATCGGCTGCCCGTTATCATCCGTGCGGGTTCGCTAATGCGTAAGACAGGCTCGATTTGAAGGATGGGTGGGTGAGCAGGGTTCACTTCGACGTAAATGCCGTCTATTGCATTTCGCTGGATACACGCGCTGACCGGCGCGCATTGTTTGAGCAAAGCATTGCCAATCAGCTCGCAAACCCTGTGACGTTTCACGTGGTGCAGAAAGACAGCGATCCGAAACGGGGCTGCTACGAGTCCCATCAGCAGCTCGCACAGCGTGCTTTGGATGAAGGGCTGGAGCGGATTCTGGTGTTCGAGGATGACGTCAAGGCTTATGAGTTGAAGGCTTCTCGGGTCCGTTGGGTAAACCGCTTCATGGGCTCGCATCGCTTCGAGGCACTCCACCTGGGTTACTCGATGGGCCGTACCTGGCTCACCTGGTTTCCTTTCATTGCCCGAGGCCGAGTGGTTGCCTTGCATGCCTATGTGCTGTCGCGCGAGGGCTGCCGGATACTGGCCAATACGCCTTACGCGGGCGAGCCGGTCGATGTCATGTTCAAACGCCGGATCAAGCAGCACTGCGTGTTTCCGATGATGTTCCGTCAGCATGCAGCGGAAGTGACCGGGAGTGACCTGGAAACGGTCGTGTGCAATGAAGATGCGTGGTGGGAAAAGAATTGGCGCAAGCACTGGCGTTCGCCGTTGAAGAATCTGTGGCGAACCGCGCTGCGATTGAATTTCTGAACGCTGAAATGACAAAAGCCGCGTAAACGCGCGGCTTTGTCGTATCTGGAGGTGCAATCGCCTGAGCATCAGATCGAATGTTCCGCGGTTTCGCCAGTCTCGGAGGCGGTGATAGACCGTCGCTCAAGGCCCGAAAGCGCTTGGGCATATCTAGCCAGGCTACTCCTCAGCAGAGAGCCCAGAGCCGATCAGAAGGCTGAGTCAGCCCGTCCCGATGGGATCACGTTAGGCCAGAGATCTTGGTGATGAGCGCACCGAAGTAGGTAGTCGTCAGCCCCATGAACAGCAACCCATAGGCCGTTCCCACCAGCTCTTGCCCTCTCCCGGTGGCATCGGCAAGCTCAGAACGACAACACTCGCCGGCTGGTTGATCACGGTTTGCGAGGCGTGCGGCAGCATCGAACGTAGCCAAATCTCATCTCGAGCCTTTTTTCTGATCACAGCTACATCCTGTGCGAGCTCTTTGCCGCAGTCACGTATGTAGGCGCCTGTTACAAAAATCATCAGGATACCGAACAGCAAAAGGGTATCCACATGAAGCGGATCGTAGATGTCAATGCGGGGAGTGATGCTCCAGAGCGGCATGAGAAACGATGTTTCCTGGAAAATCAGATCGCACAGTTCCTGAATCGCGTTTCCCGGCGTTGCGAGAAGGGGCTTCAAGTGCTCCCCGAAATCATAAGCGAAGAGTACGAGGAACATTGCGAATTGGATAGCGGCTCCCAGCATGAGCGCCCATCCGAAACGCTTCATTCGGGTAGCCTTGCGAATAGCTTCCATGACCGTCATTTTAAAGCTTCCTTTCGATACTCAGCGTCCGCTGGCTCAATCGCCGTACGCCGTTTGCAAAAAAAAGCCGCGCATTCGCGCGGCTTTGTCGTATCTGGTGGGCCCACACGGACTCGAACCGTGGACCAAAGGATTATGAGCCCGAAAAAATCAACTGTGTCCGTTGGTAAAACCCTTGATGTGGCTGATTTTATTGGATATCCGATCTTATTGGGGAAGGGTTTTCGATTTCGGTGTGGACACATTGTGGACACATCGTAGGTACCGGACTGCACAGTGCTTCAAATGTTTGCACAGTGTGCAATGCCCTGTCGCTCTACACGGCCCCCGCCGGGCCTGCCCCGGTGGCGGCTTGCACCTGGACGGGCCTTTGCACTATTTCGCGACGCGAAGCGCGTCGGCGGGAGGGGGATAAGTGATTTTCTCCGCCGTTTTTTTTCCCCAGACAGAATTTTCCACGGGGCGTAGCTAAGGTTCATGCCCTGGCCCTGCTGCGAGGGCGCCGACTCGACGGGGCCGCCTGTGCCGCCTGTCACGTTGGAAGGGTGCGGCTAGTGACTAAGCTGGACGCTATGAGCTTTTCCGGGCATCGTCTGCCGCCGATGGCCACGGCCTGCACTGGGCGCTTGGCTGGCCGAAGGAGGGGGGCTATCGCTTGGGATTGCCTGCGCTAGCCGGTACCCGTATTGACATAAAGGGCCTGAAAGGCCACTATTAGGGCGCTTAGCGAGAGCGCCGTTGTTGAGCCAAAGGCGTGCCATCTCTAGCGAAACCGACAGTTTTTAACTATTGGAAAGCAAGAAAGGAGATTAACATGAGCGGCGACGCATCGTAATTTAGCAACATAAATCCTTAAAAAGGCGCTTGTTTGGCGCCTTTTTTGTGCCTGAAAATTGGGGTTTTTTGTGAAACGGATATTTGAGTATTTAGGTTATTTAGGAGTCATGGCTACTTTACTAGGCGTCAGCGCCACGACGCTAATGACCGATAGTATTAAAGCTTGGGTGGCTATTTCTCTCGTCGTAGCAACTGTGGCTTTTATATTCTTTCAGGTTTACCGAATCACAAAGCGACAAATGGAAATGCAACACCCCACCGGCTTCTTAGCGCTATCTGCGTTTATGAGGTACGAAAGCACTGACGGGAAGAATATTACCTACGAGCTTTTCAGGCATGTTCAGATTAAAACTCCTTGCCAGAGCTATTTCGAGCATAAGTTTATGTGGACTGGGTCTAATCAACCGAGGTGCGAATCAGACCTGCAGGAGATCGGCAGCGTAGACAGCATCAAGGGTGAACATACCAAGTCTATCAAGCTGAAATTCAAACGAGCAAAGGTTTACAATGATGTTGAAGTTGTCCACCTAAGAATGACCATGGATGATTCGGATCAGAAATCTGGGACCTTTATTCAACAAATCGTAAATGCACCTTTAAGTGTAATCTGCTTCAGGGTTGACCTGCTCCACGCTGATGCCAGATATTTTGGCAGTAAGGCAACCTTAACGCGCACAGACTCTTCAAAAGGCCATCGAGCAAGTCGTGAGGTTGTGGGTTACTACAATTTCGATGCTAGCGGAAAGTCTTATAATTGTAGCGTGGCTGAGCCGGAGCCTGGCTACACGTATAGACTGAGTTGGGATAGACCCCCAGCGTGAGTGTCAACTTTTGTTGGTAAAGAGAAGGCCCGCATTAAGCGGGCCTTATTGTTTCTGCGAGGCGGGTCTGCCTTTATTTAGACAATCTACTTTAGAGATTTTTAGAGTGCCATCGATCGCTGGATCCAAGAAATGGCTTGGCCCGCATTGCGGGCCAAGGCTTAGGTGTAAGCTGTGCTAGGCAGTTTGTATTGGTATTGTCGAGTAAATCATATCAATCTGTTCTTTTAATTTTTTCCTGCTATTAACGCCTTCACCAATAAGTATTGAGGTCTCAATCAATGCGTCTGCAGCCCATTTGCTTACAGCTGTAATGTGCTTGATGCATACATGGTCATGATGAGCTTGATGGACTGCAACGCATCTTAAATCGTACATATCTGTGATTTGTTTTTCAAAATCAAAATGCGGGGATGGGTCCGTGTCTCGATACCTCTTGTGGAGTAAGGATCGTAAGCCCTTTTTGATTCTTAGTACTGTGTCCTTTTTGTCGCTGAGTGCAAAGATACATTCGATGCAGCTCCAGAATTTAACGAACCTCATTTCTAAAATAGGGTCAGTTTGAGCGTCAAAAAACCAATATAACGCTCGTTGGACCGCACTCGCTAAATCATTCTGGGGGACATCTGTTTGCGCGATAGTAATAAGCGCTGGTAGCCATGGTGTTTCTTCTAGAAGCGTTTTAACTTCCTTTGTAAGTGTTAACGCTTGTATCCCTTGCATGTCAGTTTTAGTGCGGAGATTGTTTGAGTTTTTATCAATAGATAGCCACGTGACGGTTCTGGGGCGCATTCGTCCTTCTATCGAAGGAATGAGGCTTACAACCGCTCCACCTCGCTCCAGAAGCAACGAAAATGCAAGAGCAAGTAGGCCTAAGCTGGTTTTTACTATTTTAAAAAATCTTCGCTCCGCGAAATCTATACTTCCGTTAATTTCAGATGTTATCCATAAATAACTTTTCATATCTGCCCAGGCGTTCTCAATTTGGCCTTCTCGAGCAATCGCACTGTCGAGTATTTCTTTTTGAGGCAGAAGCAGGGTTAAAGAGCCTAGGTTTAACTCTGTGATGTTGTCAAAGTTAAGTCCGGCCATAGAGGTGATGAATTTATGGGTGCTTATTGGTTTTTGTGATGCATCCTCGGCAAGTTGGATGAATTGGGCTAGTTCGAGGTTGTTTGGCTCATTTTCATATAAGTAGCCGAGGGCGTATCTGCATGACTGGCAAATGTCACCGTCGTCAAGAATTTTTCTATTTGATAAATACTTTGCTGTGATTTTCTTAAGGCGTACGAAGCAATCCATTGACTCCTTTGATAAATAGACTTTGATTCCTCCCGGGGTCCTGATCTCTCTTTCTAGACTTGCAAGCGATCCTAGCTTTTTGAAGGCATCGTATTCGTTCATCAGCTTTAATTTGAAAAGCGTTGCTAGGTCATAGCCAGCTGATCTTTGATCTTTAGAAGAAATAATCATTGCATTCCCTTTGCCAGCCTGCGAATTAAGAAATCAAGGATGGCACAAGGAGGGCTTGTGGGCGAATAGGTGATGCCAATCAAACCTGCGGTGGCCTAGCAAAGACCCCGCTAATGCGGGGTTATCTTCAAGCCGATTCGAGTGAGTTAACGATGTTCCTGGCCATTAGTGAGTACCCTAAGGAATTGGGATGGAGTCCATCGTTTGCCAGTACGTTGATGTCGATAGCCGACAATGCTGTGTAGTTGTCGATCATGTCCAGCTTGCGGGACTGAGCAGCCCGGTAGATGGTCCCCCGGACATCCTGCATCGTGAAAGAAAACGTTTCGGGGTTTTCATCTGCAGCCGGGTTGGCACACATCAGAATCACATCAGCCATCGGCTGAAGTACATCCAGGAGCAGCCCCAGGTTATAGGCGTACTCATTCACGCCGCTCGCGAACTGAACAGAGCGGATCCGGTCGTTGGTACCGAGCTGGCAGAACACGTAGTCGTCCTGAGCGCCTACAGCTACGCCGTCTCCAAAGCCTGCCCCAGTGGGTGGCAGATTGTAGCTACGGTACGTCCTGGAGCTGGCACCGTTGATACCCTGGTTGGTGATCCGGATCTTCTTGTTGATGAGGATGGCTTCGGGCCGGAATACCTTGCTGCCAGTGGTTTGCGACATCCGGCGCTTGGTACGCAGCTCGATCACTTTGTCCCGAATGTAGCCAAAGGAGTGCGCCCGCCGGCGGTCGTTGCCGTAGGTCAGTCCATCCTCGCCCTCGGTGGTGGTGAACACGCCCTGGCTGACCCCGTCCACAATCAGCTCATAGTCCAGCGAGTCACCCACCACCCCGAACGAAAGAGTGAAGCCGGTGCCCGTGAATCGGAAGCTGATCGTGTGCGAGCTCGTGCCCGCGCTGTTCCCATCTGCCAGCTGGAACTGTGCGCCGGTCAGCGCTCCCCCGGCGGTCAGAACTACCGTGTTGGACATGGATGGCCCAACGGTGGTGAGCGTGAAAGCGCCACCGCGTGGGAAGAGCGTCACCGGCACGGTGTACTCAACCGTGGATTCTCCGCTTGGGCTGGCGGGCCAGTTCGACAGCACCGGATCTGCTCCGAAGGCGTACCGCTCGCCAATGTAGCGCTTGAAAACGTTGACGTACGAGCCGGTCCCGAACCAGTCTCGGGGGTCGGACAGCGTTCTGTCACGGGGCTCGGTTGGGCCTTGCTCGGTGCCGTTGCCGCTCCCCCAGGTGATCGAATCGCCGATGAAGACGATGCTGGTGATCTGTTCCAGCGGATTACCCAGCGAGGCCTTGAGCTTCGACAGCTGGCCACCGAAGCGGTGGACGTAGGGCGGTTGCGACACGAACGAGTTGAACAGCGAGGCCTGGCGGGTGAAGGCGCCGACCTTGAACGAGCCGTTGGTGTAGATGTTCTTGGTTGGGATCTTGTCCACCAGGTACTTGCTGCCGCCAAGGTCCACCTGGCGGCCTTTGATGACAGCCTCGAACGCTGTGAATGCCGCCGTGTCGTTGGTCACGCCATCCCCTTTGGCCAGGTAGGGCGAATCCTTGGGCGCCGGGTTATCGATCATGCGGTTGACGTGCTCGGTCACATCCAGGCACTGGACGCGGATCCGGCTATCGCGTGCGCCCTTGGTGATGCGTAGGTCATACAGTCCATTGGCTGCGGCGAACGACACCTGCCCTTTGTCATCAGCAGTGAAAGGGTTGACCAGGGCGGTGCCGTCCGCTGCCTTGAGATTCTTCACCAGGATCTCGGTACCGCGATCATAGAGGTAGCAGATCGCGTTCGGCAGGATGTTGCCGGCGTCGTCCTGGGCGAAGTAGTTCTTCAGTTCCATTCAAGCTCCTGTGATGGGCTTCATCTGCCCAGAAAGTTGTGTGCCGGTAGCTGCGTGCGCTGTGAAGGCGGCGGCATTCGAAGGGGCGGGGCTCGGCCCGTGGGTGTGGCCGGCCAGGTCAGTGTTCATCAGCACCACCAGATCGATCAGGTCACAGAGCACCTGCAGGACGTTTACGTCCTCCGACCCGATCCAGGTGGTCTTGGCGATGCTCTTGCGGGCCTTCTGGATCCGCTCGACCAGGTCGCCACCTACGGCCAGGTTGAGTTTCTGAGCCACCACCTGGTTGAGGTCGCGGCCGGTGGCCAGATTCAGGTCGTCCACCGCTGCCAGGTTGCCGGTACCGCCGGACAGCAGCTGCAGCGCGCCCAGCGCCTCGATCTTTTTGGTACCACCCACGGATTCGGTGGAATGGTCATCGATGGTGCGGCTGTCGCTCTGGTACCGCTCTGCATTGGTCAGGCTTTCCACCTGGCGGTCGGTGGATTTGTCGGTGATCCCGCCGTCTGTCTGGCGGGTCCAGCTGCCATCCGACTCGACGCGCTGTTGCGAGGCCTCGCTGTGCTGCCAGACTTGGTCGCCTTTGGGTACCCGGGGCAGGGACAGCCCGTGGGGCAGGATGCACTGGATAAAGGGCTTGTGCGGCAGGCCTTGGGCGAACCCGACGACCACGGTGGTGCCTTCCTCGGGGAAGCTGAAAAAGCCCATCTCATCGCCGCCGGTGGGCACGGGCAACGGTACGCCGGCCAGCGTCGGCAGCGCCTCGTCGGGCTCGCCGTTCTCGTCCAGGACCTGCAGGTCGACCGCGAAGCGCGGCCGGTAGTCGTCGCAGATGGTTGCGCCGGCGGGCGCATCGGCCACGCCGACAACCCGGGCCATGCGCGGCAGGTGGTAGCCGCCGCTGAGTTCCGGGTACATGCGCTCTATACAGCGCCGGATTGCGTCTTCCATTTGATCGCCATTTCGCTACCGACAAGGGCCACGGACGTGACGCGCTCGCCTTGGTTGATGGTTGCACCAGGACGAAGGCCCGGAAGGGCCGCGATCACGGCGCTCTGGTTGCCCTGGTAGTTGTTGAACAGCTCGACAGGCAGCTGTAGGGGCGACCGAGCGCCGAAGAAGCTGTGTTCCCAACTCCCCACGAACACCTCGCCGTCGCCCTGCTGCTGCCAGATCAGGTCGGGGATCGAGAAAACCCGGGCCAGGCTGTCCATGGCCTGGAAGCCGGACGCCAGGCTGTAGAAGAACGGGGCCTTGGCCGACGCATAGGCCTGCGCCGGCACACGGAAACGCAGGCCGGTCTGTTCGCCGATCGCTGCCAGCACGGTGCGCAGATCGGCATGGCGCAGGTTCAGCGGCAGCGGCTTGGCCAGGATCGCGGCCAGCTCGCGGCAGTACAGGACCTGCTCCACCTGGTTGACCGAGGTGGACCGCTCCACGTAGCCGATGAAATGGCGCTGCAGGGGCGAATCGTTGTAGCCGATGTCGAGCGTGACCAGGCCCGACACGGGCCCGGTGGACTTGATGGTGAACTGGGCGCGGCCGGGGGTGGCCAGCTCCAGCCGGACATCATCTTTGACCAGGTCGTGCACGGTGCCGCCGATGCTCAGGACTTTATGGAGTTTCATGTGGCGCTCCCCAGCCAGTCATCGAGCTTTTTCAGGGTGGACTCGAAGCCCGTCAGGCCTTGGCCGGTACCACTGCCATCGGCGGCGCCGGCACCACTGGTGGTACCGCTGACACCTTGCCCCGGGGCGCTCTGGGTCTTGACCGCGTTGCCGGCCCTGCGCTTTTCGACGCGCTCAGGGTTCGACAGCTTCTCGGTGAGGGTGAACTGGATACGCCAGGCCAGCAGCGTGTCGTCTTCCCGGGCGCTGACCCCGTCCGAGAACTGCACCTGGCGCATGCCCATGGCAGTCGCGGTGTCATTGACGATCCGGTACGTCTTGAGCTGGCCACCGCTTTCCGTGGCCTCGGCCAGGCGCATCAGCGTGCGCAGGTGTTCGGCGTCGACGAAGGCGATCAGCAGCGTGACGGTCAGGGTTTTGGGCTTGAAGCCCTTGTGCGCGGTGTCGGTGTTGCTGGTCTGCCCCGACATGTCGCCGCTTTCGATTCGCAGGTCTCCGGTGACCTTCATGCCACGGCCCCGGATCCGCTCGCCGTCCAGGAGCAAAGTCATAGGCCCACCAGCTCGCGCACGAAGCTCAGCCCTTTGAGCGAACCCACCAGCATGACGCCGGCCGACAGCGGCCATTCGTGCCCTGGTGCTATGCCGGCCAGCAGTTGGCGGCGCAACTCGGCGGCATTGCCGGGGCCGATCAGTCGGGCGCTGATGGTCGTATCTGCCGTGGCCCCGTCGAACTGGGCCTTGAGATCGGCCAGTTGCTGGGCTTGCGCGGCGGCGCGCTCAGCCTTGCGAGCGACCATCGCCTGCAGGTCGGCCATGGGCGAGCTGGCTGCGAAGCTCTCCAGCGTGGCCAGCTGGCTGGCCATGGCCTGGCTCGCTGCCCGGGTGATGGTCGAACGCTCCAGCGGAAGACCGCCCCAGCGTGGCAGGGTACCGGCGTTCGGCAGCTCCCACTTGGTGGTATCCAGCTCGAACAGGCGTCCAGCCCGGTTCTGCGCTCGCTGCAGCTCGGGCAAAGGCAGCACGGCATTGAAGCGGCCCAGCGTCGAGGCGAACCGGTCGTACCGGGTGCCCAGGAACAGGACAACCAGGGCGTACTGCTCGCCGCTCGGCCGGCTCTGGTCGCTGGAATCCTCCAGTTTGCTGCCCAGATGGCGGACCAGGTTCGGCGCCGACAGGTAGCGCTGCAGGCCTCGGCCCTGGCCAACCCCACTTTGGAATGGGGTCACGACCAGGCACGCCGGCACTTCGCCCAAGACATCGGCCATGGCCTCGCGCCCGGCCGCCACGGCTGCTGCGGCCATTTCGCCCACCTGGCTCGGTGCGGTGCTGACCAGGTCTTTAAGCGCGGTGATCCGCTCGCCGGTGCTGGCCAGCTCGCTGAAGGCCAGCGTTTTCGCGGCATCGAGGTCGGCCAGCCAACTGGTGGTCTCGCCCGGCCAGCGCATGGTGACGGGACTCCAGGTCATACCGCGACGGTCTCCCAGCTGATGGCCGTCAAGGCGCCAATGTCCTGGGCATCCCGGGCCTCCTGCAGCTGCAGCTTGAGCTGATAGGCCTGCTCCAGTCGGCCCAGGCGGAACACGGTGAAATCGCCCGCCAATTGACGCAGCTGGTCGGCCGTATGAGGGCGGAACGCCTTGATGCCCTCGGCATCGAGGCAGGGATAGGTGAGGTCGGCGCCGCTCAACGCGGCGCCGGTCAGGTTCATCTGGTCCTCGAGCGTGCTGCTGTAGCGATGGCGATCACCCAGCACCTGCGACCAGAACCCTCCGGTGATCTCCTGGCTGCAGCCGGTATCAACGGCCAGAAGGCGCTCCTGGTACAGGGTCTCGACTACGGCGGGGACGTCATCCACCCACTGGCCGAACTCCCAGACTTGCCCCGGGCCGGGGGCTTCGAGGGTGTAGCCGTCTGGGAGCGGGCCCACGCGGTCGATCACCAGTGGTTCGCGGGTGGCGGTGTTGTAGGCGGTCAGGCCTCGGTAGCAGTCGATCAGCTTCCAGTTCAGGCCGTCCCACCGTGCGGCCTGGCCTTCCGGCGCGCTGGGCGGCTCCTGCTCCACACACAGGGCCGGGATCAGCCACACACCAGGTTCAAGCGGCGAAGCGTCGGCAATCGCCAGGCCGACATAGATGCCCAGCTCGTCGGTTTGGTAAACGGTCTTGGTGGTCATGGGAGCCTCAGTACTTGATGAACAGCGGGTAGGCGGCGTTCACTGGGCGGGTTTCGGTACCGCCGGCCGCGTTCACGGTGATGGTGTGGGTATGGTCCGCGACGCTGTTCACGGTGATGGCGTGGGTATGATCCGCTGCGGGGTTCACGGTGACGTTGTGCGTGTGACCGCCGGCGCTGGAGGTGGTGGAGTAGTTGTTGATGCCAGTGGTGAGGTCGTCGCCCGAGGACAGCGTTTCGCCTTGACCTGTGACGACCCCCACCGTGCCCTCTTTGACGTTGTGGGTGTGTGCGCCTTGGGTATCGGTGCTGGCCGTGTGCGTGTGGCCCCCAGCTGCTGCAGCGGATGCTGTGTGGTTGTGGCCACCGCCTGCCGCCGACGTTGCGGTGTGCGCGTGGCTTCGCAGTTCATCCGCCTGCAGGCTGCCCAGGACTCGGCCGACATCGAGGCCTTGGCCATCGTCCAGAACTCGCAGGAAGCGGCCGCGTGGGTTGGGCAAGTTGAAGGTTGTCACGCCGTCGCCGGCGCCGTAGAAGGTGCCGATCTGGGAAAACAGTCGGGCGTAGGCCGTCCTGGACACGGCGGCGCCATTACAGCGCAGGAAGCCCGTCGGCGTCGTGCTGGTGGGGTAGAACACCATCATGCCCACCAGGGCATTCTCCACTTGCGCCATGGCAGCCTTGACGGCGGCGGTCGTCGCCAAGATCTCGCTGCTATTGGTGCCTGGATCATCACTTTTCTCATTCGGCAGTTTCCCCAGGCCTACGTCGGCCTTGGTCGTACCGCGTGCGCGAAGTGCCGGGTAGTCCCCATCCTTGACGGCGAAGTGATCGATCACCGGGCCGGTGATCGGCATGGTGGTGCGCAAGTCGGTGATCTGCCCGCTGGCATCGATGCTGGCCACCTGGATCAGGTAGTGGCGTACGCCCACCGAGTCAGTACGGTCGCCCTCGGCATTGGCGATCACTACTTTGCATGTGGCCAGCGCATCGTTGGCGGTGCGTTCCAGGGCGACATTCAGCCAGACCTTGGCCGGGAAGGCCGGGACGGTGAACTGCAGCGCGTCGACAAGCTCCAGGCGGATGCCCTCGACGTAGGCCCGCCCGGGCTTGAGCTGGAACACGCCGAAGCTGCGTTCCACGGCCAGGCCGTCACCGATGAACAGGGCGCGCCCGTAGATATCGCGGTTGCTCTGCCGCTCGCGCTGGTCGATCCCGGTCAGACGCACTGTGAAGTCATGCTGCCAGGTGCTTGCGTCGACGGTGATGCCAGTCAGCTGCTTGGCGCCGTCGAACTGGATCAGCATGTTGCGCGTAACGTTGTTGCCGATCTGCAGCGGCGGGATGTTCTTGCGCTTCTGCTGCAGGGGCACGTAGGCCACGGCCAGCAGCACGTTGTCGGCGGTTTCCAGGCCGATCCAGTTGAAGTCCCAGTCGCCGATATCGGACCCCAGCATGATGCTGTAGATCACCTGGTTCGGGTTGACGTAGCCCTTGCGGGTGTAGTCCTGGGTGTGGACGATCTGCGCCGCCGGCGGCTTGCCCGCCGAGCGGTTGACCTCCTGAGACGGGTTCAGCCCGGGCACGTTGGCAAAGATGAACCGAGCGATGTCCAGGCCTTCATTGGCCGCTTCTTTCTGCGCTATCAGGCGCTCGCCGGCGAGGGTGATGCTTGCTCCCATGGATTCCTCTCAGGGCTAACTGGCGACGGTGGCCAGCTCGTTGATAACGACCAGGCGGCTCGCGCTGGTGTCCAAGACGGCGCTCAGGGTGACCTGGTCGTCGTTGAACTCCACCAGGCAGACGCCCACGGATACAGGGGTGATGGTCGAGAACTCGTAACGCCTGCAGGTGCGGCCGTACTGCTGGATCAGCACGCGAAGCAGCACGGGGTTTTCGCTCAGTTGGGAGTCGGAAAGGAGCAGGGACACGATGTCCCAGTCCTGGTCGGGCAGGCGCTCCTGGATCTCGACGTAGCCGATGCCCAGGCGCTGGAAGATCCGGATCATGCCGGCGGTGCTGCCGGCCTCCACCGCGTTGATGAAGGCGTACTTAACGCGCAGGCGGTACAAGGTCTCCGGCTCGCCCTGGAAGCGCTGGATGTCGCGCTGCCAGGCCAGCAGATCGAGCACGGTCATATGGCAGGTTTCGGCATCGATCTGCAGCAGTGGCCAGTTCAGCCACTGCTCGACCTTTTCCCACCAGGACTGCGCAGCGTTCTTCAGCTTGGTCAGCTCGACGCCTTCCAGCCAGAACGGCAGCTTGAGCTTAATCACCGAGCACCACCTGGACCCCGGACAGGCGGGGAATGGTCAGCTCCGACAGGATGTCGTCATTGTCGAAGTGCAGCGACTCGATGCCGGCGAACTGCTCGTGCAGCTCCTCGCCCAGGCGGCTGAACGAGAACCGGGCCTGTGGATAGGTCAGGGTTGGCTGATAGTCCCGGTCCGAGCTTTCGCGGAAGGCCGCACGAATGAACAGCTCGATGTCATCGAGCAGCGCCTGCTGCCGCTCCGCGCCCACCGTGGCCCGGGGCCAGACCACCACCCGCACCGTGTGCTGGGTCGGCGGCATTTCTTGCACCAGGAGGTCGTCGCCGTGACCGTGCTGGCCCTGGTCGCGGATGTAGGCATTGATGGTGGCCAGGTAGCTTTCCGCCGGCGAGCCCGCTTCGAACAGGACGAAGGCATTGGCACTGCCAGGCCCGCGTGGCGCGTTGTGCTCGAAGTACACGCCATCGGGCTCCACCCCCGGGAACGAGGCGATGATGGCCCGGTACACGGCGTCGGTGTGCCACTGGTTCACGGCGCTGAACTGGTTGCGGGTGCGCAGGCGCAGATCGTCATCGTGCTCGGTATCGGCGCCGGGCGTGGTCAGCCAGCCATCGGCGTTCACTACCTGGATCACGCCCGGGATCGGCTCGGGCAGGATCGAGTAGTAGCCCGGGGCAAGGTTGTAGCCGCTGCCAGCCTCGGTGGCCTCGGCCGGGACCAGCGCCTGGGCGTCACCGTCCAGGAACTGTGCGGCGGCAGTGGTGACCAGGACATAGACGTTGCCGTTGATGGCCACCGATTGGACACGGGTGCCCGCTGGGATCTCCAGCACGCCGGCGACGGCGCTGCGGGTGAACAGCAGTTGGCCCTGGGCCTTGGTCGACGGCTTGCGGGTGACGTTCACCGCCCAAGCCAGCATGTCGAGCCAGGCCCCGGTCGCGGTCTTCACAAAGAAGTTCGGCAGGACGGTGCCGGCGATGAACTCGATCAGCCACATGACAGGCTTGGTCACGATGGCGGTCACCAGTCGCCAGAACGGCGACCAGGAGCTGGTGTTGCTCAGTTTGCTGCCCTGGGCGGCTACCTCTTTCTCCCAGGCAGCACGCAAGCCCGCCTCGGTCGTAGGCACGCCGGCGTCCTGCAGGGCTTTTTTGAAATCTACGTCACTCACAGGACTACCTCAGTGGTTCCGAATGCAACAGTGGTGGCAGTGACCAGGTACTTGCCGCTGCCGGTCTCGATGATCTGGACGGTGCCCGGCACCAGGCGCTCGTCTTCCTCCACCAGCAGCTCCAGCTGCTTGATGCAGTCAGTGCGGCGGTAGCGGTCGCGCTCGGCCATGAGCGTCACCAGCAGGCCGCTTTCGCGGATCATGTGGGCGATGTCCTGGGCGATGCTGGCCCGGTCGTCCACCAGGACGGGCTGGTTGGACGGGTCCAGGGTCAGGTCGTTGTTGATGATGAGCAGATCGACGTAGAGACTCATCAGCCGGCCGCCATCGCGATCATGTTTTCCAGCTCCAGTGGGCTCATGGGCTTGGCGGTGTTGATTTCCACCTTTTCCACATGGGTGCCACGGTTCTGGTTCTGGGTGTTCTGGATGCTGGTCATCAGGCCGCCGGCGGGCACGGCCGTGGCGCGGGTCGGGCTCAGGCTGCCGACTGGCTTGTGTTCGGCCTGGCTGCCGAGGCTGGCCACGGCGGAGGCGGTGCCAGCCGCATTGCCTCCGGCCGGCGTGCCGAGGCTCGCCACGTCAGGCAATGCACCAAAGTTCGCCTCGATCTCGACGCCCGGGATCTTGTTGAGCATCGCGATCACTTTGTCGAGCGACGACCGGAACACGCCGACGATGCCATCCCAGGCGGCTTTGGCCATGCCTGTCCACCCGCCCATGGTGTTGAACCAGGCGGTGAGCGCGCCCAGCTGTTCCAGCACCCACTTGAACGCGGCGGTGTTCATCAGGGCGGTGGTCCACTGGTCCCAATACGCCACGGCCGCGACCACAGCGGCCACCAGGGCGAGCACGCCTATGACGACCAGGCCGACCGGGTTGGCTGCCAGCGCCGCGTTCACCAGCCAGATCGCTCCCTGCCAGATCAGCATCGAGGCCCTGGCCACGGCGATTGACGCGACCATGCCCAGGATTCGCGCAATGAACAGGGCGCCCTGGACGGCGTGGGCGACAAACATGGCGATGCTCTTCCAGCCCGTCCAGGTGAGCAGGGTCCAGACCACGTTCAGGCCCAGCATGGCCATCTTGCTCAGGCCGACCACCACCGTCAGGGCGCTGATCGCGGCGGTGATGCCCAGCACCACCAGGGTGGCAATGCCCATAACCCGGGTAATGTTGGGGAACAGCTGCGTCCACCTGGTCATGGTCTTGCCGATGCTTACCAGCTTGTCCATCAGCGGCTGCAGCATCGGGATCAGGGCCTGGCCAAAGGCGATGCGCAGGGCCTGCACTGCCGCGCCGAACTGCTGCCACGGGTCGACCATGGCCGCTGCCATTTTCTCGGCCTGCTCCAGCCCTCGGACCTTGCCCAGCTGGTCGATACCGCCTCTCAGCCGATCGGTGTCCTGGGCCAGCGCGCCGATCACCTGGGCGCCTTCACCGCCGAATGCCTCGACCAGCTTGCTGTCGGCCGCGGCGTTGCGAAGGTCGCCGAACTTGCCCTGCAGCTTGCTGATGATGTCCAGCATCGGCAGGACCTTGCCGTTGGTGTCGGTGAACTTGAGGCCCAGCTTTTCCGAGGCGTTCCCTATGTTTTCGAAGAACGCCTTGTAGCGGCCGCCGGCGTCGCCGCCTTCCATGGTGCTGGACAGGCTGCCGATCACCGCCATCTGCTCGGCGAGATCGATCCCGGACGCCGAGGCGATCGCCCCGGCTTCCTTGAAGCCTTCCTTCATCTGCTCGCCACTGGTGCGGAACAGCTGCACAGCCAGGGCGGTCTGGCCGCCCAGCTTCTCGACCCACTGACTTTTGCCCATGGCGTCGGCCTGCTGCTTTTGCAGGTTGTAGAGCGTGCCGACGTACTCGCTCATCACGTCCTGGTCGGACTTGGTGGCCTTGGCCAGCACGGCACTGGTATTGGTAAAGGTGGCCAGCTGGGTGCCGGCCAGGCCTTTGATAGCGCCCTCGATCTTGTACGCGGAGGCAACAAAGGATTCGGCGCTGCCGCCGTAGGAGACCGAAAAGTCGAGAGCCTGGGCGTTGAGCGATGCCAGGGCATCCTCGGCCACGCCGAGCGAACGGACGTCGCCCAGGGCGCGGTTCACGTCCAGCGCTGGAGCCATCGACGCCTCGATCCCGGTCAGGGCCCCCCAGACGCCGGCGACACCGGTACCGATCTGCTTGATGTTGGCCTCGCCCTGGGTGGCCAGATTGTCGAAGCCCTTGGTCACCTTGGCCAAGGGCGCCGAGACCTTGTCGGTCAGGCTCAGGATGAAGTCCAGGCGGCTGGAAGCGTTCGCGCTCATGGGTCAGTTACCGTTGATTGCTCGTGAAATGCCGTTGGCTATGGCGAGTTCCATTCGCCGCCAGTGCTCGTCATCCAGCCACTTGGCTGTGCCCAGGGTCTCGGGCGATCGATCGGCACCAGGTAGCCAGTGATCGGCCAGGGCCAGCAGCTGGCCCAGTCCGTCCTCGGTCAGGCGCTCAGCGTGGCCGAGCGCTTTTTTACGGTGACTTCAACGGTCGGGGAGTACTCCTCGATCAGCGCGCCGGCAATCTGGATGGCGGTCATCGGGTTGGCCAGCAGCGGCTTGAGGGTGGCTTTCTGCTCCTGATTCACGGAGGACATGAGCAGGTTGTGCGCCGGGGCGACCTTGTTAGCCGGGGTCAGGCCGTTGATGTACCGGGTCATCAGGGCCGCATCCATGGCGAACTCAAAGTCTTGGCCAGCGACTTCCAGGGTGATTTCGGTGCGTTCAGTCATTTTCGGTTCCAGTGGTAGCGGGTTGGGTGGTGCAGAAGCTGCGGACGTGGTCCTGCAGCCCCAAGATCATTTGCTTGCTGACGGCGAGCTGATCTCGGAGGGTGAAATAATCCGATCGAGCGTCTGCTGCGAGTTCGGGGGCGCCTGCATCAGCCACGCCGGCGCCGGCGGTATCGGCGCGCACAGGGCAGGTGGCTTTGACGAGCAGCCGCTGATCGCGAGCGTCAACAGCACGGCGCAGATCCTGGTTGGCTTTGAGGGCATCGTTCAGTTCCTGGGTATGTTTGGTGTCGTTGGCCGCAGCCTGTGCCAGGCGCTCGGCGGTTTGATTGGCGACCCGGATAACGGCATCCCGCTCACTCAGTGCCAGGTCGCGCTCCGATCGGGCGTCCTGGAGCTTCATGGCGAGGATGACGACCAGGACGAACGAGGACAGGGTGAAGAGGAAGTCGGACAGCGTTGGGATCTTCATGCGGCGCACAACCTCGCTTCGTCCAGCTGGCGGGCGTGTAGGCCACGCACGAACACCTTGTTGCCCTTGGCATCGGTGACATAGGCCCACACGGGGCGGCCATCCGAGCCCCAAGCCAGCGCTCTACAGCCTTCGGCGATACGGCCCGCGTTGATGAGCACCAAAGCGCGGCTGGCACACGTCGACGGCGTTCCAAAGTGGTGGCCGTGGCTGCTGAGCGCGTCGAAGGTGTTCTGGCTGATCTTGTCGTTGGTCAGGCAGTCAGCCAGGGCCAGCTGGCCCTTCTCGACCACCAGCTGCTCCACCTCGGCACAGCGCGCCGGCGACCAGTAGTCGCCGACCACCACTGGGTAAGGGCTGGTGTAGCGGGTGATGCCCTTGCACACGGTCGGCAGACCCCGGGCCAGTTGGTCGGAGTAAACGACGTTCTGACCTTCGCCTTCCCACTTGCCCAGGAACGCCATCAGCGTGCTGCTGCTCAGCACAAGCGCAACGGTGCCGGTCAGGATCTTGTTGCGCAGGCTCATGGGATCAGCATCCGGAACAGGGTCGGGCCGAGCGCCTGGGCGATCACGCCCAGCACTGTCAGGGCGGCCAGCATGCGAGTGACCTTGGTACCGATGTCGGAAACGGTGGCGGTCAGCTCGCGCTGGCCATCGTGGAGCGCGGCCAGCTGAGCGCCCATGTGTTCGAACTCGCCTTCCAGGCGGGTGACTCGTCCAGGAACGGTTTCGTGGCGCTCGACCAGGTCGTTCACGCGCTGCTCGATCAGGGCCAGGCGCGTCTCCAGCTTGGGTTTCTGTGCATTGCGCAGGGTCATCAGCGGCGACCTTCTTCAAAGAGGGATTGGCACGGGACGCAACGGCTCTTGCCGCCCAGGGCGCGCCGCGCCTCGGGGATCTCGCCGCCGCAGTCCTCGCAGTGGGTCAGGCTCGGCCCGGTCGAGCGCGCACGGGCCAGGGCGGCAGTGATCGCCTGGTCACGCTGACGCTGCTCCAGGGCCTGGGCGCGATCGAACGGGCAGGTCATCAGCGCAGGCCCTCGATCTCAGTCGCGGCCAGGTACGGCACGCCGTTGATGCGGATGAAGTCCGGACTGGTGACGTCGAACGGCACCTTGTGCTTGTGCTTCTCGCCGCCCTTGGAGTCGATGTTCAGCAGGCTGGAGATCTTTGGCTTGCAGCCAAACGCTTCTACGCGCAGCTCATCGGTAGGGGTCTTGGCGTAGAACAGCGAGTCGAACGGCTCCAGCTGACGGAAGCTGCCGGCAGCGCGTGCCGCCTCGATCAGCAGGTTGAAGTTGGCGCTGTCCAGCTCGAATTCGCCGCTCGCAGCCACGTCGCCATCGACGTAGCCGTCTGGCACGCCCCGGCTTTGGGCCACGGCACTGTTGTCGGTGATGTCGAGAGTGACGGTTTCAACGTGGATCAAGGTGTCGCCCACGTTGATATCGAAGTTCTTGCCGCCGATCTTGGACATGGTTACTCCTCGTCGCTCAGGTCAAGAGCGATGTTTGCGGTGAGGTCTTTGGGGCAGTTGTAGGGGCGCAGCTTGAGGTACGCGACAACGGCGGTTTTGCTGGTCCAGACCAGGGTGATGGAGTCGTCGGACGGCGACTCGATGTCGCCCGGGAACTGGACCCCGGCGAACACGACCGAACGGGACATATCGCGCAGCGGCTTCATCAGAGCGGTCTTGTTCTGCGCCATAGAGGTCGCCGAGCTGTTCAGCTTGCGGTCGGCGATGCGCTGGATCAGCAGGATGCGAACACGGCGAGCGGCCTTGTCGGCGATGCGCAGGTACTCGACTACCTGGTAGTCACTGCCCGGGGCATCGAGCATGTTGCCGTCACCCCAGAACGTGCCGGGGTAGTCCGGATAGGTTTGCGGTACCGACAGCCGCGCCTTGTCCAGTTCGGCCACGATCGCCGAGGGCAGCGGGATGCCGTCCTTGTCCACCGGTACGGCACCCAGGCCGACCAGGGCACCGGTGGCCACCCGCATAGGGCTGTCCGCAATGCTCACGTCTGCCCGGGCCAGGCGACCGGCCAGCACGCCCAGGTTGTTGCCGTGCAGCTGCGGCACGCACAGCACACGCGGGGCCGCCACGCTGGCCACCTTGGCCTTGGCTTCGGAAAGGTAAGTAGCCCAGTCCTGGGCGGCGCTGATGCCGGCGATCGCCGACATGATGAACACCCGGCGCCCGTAAACGGCGCTGATGCTCAAGGCCTTGGCATTCATGGCGTCGAGGGTGGCCTTGTCCGCCACGGGCACGGTGATGACGATGGCCTCGACCGAGACGTTGTCCTGCTGCGCCTTATCCACAGCTGCGGCCCAGTCGCCGTTGGCGACGATCGGGGCAGCCATGCACGCCCACTTGTCGCCGCCGTTCTGCCGGGCAGCCAGGATCTGAGTCTTCAGATCGGACGCAGTAGCGCCCAGTTCGTTGTCCAGGTCGCTTTGAGTGTTGAGGGCCAGCAGCTTGCCGGTGTTCTTGCTCGCCGGGCCGATGAAAAGGAAATAGCGCTCGATCTCGGTCACGGCGCCCTGGCCGAGGTTGAGATTGTTTACGCCGACAGTGCCGAGTGCCATGGGATGCCTCTTAGCGTTGAGAGTTGAGGATTTGTTGCAGCACCAGGCGCACCAGCTCGGTGGTGTCGCGGTTGCTGTTCGCGCCGAGGAACTGGCGCTTGGGCAGCTTGATTTCCCAGCTGTCGGCGCCGGTGGTCTCGCCCCGGGTTTCGTCCAGGACGCGGATCAGGACACCGGCCTGCATGTAGCTGACGTGCTCCAGGATCCAGGCCACGGGCGGGCGGGACAGCCGCTTCTTGCCGGCCTGGCGCACCTTGAAGCCGAGGCGGCGCAGCCGCTTGGCTTGCTTGGGCGTCGACATCGATCCCTCGTCGACCTTGTTCCAGCGGCGCATTTGCTGGGCGGTGCGGCGCTCTGAGGCGCCGTTGTGCTGCTGGGCAGCGACCCAGGAGGTCAGGTTGTTCTTCCAGCCCAGGACGGCCTCGTCGGCTGTCACGCTGGTGACCTGCATCAGCTTGCCCAGGCCGGCCTCCATCTTTTTCTGGCCAGGCTCTGGGTTCTTGCGGGCGGCAAAGGGCGATCCGTCCAGGTTCTCCTGGCTGCGGATCCGCTTGCGGCTCATGGTGCGGACCCGCTTCGACACGTTGTTCAGCAGGCGCCGGCGCAACCGGGGCTCCAGCTGCAGGAGTGCCAGTTGCTCGCGCACGTCCAGAACCCCACGGGCATCGAAGTCAAACAGGCGGCTAGCCACGGGCCACCGCCTCGCCTTCCTCGGCTATCCAAAGGTCATAGGGTACGAACGCCCAGGTCTTGCCAAACGCCTGGAACTCGCCGTCGTCGTCTTCTGCCAGGTACTGGGGCTCGACAAACTGCAGGGTCAGCTCGACGTCAAACAGGTCGTTGTCCAGGTCGATCGGCTCGATGACGAACGCCGGCGCTGGCAGGTCCTCGCGGTCCGGGTCGTTCGATTCCAGCCAGGTGCCGACCAGGGCGAGCAGGCGGGATGGGGAGCCATTGAAGCGCTCCAGGTCGAAGATCGCCCGGTAGGTCATGTCGCCCATGTGCAGGCCGCGCTCGGTTTCCTTCCAGATCAGCTCGGAGTCCATCTGCTCCACCCAGCTTTCCAGCTGCTCGGGCAGCACCAGCTGCCGATCGAGCAGGTACGCGGTCAGGGCCTGGATCTTTCTCATACCAGGGCCGCCGTAATGCGGCTGCGGCCCTGCAGGGCACGCACAGCCTGTTGGCTGAATGCCAGGTAGGTTTCGGCACGCTCCGGCGCTTCCTTGCCAGTGTTCTCGGCCACTTCGCGGCGGGTGACGGTCGCAAAGTCAGTCAGGGCAGTGGCCTTGGCCCGGCAGTACACGGCGCGCTTGTACAGGGTCACCTTGTAAGCCCGCTCCTCGAGGAGCAGTGAATCAGCGGTGGCCACCTCGGTGATACCGAGGCCACGCCAACTGGCCATCAGCTTGGCCAGGTCCTGGTTCACCTCGCCCAGGGCGATGTTTAGATGAGTGACCAGCGTGTCGCTCAGGTACTCGCCGGGCAGGCGGTAAGCCTTCTGGTACTCCGCCAGGGAGAGGTTCGGCCAAAAGCCGTTGTTCTCGATGGTCTGGTCCACCACGGTCGAGGGTTTGCCTGAAAAGCTCATCGCTGGTCACTCGAAAAGGGCGGGAGACACCGCTTCGGCGGGGGCTGGCCATAAATGGCTGACTCCGCTTCACGGGTTCCCGCTGGGGGGGTAGTCGGTTATTCGGTACCGCCGGCGGCGGCTTCCTGGCGCGACAGCACGCGCCGGCATTTTTCAATGCGCGTACTGCAGCCCGCCTTCGGGTACAGCTCGGTTGCTCGCTGCAGATGCACCAGGGCGACATCCCACTGCTCGGCATCCATGGCACGCATGCCGATCAGCTTGTGGAACTTGCTCGGGATCTGTTCCGGTAGGTTCCATTCGCCATCCACGCGCTGCAGCAGGTCCGAAAGGTAGGGCTCAGGGCTGCGGCCAGCTTCGTACTCGGCGTAGGCCCAGTCGCCCACGGCATCAGCGACAAAGGTCTGGATGTCGCGGCGCTTGAAGCGCTCCGGCATCAACTGCCCCTGCGCCATGGCGATCTCGGCCAGCTCCAGCGCGTCATCGAACTGGGTGGTGTCGAACAGCCAGACCATTACCTGCACCAGGACGGGGTTCTGCATGACCTGGTCAGATTCGATGTAGCGCTGGATGTACTCCTGGTACTTGGGCAGCAGCTCGGTTCGCTTGAGGTCCTGCTTGCCGGCCAAGCTCGGGATTGCCTTCAAACGGACCAGGTCCGCGTCGAGGCTGGCCACCATCAGCTTCAGGTGCTTGCGAGCATTCGCTGGGCTGCTCAAAGCCTCGCCTGGGGAGTACGGCAGGGCCGCTGCAGCAGCCACTTGGGCTACTGCAGCGGTGCCTTGCTCCAGCACACGGCGTTTGTGCGCTAGGGCCAGGCTCATACCGTTTCCACCCCGTCGGATTCCAGGTAGGCGAACTTGCCCAACTGCTCGATCACGTAACCCTCGTTACGGCCGTTGTAGTCCTCGACGCGGGAGCGCTTCGGGTTTTCGAGCAGGTGGCGACGCCAGCTGGTGTCCTGGAAGTAGATCGACAGGTTGGCCCAGGAGGTAACCAGGATGCCCTTGGCCGGGAAGAACGGGATCAGGAATGCCGGCAGGCCGCCGTAGGTCGCGATCACCTGGGCATCTTCGATGCGTTCTTTTTCGGTCGGGGTCTGGCCCTGCGCGGCGTACAGCTTGCCCTTGTCATGGGCCAGCAGATCCGAGCCGATGATGGCGATCAGGTCGCCCTCGTCGCGGAACACCGGGTCGATCATCTGCTTGACGTCGTGCACCGCGGCATCGAGGTTTTCGTAATCGCCACCCTTGCCGATCTTGATCTTCACGGCCGGATCGGTGGGTTTCAGGACCTGCTCGGGGATCTGCTCACGCGCGATCTGCAGCCAGCCCTTGTTCACGTCCTGGAGCAGCGGGTAGTTGGTGATGTTGGTCTGCTTGGCTGCGTGGGTGCCGTTCCAGCCGATCAGGATGCGGTCCAGGGCGATGCGCTTCTGCACGGCCTCCAGGTACTTGCGAGCGAACTCGGGGAACTTGGACCAGGCATCGATGGTGGCGAACTTCAATGCCACATCGGTTTCGGTGTGGAACAGCTCGTAGAAGTTGTTCTGCAGGTCGAGCAGGTGGCGCGGCTCGCGGTCGTTCAAGTCGGTGTCGGTGCGGCTGGTCGCAGGACCGCTCAGGCCCAGCAAGACCTTCTCGCCCTTGATCTCGGTCACGCCGATGACGTTGATACGACCCAGAAACTCGACGCGCTCGGTGATCTGCTCGTTCAGCTCCTGGGCGTGGGTGGGCTCCACGGCAAAGGTGCGGGTGGCGTCATCGATGCTGTACGCCTCGGCCAGGTCGTCCTGGAGCTGCAGGTACTCCGCTGCAGCACGTTTCGACAGGGCGCCCATTAGCGCAGACCCCCGCCGCGTTTCTTCTCACCAGCCGCGCCCGTGGTGCGCTTGACCTGGCGGCGGTTCTGGGTCGAATTGAACATTTTAGTCATGTTCTCCTGCAGCTCCTCGATACGGGCGCTCAGTTCCTTAACCTCGTCCTTGCCGCCTTTACCGCCCTTGCCGTCCTTGCGGTTGAAATCGCGGTTTTCGTCCGCTTCATCCACCACGTCCTGGACGGCGGCGCCTACGGCATCGACCTGGTCCTTGTTGTCGGCGTCATCGACACCTTCAACGACGGGTTCCAGCACGGCCTGCAGGCCGGCCAGCAGGATCACGAATTGGTCATACAGCGCCTTGAGCGCCTTGGCTGTTGCTTCATCCATCGGTTTGGTCTCGTCGGTTGAGGGGGTGGTGGTGTCGGCGAAGCGCTTGCACAGGCCGGTCAAGGCGTTGAAAAAGCGGCGCAATTCGCCCGGCTGCTGGCTTCCCTCGCGAAGGGAGCCAAGCTCTACGGGGGCGCAGAAGTAGGAGGTTTTGTCGTAGCGGTTGCTTCTGCGGGCACGCATGGAGAAATACAGCTCCTGGGTGCCCAGACTTGCGGGTTCGTCAGTGACAGCCAGGCCGGTGAGGTAATGGCGACCGGAGTTTGCGAAGTTCGGCCGGATCTCAACGCTGGTGAACAGCTTTTCGCCCTGGTCGTTCAAGTGCAGCAACTTGTCGTTGGGCTTGAGCTGGGCTTCCAAGGCCACTTGGCCGGGCAGGAGTTCGGGATCGTCGTTCTCGGTCACCAAGCGCACGGCAAAGACAGTGCCGTGGGAGCCAGGCCAGCGCTCATGCTCGCTCCAGATCACGGCGGTGTACGTGGACAGCTTGTAGGTTTCGGCGCAGTCGACCAGCTCCTGCACGGTGATCTCGCGGTTGTCGGCGGTCGGGCCGCTGACAGCTACGCGCTTCCAGTAGGAGACAAGGGATCTGGGCATCGGTTGAAGCGCTCGGTGGTGGTCGATGAGCGCCACGATAGGCAGCCGATCGGCACCGGCCAATCGGTTTGCTTGAGCAGAATTCCTATTCGCCGAATCTAGGAATTTCGCTCACTTTTACACCGCGTTTGGGGCTGTTTCGGCGCATAGACTCCGCCCCATGAACTACTCGATCGAAGTCAAAGAGGCCGCCAAGCGGCTATACCTGCGCCGTGCCTCGGTGAAGGAAATCCAGGCTCAGTTGAAGCTGCCAAACGTGCGGATCATCTATTACTGGATTCGCCAGGGCAGCTGGGACGAGATGCTGACCGATGAGGAACCGCTGACCGCGATCAGCCGGCGGATCACGCTCATCTGCGAAAAGCAGGACACGCTGACGAAGGGCGACCTGGACGAGCTGGACCGGCTGACAGCTGTGCGGGAAAAGCTGATTAAGCAGGCGAGCAAGCCAGCCGCACCTGCGCCGGCGGCGAGCGAGCCAGCGCGGGAGCAGGGCGATCGGGAGCAGGGCCAGCGCCGAGAGCGTCGAGGTGGCGGTGGGAAGAAGCGGGAGAAACCCGCGAAGAACGACGTCAGCGGCTTGACTGAGGTGGATTTCCTAGACCAGTTCATTTCCAAAATGTACCGGTACCAGCAGGAGCTGTTCGCGGCGAAACAGAACCCGCTGACCTGCAGGCTGCGCAACATCCTCAAAAGTCGGCAGGTCGGCTTGACCTACTACTTCGCCGGCGAGGCCTTCATGGATGCCGTGCTGACTGGGGACAACCAGGTGTTCCTATCGGCCAGCCGCGCCCAGTCCGAGATTTTCCGCAGCTACATCATCCAGTTTGCCCAGAAGTGGTTCGGCATCGAGCTGACCGGTAACCCGATCGTCCTCAGCAACGGCGCCGAGCTGCGTTTCCTCTCGACCAATAGCAGCACGGCCCAGGGCTATCACGGCCATGTCTATGTGGACGAATACTTCTGGATCCGCGACTTTGAGAAGCTGAGCACCGTGGCCAGCGCCATGGGCACGCACAAGAAATGGCGCAAGACCTATTTCTCCACGCCCAGCGCTGTCAGCCACCAGGCGTACCCGTTCTGGACGGGCGAGACCTTCCGCAACGACAAGCGCCGCAAAAAGGCCGCCGGCGAGTGGCCAGCGGAGGCCGCATACACCCAGGGTGCGCTGTGCCCGGACGGTCAGTGGCGCAAGACGATCACCCTGGACGACGCCATTGCCGGCGGCTGCGACTTGTTCGACGTGGCCCAGCTGGAGCTGGAGTACGACGAAGACAAGTTCCAGCAGCTGTTCTACTGCAAGTTCATCGACAGCACGCAGAGCGCATTCGGGCTGAAAGACCTGGAAGGCTGCTACTCCGACCTGATGCTGTGGGAAGACTTCGACCAAGACGACGATCGACCATTCGGCAATAACCCGGTCTGGATCGGCTACGACCCAAGCCGTACCCGCGACGATGCGACTTGCGTAGTGGTCGCGCCGCCGGCCGAGCCGGGCGGCAATTTCCGGGTCCTGGAGAAATACAGCTGGCGTGGGCAGTCGTTCACCTACCAGGCGGCCCAGATCAAGAAGCTGACCGAACGCTTCAATGTCCAGCACATCGGCATCGACACCACCGGCGTCGGAATCGGGGTGTACGACGTGGTCTGCGACTTCTATCCGCGTGCGCAGCGGATCCACTACAGCCTGGAGACGAAAACGACCCTGGTGCTCAAGGCTCAGGACGTGATCCGCGCCGGCCGGATCGAATGGGACGCCGGCTGGACCGATATCGCGCAGGCCTTCCTGACCATCAAGCGCGGGACCACCAACGGCGGGCAGATCACCTTCAGCGCCTCCAGGACCGAGGCCACTGGCCACGCCGACATCGCATGGGCCGTGATGCACGCCCTGCACAACGAACCCCTGAACACCAACAAGCGGCGCAAGAGCCGTTACCTCACGAGCGGAAGCCATGCCCAAACGACAGAGAAAACACCACGCCAGACAGCCACAGGCACAGCAGCCCACGCGGGTGTTCACGTTCGGGGAGCCGGAACAGGTGCTGACGTCAAACATCGGCGAGTACCTGGGCATCTTTCCTACCGACGACGGGCGCCTGTTCAAGCCGCCGGTATCTCGCGCCGGCCTGGCCAAGCTGCTGCGGGCCAACGCGCACCACGGCGCCATTCCCAAGTTCAAGCGCAACTTACTACTGCGTGAATTCGTCCCCTCGGAAGGCTGCAGCGCTCACACAATGAGCTGTGCCGCCCTGGACTACATGGTGTTCGGGGAAGCCTACTTCCTGGCGCACGAAAATTTCCTAGGCCATGTCCTGGAGCTGGAGCACCTGCCGGCGATCAACATGCGGGTAAAGGTGGACGGTGGCTTTGTCCAGTTGCTGCAGAACGGTCAAGAGGAGGAGTTCGACCAGGACGAGATTGTCCACATCAAGGACTACGATGTAGAGCAGAACATCTATGGAATCCCGGACTATCTCGGCGGCCTGCAGGCGCTGCTGTTGAACGAGGCCGCCACGCTGTTCCGCCGGCGCTACTACAGCAACGGAGCCCACGCGGGCTACATCTTCTATACCAATGATCCGAACTTGTCCGAGGAGGACGAAGACAACCTACGCTCGCAAATCAGCGCAAGCAAGGGTGTGGGTAACTTCCGTTCGATGTTCGTGAACATCCCAGGTGGGCATGAGAACGCGATCAAGATCATCCCGGTGGGTGACTTCCAGGCGAAGGACGAGCTGGAGAAAGTGAAAAACATCACCAGGAACGACATCATCGCCGCCTGGCGTATGAACCCAGCACTGGCGGGCATCATCCCTGAGAACAGCGGCGGGTTCGGGGATATCGAGAAAATCGATAGGGTATATACCAGTAACGAGATTTTGCCGATCTGTCAGTTGTTCGATCAGGCAAATGAAGTTTTACGTGATGATCGTAAATTTACATGGCGGGAGCTTGTCCCGGCAAACTCTTGAGTCAATCGACCTGGGCGCTGCGGTCTTAACTATGTCAAAATAGTTCCATTACTGGAACCCTGGGGAGGGGATATGCGAGTGTATTGCAAGGAATGTAATGGGAAGGGGCGGATTTCATCTCGTAATGATATCTCGCGTGAGTTTTCTTCCCTGTATTGCACCTGCCTAGATTGCGGTCACCGCTGGGTTGCGCACCTGACTTTCTCACATACCCTGACGCCTTCTGAGCAGATGATGGATCGTTTGGTTTTCGACCAACTGCGGGCGTTACCCAGAGCAAGACAGCAAGAAATTTTTCAACTATTGGGAGCTATTGAGGCTCGATAGTTCTTAAGTTGAACTTCTATTTTCTGAAATTCCTCAAGAATAATTGATGAAAACTGATTAAGTCCTACTCGTCCTCTTTCCGAAAGTTGAGAAGATGGAAGTTCGGTTAGAAGGGCGAGTAAGTTTCCGTGATTCTCAAGATCATCAGCCAGCCGGGTGAGGCAGGGCGCTGGTTGTGTCATGGCTTAACTCCGTTTTGCTTGATGGCACATGGCCAATAGTTTGTGTGTCATAAACGGTCGCGTCAAGATCTTTATAAGCTTGAATTTTCAGTGGAAATATGACAGTTCGTTCTTGAGGAGTTTCAGTGGCATTGGAATGGATATCCAATGGATATGTTATGGATATGTTATGGATATCTTATTGGTATCTAATGGTGACTCAGTGGTGCGCCAATGGTGACTCAGTGGTGCGTTAATGATGCTTTGTCAGTGAGGTAAAGTAATACCGGAAATAAAATGGGCGCCGGAGCGCCCATAGCATGATGATAAGGATTGCGGCTAGTTAAATTGGGACCAATTTGACGGCGCCATATCTTCGGTCGCCATTTGTGTTTTCGAATGCCATCACAAAGGTATCAGCGGGCAGCGGGATGATGGCCAGGCCGTTGCCGGTGTCGTGGTACAGCTGCTGCGTTGCCTCGATCAGGAAGAAATCTAAGGGTAGCCCCAGCTGCGAACGAGCGTTTGCCACATCCTGTTCACACAGAGCCACCAGGCGTCCATCGATCAGCATTACGCGGCCTCCGCTTCTGGCTGCAGCTGAGCCTCAAGTTCAGTGATGCGCTGCAGGAGCATGCCGATCAGCTTGGTTTGTTCCTCGTTCAGCTGGTCTTGGGTGATCGAGCGCTTGAGGCGGTTGACGATCTCCGAGTTCATGCTGCGATCGTTGTCCTCGGCCAGCACGGCGATGTCAGCGCGCAGGCCGTCTGGCAGCCGAACGACGAACTTGTCGGCGGTGCGGGAGTTGGCGGTGGTGTATTGCTGTTGCATGGTCTTTTCCTCAGTTGAATGCGGTGCGTGGGTGTTGGGCCAGTAGTTGGCGGACGATGGCCGTGTCCTGGGCGCTCAGATCGCCCAGGCGACAGGCCATATCGGTCACGCTTTCCAGTTGTGTACGCGCTTCTGGTGTCTTGGTTACCAGGAAGCCGATCAAGGCCCCGCCGACGATGGCGGTCGCCTGCAGGTGGCGCGGCGTTGTGGTAGCCTTCGAACCGCTGCTGCTTGGGTTGAGTGCTTGCATGTGCTTCTTCTCCTGGTGGTGGTTGGTGCCAAGGAGCTGCAACTCCTTGGCACTGTCCTTTCAGCCCTAGTTCACGGCCTTGGCCGTAAATACGGGGCGCGTCACACTTCGAACCTCAAAGCTCCCCAGATCCGTGTTGTCTACGCTGTGCAGGTGCACTACACAGCACTCGGGCGGGGTCTGGTGATTGCGCCAGAAGTCGCTTGTCACCAGTTCGGCCAAGTCCTCTGGCCGAGCGACCAGCAGATAGGTCGCGGGCATCAGCATCGAGCCGGCCTGGCCATCGACGGTGTAGAGCACATTCATTCCAGCGTCTCCGGTGCCCATTGCTCGATCAGGCGCTGCCAGATCTGGCTGCCATTCGTGATCCGCTCATGCACCTCCAGGTCGGGCGTGTAATCCATCATCAGCACCTTCAGGCAGTCCTCGAACAACGGCAGGTCCAGGCTGCGCAGATCGCTCATGACAAAGGGGAAGTCTTCGCCGTTGTAAACGCTCAGCAGGAAGCGGCCCAGAACACGGCTCTGGCCGCTGTCACGCAGGGCGATCGGTACCAGTCGGTTGAGCGCCTGGGTACCTGCGATGCGGATGGCTGGAATTTGCGCTTCATGCGCCTGGATGGCGGCAAGAGCGGATGCCATGGAGCGGAGTCCGTTGCTCATTTCCCTTTACCTCCTTCTGCTACGCGGTGCAGCTGTCCTTCATGCAGCACGAACAGATCCACATCTGCCAGCCGGTATGCACCACCGACGCCGCCTGCTAAAACGTGATCGTCGTAGGGCGCACCTGGTGCCTGGAAGCGGACAGGGAAGGGATGCCCTATGCCGTCCCGGATGCACCACGCGATCTGGTGGTGGTACTTGCTGTCCTCGCGAATGCTCGCGAACAGCTGCCCGACAGGCTTAGGGTCGCGGCCAGCCTGGAACGCTTTGAACGCTAGCTGGACAGCAGGGTGGGCAAAGGCTTGGCCATCCATTTTCAGCTTGTCATTGCTGAGTCGTGCTTTCGCGAACTCGCGAAATTCGATCACAGCCAGTTGAAAGTCAGCGGTTGATTGCTCGGTTTGCATGCTCACTTCTCCTTTGTGCGCCAATCGGCGCAGTTGGGCGGTTTCCCGCCGGTTTTTCGAATGTGTCGGGTATGCGCCCCTGCCATCCGGAATATCTGGAAGAACCCGGTGAGGCAGGCCCTCCAGCCCGCGTGGTTGCTGGGCTGAGCTTTTTTTGTCTCCTTCCAGCAGGGGTGGAAGGTAATGGAAGGTCAATTTGCCAGTACTTAGCTGCAGGCCGCGCAGCGCTTGGGCTACAGCCGTTTCACGGAAGAACCCCCAAAGTGGAAGGTTGGTGGAAGATGGTGGAATGAAATTTCTTCCAGCCCCTTCCAGTGGCATGCAGCTTGCTGAACGACCGTAACCACCTGTATTCATTGACCTATTCCTCTTCCTTCTAGATATTCCAGATGATTTAAGGGATTACTCATAAACCCATAGAACACCGGGCTACCCCTGACTCCGAATCTCTTACCCTCGCGATGACGGGGTTATCCCCGCTTCTTGAACACCCAGCAGTTGAGGGACCGCTGCTCGATGCGAGAGTGGGTTTTTCGCGTCTCCAGGAATGGGTGAGTGCGGCTCTGTTTAAGCGCCCTCTGCAGCAAAATCGTCGGCAACATTTCAAGGCCGGCAGCGCGGCACGCGGCTTGGAAGTGCTGGAGGTTGACCGCGATCAGTTCTTTGTCAGAGCTGTGGTTCAGGGTCTCGCGGGTTTCCTGGCGGCGACCGTCTGCGTCCTCGATCGTGACGACCTGTTCGTTGAGGTAGTGGTAGGCCTGCCAGAACACCGAGGCCGTCTTGCTTTCGGCCGAGAGGGTTTGTTGACGATCAAGGGCTCGGGCTTCCAGGTGCTTGGCCAGGTTCTCCATCTGCCGATCGGTCCAGGTTGGAAACAAGGACTGGGTAGCCATTGCTGCGGCCAGGATCTGTGCGTGGACCTGGATGATCCGTGAATGCTCCACGCCACCCATGGCAGTGAAACGTTGCTCGCAGTCCGGGTAGACCTCGAAGTACCGGTCCAGCCAGGCGCTTTCCCGGCCGAGTACAGCGGGCAGATAGCCGGACAACTGCTCGACCGGCATGGCCTTCAAGCGATTGGCTACCGCTTTCAGCTCATCGGAGTGGTTATCCCGCGTCATGTGGAAATAGCCGATCCGGGTGATGATCGCCTCGGAACCTTCCACCATGGTGTTTTGAGAGATGCAGATAGCACCTCGAAAGATCAGTGCATCAGTGTCGCTATTACCGGACTTCACGCCCGTCACACGCAGCTTGGCGTTGATGTCGAACAGCGACTTGATTTCGTCCCAGGCGTATTGCTGGACCACCGTTCGGCCCATGGCGTCTGTGGTTTCCTTGTCCGACTCCAGGAGCACAACTGGCAGATTGCTGACAGCCGAAAGCGAACGCAGCAGGCCGATCGCCGAGGCGCCCGAGCCGCTGGGTTTGATGCCTTCCTCGTTCTTGCGGCCAACCAGGCGCCACAGGTAGCGGATCAGAGTGGACTTACCCGCGCCGGCGTCGCCCGTCAGTTCCAGGAAGGCCCACCCTTGCTGCACCGCCCGGATCTGCTCGGCAAACAGGCAGCCGGTCCACCAGGCCAGGCTGGCCACCCCGTTCAGTCCGAAGACGCGCTGGAAGTCGTCGAACCAGGACGGGTCGAACGACTCGCCACGGTGCATGGGGAAACTGCGAGCGGATGTCTTCAAGCCTTGCCCCTTAATGTCGAGATACCCGTGATCGTTCATCTGCATGGCCTTACCGTTGTGAAAGCCGAAGCCCGGATAGCAGTAGGCGCCGGTGACTTCGTCGTAGCCCACGAAGGGCAGCGTGCGGACTACGTTGGGGTTACGCAGCCAATCGCTCTTGAGCATGCCCAGGACTTTCTCCCCACCTTCAAACATGCCGCCTGGGGTGCGCTCCAGGAGTGCCTTCGCGAAACCGCGGGGCTCGGTGATGGAGCTGGGGGGCAGTGGTTCCTTGCAGTTCAGCCGGCGATTGGGGAACTCGAATTGGAAGAAGTACCGCTGCTCCCCGCTGATCGCGTCGCGCTCCAGGTACTCGAACCTGGGCACGCAGTTGGCAACCTGGCTGATGGTGGTGTGCTTGGCGAACTCGGTGCGGTACCCGCTTGGTGGGTCGCCAGGCTTGCGCGGCATGTCGTCCAGGTCTTTCTGCAGCTCGGATGTGTTCACCCGAGCCGAATACAGGCAGCTTTCAAACTCCACCAGGAAGAAGGGACGCGGGCGGCGGGTGTACAGCAGGTATGCCTTCTTCATCGCAGAAGAGGCGCAGAACAGCTGGCCCTGGTACAGCGCCTCGATCAGAAATTCGTCGTCCAGCTTCTTCTCGCGGTAGACGTCGTCCCAGTCCAGCTCGCCGGCGAGCGCGACCAGGCAGATCTCCTTCATATTGGCCAAGCGACCACGGTACTTGGGGATCACTTCGCGGCCGGCCGGGTCGTCATCCAGGGCGATTACCCAGCGCACGCCCTTGCCCTTGTTGGCCTCGATGATTTCCCAGGGGAAGTTGTTGCAGCTGATGGCCGCGATCGCCTTGTAGCCGGCCAACCAAAGCGCAATGGCGTGGAAGATGCCTTCGACGATGAACACCTGGTCGTCTTTTTCGTAGCACTGGCCCTTGGGTTCCCAGCCCTTGCCGGCGTACTTCAAGCCCTTGCTGATACCGGCCTTGTCGCCCTTGTTCGCAGCCACAGCGCTTGCATCGATGATGCGCTCCCAGTAGCCATCGCAAAGCTCAAAGCGGACGGTGGCAGCGTAGGAGTTGTCGTTCATCTGCCGGCGGGCCTGCTTGTACCAGCCGGCGATCCGAGCGGTGTCGAACCCGCGACTACGCTGCAGGTAGGCGTCTGCTGTGGCGTTTGGGTTCTGAGGCGTCGAAGGGAAGCGCTCGCTGAGGTTTTCGAACAGGTCGCGGTAGCGATCGCGGGTCTTTTCCTCGAACTGGCACTCGTTCAAGCGGTTGCACTTGAGCTGGAATGGCTTCTCCTTGCTGATATACAGGGTGCGTTCGCCGCACCCTGGGCAGATGCCCTTATTGAAGTATTTGGCGTTCGCATCCTTGGGTAGGAACGACAGCTCGCGGTCATGCTCAAGCGCCGGAATGACGTCCTCGAGGTAGATCCGATCGAACTGATCCTGACTGATCCGTGCGTTCATTCCCGGCCCTTACCGCTTACCGGCTTTGCGAACGCGTTCAGCCTGCTCTGCCGCTTCCATCGCCAGATGCACAAGGTTGATGAGGACCGCAGACTTCGAGCCTTCAACCTTAGGCCGGATGATGTAGCGGCCCAGTTCGATCTCACGGCGGATGGCCGTATCCGATTGCCCGGAGCGCTTGGCGTACTCGCCTACGGTGACGTAGGGCGTGTCGATGACTATCTGCATTCTGTTAACCTCTCGCGAATATTGGGGACCAAAGTTCCATATCTGGAACCAATCATGGTTCCAATATTGGAACCTGTCAAGAGAGGAGCAGCACATGGATATGCCGGCGAAGATGAAAGCGATTCGGTACAAGGAAGGGCTGACGCAGGGTGAGTTCTGCCAGTTGCTGGGCTTCAGCCTAAGCACCTGGAAGAAATACGAGGCGGGGATAACGGAGGTGGCGTTGGCACCGTTCCTGACTGTGGCCAACCACCCGCACTTCACGAAGTACGCGCTATGGCTAACCACAGGCAGGACTGCCGCTGAGATCGGGCAAGTGAGCCCGGAATAGGCCATGGGCATCAAGAAGCTGCCGTCCGGCATGTGGTTGGTTGACTGTCGTCCGGAAGGGCGAGAGGGTCCGCGTTTCCGCAAACGTGTCCAATCAAAGAACGAAGCGATGCACCTTGAGCGACGGGTGATGGGCGACGGTTCACGGGGAGAGTTTGAGGCGCCGTCGAAGCGGGATGATCGGCCGCTCTCGGAGTTGGTGAAGCTTTGGCACAAGCTGCATGGCCAGAACTTGAAAACAGGTGATGAGCGCCTGCAGCTGCTTCTCGCAATGGCCGAACGGATGGGTGACCCCAAGGCTCACAGTTTCAATTCATCCCACTTTGCCACCTACCGCGCCGAGCGGGCCGAGGGGAAGCACACCAGGGCGACTCCTGGCCGGGGGTTCAGCAAAGCAGAGGGGAAAGGCAAGCCCATCAGCGCGAACATGCTTAACCATGAGTTGGCCTACCTGCGTGCTGTATTCAATGAGTTGGCCAGGTTAGGGGAGTGGGTAGGGGAAAATCCGCTCGCGACGGTGCGCAAGCTGAAGTTTGACGAGACGGAGATGGCCTACCTTGAGGCGGAAGAGATCCGGCCCCTGCTCGATGCGCTGGCAGCGGAAGATTCCGACGCTGGCCTGATCGCGGAGGTTTGCTTATCCACAGGTGCGCGGTGGGGTGAAGCTGAAGGGCTGTTACCGCGTCAGGTGCGTAATGGCCTGATCCAATACCTCAAGACGAAGTCGAGTAAGAACCGATCGGTTCCGATCGCCACAGAGTTTGAGAAGCGCCTGCAGGCTGCGCTGCCGTTCCGGCCGGGGTACAACATCTTTCGGAAGGTGGTCGACCAGCTCAAGCTCGATCTCCCCGATGGCCAGTTAACACACGTTCTGCGGCACACCTTCGCAAGCCACTACATGCGCAATGGGGGAGACATCCTCACTCTGCAGCGGGTGCTTGGCCACGCCACATTGGCCATGACCCAGAAGTACGCGCACTTCAGCCCTGGTCATCTTGCTGATGTGGTCAATCTGAACCCCTTGGCTGGAGAGCGTGGACACATTGTGGACACTTCGAAGGAGTGTGAAAGGTGAGCGAGGTGGAAAATGTCAGGGCCTAGAAACGACAAAGCCGCGCAGTGCGCGGCTTGTAAGCTGGTGGGCCCACACGGACTCGAACCGTGGACCAAAGGATTATGAGTCCTCTGCTCTAACCAACTGAGCTATAGGCCCTCAGTAAGTGCCCGGATTATAACGAGGGTTTTGAAACCGTGCCATCCGAAAGATCGCTTAGTGCTATACGAAGAAAGGTAGCGGCGAACTCGTCCGGTGGCAGCGGCAGGCTGACGATGTAGCCCTGGATCTGTTCACACCCTTCCACAGCCAGAAATCGTTGTTGCGCCTGGTTTTCCACCCCTTCGGCGATGATCGTCAGCTGCATGCTGCGGCCCAGCGCGATGATGGCACGGGCGATCGCCGCATCGTGAGGGTCGTCTGGCAGGCCGCGGATGAAAGATTTGTCGATCTTGAGTATGTCCAGCGGCAGGCGCTTGAGATAGCTCAGTGACGAATAGCCGGTACCAAAGTCGTCTATGGCCAACTGCACGCCCAATTGCTTGAGCTGATGCAGCACGGCCAGCGCTTCCTCGGCCTGGCTCATGATGAAGTTCTCGGTGATCTCCAGTTGCAGGTCGCCCGCCTTTAGCTGATAAGTCTTGAGCAGTTGTTCAATGCGCTTGGCCAGGCCATGGTGACGCAATTGCGCACCCGCGAGGTTGATCGAGAGCGGGCCGAAGGCCTGGTAATCCCGCTTCCACTGATGCATTTGCCGGCAAGCCTGTTCCAGCACCCAGTCTCCGAGCTGAAGGATGGTCCCGTTCTCCTCGGCGAGGTGGATGAAATGCTCTGGCGGGACTTCGCCGAACGTTGGGTGATTCCAGCGGATCAGTGCTTCGGCGCCTACCAGGGTCTGAGTTTTCAGGCTGAATTTGGGCTGGTAGCACAAGCTCATTTCGTTGCGTTCCACGGCCCTGCGCAATTCGTGCTCCAGCGCGATGCGCTCGCTGGCCTGAGTCGTCAGGTCGCGGGTGTAGGCTTCGACGCGGTTGCGGCCCTTGGCTTTGGAGCGATACATGGCGGCGTCGGCGTTGCGGATCAGCGTGGCGACGTCGGTGCCGTCCTGCGGGTAGAGGCTGATGCCGATACTGGCGCTGGTGAAGAACTCGTGCTCGCCGGCCTGGAAGGGGGCGCTGAAGCAGGCCAGCAGTTTGTTGGCAATGGCACTGGCGTCGCTGGGTTTGTGCAGGCCGGGCAGCAGGATGATGAACTCGTCTCCGCCCAGGCGGGCTACGGTGTCGACATCGCGCACCTGTTCCTTGAGGCGCTGGGCGATGCCCTTGAGCAGCAGGTCGCCGACCGGGTGGCCAAGGCTGTCGTTGATGTGCTTGAAACGGTCCAGGTCGAGGAACAATACCGCGCCCTGACGGTTGGACACTTGCGCGCAGGTGAGCACGGCCGATAGGCGATTCTCGAACAGGGCGCGGTTGGGCAGGCCGGTGAGCGGGTCGTGGTGGGCCTGGTAATCGAGCTTGGCCTGGGCGTGCTTGAGGCTGGAAATGTCGGCGAATACAGCGACGAAATGCGTGATTTCGCGGTCGCTGTTACGCACGGCGCTGATGGTCAGCCAGCCAGGGTAGAGTTCGCCGTTCTTGCGCTTGTTGTAGATCTCGCCCTGCCAGTGGCCCTCGTCGGTGAGCTGGTGCCACATGGCCGCATAGAAGGCGCTGTCGTGCTGGCCGGAGGCGAGCAGGCGCGGGGTTTGCCCAAGTGCTTCGATTTCGCTGTAGCCAGTGATCTCGCTGAAGGCTCGGTTGACTGCGCTGATACGCTGGTCGATGTCGGTAATCAGCACGCCTTCAGCGGTATTTTCGAACACGGTGGCCGCCAGTTGCAGTTTTTCCTGCATCAGGTGGCGTTCGGTGATGTCGCGGGCGATGGTCAGCATGCAGTCGACGCCGCCAATCGGCAGCGGCCGGGCAGACAGCTCGCAGAGGCGGATCTGACCATCGCTGCGGCGGATATGGCAGCTGAAATCGCGCACGAAGCCTTCACGGGTGAGTTGGTCGATCAGCCGTTTGCGTTCGTTCAGGTCAACCCAGATGCCGAGGTCGAACGAAGTCTGATCGATGTTCGGGTTGAGGTCGTAACCGGTCAGGCGACAGAAGCCCTCGTTCACTTCGAGCAGCAGGCCATCGCTCTGGCGGGACAGCAACAGGCCGTCGGGCGAGGCGTGGAAAGCCTTGGCGAACTTCTCTTCGGAGGTTTGCAACTGCTGCTGGGTCTCTTTCAGCTGGCTGATGTCGCGCACGGCCACCACGAAGGCCAGGGTGCCATCAAGTTCAAAGGTTTCAGCGGAGGTCAGGCCGGTGAACATTTGCCCATTGCTACGGCGGAAGCTCATTTCCAGGTTGCGGATGCCGCCTTGATGCAGGCGCTCGAGCAGCACCGGCCCTGTGCCTTGCACACCCCACAGGTCGAGCTCTGTGGCGGTGCGGCCTATGACTTGCCCCGGGGTCAAGCCAATCTGCTCCTCAAAGGCTTCGTTGACCTCCAGCAGGCAGCCGTCGCTGTGACGGGCAATCAGCAGGATGTCGGGACACTGCTGGAACACCGAGGCAAATTTCTGCTCTGACAGGCGCAGGGCATCCTCGGTACGTTTGGTCTCGCTGATATCGATCATCAGCCCGCGCATCACCGGCCGGTGACCGTGCTCGATCATGCTGACGATGTTGCGTACCCAGAGTGCCTGGCCATCGGCGTGCATCACCCGGTAATCGAGGCTGTGGTCACGGCCCGCTGCGGTTTCGCTTTCGCAGTAGGCCTGGGCCCAGAGCGCGTCTTCCGGGTGCAGGATGCTGCGCCAGAAGCCAGGTTTGAGCCAGTCATGAAGGGGGTAACCCAGCAGGTCTTCGGCATGTGGCGAAACGTAGCTGTAGGTGAAATCGTTGGCGTCGGCTTCCCAGGCGATAGCCGAGAGGCTTTCGATCAGGCCGCGGTAGTGGTACTCACTGCTGCGCAACTCCTGTTCCAGGGCGATGCGCCGGGAGATCTCCGAACTGAGGCGGCGGTTGATGCGGATCACCGCGGCGAGGATGGCGACCAGCAGCAGGACGGCGGGCAGGCCATAGATGAGCATGTCGTGCCAGAAGGTGCGCTGGTCCACTACATTGCCCACCCAACGCTGCTGGATCTGGCTGATCTCATCGCTGGACATGTCGGCCATGACCTTGTCGAGGATGCCGATGAGGATCTTTTTATCGCGCGGGGCGGCCATGGCCAGCTGGTAGCGATAGGGCGTTTCGCCACTGACATACAAACCGTCGAGCTTGAGCTGGCGCAGGCTCCAGATGCTCGAGGCGAGGTCACCGACCACAGCATCCACTTCGTCGGTGGCCAAGGCCTGCAGCGCCGAGCTGACATTGGGCAAGGCCACCAGATTGAGGTCGGGGTGATGGGTACGCAACAGCTCGTGGGGGGCATAGTTCTCTACCACGGCGATTTTCAGGCCGTACAGATCTTTGAGGGTACGCGGTTGCGGGCCACCTTCGTGAGCGAGGATGACGATGGGGAAATCCAGGTAGGGGCGAGTGAAGGCCAGATACCCCTGGCGTTCTGGGGTCGACATGACGCCAGGCAACAGGTCGATGCGGCTCTCGCGCGCCTGCTGCAACACCTCGGTCCAGCTGCTGGGCTCGATGGGCTTGAGCGCTATACCCAGGCGTTCCTGAAGCAAGGCGATATAATCGGCGGCCAATCCCTGGTACCGGCCTTCCTGGTCACGAAACTCGAACGGTGGCCAGGAAGCGTCGACGCCCAGCTTCAACTGCGGGTGGGCAGTCAGCCAGGATTTCTCTTCGTCAGTCAGGGTCAGGGCGCCGGCCGTTGTGTTCCACAGGATCAGGAGCAGCAACAGAATGGCCGGCATTGGCGGCATGGCAGCCTCGCATTCAGATGGTCTGAAGTCGAGTGTAGACGGGCATTCAGCTCAAGGGATAGCTACTTGCCACGACCATTTGTCACATAAGAAAAACCCCGGCCTGGGCCGGGGTTCGTCATCACTCGTCGAGGAAGGAGCGTAGATGCTCGCTGCGGGTCGGGTGGCGCAGTTTGCGCAACGCCTTCGCTTCGATCTGACGGATCCGCTCACGGGTCACGTCAAACTGCTTGCCCACCTCTTCGAGGGTGTGGTCGGTGTTCATGTCGATACCGAAACGCATGCGCAGCACCTTGGCTTCGCGTGCGGTCAGGCCCGAGAGCACGTCGCGGGTCGCTTCCTTGAGGCTTTCGACCGTGGCCACGTCAATCGGGGACTGCATGGTCGAGTCTTCGATGAAGTCACCCAGGTGCGAATCTTCGTCGTCACCGATCGGCGTCTCCATGGAGATTGGCTCTTTGGCGATCTTCAGCACCTTGCGGATCTTGTCCTCAGGCATCTCCATACGCTCACCGAGCTCTTCCGGGGTCGGTTCGCGACCCATTTCCTGCAGCATCTGGCGGGAAATACGGTTGAGCTTGTTGATCGTCTCGATCATGTGCACCGGAATACGGATGGTGCGCGCCTGGTCGGCGATCGAGCGGGTAATGGCCTGACGAATCCACCAGGTGGCGTAGGTCGAGAACTTGTAACCGCGACGGTATTCGAACTTGTCCACCGCCTTCATCAAACCGATGTTGCCTTCCTGGATCAGGTCGAGGAACTGCAGGCCACGGTTGGTGTACTTCTTGGCGATGGAGATCACCAGACGCAGGTTCGCCTCGACCATTTCTTTCTTGGCGCGGCGGGCCTTGGCCTCACCGATGGACATGCGACGGTTGATTTCCTTGATTTCGGCGACGGTCAGGCCGGTCTCGGTCTCAAGGTCGATCAGCTTCTGCTGGCAGGCAACGATGGCGGCGTCCTTTTCACCCAGGGCGGCAGCCCACTTGGTGTTGCGCTTGGCCAGGTCGCCGCTCCAGGTCTGGTCGGTCTCGTTGCTCGGGAACAGGCGCAGGAAGTCGGCACGTGGCATGCGCGCATCACGTACGCACAGCTGCATGATCGCACGCTCTTGCTGACGCAGGCGGCTCAGGGCATCACGCACGCGCTCGACCAGTACGTCGAACTGCTTCGGTACCAGCTTGATCGGCATGAACAGATCAGCCAGGGCCTGCATCGCACCGATGCTCTCGGCATGGTCGCGGCCATGCTTTTTCAGCACCTTGAGGGTGTTGACGAGCTGGTCGGATACCGCGCCGAAACGCTGGGCTGCGACGACAGGGTCCGGACCGCTTTCGGTCTCTTCCTCGTCGTCACCGCTTTCGGATTCTTCCTCTTCGTCGTCGGACTCTTCCTTCGCGGCGGCGGCCTTGGCGCCAGGAATCGGCACTTCTTCGGTCGGCGCGGCGATGTTGTCGTCAGGGTCGATATAACCGCTGAGAACGTCGGACAGACGGCCACCTTCGGTGGTGACACGGTTGTATTCACCGAGGATGTAGTCGACAGTGCCCGGGAAGTGGGCGATGGCGCCCATGACTTCGCGGATGCCTTCCTCGATGCGCTTGGCGATTTCGATTTCGCCTTCGCGGGTCAGCAACTCGACGGTACCCATTTCGCGCATGTACATGCGCACCGGGTCGGTCGTGCGGCCGATATCGGTTTCAACGGCCGCCAACGCTGCTGCGGCTTCTTCGGCCGCGGCTTCGTCGGTGTCGGCTTCCGCCAACAGAAGGGCATCCGCATCCGGAGCACTCTCGAATACGTTGATCCCCATGTCGTTGATCATGCGGATGATGTCTTCCACCTGTTCCGGATCTGAAATATCCTCAGGCAGGTGGTCGTTGACCTCCGCGTAAGTCAGGTAGCCCTGCTCACGACCGCGGGTGATCAACTCTTTGATACGAGACTGCTGTTGCGCTTTTCCGGACATAACACCCTATCCACTGAAGGTCTTGGCGGGCAAAAAACAAGCCGAGGATTATACCCGAGCATGGGCCTCACGCGCCAGATGAGGTCGGCGTTTGTGCGGGAACATTACGGCTCAGCAGGGCGAGAAGCTGTGATTTTTCCTCGCTGGTCAATTCGCTTTGACGTGATTTCCTGAGCAGTTGTTCCAGGCTGCGCTCGCGTTGGCGGGCGGACAAGCTAGTAATGGTGTCGAAAAACTGTTGTTCAAGGCTGTCGGCCACAATCAGCCATTCCTTTTCCGCCAGGGCTCGCAGCAGGCGACCCTGTTCGGTGCCGTGCCAGCGTGCTATCAGCTGCATTGAGCTTAGCCCAGGATTTTTCTGTGCGGCTTCGATCAGTGCAACCAGCAGTTGGCTGTAGAGGTGTTCCTCGTCGGCGAAATGGCTGGCGTCCTCGACTTTGCCCGCCAGCAGCGGGTGGTGCAGCAGGGTGCGCAAGGCCGCGAGCGTTGGCGGCTCCACCGGTGCCGGTGTGCGAGGTGGTGGTTCGTCGCGTTGCTGCCAGGGCTTGCCGCCTTTGCGGTTCTTGTCCCACGGCTTGTCACTCCAGGGCTTCTTGCCGCCACCCTTGTTCGGCTTCCACTGCTGCTCCTGTTGCGCCGGCGCATAGTCGTGCTGCGGCATGTCGCCGTAGTCCGGGGTGTAGCTGGCCATGGCGTCGTAGTCGTAGCCAGGGTCGTAGTCCGGCGCGCTGTTGGCTGCAGGGGCGTGATGGGCTAGCTGCTCGACCTGCTGCGGGTCCAGGCCGGTGATTTCCTTTAGCCGGTTGCGCATCAGCTGGCGCAGGTTGGCGCCGGGGATCTTTTCGATCAACGGTGCGGCCAGCGTCGCCATGTGCGCCTTGCCTTCCAGCGAGCGTGGGTCGGCCTCGTTGCTCAGTTGCTCGAAGAAATAGTCGGCCAGTGGTTGAGCGTGCTGATTGATGCGGGCCATGAAGGCGTCGGTGCCTTCGGCGCGCACCAGGCTGTCCGGGTCTTCGCCTTCGGGGAGGAACAGGAAGCGCGCGCGCCGCCCGTCCTGCAGGGCCGACAGGGTTGACTCCAGCGCGCGCCAGGCGGCCTTGCGCCCGGCCTGGTCGCCGTCGAAGCAGAACAGCACGCTGGGCACCACGCGGAACAGGCGCTTGAGGTGTTCTTCGCTGGTGGCGGTGCCAAGGGTGGCCACGGCGTTGCGCAGGCCCTGCTGGGCCAGGGCGATGACGTCCATGTAGCCCTCGACCACGATGATCTCGTCGAGATTTCGGTTGTGCTTGCGTGCCTCGTAAAGCCCGTAGAGTTCCTGGCCTTTGTGAAAGACCGGGGTTTCCGGGGAGTTGAGGTACTTGGGCTTGTCGTCACCCAGTACGCGGCCGCCGAAGGCGATGATGCGCCCACGGCTGTCGCGGATCGGGAACATCACTCGGTCGCGGAAGCGGTCGTAGCGCTTGCCGCTTTCGGCGTTCTCGATCAGCAGGCCGGCATCGATCATCACCTTCTGTTGCAGACTATCGGCACCCAGGTGCTTGAGCAGGTTGTCCCAGCCTGGCGGGGCGAACCCCAGGCCGAAGTCGCGGGCAATCTCGCCAGACAGGCCGCGGCCTTTGAGGTAATCAACCGCTGCCTTGCGGGTCGGGTGGCTGCGCAGGGCCTGGCGGTAGAACTCCGAGGCGGCGTCGAGTAGCGGATACAGCGGCGAGTCGGTCGGCTGGCGGGGTTTTTGCCCTCGGCGGCCCTCTTCGCGGGGGACTTCCATGCCGGCGGCGCGGGCCAGTTCTTCGACGGCCTGGGGGAAGTCCAGGTTGTCGTGGTCCATGACGAAGCCGAGGGCGTTGCCGCCGGCACCGCAGCCGAAGCAGTAATAGAATTGTTTGTCCGGGCTGACCGTGAAGGAGGGGGTTTTCTCCTTGTGGAACGGGCAGCAGGCGGAATAGTTTTTGCCGGCCTTTTTCAGCTGGACGCGCGAACTCACCACGTCGACGATGTCGAGGCGGTTGATCAGGTCGTCAATGAAGCTTTGGGGAATCAGCCCGGCCATGGCAGTCTCGTCATCTGGCAACTGGCAAGTCTAATCGCTAGCGCGCCGTTTGGGGCGAGTGCTGCTAGGGGAAGTGCGAGGGAATGTGTGCTCGTCGGCAGCTACCAGAACAACTGGAGGCTCGTCAGTGAGGACGTGCACGACTGGTCGAAACCAGCTCTGACGTTTTAACGCGTTTTGTCCACTGCGGGTTGCGATGGACGCCTTGGGCTAGCTGCTCAAGGTTGAAACAAACCGCTGCCATCGGCCCGGCGGTGAGCCGGGCAGGGCAGAAGCTTTGCGTAGAACGCTAGTACTGAATCAGTACAGGCGAACGGCGCGGCGCTGTTCGCGCTGAACTTTCTTGGCGTGACGCTTAACAGCAGCAGCTGCTTTGCGCTTACGCTCGGCGGTCGGCTTCTCGTAAAACTCGCGGCTACGAACTTCAGCCAGTACACCGGCTTTTTCGCAGGAGCGCTTGAAACGACGCAGAGCTACGTCGAAGGGTTCGTTCTCTTTAACTTTGACGGCTGGCATCCAGGGCTACCTTAATTCATTACCGGGGTAGACGTGCTCCTGGCAAAACAAAGGTGTGCTGGAGTACGTCGGTTTTCAAGGGTTGCGGATGTTAACCCTTAGCACGCCGGAATGCAAAGCCTCTGATCGAAAACCGCTGGTCGGCACCCGGCACGGGGACTATCATGCGCGGCTTCGAATTCAGCCCCCACAAGGGACGAGCCCATGCTAGTACTGGGATTGGAAACATCCTGCGACGAAACCGGCGTCGCATTATACGACAGTGAGCGCGGTTTGTTAGCCGACGCGCTGTTCAGCCAGATCGACCTGCACCGTGTGTTTGGCGGGGTTGTGCCCGAGCTTGCCTCGCGCGACCACGTCAAGCGCATGCTGCCACTCATCCGCCAGGTGCTGGACGAGGCAGGCTGTGTGGCCACCGAGATCGATGCCATCGCCTACACCGCAGGCCCCGGCCTGGTTGGCGCGCTGCTGGTCGGCGCTTCGTGCGCTCAGGCCCTGGCGTTTGCCTGGGATATTCCGGCGATTGGCGTGCACCATATGGAAGGCCACTTGCTGGCGCCGATGCTGGAGGAAAATCCTCCGCAGTTCCCGTTCGTCGCTTTGTTGGTGTCAGGCGGCCATACCCAGCTGGTTCGGGTCGATGGCATTGGCCAATACGAGCTGCTGGGCGAGAGCCTGGACGACGCGGCAGGCGAAGCGTTCGACAAGACCGCCAAGCTGATCGGCCTCAATTACCCAGGTGGCCCGGAAATCGCCCGCCTGGCCGAACAGGGTGTGCCGGGGCGCTTCAAGTTCCCGCGGCCGATGACCGACCGTCCAGGGTTGGCATTCAGCTTCAGCGGCCTCAAGACCTTTGCCCTGAACACCTGGCAGCAGTGCCGCGATGCGGGTGACGATAACGAGCAAACCCGTTGCGATGTGTCCCTGGCGTTCCAGCAGGCGGTGGTGGAGACACTGACGATCAAGTGCAAGCGCGCCCTGAAGCAGACCGGCCTCAAGCGCCTGGTGATTGCCGGTGGCGTGAGCGCCAACAAAGCATTGCGGGCGTCCCTTGAAGACATGCTCGCCAGTATCAAAGGCAACGTGTACTACGCGCGTCCGCAATTTTGTACCGACAATGGTGCGATGATCGCCTATGCCGGCTGCCAGCGGCTATTGGCCGGGCAGCAGCAGGACCTGGCGATCAGCGTGCAGGCGCGCTGGCCGATGGAGCAGTTGCCACCGTTGTAAATGGTTTGCGCGAATGTCAGAAGTGGCGTTCGCGCCCGGCGAACAGGTCGCGCAGGTTGTTGCGGTGCCGCCAGACGATCATCAGGGTCAGCACACTGATTGGTAGCAGCGCCTCCGGCTCGCGCCAGGCCAGTAGCGGCAGGGTCAGCGGTGTCGCCACCAGCGCGGCCAGCGAGCTGGTGCGGGTGAGGTAGAAGGTCAGCAGCCAGGCGCCGATGGCCAGTAACGCGGCGGGGAAGTACAGGCCCATGAGCATGCCTGCCGCAGTCGCCACACCCTTGCCGCCCTTGAAGCGAAAGTACACCGGGAACAGGTGGCCGAGCACTGCGCATACGCCGACCCAGGCCTGTTCTTGCGGGTCGAGTCCGGCCAGGCCCGCAAGCAGCACCGGCAATAAGCCCTTGCACAGGTCGCCAAGCAGGGTCAGGATCGCCAGTTTACGGCCTGCCAGGCGTAGCATGTTGGTGGCGCCGGCATTGCCTGAACCACTGGAACGTGGGTCCGGGCTGCCCGAGAGGCGGCTGAGGACGATGGCGAAGGACAGCGAGCCGAGCAGGTAGGCGAGCAGCGCCAGTAACCAAAACATGCTAACTATTCCGGGCGAGGACGCCCTGATTCTAACGGCGCCAGTCGCCCTTGTCGTGCTGTGGAGAGAAGTGCTTGGACAGAGTGTTCATCGAAGGCCTGGAAATCGAGACCGTCATTGGTGCCTATGACTGGGAACGGGATATTCGCCAGTGCCTGCGCCTGGACCTGAGTTTCGCCTGGGACAATCGCCCGGCGGCGGCCGGTGATGACCTGACCCTGGCACTGGACTACGCCAGCGTTTCGGCGCGAATTCAGGCCTTTGCCGAGCAGGCGCGTTTCGAACTGGTAGAGACCTTCGCCGAGCGCCTGGTCGCCACCCTGATGGACGAGTTCCAGATTCCCTGGGTACGCCTCAAGCTGACCAAACCTGGCGCTGTTCCTGCGGCCCGTGGCGGTGTTGGCGTGGAGATCGAGCGCGGATGTCTTTGAGCACGGTTTACCTGGGTCTTGGCAGCAACACTGGGCGCCACGCGCATCTGTGTGCTGGGCTCGATGCATTGGCGGCGATTCTCACTGAAATGCGCTGTTCTCCGGCGTTCGAGAGCCAAGCGGTGGGGATCAAGAGCGGCCCGTTCATCAACTTCGTGGTGACTGGCAAGACGGAGTTGCCCTTGATGGAGCTGGATCGTCGGCTGAAGTTCATCGAGGCTGACAATGGTCGCTATGCGCCTGAGCGCAAGGGCTTGCCGCTGGATATCGACGTACTGATGTATGACGATCTGTGCGGTACATTCGATGGGCTGGTGCTGCCAAGGGCGGAGATTCTGAAGAATGCCTTTGTGCTATGGCCGCTGTCCCTGCTGGCGCCTGAACTGATGCATCCGGGAGTGGGCAAGCGCATGGCGCAGCTGTGGCAGGAAGCGCAGATCGAGCAGGTGCTGGCACCGGTGGCCTTCGAGTGGCGCGGGTTGCAGCTGACGCCAGCTTGAGCCTGTACCGGCCTCATCGCGGCTGAAGCCGCTCCCACTGGTGCCGGTAGGAGCGGCTTCAGCCGCGATGAGGCCGGTGTGATCAACCGAGCTTGTAAGCCTCGAGCGCCTTCAGCCGCTCACCTTTAAGTGCTTCACCCAGCCCCTGGCCAGTAAGCCCAGCCTCAACGAGCGGCTTCACATCCACCGCCCGGGCTGCTCCAGCCGCTCCGCGCAAATGTTCAGCCTGTGGATAAGTTGACTGGTCCCGCCCCAATGCCCCCATCTGGCACGCGGCAATGAAATCCTCGAAGCGCTGTGGCCGTCGATAAACATCGAACTTTTGCAACATCTCCAAGAGGACTGAGGCGGACAGCTCCAGTGCCTGATCGGCGCGCTCAGCGAACTCTCCGACCAGCACCGCCAGTTCCTGACATTCGCGTGGCGCCTTGAAGCGCTGGTTAAGCGCCTTGATCGCTGCAGGCTCCAAGCCCCGCAGCAAACATGCCCAGCGCACAGATAGCGGCTGCTGGTGCTCTGCTGCCTGCTGCAGCGACGCCAGCGTATCCGTGCCATGCGCAAGCTCCGGCATCAGCTCTTCAAGTGCGCCACATTCACGCAGCACCTGGATGAATACCTGCGGCGCGCTTTCCATCAGCGCCCGCTCGGTTTCCTTCCAGCTGCGCTCGGCGGTCAGTGCCTGCAGCTCACCGGAGCTGGCGATCTGGCGCATCAATTCCAGCGTTTCGTCGGCGACTTTGAAGCCCATTGGCGCATAGCGTGCAGCGAAGCGGGCAACACGCAATACGCGCAAGGGATCTTCGGCGAACGCCAGGGAAACGTGACGTAAAAGGCGAGCTTCGAGGTCGGCTTGGCCGTGATAAGGATCGTAGACAGTGCCCTGTTCATCCTCCGCCATCGCATTGATGGTGAGGTCACGACGAATCAGGTCTTCTTCGAGCGTTACCTCTGGGCTGGCATGGAAGGTAAACCCGCCATAGCCGCGCCCGCTCTTGCGCTCGGTGCGCGCAAGCGCATATTCCTCGCCCGTTTTGGGATGCAGGAAAACCGGGAAATCAGCGCCAACAGGGCGAAAGCCCTTGGCGTGCATCTGTTCGACGGTAGCGCCGACCACCAGCCAGTCGATGTCGCTGACCGGGCGCCCGAGCAGGCGATCGCGCACCGCGCCGCCGACTTTGTAGATTTGCATGTGCAGCCTCCATTACTGCCCACAGGATACCCTGTCGGCAGTAATGGCGGGTGCTGGCTAGAGGTGATGGATGACGGCGAGGTCCATGCGGCCATAGTCGCCGCTGTCCCCATGCTCGCCACGTGGCGGCATGTGGTGGGTCTTGACCACCTGGTCTCCCTGCACGGTCTCCAGATGGATGTCGAAGCCCCACAGGCGGTGCAAGTGCTTGAGCACTTCCTCGGTGGAGTCGCCCAGCGGTTTGCGGTTGTGCTGCTGGTGGCGCAAGGTCAGCGAGCGGTCGCCGCGACGGTCGATGCTCCAGATCTGCACGTTGGGTTCGCGATTGCCGAGGTTGTATTGGGCAGCCAGCAATTCGCGGATGACCCGGTAACCAGCTTCATCGTGAATGGCCGGCACCAGCAGGTCGTCGCGTTGGTCGTCGTCGAGGATGCTGAACAACTTGAGGTCGCGGATCACCTTGGGCGACAGGTACTGCAGGATGAAGCTCTCATCCTTGAAGCTGCTCATGGCGAATTTCAGGGTAGACAGCCAGTCGCTGCCGGCAATGTCGGGGAACCAGCGGCGATCCTCTTCGGTAGGGTTTTCGCACATGCGGCGGATGTCGGTGTACATGGCAAAACCCAGTGCGTAAGGGTTGATGCCACTGTAATAGGGGCTATCGAAGCCAGGTTGGAACACGACGCTGGTGTGCGACTGCAAGAACTCCATCATGAAGCCTTCAGTGATCAGGCCTTCGTCGTACAGGTCGTTCATCAGGGTGTAATGCCAGAAGGTCGCCCAGCCTTCGTTCATCACCTGGGTCTGGCGTTGCGGGTAGAAATACTGGGCGATCTTGCGCACGATACGCACCACTTCGCGTTGCCATGGCTCCAGTAGCGGTGCGTTCTTCTCGATGAAATACAGGATGTTTTCCTGAGGTTCGGCGGGGAAACGCGCGTCGTCGCGCTCGCCGCCTTTGTCGGCGCCTTTGGGAATGGTCCGCCAGAGGTCGTTGATCTGGCGTTGCAGATGCTCTTCGCGGTCCTTCTGCCGGCGTCGCTCCTCCTCGGCGGAGATGGGGTAGGGCCGTTTGTAGCGGTCCACGCCGTAGTTCATCAACGCGTGGCAGGAGTCGATCAGGTCCTCCACGGCATCGATGCCATGGCGCTCCTCGCACTGGGCGATGTACTGCTTGGCGAATACCAAGTAGTCGATGATCGAGGTGGCATCGGTCCAGGTGCGGAACAGGTAATTGCCCTTGAAGAAGCTGTTGTGGCCATAACAGGCGTGGGCGATCACCAGTGCCTGCATGCACATGGTGTTTTCTTCCATCAAGTAGGCGATGCAGGGATCGGAGTTGATCACGATCTCGTAGGCCAGGCCCATCTGACCGCGGCTGTAGGACTTCTCGGTACTGAGGAACTGTTTGCCGTAGGACCAATGGTGATAACCCAGCGGCATGCCGACGGAGGCGTAGGCGTCCATCATCTGCTCGGCGGTGATCACCTCGATCTGATTGGGGTAGGTGTCCAGGGCATAACGTTCGGCCAGGCGGCTGATTTCCCGGTCGTAGGTCTGGATCAGCTCGAACGTCCACTCGGACCCGGTGGAAATGGGTTGGCGTCTCTGTGCTCTGGCGGTCATGTGGCTAACCTGCGCTGGAAGAGTTCACGGAAGACCGGGTAGATATCGCCGGCCGAAACCAACTGCTGCTGGGCGAATGTGTCGGGGAAGGCCTCGCCAATCCGCTCGTACTCGTACCACAGCGCCTGATGCTCACGCGGGGTGATCTCGACGTAAGTGTAGTACTGCACGTGCGGCATGATCTGCTTGGAAAGGATCTCGCGGCAGATGGGCGAGTCATCGTTCCAGTTGTCGCCGTCGGAGGCCTGGGCGGCGTAGATGTTCCAGTCACTGGCCGGGTAACGTTCGGCCATGATTTCCTGCATCATCTTCAGCGCGCTGGAAACGATGGTGCCGCCGGTCTCGCGGGAGTAGAAGAACTCTTCCTCGTCCACTTCGCGGGCACTGGTATGGTGGCGGATGAACACCACCTCGATGCGGTCGTAATTACGCTTGAGGAACAGGTACAGCAGGATGAAGAAGCGCTTGGCGATGTCCTTGGTGGCCTGGGTCATCGAACCGGACACGTCCATCAGGCAGAACATCACCGCTTTGGAGCTGGGGTTGGGCTGCTTGACCAGCAGGTTGTACTTGAGGTCGAAGGTGTCGAGGAAGGGCAGGCGGTTGATGCGTGCCTTGAGGCGCTCGATTTCTTGCTCGGTTTCCTGGATGTCGGTGAAGTTGTCTGGCTCTTCGACTTTCAGCCGCGCCAGCTCCTTCTGTGCCTCGCGCAGCAGCGCACGGCTGCTGCCGGTCAGGGCGATGCGCCGGGCATGGGCCGAGCGCAGGGTGCGCACGATATTGATGCGTGAGGGGTTGCCTTCGTTGGCAATACCGGCACGCACGGTCTTGAAGGTGTCGGCGCCGGTGAGGTGGCGTTTGACCAGGTTGGGCAGTTCGAGGTCTTCGAACATGAATTCGAGGAACTCTTCCTGGGTGATCTGGAAGACGAAATCATCCATGCCGTCGCCGGAATTGCCGGCCTTGCCGCGCCCACCGCCGCCGCCACCGCCTTGCGGCCGGGGGATATGTTCGCCGGCAGTGAATTCCTTGTTACCCGGATGCACGATGGTCTGCTTGCCGCCACGGCCATGGTGCAGCACCGGTTCGTCGATGTCGCGTCCCGGAATGCTGATCTGTTCGCCGTGCTCCATGTCCATGATGGAACGGCGGCTCACGGCCTCTTCGACGGCTTTCTTGATGTGTTCACGGTAACGCCGCAAAAAGCGCTGGCGGTTGACCGTGCTCTTGTTCTTGCCGTTCAGGCGTCGGTCGATAACGTAGCTCATGGTCCCTCCGGTAGCTGGGAACAGCTGCACGCTTCAAGCTACGAGCTGCATGTAAATCAGCCGCCGCCGCCCGCAGCTGGCAAGCCAGCCTTGGGCGTGCGGTGTGTAGCTTGCCGCTTTATTGCGATTTCCTGACCCGCAGGTACCATTCCGACAGCAGGCGCACCTGTTTGTCGGTGTAGCCACGCTCCACCATCCGCGTGACGAAGTCGTTGTGTTTCTGTTGATCCTCCTTGCTGGCCTTGGCGTTGAAGCTGATGACCGGCAGCAGGTCTTCGGTGTTGGAGAACATTTTCTTCTCGATCACCACCCGCAGCTTCTCGTAGCTGAGCCAGCTCGGGTTCTTGCCGTTGTTGTTGGCCCGAGCGCGCAGCACGAAGTTGACGATCTCGTTGCGGAAATCCTTCGGATTGCTGATGCCAGCCGGTTTTTCGATTTTTTCCAGTTCTTCGTTGAGGGCGATGCGGTTGAGGATTTCGCCGGTTTCCGGGTCGCGGTATTCCTGGTCCTGGATCCAGAAGTCGGCGTACAGCACATAGCGGTCGAAGATGTTCTGGCCGTACTCGCTGTAGGATTCCAGGTACGCGGTCTGGATTTCCTTGCCGATGAACTCGATGTAGCGCGGCGCCAGGTACTCTTTCAGATAGCGCAGGTAGCGTTCGCGCACTTCCGCCGGGAACTGTTCCTGCTCGATCTGCTGTTCCAGCACATACAGCAGGTGCACCGGGTTGGCCGCCACTTCATGCGGGTCGAAGTTGAACACCTTGGAGAGGATCTTGAAGGCGAAGCGGGTCGACAGGCCGTTCATGCCTTCGTCCACGCCCGCAGAGTCGCGGTATTCCTGGATCGATTTGGCTTTCGGGTCGGTATCCTTGAGATTTTCGCCGTCGTAGACCCGCATCTTCGAGTAGATGTTGGAGTTTTCCGGCTCTTTGAGGCGCGAGAGCACGGTGAACTGGGCGAGCATCTTGAGGGTGTCTGGCGCGCAGTGGGCCTTGGCCAGCGAACTGTTGATCAGCAACTTGTCGTAAATCTTGATCTCGTCGCTGACGCGCAGGCAGTACGGCACCTTGACGATGTAGATCCGGTCGATGAACGCCTCGTTGTTCTTGTTGTTGCGGAAGGTGTGCCACTCCGATTCGTTGGAGTGGGCCAGCAGAATCCCGGAGTAGGGGATCGCGCCGAGGCCTTCGGTACTGTTGTAGTTGCCTTCCTGGGTGGCGGTGAGCAGTGGGTGCAGGACCTTGATCGGCGCCTTGAACATCTCGACGAATTCCATCAGGCCCTGGTTGGCCCGGCACAATGCGCCCGAGTAGCTGTAGGCGTCGGCGTCGTTCTGCGGGAATTCTTCGAGCTTGCGGATATCCACCTTGCCGACCAGCGCCGAGATGTCCTGGTTGTTCTCGTCACCCGGCTCGGTCTTGGCGATGGCGATCTGGTTGAGGATCGACGGGTACAGCTTGACCACTTTGAACTTGCTGATATCGCCACCAAATTCCTGCAGGCGCTTGGTGGCCCAGGGCGACATGATGGTGTTCAGGTAGCGCCGCGAGATGCCGTACTCTTCTTCGAGAATGGCGCCATCTTCGGTGGCGTTGAACAGCCCCAGCGGCGATTCGAATACCGGCGAGTCCTTGATCGCGTAAAAAGGGACCTTTTCCATCAGCTGCTTGAGTTTTTCGGCCAACGACGATTTACCGCCGCCCACCGGGCCCAGCAGATAGAGGATCTGTTTCTTCTCTTCCAGGCCTTGGGCGGCGTGGCGGAAGTACGACACGATCTGGTCGATGCACTCTTCCATGCCATGGAAGTCGGCAAAGGCCGGATACCGGCGGATCACCTTGTTGGAGAAGATGCGCGACAGTCTGGAGTTGCTTGAGGTGTCGATCAGTTCTGGCTCACCGATGGCCAGCAACAGCCGTTCAGCCGCCGAGGCGTAGGCACTGCGATCCTCTTTGCACAGCTCGAGGTACTCCTGCAGCGAAAGTTCTTCCTGGCGTGTGGACTCGAAACGTTGTTGGAAGTGGCTAAAAATACTCATGACGTCACCTCGCTCGATACGTGGAGACGACGCCGGATCAGTCAGCTGATGCTGGCATGCAACCGGGTTCGCCGATTGCTGTATACCCCCCAGAACACCCTGTAACGCTACCGATGACCCGCACGCCGGTGTACCGGCTCTCCCCTTTTTTTGGATGGCCTGCGCTTAAGAATAGTTGGTTATCCGCAAGGTCAAGGGCAAGCGGCGGAGAAGTTGCGAACGACCGTTCGTCAGGTGAGGCGCAAGCCCGCGTGGGGCGCGGGCTGTAGTACAAATGAAAAAAATTATTCGGCAGAGCCTTGGGCAGTTTCGGCCGGGTAGGTGGCGCGCCACAGTTCGAAGCCGCCATCGACGCTGTACACGTCGGAGAAGCCCTGGCCAACGAGGTACGCGGCCGCGCTCTGGCTGGAGTTGCCGTGGTAGCAGACCACCAGGGTCGGGGCATCGAGGTCGGCATTGCGGATGAAGTCGGCAACCGAATGGTTGTCCAGGTGTTTTGCACCGGTGATATGGCCAGCGGCATAGGCCTGTGGGTCGCGAATGTCGACGACGACCGCACCTTCCTTCTTGCGAAGCTCCAAGGCCTGCTCAGGGGGGATGCGCTTGAATTCGCTCATGGGTAGGGCTTTCCTTCAGGGGTGATCATTGAGTTTAGTCGGTTGTGCCGGCGTGCGTAGGGTGCCGTCGTCGGCGCACTCGCAGCGGTGATGCTCACCGCTGTCGACGTTGTACAGGGTCATGGCGCCGCCCCACACGCAGCCGGTGTCCAGGGCGATGATGCCTGGCTCGTCGACGCGGCCTTCCAGGGCGGCCCAGTGGCCGAAGATGATCTTCACGTGCCGTGAGCGGCGGCCCTTGTGCGCGAACCAGGGCTTGTAGCCTTTCGGTGCCGTGCCCAGGCCTTCCTTGCTCTTGAGGTCGAGCTTGCCTTCGGCGGTGCAGAAGCGCATGCGGGTGAGGTAATTGGTGATTACCCGCAGGCGCTCGATGCCACTGAGGTGCTTGTTCCACTTGTTCGGCTCGTTGCCATACATGCCGTCGAGGTACAGCTTCAGGCGACCGTCGTCGCGCAGCACTTCCTCGACTTCGGCAGCCAGCTCAAGGGCCGTGCCCAGCGTCCACTGCGGCGGGATGCCGGCATGGACCATGGCGATACCACGGGGCTCGTCGTAATGCAGCAGTTTCTGCCGGCGCAACCAGTCGAACAGCTGGTCGGCGTCGGGCGCTTCGATGATTTCGCGCAGGGTATCGTTTTTTTTCAGGCGCTCGACGTTGTGCCAGGCGGCCAGCAGGTGCAGGTCGTGATTGCCCAGAACACACACCAGCGATTGCCGGATGCTGTAGAGGTAGCGCAGGGTTTCCAGCGACTCGGGGCCGCGGTTGACCAGGTCGCCGACCAGCCACAGGCGGTCCACGGCCGGGTTGAAGTTGACGCGTTCGAGCAGGCACTTGAGCGGTTGCAGGCAGCCTTGCAAGTCACCGACGGCGTAGGTGGCCATCAGTGCAAGGCCCCGGGTACCGCCAGGCGGAAGGGGGCGATGTTGGCGTCGAAGCGTTTACCGTCTTCGGCGAACATCTGGTAGCTGCCTTGCATGGTGCCCACGCGGGTGCTGATGACGGCACCGCTGCTGTAGGTATGGCTCTGGCCGGGTTCGATTGTCGGTTGCTGGCCGATTACCCCGGCGCCGCGCACTTCCTCGACCTCGCCGTCACCGTTGGTGATCAGCCAGTGGCGGGACATCAGCTTGGCTGTGACCGAGCCGTTGTTCTGCACGGTGATGGTGTAGGCGAAGGCGAAGCGATCGCTTTCGGGGTCGGATTGATCTTTCAGGTAACGGGTCACGACGCTGACGTCGATCTGATAGCGGGAGTCGGACATGCAAAGGCCTTGGGCGAACTGACGCAATAATGCAGTCTAGGCCATTGGCAGGGGGGAGGGCTAGCTTGGGAGGGTGTGGTGTCAGCACCGGCCTCTTCGCGGCTGTAGGAGCGGCTTTAGCCGCGAAGAGGCCGGTATGGGCGAAATCAGGCTTGCTGATCCGCCAGCTGATCCGCCAGGCGCACGAAGGCTGCCAGGTCCAGCTGTTCAGGGCGCAGGCTGCCATCGACGCCAGCAGCTTCGATCGCTGCGCTGTCGAGCAGGCCTTTGAGGGTGTTGCGCAGGGTTTTGCGGCGCTGGTTGAAGGCTTCGCGCACGACGCGCTCCAGCAGCAGGTGGTCCTTGGCCGGGTAGGGGAGGACTTCATGCGGCACCAGGCGGACGATGGCCGAATCCACTTTTGGCGGCGGGTTGAATGCGCCAGGGCCGACATTGAACAGGTGCTCGACTCGGCAGTGGTACTGCACCATGATCGACAGCCGCCCCCAATCGCCACCGCCCGGGCCTGCGGCCATACGCTCGACCACTTCCTTCTGCAGCATGAAGTGCATGTCGCGGATCAGCCCGGCATGGCTGAGCAGGTGGAAAATCAGCGGGGTGGAGATGTTGTAGGGCAGGTTGCCGACCACCTTCAAGCTGCGTGCAGGCACGCCCAACTGGTTGAAATCGAACTTCAGGGCGTCACCCTGGTGCAGGCGGAAGTTGTCACGGCTGGCGAACTTGTGCTGCAGGATCGGCACCAGGTCTTTGTCCAGCTCGACCACGTCCAGCTGTGCGCCGCTGCCCAGCAGGCCCTCGGTAAGAGCGCCCTGGCCTGGGCCGATTTCCAGCAAGTGCTCGCCAGCCTTGGCATTGATGGCGCGCAGGATGCGGTCGATGATGCCGGCGTCGTGCAGGAAGTTCTGGCCGAAGCGCTTGCGCGCCCGGTGTTGGTATTGCTCGTTCATGGTCGGTTCTCGGCCATCTGGTAGGCGGTTTCCAGTGCGACGCGCAGGCTGCCGGTGTCGACCTTGCCAGTCCCGGCAAGGTCCAGGGCGGTGCCGTGATCGACCGACGTGCGGATGATCGGCAGGCCCAGGGTGACGTTGACTGCCGCGCCGAAACCTTTGTACTTGAGTACGGGCAGGCCCTGGTCGTGGTACATCGCCAGCACCGCGTCGCAGTGCTCCAGATATTTGGGGGTAAACAGGGTATCGGCCGGCAGTGGCCCGCGCAGGTCCATGCCTTCGGTGCGCAGGCGGGCCAGTGCCGGTTCGATGATGTCGATTTCTTCGCGGCCCAGGTGGCCGCCTTCGCCAGCATGCGGGTTGAGCCCGCAGACCAGGATGCGTGGGTTGGCAATGCCGAACTTGTCGCGCATGTCGGCATGCAGAATACGCGTGACCCGCTCCAGACGCTCGGGAGTGATGGCGTCGGCGATGTCCCGCAGCGGCAGGTGCGTGGTCGCCAGGGCCACGCGTAGGCCGTGGGTGGCCAGCATCATCACGACTTGAGCGGTGTGGGTCAGCTCCGCCAGGAATTCGGTATGGCCTGAGAAGGCGATGCCGCTTTCGTTGATCACGCCCTTGTGCACAGGGGCGGTGATCATCCCGGCAAAGTCGCCGTTCAGGCAGCCTTGGCCGGCACGGGTCAGGGTTTGCAGGACGAAGGCCGCATTGGCCTTGTCCAGCTTGCCCGGTACCACAGGGGCGGCCAGGGGGGTGTCCCAAACGTACAGACTGCCTGCCGGCGCGGGCTGGTCGGGCCATTGGCCCGGCGCTACCGGCAGCAGGCTGACAGCCAGCCCCAGCTGCGTGGCCCGCTCGGCGAGCAGGTCACGGCTGGTGATGGCGATCAGGGGGTGGGGCTGGGCGTCGGAGGCGAGCAGCAGGCACAGGTCGGGGCCTATGCCGGCTGGTTCGCCGGGAGTGACGGCGAAGCGCAGGGGCTTCACTGTGCGGCCTGGTCAGCGCCAGGCAGCTTGATTTCAACGTAGGCTTCGTCGCGGATCTGGCGCAGCCAGGTCTGCAGCTCTTCGTCGTACTTGCGATTGCGCAGAACGTTCATGGCCTGTTGCTCGCGGGCCTGTTCGGTGCTGTCGGTGGCGCGGCGGCCCAGCACTTCCAGGACATGCCAGCCGTACTGAGTCTTGAACGGTTTGGTCACTACGCCCTGCTGGGCGTTGGCCATCTGCTCGCGGAACTCAGGTACCAGGCTGTTCGGGTCGACCCAATTGAGGTCGCCGCCATTGAGCGCCGAACCCGGGTCTTCCGAGAAACTCTTGGCCAGGGTGGCGAAGTCTTCACCGTTGTTGATCCGCTCGTAGAGTTTTTCGGCGAGCTGCTCGGTGGCCGCTTCGCTGCGAACTTCGCTTGGTTTGATCAGGATGTGGCGCACGTGAACTTCGTCACGCAGCACGTTCTCGCTGCCGCCGCGCTTCTCTTCGAGCTTGATGATGATGAAGCCGCTGGGGATACGTAGTGGCTGGGTGATGTCGCCAACGGTCATGCCGCTGAGCAGCTTGGCGAACTCCGGTGGCAGTTGCGCGGCTTTACGCCAGCCCATCTCGCCGCCTTCAAGGGCGTTTTCACTCTTGGAGTTGGCAATTGCCATCTGGCCGAAGTCGGCGCCGTTACGCAGTTGCTGGTAAACACCACCCACTTTGTCGGCAGCTTTCCTGATGTCGTCCGAATTGGCCGCTTCAGGGGTCGGGATGAGGATGTTGGCCAGGCGATACTCTTCCGACATCTGCATCTTGCCCATGTCCGAGGCGAGGAAGTTCTTCACTTCCTGCTCGGACACCTGGATGCGCTCGGCCACGCGGCGCTGGCGCACGCGGCTGATGATCATCTCGCGCTTGACCTGGTCACGTGCGTCGTCGAACGACAGGCCATCGCGGGCCAGGGCGGCGCGGAACTGATCCAGCGACATGCCATTGCGCTGGGCAATGGTGCCGATGGCCTGGTTCAGCTCCTCATCGGTAATGCGGATGCCCGAACGTTCGCCGATCTGCAGTTGCAGGTTTTCGACGATCAGGCGTTCCAGTACTTGCTGGTCCAGTGCACCTGGGGGTGGCGAGCCACCACCGCGCTTGGCGATGGTCTGCTCGACTTCCCGAACGCGTTGGTCCAGTTGGCTCTTCATGATCACGTCGTTATCGACGATGGCCACGACGCTGTCCAGAGGTTGCACCGCGGCATGCACCGCGCCACTCAGCAATACAGCACCCAGCAACACTGGGCGCAGACGATCAATAAGCTTGGTCTTCACGTTCACGGTAACCTTGAATGCCTTGGTCGAGGAAAGATTCGACCTTGTTGCCTACCACGCCACCGAGGCCTTTCAGCACGATCTGCAGGAAGATGCCATGGTCGCCTTTTTCGTTCTGCGGAAGGGCCTGGCTGAAGTCGTCGTAGTCGATCCAGTAACGGTTGATCAGGCGCAGCTTCCAGCAGCAGTTGTCATACTCGAAACCGCCCATGGCCTCCAGGGTGCGGTTGCGGTTGTAGTCGTGCTGCCAGCGGGCGATGACGTTCCATTGCGGCACGATCGGCCAGATGACCGAGAAATCGTGCTGCTGGATCTTGTAGTAATCCTTGATGTAGTTGGCGCTGCCCGGCGTGCCATAGTCGCCGCCACCCACTTTCCAGGTACCCGTTGCCGAGTCATAGGCGATGGTGTCGTTGCGATAGCGATAGCCGAGGTTGACGATCTTGTTCGGGTTGTCTTCAGGCTGGTAGTGGAACATCGCGCTGCCCGAGCGGGTGCTGCGGCTGTCCGGGTCCCAGTTGAAGTCCGAATTGAAGCGCCAGTCGCGGTTGAAGTAGTAGTTGTACACGAGCGCGTACGGCGAAACATCGGATTGAGCGTCATCGCGGGTACGGTAATCGATACCCGGCAGCTGGGCTTTGCGATCCTTGAAGTAGTACGCCTGGCCAATGCTGAAGTTCTGACGTTCAAAGCCGTTGTCTTCGATCCAGCGGGTAGTCACGCCGAGCGACAGCTTGTTCTCGTCACCGATACGGTCAATACCGCTGAAGCGGTTGTCGCGGAACAGCGAGTCGTAGTTGAACAGCGTTTCACTGGTGTCGAACAGCGGAATGTCCTTCTGGTCCTTGTACGGGACGTAGAGGTAGAACAGGCGCGGTTCGAGGGTCTGGCGATAGTTGTTGCCGAACATCGAGGTGTTGCGGTCGAAGTACAGGCCGCTGTCGACGCTGAACACGGGTACATCGCGGCTGATGGAGCTGCTGTAGCTGCCGTAGCCGGGAGTTCCCGATTGTGCGATAGCCTGTTGTTTGCCCTGGCTGTCGAGGTCGAGGTCGTAGTTCGTGTAGACGTATTTCAGCTTCGGCGTAACGAATCCATAGCTGGCTTGCATTGGCAGGCTGATTGCCGGGGCGAAGTTCAGTCGGTTGCCGTTGGCGCGAGCGATACCGCTTACGTTCTCGTCGAGACGGCGGCCGGCGGCACCTGCGCTGAAGTCAGGGTTGCCATCCTCGTCGGTAACGAAGTCGTCCTTCAGATCACGATCGAAGCGCACGGCCTCGGTCTGGTAGCTGAAGTCGACACCACCCGGATGATAAGGCAGCATGCCATCGACGGTGAGCTGCGGCAGCTTGTTGTACGGTGTGATCTGCGAAAGGGTCGCCATCTCGTACGCTTGCGCATTCAGGCGGGCGGTGTAGTTATCGCCACGCCAAGTCAGGGCACCCTGCTGGTTGACCACATCGTGGGTTTCAATCCCGATCTGATCGCTTTCCAGATCCTGGAAGTAGAACGGATCGCTGATGTCGGTGTAATCGACTTCAGTCATCAGGCGCTCGTCCAGGCCACCTTTGTGCTGCCAGTTGATCATCCAGCGCTGTTCTTTGTAGTCAGTCTGGTCTTTGCGATCGTCGTTCTTGTCGTTCAGGTACGCGCCGCCGAACTGGCCTTCGCTGGACTTGGTCAGGTAGCGGAATTCGCCTTCCATCAACAAGCCACGCTTGGTCATGTAGCGCGGGTACAACGTGGCGTCATAGTTGGGCGCCAGGTTGAAGTAGTACGGCGTGACCAGCATGAAGCCGGTGTCGCTGGTGCTGCTGAACGATGGCGGCAGGAAGCCGGACTGGCGACGGTCGTCGATCGGGAAGTAGATGTACGGTGTGTAGAACACCGGGAAATCTTTGACCCGCAGGGTGACGTTGGTCGCGGTACCGAAGCCGGTGGCCGGGTTCAGGGTGATGTTGTTGCCTTTGAGCTGCCAGGCGTTGCTGCCCGGTTCGCAGGTGGTGTACGTACCGTCCTTGAGGCGGATGATGGCGTTCTCGCCACGCTTGGCGTACAGGGCGTTGCCGCGGATGTGCGACTTGTGCATCACGTATTCGGCGTTGTCGACCTGGGCTTCGCCAGTGTCGAGCTGAATTTGTGCCTCGTCGCCGACGACCAGCGAGCCGTTGTCGCGAATCTTGACGTTGCCCTTGAGCTCGCCACGGTTCTCGGCCTGGTACAGGTTGGCCTCGTCGGCTTCGACCTGCATGCTGCCCTGGCGCATGACCACGTCACCGGCGAGGGTAGCGATCTGCTGCTCCTGCTGGTACTTGGAGACCTTGGCGTTGATGTAGGTCGGCGACTCGTCTTTCGGCGTGGTGTCGGCCATGCCCGGGCGGGTCGGCTCGATATACGCGCCACCGCAGTACGGGCCGGTTTCGGCCAGCTGCGCGGCGGTGAGCTTGTCGCGGGGGACCCAGTCGAGATGGCTGTAATCTTCGCTGCGAGACTTCAGGCCACGGCCCTTGCTCTCGGTGACCAGCACCGGCTTGTCAGCGCTTTCGGCTTCGGCCGACGGGGCCTCGGTGCCGGAAGTAACAGCAGTACCATCGTGCACAGGGCGCGGTGGCAAGTTGTTGACTGGGCTCTTGGGCTTGCAGTCCCAACCACCGGAGGCGGACACTTGGCAGTCGAACTGCTCGGCTGCGACCACGTACGAGGTGGCAAATGGTTGCAGGGCCAGCAGACCGCCGGTAACCAGCAACGGAAACTTTCTACGAAACGCGGGGGATTTCAATGCCATCTTATTAGTCCGGGCTTCCTGCGTGCCATCTGCCCGCGTGTGGGGCCGCACGCCTCTCGATGGTCTGAAAAAGATGCTGGATAATAAAGCATGACCCGCTTGACGGCTAGGGGCCGTCGGAGACCCTTGTAATGCCTGAACACGATGTACGCCTGCAACAACTGACTGTCTGGCTCGCCGAACAGCTCGAAGTACTCTTTCGCGACAACGCCTGGGGCGAGGTGCCCGTGGGCAGCCTGACCGCCGCGAGCAGCGATGCCAGCTTCCGCCGCTACTTCCGCTGGCAGGGCGCAGGGCACAGTTTCGTGATCATGGACGCGCCGCCGCCACAGGAAAACTGCCGACCATTCGTCGCCATCGACCACCTGCTGGCCAGTGCGGGCGTGCATGTGCCGCTTATTCATGCCGAAGATCTGGAGCGTGGTTTCCTGCTGCTGGGCGACCTGGGGCACCAGACATACCTCGACATCATCGATGCCGAAAACGCCGATGCATTGTTCGCCGATGCCATCGAGGCATTGCTGGCCTTCCAGCGCCTGCCAATGGAGGCGCCGCTGCCGAGCTATGACGACGCCCTGCTGCGCCGTGAAGTCGAGCTGTTCCCTGAATGGTACGTGGGGCGCGAGCTTGGGCTGGCCTTGAGCGAAGCGCAAAAAGCGACCTGGCAGCGCATCAGCCAACGGCTGATCGACAGCGCCCTGGCGCAGCCCAAGGTGCTGGTGCACCGCGACTACATGCCGCGCAACCTGATGCAGAGCACGCCCAACCCAGGGGTGCTGGACTTCCAGGATGCGGTCTACGGCCCTGTTACCTACGACATTACCTGCCTGTTCAAGGACGCGTTCCTCAGCTGGCCGCAGGCCCGTGTCGAAGGCTGGTTGCGCCTTTACTGGGACAAGGCGCGAGCCGCCGGCATCCCGGTGCAGCCTTCGTTCGAGGACTTCCAGCGCGCCAGCGACCTGATGGGCGTGCAGCGCCATCTCAAGGTGATCGGCATCTTCGCGCGGATCTGCCACCGTGACGGCAAGCCGCGCTACCTGGCCGACGTACCGCGTTTCTTCGCCTATATAGATGAAGTGATCCGCCGCCGCCCAGAGCTCGCCGAGCTGGGCCAGCTGATCGCCGAACTGAAAGCCGGAGCGCGTGCATGAAAGCGATGATTCTCGCGGCGGGGAAGGGCGAGCGTATGCGCCCGCTGACCCTGCATACCCCCAAGCCGTTGCTGCCGGTGGCCGGTCAGCCATTGATCGAGTACCACCTGAACGCCCTGGCCGCCGCAGGCTTCACCGAGGTGGTGATCAACCATGCCTGGCTTGGCCAGCAGATAGAGGACCATCTGGGCGACGGCAGCCGTTTCGGCCTGAGCATCCGCTATTCGCCCGAAGGTGAGCCACTGGAAACCGGTGGCGGGATCTTCAAGGCCCTGCCGTTGCTGGGCAATGAGCCTTTCGCACTGGTCAATGGCGACATCTGGACCGACTTCGACTTCACCCGCCTGCGCTCACCCTTGCAGGGCCTGGCTCACCTGGTGCTGGTCGATAACCCAGGGCACCACGGGCGTGGCGATTTTCGCCTGCAGGCTGGTCAGGTCGTGGACGGTGACGATGCGCCCGGCACCCTGACCTTCAGCGGCCTTTCGGTGTTGCACCCAGCGTTGTTCGAGGGCTGCCAAGCGGGCGCCTTCAAGCTCGCGCCACTGCTGCGCAAGGCCATGGCGGCGGGCAAGGTCAGTGGCGAACACTACCGTGGCCACTGGGTCGATGTCGGCACCCAGGAACGCCTGGCCGAAGCCGAGCGCCTGATTGCAGAGCGCGCCTGACATGTGGTGGCCGAGCACAGTGATCGGGTTGGGTGCAGGATTCGCTGTCGCCAGCATCCCTGGCGCCCTGCTGGGCGGGTTGCTGGGCCAGGCGATGGACCGGCGTCTGCGCGTGCAGGGCTGGGACGACATGCGCGAGCGGCTGAGTGGCCGTGCCCCAATGCGTGACGAAGAGTTGTTGTTCGTCCTGCTGGGCAGGCTGGCCAAGAGCGATGGCCGGGTGGCGGAGCAGCATATCCAGCAGGCCCGCCAGGAAATGGTCCGCCTGGACCTGGCCGAGGCTGCGAGGCTGCGCGCGATCGCTGCGTTCAATCGTGGCAAGGCGGGCAAAGACCGACTGGCCCACCACCTGCGCCGTATCCGCCTGCAGCCCCATGCGGCCGAAGGCACCTTGCGCGCGTGTTGGCGCATGGCCTGGGCCGATGGCAAGGCTGGGCAGCATGAGCGGGAATTGTTGCTGGACTGGGGGCAAAAACTGGGCCTGAGCCAGCGCCAGGTTCAAGCCATTTCACTGGAGTACGAGCCGCGCAAGATGAACGCGGCGAGTGGCGTGATGACCTATGCGGCAGCGCTGCGTTTGCTGGGGGTGGATGCGGATACTGAGGGTGACCAGGTCAAGCAGGCCTATCGTTGCCTGGTCAGCCGGTATCATCCGGACAAACTGGCTGGCAGTGGTGCCAGTGAAGCACAGGTGCGCGAAGCGACCGAGCGGACGCGCGATTTGCATCAGGCTTATGCGCTGATCCGTAAGCGGCGGGGGCTCTGAGGCCTTTTTCATTGATTGAGCAGGTCTGCCTGTGGGAGCGGCTTCAGCCGCGAACACCGGCGAAGCCGGTGCCATCCACCGCGTCGCTTGTTTCGCGGCTGAAGCCGCTCCCACAGGGGCCGGGCAATTATTCCTGCGGCGACATCCACCCACGCACCCGGCGGAACAGCTGCTCCTGCTCGGCCGCTTTGTTCCCTGGCATGGCAATCAGCGACAGCTGCTTGTACTGGCTGTCCTTCTGCCGCTTGCTGGCCTGCAGGCGTTGCGCGGCGGCATTGCGATCGCCCGTGCGGGTGGCGTAGTACAGGTCGGCGGTCGGTACCTTGAGGGTCGGCGTCAGACTTTCCAGGTCGTGCTCGACCCGCGCTGGCGTCTGGGCGGCGATCATCACCAGCTTTTGCACCTGCGGCGGTTGCTTCTCGCTCAGGTAGCGGGCCGCCCAATAAGCACCGCTGCCATGGCCGATCAGTACGATGCTGCGCGAATTGTGCTGTTGGGCGTAGGCCACGGCAGCGTCCAGGCGAGCGAAGATGCGCTCGGCATCCGCCACGTCGTTCTGCTCGCCGGCTTGTTCGGCATCGGTACTTTCCGCCGTATCCGCATCGGCCGCTGTCGCCTGGGCGACGTTGGCGTTGGCATCGGCGGGGGTGTCCTTGGCCGGCGCGCTTTCGCCTTTGTCGTTCGCAGGCTCCGCCGCCGGCTTGGCTTCGACCCGCGCTTGCGGGCTGTCGGCGAGCAGGTCGGGCAGGCTGATGCTCAGGCTGTGCCAGGCGACATCGGGGAACTTGTGCCGCAGCGGGCCGACCGCATTGGGCCAGTCAGCCGTTTCTCCAGCGCCGGGAACGATGATCACAGCGCCTTGCGGGTCGCTGTCATTGGCCGGTTTCCACAGGGCCAGAAAGCTGTCGGCACCCGCTTGCAGTGTTTGCTGCTCAGCCTTGGGCACCAGGCGCTCAAGAGCCTGGGCATCTTCCTGGCTACGCTCCAGCAAGGGTGGGCGCGGTGCGGGGGTGGCGGGCGCTTCTGTGGCTGCAGCCGGTTGTTCGGCATCGGCGGCCAGGGCGCCGAGAGGGAGGAGCGAGGCCAGGCAGCACATTGCCAGCGTCGTGCGATAAAGTGTGGACATGAATCAACCCAAGGCCAGAATGATACCGGCAGCCTAATAGTATTTGCCCGTGACGGCCATGCTGCATGGCCGCCCTTGCCAAGACGAGCGTGTAGATGAAGCGATTGCGTCGCCTGTTGGTTATCGGCTGCTTGTGGCTACCCTTGATCGCCCTGGCAAGGCCTGAGGCTGCGCCTGGCGTTGCGCTCGACCCGGCCCAGCAGCAGTGGCTGGACAGCCACCGCAGCCTGCGGGTCGGCCTGGTGCTGCAGGCGCCTTACGCGCAGTTCGACCGCCGCTTGCAACAGCTCTACGGGGCCAATGTCGAGCTGGTGAACTGGCTGGCGCAGGCGCTGAAGCTGGACCTGACCTGGCGTAACTTCGCCGATCAGGCCAGCCTCGAACATGCCCTGCAGGCGGGAGAAATCGACTTCGCCCCGGGCTTGACGCAAACACCGGCCAGCCTGCGTCTGTGGCTGTTCAGCGACCCTTACATGCGTGTGCCGCAACTGGTGGTCGGGCCACGCACCGGGGCGCTGGCCGTGGAGCTGGAAAAGCTTGAGGCCGACGAGCGCGTGGCGGTGCGCATGCCCAGCGTGCTGGCCGACTACCTGCGCGGCAACTACACCAACCTCAATCTGCAGGGTGTACCCAACGAGCGCGAGGCATTGCAACTGGTGGCGGGCGGCCAGGCCAGCTATGCGGTCATGGACGAAGCTCAGCTCAGTCGGTTGTCGCGTGAGAGCGAGTTCGGTGAGCTGGCCGTGGTCGGCGACATCGGCCTGCCGCAACTGCTGCGGGTGGGCTCGCGGCGTGACTGGCCGTTGCTCGCCGATATCCTCGAACGTGGTTTGCAAGCCATGCCAGCCAGGGAGCTGGAGCAACTTCACCAGCGATGGTTGCAGCCCAAATACCCGCGCCTGAGCGACTCGACCGGGTTCTGGCAGAACCTCGCCTTGCTGTTTGGCATGTTGCTGTTGTGCGCCTTGGCCACGCTGGCCTGGCAGCGCCGTGAGCAGCGTCGGGTCGAGCGAAGCCTGCTGGCAGCGCGCGAGAGCCTGGCCGAGCGGCAAGTGCGCGAAGAGGCGCTGCGCCTGAGCCAGTTCGCCATCGACCAGAGCACGGTGGGCATCCTCTGGGTCAACTGGGACAGCCATGTGCGTTACGCCAACCACGCGGCGGAGCGCATGCTTGGGTACGCCGAGGCCGCGTTGCTGGAGCGCCCGCTGATCGACTTCGAACCGAACCTGACCATGGATCGCTGGCTGCAGCTGTGGAAGGGCGCGCGTGCCGGGGAGGCCGGGGCGCGGCAGTTCGAGACGCAATGCCGGTGCGCCGATGGCAGCCTGCTGCCGGTGGAGTTGTCGTTGAGCTTCCTGCGCTTTCGCGACGCCGAATACCTGGTGGTCTACATCGCCGATGTCACCGAGCGCCATCGCGCCCTGGCAGCGCTGCGTGAAAGCGAGGCGCGGCTCAAGGGCATCGCCGGCAATGTCCCAGGGCTGGTGTTCCGTCTGGAGCCAGCTCCTGCCGAAGGCGAGCCGGAGTTTCCCTACATCAGCGAGGGCAGCGAGGCGCTGGTCGGTTACTCGCCGGCACAAATCCAGCACCCGCAGATGGGCTTGCGCAACCTGGTGCACCCGCAGGACCGGGCGGATTATCACCAGGTACAGGACCTGGCTATCGCCGGTGACCGGGACTGGTCATGGCAGGGGCGCATCCTGACCCGCGAAGGCGAGCAGCGCTGGGCGGATATCAAGGCCAGTACTCGTCGCCTGGCCGATGGCCGGGTGGTCTGGGACGGCATCGTCTGGGACATTACCCAGAGCAAGCGAGCCGAGTTGGCGCTGGAGAAGTCCCAGGAGCAATTGCGCGAACTGTCGGCCCACCTGGAGAGCGTGCGCGAGGAAGAAAAAGCCCGCATCGCCCGTGAAGTGCACGATGAGCTGGGGCAGATGCTGACCGTGCTCAAGCTGGAAGTGTCGATGTGCGAATTGGCCTTTGCTGAATTGGACCCAGGCCTTCACGAGCGCCTGGCCAGCATGAAGCGCCTGATCGCCCAATTATTCCAACTGGTGCGCGATGTGGCCACGGCGCTGCGCCCGCCGATTCTCGACGCCGGCATCGCCTCGGCCATCGAATGGCAGGCGCGGCGGTTCGAAACGCGCACGCAGATTCCCTGCCTGGTACAGGTGCCGGATAATCTGCCAGCATTGAGTGATGCCAAGGCCACTGGCTTGTTCCGCATCCTCCAGGAGGCGCTGACCAACGTCATGCGCCACGCCCAGGCGCACAGCGTGGAGATCGAGCTGGTGCGTGAAGGGGAAAAGCTGCGCATGACGATCAGTGATGACGGCAGCGGTTTTTGCCTCGACCAGCCCCGGCCGACCTCATTCGGCCTGGTCGGCGTGCGTGAGCGAGTATTGATGCTGGGTGGCAGCATGGCGTTGTACAGCGAGCCGGGCGAGGGCACCAGCCTGAGCGTGACCATTGCATTGGAATAGGAGCGCGATCGTGATTCGAGTGTTGGTGGCCGAAGACCACACCATTGTCCGCGAAGGCATCAAGCAGTTGATTGGCCTGGCAAAGGACATGCAGGTGGCCGGGGAGGCCGGTAACGGCGAGCAGTTGCTCGAAACGCTGCGCCATACGCCCTGCGAAGTCGTGTTGCTGGATATCTCAATGCCGGGAGTGAATGGCCTGGAGGCGATCCCGCGGATTCGTGCGCTGCACAACCCGCCGGCGATCCTGATGTTGTCGATGCACGACGAAGCGCAGATGGCCGCACGTGCGCTGAAGGCGGGCGCGGCCGGCTATGCCACCAAGGACAGCGACCCCGCCCTGCTGCTGACGGCGATCCGCCGGGTGGCGGGTGGTGGGCGCTACATCGACCCGGCCTTGGCCGACCGCATGGTCTTCGAAGTGGGCCTGACCGAAACGCGACCGCTGCATACCTTGCTGTCGGAGCGGGAATTCTCGGTGTTCGAACGCCTGGCCCAGGGCGCCAACGTCAACGACATCGCCCAGCAGCTGGCGCTGTCGAGCAAGACCATCAGCACCCACAAAGCGCGGCTGATGCAAAAACTCAAGGTCAGCTCGCTGGCGGAGCTGGTGAAATACGCCATGGAGCACAAGCTGGTCTGATTGCGACATCCTTGTAGGGATTGCCCTACACACAATCTTCCATCCGGATGATGGCATTCTCTCAGTACCCCCGATTTTCGGGGGCTGACGCCTCCTTTAGTCTTTGCCTACGCAGTCATTCCAACAAGAAGGTGCAGGCATGAGCGAGGCGAATTCCAACGCTGCCACCGGCGAGACGCTGGTCAGTTTCCGGGGTGTGCAGAAGAGCTACGACGGCGAATCGCTGATCGTCAAAGACCTCAACCTGGACATTCGCAAGGGTGAATTCCTCACCCTGCTCGGCCCCTCCGGCTCGGGCAAGACCACCAGCCTGATGATGCTGGCCGGTTTCGAAACCCCTACCGCCGGCGAGATCCAGCTGGCCGGGCGCTCGATCAACAACGTGCCGCCGCACAAGCGCGACATCGGCATGGTGTTCCAGAACTACGCGCTGTTCCCGCACATGACCGTGGCGGAGAACCTGGCATTCCCGCTGAGCGTACGCAACCTGAGCAAGACCGACATCAGCGAGCGGGTCAAGCGCGTGTTGAACATGGTTCAGCTCGATGCCTTCGCCAAGCGCTACCCCGGCCAGCTGTCCGGCGGCCAGCAACAGCGCGTGGCGCTGGCGCGGGCATTGGTGTTCGAGCCGCAACTGGTGCTGATGGACGAACCGCTCGGTGCCCTCGACAAACAGCTGCGTGAACACATGCAGATGGAGATCAAGCACATCCACCAGCGCCTGGGCGTGACCGTGGTCTACGTGACCCACGACCAAGGCGAGGCGCTGACCATGTCCGACCGCGTGGCGGTGTTCCACCAGGGCGAGATCCAGCAGATCGCCGACCCGCGCACCCTCTACGAAGAACCCAGCAACACCTTCGTCGCCAACTTCATCGGCGAGAACAACCGCATCAACGGCATTTTGCTGGCCAGCGACGGCAACCGTTGCCAGGTGCAGCTGGCGCGGGGCGAGCGGGTCGAGGCGCTGGCGGTGAACGTCGGCCAGGCCGGTGAGCCGGTGACCCTGTCGGTGCGCCCCGAGCGCGTGCGCCTCAATGGCCACAGCGAACATTGCGTCAACCGCTTCTCCGGCCGCGTGGCCGAGTTCATCTACCTGGGCGACCACGTGCGGGTGCGCCTGGAAGTCTGCGGCAAGGCCGACTTCTTCGTGAAGCAGCCGATCGCCGAACTCGACCCGGCGCTGGCCGTGGGCGATGTGGTACCGCTGGGCTGGGAGGTGGAGCACGCGCGCGCGCTCGATCCGATTGCCGAAGCCCACTGATGGATTGCTTCACCAACCCTGTACTGTGGAGAGAATAATAATGCGCAAGCAGTTGAAACTGACCGCCCTGGCCCTTGGCCTGTTCGCCGCCGGCCAGGCCATGGCGGCTGACCTGACCGTGGTTTCCTTCGGTGGCGCCAACAAGGCGGCCCAGGTCAAGGCGTTCTACGAGCCGTGGGAAAAGGCCGGCAAGGGCAAGATCGTCGCCGGTGAGTACAACGGTGAAATGGCCAAGGTCAAAGCCATGGTCGACACCAACAGCGTGTCCTGGAACCTGGTGGAGGTGGAGTCGCCGGAACTGGCGCGCGGTTGCGACGAAGGCATGTTCGAAGAGCTCGACCCGGCTCTGTTCGGCAACGAAAGCGACTACGTGAAGGGCGCCATCCAGCCTTGCGGCGTTGGCTTCTTCGTCTGGTCCACGGTGCTGGCTTACAACGCCGACAAGCTCAAGACCGCACCCACGAGCTGGGCCGATTTCTGGGACACCAAGAAATTCCCCGGCAAGCGCGGCCTGCGCAAAGGCGCCAAGTACACCCTCGAGTTCGCGTTGATGGCCGATGGCGTGGCGCCGAAGGACGTTTATCAGGTACTTGGTACCAAGGAAGGCGTGGACCGCGCCTTCAAGAAGCTCGACGAACTCAAACCGAGCATCCAGTGGTGGGAAGCGGGCGCCCAGCCGCCACAGTACCTGGCCTCGGGTGACGTGGTCATGAGCTCGGCCTACAACGGCCGCATCGCCGCCGTGCAAAAAGAGAGCAACCTGAAAGTGGTATGGAACGGTGGGATCTACGACTTCGACGCCTGGGCCATCCCTAAGGGTGCCAAAGATACGGAAGAAGCGAAGAAGTTCATCGCCTACACCGTCCAGCCCGAGCAGCAGAAGACCTACTCTGAGAACATCGCCTATGGCCCGGCCAACTCCAAGGCCGTGCCGTTGCTGGCGGACGCGGTGAAGAAAGACATGCCGACCACACCTGAGAACATTGCCAACCAGGTGCAGATCGACGTGGCCTTCTGGGCCGACAATAGCGAGCAGCTGGAGCAACGCTTCAACGCCTGGGCGGCGAAGAAGTAAGAAACCGGGAAGCGGGGCCGCACAGCGGCCCCATCTCAGCCTGTTTTGCGGAGTTCGCCATGGCCATTGCAGTGCCCCTCAACGAAGGCGCAGGTCCTAATCTGAAGCAGCGCCTCAAGCACGCCGAGCGGGTCAACCGCTGGAAGGCGCAGGCGTTGATCGCGCCCCTGGCGCTGTTTCTTCTGCTGGTGTTTCTGGTGCCGATCGCGGCGCTGCTGTACAAAAGCGTCAGCAACCCCGAGGTGGTCGCCGGGCTGCCGCGCACCGTCCAGGCGGTGCAACAGTGGGATGGCAAAGGCCTGCCGGGCGAGGACGTGTACAAGGCGCTGAGCCTGGATTTGCCCGAGGCACGCAAGAATCAGTCGCTGGGCGATCTGTCCAAGCGCTTGAACATGGAATTGGCCGGTTACCGCAGCCTGTTGTCGAAGACTGCGCGAGCGCTGCCATTCAAGACTGAGCCCGCTTCTTATAAGGAAGCATTGCAGGCCCTAGATGAGCGCTGGGGCGACCCGGCCTACTGGCAAGCGGTGCGCCGCAACACCAGCAGTGTCACGTCCTATTATCTGCTGGCGTCGGTCGACCACCGCATCGACGATCTCGGCGAGCTGGCCAAGGCCACCCCGGATCAGGCTATTTATCTGGACATTTTTGCCCGCACCCTGTGGATGGGTGTGGTGATCACGGTCATCTGCCTGCTGCTGGCCTACCCGCTGGCCTACCTGCTGGCCAACCTGCCGACCCGGCAGAGCAACCTGCTGATGATCCTGGTGCTGTTGCCGTTCTGGACTTCGATCCTGGTACGCGTGGCAGCGTGGATTGTGCTGCTGCAGTCGGGCGGGCTGATCAACAGTGCGCTGATGGCGATGGGCATCATCGACCAGCCGCTGGAGTTGGTGTTCAACCGCACCGGCGTGTACATCTCGATGGTGCACATCCTCCTGCCGTTCATGATTTTGCCGCTGTACAGCGTGATGAAGGGCATTTCGCCGAGCTACATGCGCGCCGCGATCTCGCTGGGCTGCCACCCGTTCGCCAGCTTCTGGCGCGTGTACTTCCCGCAGACCTATGCAGGTGTGGGCGCCGGTTGCCTGCTGGTGTTCATCCTGGCCATCGGCTACTACATCACCCCGGCGCTGCTCGGCAGCCCCAACGACCAGATGGTCAGCTACTTCGTGGCCTTCTATACCAACACCAGCATCAACTGGGGCATGGCCACCGCGCTGGGCGGGCTGTTGCTGCTGGCGACCGTGCTGCTGTACCTGATCTATAGCTGGCTGGTCGGCGCCAGCCGCCTGCGCCTGAGCTGAGGAGCCTTGTGATGCTTAGCCCCTATATGTCGCCCGTAGAGCGGGTGTGGTTCTACAGCCTGCGGATTCTCTGCGGCCTGATCCTGCTGTTCCTGGTGCTGCCGGTGCTGGTGATCGTGCCGCTGTCGTTCAACAGCGGCAGCTTCCTGGTGTACCCGCTGCAGGGCTTCTCGCTGCAGTGGTACCAGGACTTCTTCGCCTCGGCCGAGTGGATGCGTGCGCTGAGGAACAGCATCATCGTCGCCCCGGCGGCGACGGTGCTGGCCATGGTCTTCGGCACCCTGGCGTCGATCGGCCTGACCCGTGGCGATTTTCCTGGCAAGTCGTTGGTCATGGCGCTGGTGATTTCGCCGATGGTGGTGCCGGTGGTGATCATCGGCGTGGCCAGCTACCTGTTCTTCGCCCCGCTGGGCATGGGTAACAGTTTTATCTCGTTGATTCTGGTGCATGCCGTGCTGGGTGTGCCGTTCGTCATCATTACCGTGTCGGCGACCTTGCAGGGCTTCAACTACAACTTGGTGCGCGCGGCGGCCAGCCTGGGTGCCTCGCCGCTGCTGGCGTTCCGCAAGGTGACCTTGCCGCTGATCGCGCCTGGGGTGATTTCGGGGGCGCTGTTCGCCTTTGCCACTTCGTTCGATGAAGTGGTGGTGACGCTGTTCCTGGCCGGGCCTGAGCAAGCCACGCTGCCGCGGCAGATGTTCAGCGGGATTCGCGAGAACCTGAGCCCGACGATTGCGGCGGCGGCGACACTGTTGATTGCCTTTTCGGTGGTGTTGTTGCTGACCCTGGAGTGGCTACGTGGGCGCAGTGAGAAGCTGAGGACGCAGCAGCCGGGCTGATTTTTGTTGGCTGTGCTGGCCCCATCGCGGCTGAAGCCGCTCCTACATCCGCGAAGAGGCCAGCACAGGCTAAAACAGTTACAATGCGCGCCACCGTGATTCTGCCAACAGGTGCGCCATGCAGCCCTACGCTATTGCCCCCTCCATCCTGTCCGCCGACTTCGCCCGCCTGGGTGCCGATGTCGACGCGGTGCTGGAAGCAGGTGCCGACATCGTCCACTTCGATGTCATGGACAACCACTACGTCCCCAACCTGACCATCGGCCCGATGGTCTGCACCGCGCTGCGCAAGTACGGCGTGACCGCGCCGATCGACGTGCACCTGATGGTGAGCCCGGTCGACCGCATCATCGGCGACTTCATCGAAGCCGGTGCGACCTACATCACCTTCCACCCGGAAGCGTCCCAGCACATCGACCGCTCGCTGCAGTTGATCAAGGACGGCGGCTGCAAAGCTGGCCTGGTGTTCAACCCGGCCACCAGCCTGGATGCGTTGAAGTACGTGATGGACAAAGTCGACATGGTCCTGCTGATGAGCGTCAACCCAGGTTTCGGCGGGCAGAAGTTCATCCCCGGCACCCTCGACAAGCTGCGAGAAGCGCGCGCCCTGATCGACGCCAGTGGCCGTGATATCCGCCTGGAAATCGACGGCGGTGTCAACGTCAACAACATCCGCGAAATCGCTGCCGCTGGCGCTGATACCTTCGTCGCCGGTTCGGCGATCTTCAATGCCCCGGATTACAAGGAAGTCATCGCCAAGATGCGCGCCGAACTGGCTCAGGCACGCCCATGAGCGGCTTCGAGCAGCTGTTCCCGGGGACGCTGCCCAGGCTGGTGATGTTCGATCTGGACGGTACCCTGATCGATTCAGTCCCTGACCTGGCCGCAGCCGTTGACCGCATGCTGCTCGAACTGGGCCGACCTGCCGCAGGGCTCGACGCCGTACGGCACTGGGTTGGCAACGGTGCACCGGTGCTGGTGCGCCGCGCCCTTGCCGGTGGCCTCGACCACACGGCGGTGGACGATGAGTTGGCCGAGCGTGGGCTGGCGCTGTTCATGGAGGCGTACGCCGAGAGCCATGAGCTGACCGTGGTCTACCCCGGCGTCCACGACACCCTGCGCTGGCTGCGCAAGCAGGGCGTGGAGATGGCGCTGATCACCAACAAGCCCGAGCGCTTCGTCGCGCCGTTGCTCGACCAGATGAAGATTGGCCGTTACTTCCGCTGGATCATCGGTGGCGATACCCTGCCACAGAAAAAGCCCGACCCTGCCGCCTTGCTGTTCGTCATGAAAATGGCCGGCGTCGAGGCTGGGCAGGCGCTGTTCGTCGGCGATTCACGCAGCGACGTGCTGGCGGCCAAGGCGGCCGGGGTGCAGTGCGTAGGCCTGAGCTATGGCTACAACCATGGTCGGCCGATCGACGAGGAATCCCCCAGCCTGGTGATCGGCGACTTGCGCCTGCTGTTGCCTGGTTGCGTCGTCACCGACACTGGGATAACGTTGGCGGACCTTCAAGCCTCACAAGACAGAGAGCCCACCGTCGTGGTTACTGGCAAATTCTGGATGAAAGTCATCAAGGCCCTGGCCCGTTGGCGTTGGCGCGCCTGACTTCTGCCCGCCGGCACCTGCCGGCCCGTCCGTTTGCCTGACTCTCATTGTTGCTCCGAGGCTACTCATGACCCGCGAAGAATTCCTGCGCCTGGCCGCTACCGGCTACAACCGCATCCCCCTGGCCTGTGAAACCCTGGCCGACTTCGATACCCCGCTGTCGATCTACCTGAAGCTGGCCGATCAAGCCAATTCGTACTTGCTCGAATCCGTACAGGGCGGTGAGAAGTGGGGCCGTTATTCGATGATCGGCCTGCCATCGCGCACGGTGATGCGCGTGCATGGCTACCACGTCAGCATTCTGCAGGATGGCGAGCAGGTCGAAAGCCATGAAGTGGAAGACCCGCTGGCCTTCGTCGAAACCTTCAAGGACCGCTACAAGGTCGCTGACATTCCTGGCCTGCCGCGCTTCAACGGCGGCCTGGTAGGCTACTTCGGCTACGACTGCGTGCGCTATGTGGAAAAGCGCCTGGGAGCTTGCCCGAATCCCGATCCTCTGGGCGTGCCGGACATTCTGCTGATGGTCTCGGATGCCGTGGTGGTGTTCGACAACCTGGCCGGCAAGATGCACGCGATCGTGCTGGTCGACCCGTCCGAGGAACAGGCCTTCGAGCAAGGCCAGGCACGCCTGCAAGGCTTGCTGGCCAAATTGCGCGAGCCGATCACCCCACGCCGCGGCCTGGACCTGAGCCGGCCGATGGCGGCCGAGCCGGCGTTCCGCTCCAGCTTCACTCAGGATGACTACGAGCGCGCGGTCGACACGGTCAAGGAATACATCCTCGCCGGTGACTGCATGCAAGTGGTGCCGTCGCAACGCATGTCGATCGACTTCAAGGCAGCGCCGATCGACTTGTACCGGGCACTGCGTTGCTTCAACCCGACGCCTTACATGTACTTCTTCAACTTCGGCGACTTCCACGTGGTCGGCAGCTCCCCCGAAGTACTGGTGCGCGTGGAAGACAACCTGGTCACCGTGCGTCCAATCGCCGGTACCCGCCCGCGCGGTGCGACCGAAGAGGCGGACCGTGCGCTGGAAGACGACCTGCTTTCGGACGACAAGGAAATCGCCGAACACCTGATGCTGATCGATTTGGGCCGCAACGATGTGGGCCGGGTGTCCTCCACCGGTAGCGTGCGCCTGACCGAGAAGATGGTGATCGAGCGGTACTCCAACGTGATGCACATCGTTTCCAATGTCACCGGCCAGCTGGCCGAGGGGCTGACCGCGATGGACGCACTGCGGGCGATTCTGCCGGCGGGCACCTTGTCGGGGGCGCCAAAAATCCGCGCCATGGAAATCATTGACGAGCTGGAACCGGTCAAGCGGGGCGTCTACGGCGGTGCGGTGGGTTACTTCGCGTGGAACGGCAATATGGACACCGCGATTGCCATTCGTACGGCGGTGATCAAGGACGGCGAGCTGCATGTGCAGGCAGGCGGCGGTATCGTTGCTGATTCGGTGCCGGCGCTGGAGTGGGAAGAAACCATCAACAAGCGCCGGGCAATGTTCCGTGCGGTGGCGTTGGCTGAGCAGACGCCTGCCTCGTAAATTGTGCCGCCCCCATCGCGGCTGAAGCCGCTCCTACAGGCATAACACACTGTAGGAGCGGCTTCAGCCGCGATGGGCCGCAACGCGGCCCCGACAATTCAAAAGTCGACGCTGACCCCCACGCTCACCCCCTGCTGGGTCAACTCATCACTCTTGCGCCAGTTGTAGTTCCCGCGCAAGTGCACCCCAGCCACCAACTCATGGCTCACCCCCAGGCTCGCCCGGGTCAAATCACTGTGCGGTGTATACCCGGTCAGGGTGAAGTCATTGGCCGGCAATGTCGTCAGGTGCATCGTCACATCCTGCTGGTCATCCTCGAACTCATGTTCCTGCGCCACTTCGGCGAACAGCTTGGTGCTAGGCAACACCTGCACGCTGCCTAGCAGCCCCACACCCAAGCGCCGCGAAGTGCGCTCCTGGTCATCGAAGCCCAGGGCTGTCGCCCGCCCGCTCTTCTCGTCATACCCATCGACCTTCACCCGCGCATAATCGGCGCTGATGAACGGCGCCAGTTGCCAGTTGCTGCTATCGGCCGCCAGGTTGTAGCCCAGGCGCCCGGTCACCGCCCAGGCTTCGCCATCGGTGTCGCCTTTTTCGCTGCGGTCATTCACGCCCAGGGCGAACGTGCGTTTCAGGTCGCGGTAGTCCAGGTGCCCGGCGCTCAGCGCAGCATCTGCCCACCAACGGTCCTGGCGGAACTGGGCGAAGGCACTGGCAAGGTAGCTGTCGAGCTTGTAGTCCGAGTCCTGTTCGCCTGCCTCCAGTTTCTGCCTGTAGACACCGCCGGCAAGCCCCAGGCGCCAGGCATCGTTTAACCGGTAGCTGCCACCGAGGGTCAGGTTGTAGCCGCGCCCATCGGCGTTGGCCGCACTGCGTTGGTCGTCGAAGTCCAGGTCTTGCGCGCCGGTGGCGACGAAGGCTTGCCACTGGCCGACTGCTTGCCAGGGCGTTTGCCACTGGTTGCGCAATTCATCCTGATGCGCGCGCAGGCTGGCATGGGCGATTTCCGGTAGCAGCGTCAGCTCCCAAGGGGCGGAGAGGATCGAATAGCCGAAGTCGGCGATCAGTTGCTGGCCGGCGATGGTGGGGTGCACCGAGTCGTTGAACAGCAGCTTGGTCGGGTCGGGATTGCTGCCGTTGATGCCGTACACCGGGTTTTCCACACAGCTGCTGCCGCTATAACAGGTACCAACCAGGTTCTGGTCGCTAGCCAGGCCGAATTGCGCTGGGCTGGCCAAGGCTTCGCTCAGCAGTACTGGAATATTCAGCGGGATGATCTCGGCGTCGATCTGGCCGAGCTGGCTGACCAGCGCCTGGTTGAACACGCTGGAGAGTTGCGACAGCGGGTTTTGCTGCGGGGTGCCGCTGAAGTTCGGGGTCTGGCCAAGGTCCGGGAGCAGCCAGACCATGATGTAACGCGCCCCGCCCTGTTGCAGCGCCTGGGCGCTGGCGGCCAGGCGTGAACCGGCGGCTGCGGCATCGGCGGGGCTGTTCACCAGCCCTTGCAGGAAGTCGTTGCCGCCGCCGGTCAGGTAGTAGAGGGCGTTGGGGTCGGCGCGCAGGCCGTTGGCCAGATAGCCGGGTTTCTCGCGCAGCACCAGGCCAGCTCCTGGTTGGCCCGGGGGGATGACCGCTTCTGACGTTCCAGTGATCGAGTCGAGAATCTGTTGGGTGGTGTAGCCGCCCACAGCCCAGTTATTGCCATCGGCAACTCCGCGGGCGAGGTTGCCGGGCGAAGTCGAAGGTCCGAGTTCGCTTCCCCCGAAGCCGAGTTTCGCGCCAAGAATCATGGGTGATACAGGTGCGAAATTGCCATCTGCATCACGGTTGGTAAATCGCTGCCCTGCGGTACCGCCGGTCAGGTCGGGAAATTGTCCGGCATCGGCCAGGCTGTCTCCGAACACGATCATCGTCGAATAGGGGGAGGGGGCAGCAAACGCCTGGCTGCAAGCCAACGCCAACGTAGCCAGGGTAAAGCGCAATAAGGGTGCTTTTTGCATCGATGAACATCCTTTTCATTGTTTTTATGAGGTCAACCCGATCGACCATAGCAAATCACTAGGCATGCCTTCCAAGTCCATTCGTTTCCCAGTGTTTACCGGCATATTGCGCACGCCGTCCCGGTAGGCTACTGTGCCTGCAAGTATGAGCGAGACTTATCCTGTGTTGATCGTCAGCAAACTCTTGATGCGCGTTATCAAGGCCCACGCCCGTTGGCGTTGGCGCGCCTGACTTTATCCCCTGCCGGCCCGCCCGGCCCGTCCCCGTTTGCCTTCCTGTCCGTTTCCGAGCGCCCTTTGTGGCAGCGCTGTGTCTGTTTTCGGCGTAGGAAGGTTCGACTTTTAAAGTCAGTAGATTCTAGAGGTTTAGCCCGATGTTACTGATGATCGACAATTACGACTCATTCACTTACAACGTCGTTCAATACCTTGGCGAGTTGGGTGCCGAGGTCAAAGTCATCCGCAACGACGAAATCACCGTTGCCCAGATTGAAGCCCTCAGCCCCGAGCGCATCGTTGTCTCGCCTGGCCCGTGCACGCCGAGCGAAGCCGGCGTGTCTATCGAAGCCATCCTGCATTTTGCCGGCAAGCTGCCGATCCTTGGCGTTTGCCTGGGCCACCAGTCCATCGGCCAGGCCTTTGGCGGTGATGTGGTGCGCGCGCGCCAAGTCATGCACGGCAAGACCAGCCCGGTTTACCACCGCGACCTGGGCGTGTTTGCCGGTCTCAACAATCCGCTTACCGTGACCCGCTACCATTCTCTGGTGGTCAAGCGCGAAACGCTGCCGGACTGCCTGGAAGTGACCGCCTGGACCGCCCACGGCGATGGTTCGGTCGACGAGATCATGGGCCTGCGCCACAAGACGCTGAATATCGAAGGGGTGCAGTTCCACCCCGAGTCGATCTTGACCGAGCAGGGCCACGAGCTGTTCGCCAACTTCCTCAAGCAGACCGGCGGCCGCCGCTAAGGACCGAACATGGATATCAAGAGCGCGTTGAGCCGTATCGTCGGCCACCTGGACCTTTCCACCGAAGAAATGCGCGACGTGATGCGCCAGATCATGACCGGTCAGTGCACGGAGGCGCAGATCAGCGCCTTCATGATGGGCATGCGCATGAAGAGCGAGAGCATCGACGAGATCGTCGGCGCGGTCTCGGTCATGCGCGAGCTGGCCGACAAGGTCGAGCTGAAGAGCCTTGACGGCGTGGTCGACATTGTCGGAACTGGCGGTGATGGCGCCAACATCTTCAACGTGTCCACGGCCTCGGCGTTCGTCCTTGCGGCGGCGGGCTGTACCGTGGCCAAGCATGGCAACCGTGCAGTTTCCGGCAAGAGTGGCAGCGCCGACCTGCTGGAAGCCGCCGGTATCTACCTGAACCTGACGCCAACCCAGGTCGGGCGCTGCATCGACAGCCTCGGCATCGGTTTCATGTTCGCCCAGACGCACCACTCCGCCATGAAGCATGCCGCCGGCCCGCGCCGTGATATGGGGCTGCGCACCCTGTTCAACATGCTTGGCCCGCTTACGAATCCGGCCGGTGTGAAACACCAGGTAGTCGGTGTGTTCAGTCAGGCTTTGTGCCGCCCGCTGGCTGAAGTACTCCAGCGCCTGGGCAGCAAACACGTACTGGTGGTGCACTCGAAGGACGGCCTGGACGAGTTCAGCCTGGCCGCCCCGACCTTCGTTGCCGAGCTGAAGAACGACCAGATCACTGAATACTGGGTCGAGCCGGAAGACCTCGGCATGAAGAGTCAGAGCCTGCACGGCTTGGCGGTCGAGAGCCCGCAGGCGTCGCTGGAACTGATCCGGGACGCGTTGGGCCGACGTAAGACCGAAAACGGCCAGAAAGCTGCGGAAATGATCGTGCTCAATGCGGGCGCGGCGTTGTATGCCGCCGATCATGCCATGACCCTGGCACAGGGCGTGGAACTGGCCCACGACGTACTGCACACCGGGCTGGCCTGGGAAAAGCTGCAGGAGCTGGGTGCCTTTACAGCGGTATTCAAGGTGGAGAACGAAGCATGAGTGTCCCGACGGTGCTGGAAAGGATCATTGCCCGCAAGTTCCAGGAAGTGGCCGAGCGCAGCGCACGTGTCAGCCTCGCCGAACTGGAGCGCCTGGCCAAGGCGGCCGACGCTCCGCGCGGTTTCGCCAACGCGCTGATCGAGCAGGCCAAGCGCAAGCAGCCTGCGGTGATCGCCGAAATCAAGAAGGCTTCGCCGAGCAAGGGTGTCATCCGCGAGAACTTCGTGCCGTCGGACATTGCCGTCAGCTACGAAAAGGGTGGGGCGACCTGCCTGTCGGTGTTGACTGACGTGGACTACTTCCAGGGCGCTGACGAGTACCTGCAGCAAGCGCGTGCCGCCGTGTCGCTGCCGGTAATCCGCAAGGACTTCATGGTCGACCCGTACCAGATTGTCGAGGCCCGTGCGCTGGGCGCCGACTGCGTGTTGCTGATCGTGTCGGCGCTGGACGATGTGAAGATGGCAGAACTGGCCGCCACGGCCACGGATGTCGGCCTTGATGTGCTGGTCGAGGTGCACGATGGCGACGAACTGGAGCGTGCGCTGAAGACACTCGACACACCGTTGGTCGGGGTCAACAACCGCAACCTGCATACCTTCGAAGTCAGCCTGGAAACCACTCTTGACCTGCTGCCGCGCATTCCGCGTGACCGTTTGGCCATTACCGAGAGCGGTATCCTCAACCGTGCCGATGTCGAGCTGATGGAAATCAACGAGGTGTATTCGTTCCTGGTCGGTGAGGCGTTCATGCGGGCCGAGCAGCCAGGGCTGGAATTGCAGCGGTTGTTCTTCCCCGAACAGGTGAAGAAGACTGTTCAGCAATTGGACTGATCAGCATTGAAGCCGGCATTTGCCGGCTTTTTTGTCGGCCCCTTTCAGGGCCCGCGATAATTACATCGAAGGTGGACAATGACTGACCAACCTCTGGCCCTGACCGTCGAACAAGGCCTGCACGCCGAACAAGACCTGCTGGCCGCCGTCTGCCGTGGCGAGCGCGAAAGCGGCGTGTTGTTCTGGCGCCCCACCGACCATGCGCTGGTCATGCCGCGACGCATGAGCCGGCTGGACAACTTCGAGGCTGCCTGTTCGGAGCTTGCGATCGCTGGGTGGCCGGTGTTGCTGCGCGAAACCGGAGGCGAGCCGGTGCCGCAGTCGCATTCGACGGTGAACGTGGCGCTGGTGTACGTGGCGCCCCACAGCGAAGGCGACCATGGTCGTATCGAGCGCGCTTACGAGCGTTTGTGTCTGCCACTGTGCGACGTGTTGCGCGAATGGGGCGGCGTGGCTTCGGTCGGCGAGATCGACGGCGCCTTCTGCGATGGCCGTTACAACGTCAACCTCAACGGCCGCAAGCTGGTCGGCACCGCTCAGCGCTGGCGCCAGGGCCTGGGCGGCAAGCGCCCGGTGGTGCTGGTGCACGGTGCGTTGCTACTGGATAACGAGCGCGAGTCGATGGTCGCGGCAGTCAACCGCTTCAATGAATGTTGCGAGCTGGAGCAGCGTTGCCGGGCCGACAGCCATATCGCCCTGCACGAAGTCGCCCCCGAAGCGCCCTGGTTCGAGCGCTTGTCGAGGGCGTATGACGAAGTGTTGGCGGCCCTGCCAAAAGATTAACGGGTACCGTAGACCACCATGGTCTTGCCCTTGACCTGCACCAGGCTGCGTTCCTCAAGGTCTTTGAGGACGCGGCCGACCATCTCCCGCGAACAACCGACGATACGGCCAATTTCCTGGCGGGTGATCTTGATCTGCATACCGTCCGGGTGGGTCATGGCATCTGGCTGCTTGCACAGATCGAGCAGGCAGCGGGCCACCCGGCCCGTGACGTCGAAGAAGGCAAGGTCGCCCACCTTGCGAGTGGTATTGCGCAGACGCTGGGCCATCTGGCTGCCGAGGGCGTAGAGAATATCCGGATCGTGGCGGGCCAGGTCGCGGAATTTGTCGTAGCTGATTTCCGCCACTTCGCATTCGGTCTTGGCGCGTACCCAGGCACTGCGCTGCTGATCGCTTCCGGCAGGTTCAAACAGGCCGAGTTCGCCGAAGAAATCGCCACTGTTGAGGTAGGCGATGATCATCTCGTGGCCTTCGTCATCCTCGATGATGATGGTTACCGAACCTTTGACGATGAACGACAGCGTTTCGGCCCGGTCACCGGCGCAGATGATGTTGCTCTTGGCGGTGTAGCGGCGGCGCTGGCAGTGCACCAGCAGCTTGTCGATGTTCTTGATCTTGGCGGGTAGGGCGGAGGCAACCATCACGAAATCCTGTTCGATGCGACGCATAGGCTCTTGTTAGTGATTGACTGAGCGCGACGCGTCAGTCAATTGGCGCCAGCTTATCAGACACTGCAAGATGTTTCGGTACTAATGCGACGCGTGTTGAGCTTTTCCGACAGGCACACAAGGCTTAAGCTGACACCCTTTTGCGAAATTCAGGAGTACGGACAGATGAAGGCACGCATCCAGTGGGCCGGTGAAGCGATGTTCCTCGGCGAATCGGGGAGCGGCCATGTGGTGGTGATGGATGGCCCGCCCGAGGCCGGTGGCCGTAATCTGGGCGTGCGCCCGATGGAAATGCTCCTGCTCGGCCTGGGCGGCTGCAGCAGCTTCGACGTGGTCAGCATCCTGAAGAAATCGCGCCAGGCCGTGGAAAGCTGCGAAGCGTTCCTGGAAGCCGAGCGTGCCAGCGAAGACCCGAAGGTATTCACCAAGATCCACATGAACTTCGTGGTGAAAGGCCGTGGGCTGAAAGAGGCGCAGGTCAAGCGTGCGGTTGAGCTGTCGGCGGAGAAGTACTGCTCTGCCTCGATCATGCTGGAGCGCGCTGGCGTGGAAATTACCCACGGCTACGAGATCGTGGAGCTGGGTTGAGCTCGAAATGCTGGGGCCGTAAAGCGGCCTCGGCGATCTTCAGTTGCGCAAGGCGGGTAGAGCGACCACCAACCAGCGTGGTAAACAACGTCGCAATGACTGGCTCAAGTGCTCCCGCCGCTTCTGATACGCCAACCCCAAGCCGATAATCGCCAACCCGATCAGCGTCACCACCACCGGGAATAGCAACGATTCGGCAAACACCTCGTAAGACAGATAGCCCAGATAAGCCGCCACTCCCAACGCCCCGAAGATCATGAACACCGGCCGGCGCAGCAGCACCGCCGTAGCCATCAGCCCAAGGTTGATCAGGCAGTACAGCGCTTTGCCCAGTTCACTGTCGCTCTCCATCATCGTCAGCCCGCCCCAGAATGCCGCCAAGCCGGCCAGGTAGCCCCACTGGGCGTAATCTTCGCGGGTACGCCCGTCGACCAGCAGGAATATCAGCAGCAAGCCGAACCCGAACCACAGCGAAACCGTGCGCCTCTGGTCCCAGGTGAACGGCGAGCCATACACCCACTCGCTCAAATCCATCGACATGAACCACAACGCGACGGCGATCGGCATCACGATGAACGGGTAGGGGATCAAGCGCAGCATCAACAAACCGGCGACCACCGTGGCGGCTTCCATCGCCAGCCAGCCGCCCTGCACATAGGTGTAGTACTGGTGGTAGTCGGTTTGCCGGTCATCCAGCGGCCACCAGCCGACCAGGCGTTCGATGGCAAATACGGCCAATGGCACGATACTCACTGCGACTGCCGCCAGCACGCCGGCGGCGATGGGCTGCTGGCGCCTTTGCAGGTTGAGCGCGAACAGGGTAAGCAGGGCGATGTACAGCGAAGCGATGGCCAGCAGCGCCCAGTCGCCGATCAGCATCCAGGCTTCGGTCAGCAACCAGCCCATCGCTGCCATGATCAGCAGCGCGCCGAAGTAGAACGCGACATGGGCCAGTTGAAAGCTGCCACGTGTCGCTGGCTGCTGGCGGAGGAAAACCAGCAGGGCCTGGTCCTGGCCCGGCTGGAGAATACCGGCTTGCACGGCGCGCGCCAGGTCCTTGGCGTCGATACGGTCCGTCATGGGCGTGCCTCAGATGCGGTAGGTGCTCTTGGTCATGACCTTGGCCAGCATGCTCATGCCGAAACGTACCGGCGCCGGGAAGCGGTAGCCGCCGGCTTCGAGGGCGGATTCGGCATGTTGCTCTTCATCCACGCGCATCTGTTCGAGAATGGCGCGGGATTTTTCGTCCTCGTCGGGGATTTGTTCCAGGTGTTCATCCAGATGCTTGCACACCTGATGCTCGGTGGCGGCGACGAAACCCAGGCTGACTTTATCGCTGACCAAACCAGCGAGGGCGCCGATGCCGAACGACATGCCATAGAACAACGGGTTGAGCACGCTCGGGTGGCTGCCCAGCTGGCGGATGCGCTGTTCGCACCAGGCCAGGTGGTCGATTTCTTCCTCGGCGGCATGCTCCATGGCCTTGCGAACCTGCGGCAGTTTGGCGGTCAGGGCCTGCCCCTGGTACAGCGCCTGGGCGCAGACTTCACCGGTATGGTTGATGCGCATCAGCCCGGCAATGTGGCGGGTCTGCTGGTCGTCCAGTTCGACGTCCGGCTGGACGATGGCCGGGGACGGCCGGGACGGTTGGCCGCTGAAGGGCAGCAAGGTACGCATAGCCGTATCGGCCTGCAGCAACAAGCGGTCGAGTGGCGAGTAGTGACGTTCGGTAGCCATCGGGCACCTCCGCTGAAGTGATGCCCGACAGTCTACCTCAATCGCCCGGGGTGGGCTTGCCTTGGGTCAGCCCGGCGGCCAGTTCATCTGGCGCTGGCCGAGCACATGCATATGGATGTGGTAAACGGTTTGGCCGCCTTTCGGGTTGCAGTTCATGACCACACGGAAGCCTTCTTCGCAGCCTTGCTCGACCGCAAGGCGCTGCGCGGTGAACAGAATATGGCCGGCCAGGGCCTTGTCCTCTTCGGTCAGGTCATTCAGGGTACGGATATGTTTCTTCGGGATGACCAGGAAGTGAACAGGCGCCGCTGGGGCGATGTCCTTGAAGGCCAGGATCTGGTCATCTTCGTAGATGATGTCCGCCGGGATTTCCCGGTTGATGATTTTGAGGAATAAATCGTCCACAGCACGTGCTCCATGGTGAGTGTCCCGGCCGAGTGTACTGAGCCAGGCGCTGATCGCCCAGTGGCTATTCCATTCCGACCGGGCAATAGCGGCGATGGATGAAGCCAGCAACTTTGCGTGTCAGCCAGCGCGGCAGCAGGCGTGGGGCAAATGCCAACCAGCGGTTGCGGCACCCGGGCATGATCAACGCGCGGTTGCGTGCCAGCGCGCGCACGGTGTACAGCGCGACTTCCTCGGGGCTCAGGCAGCGGCTGTTGCCTTCGAGCCTGGGGATGCGACGGTGCGAAGAACGCACCGGGCCGGGGCAAAGGACCGAAACCTTGATCCCGGTAGGCTTCAGTTCTTCGCGCAAGGCTTCAGTGAAACTCATCACGTAGGCCTTGCTGGCGGCATAGGTGGCCATCGTCGGGCCGGGAGCCACGGCGGCCAGGCCGGCGATATTGAGAATCTGCCCGCCGCCTTGCACTGCCATCAGGTTGCCAATGGCGTGGCACAGACGGCTCATGGCGAGGATGTTCACTTCCAGCAGGTCTTGTTCGTCGGCCCATTCGTGGGCGAGGAAGGGGCCGTAGGTGCGTTGGCCGGCGCAGTTGACCAACAGGTCGATGCGCCGCTCGCCTTCTTCCAGTTCGAGCACGAACCCAGACAGGCGCAGCGGCTGGCTGAGGTCGCAAGCGCGCAATAGCACTTCGACGCCGAATCGCTGAGTCAGCTCGATGGCCACCGGCTCCAGGGTTTCGCGATGGCGTGCCACCAGGATCAGGTTGCGCCCGCGCCGTGCCAGGGCTTCCGCGAGGGCCAGGCCCAAGCCGCTGGAAGCACCGGTGATCATGGCGTAACGGGTCATGCAAGGCTCCTGGGGGCTGAAGAGGGCGCTTAGTGTACAGCTTGGCCCGGCAAGGTGTTGCCTTTTGCTACAAGGCCTTGCTGTGCAAAGCGCGGCTACGTTCGAGGGCTGCCTGGTACTCGCGGTGCAGGCGTTCGATCAATGCCGCGGCGGTCGGCAGGTCATTGATATCACCTACGCCTTGACCGGCGGACCAGACCGTTTTCCAGGCCTTGGCTTCATCATCGATGGGCTTGAGCTTGCCTTGTTCGTGGCCGGCTTTCAGCGCGGCCATGTCATAGCCGGCCTGTTCCAGGCTCGGGCGCAGGAAGCTCGCCGGGACGCCGGACACCGCAGGGGTGTGAACGATGTCTGCGGCATGAGCATTGAGCAGCATCTGTTTATACGCATCCTGCGCATGGCTCTCTTGGGTGGCGATGAAGCGCGTACCCATATAGGCCAGGTCGGCGCCCAGTACCTGAGCGGCGAGAATCTCGTGGCCGTGATTGATGCAGCCGGCCAGTAGCAAGGTCTTGTCGAAGAACTGGCGGATTTCAGCCGCCAGGGCGAACGGGCTCCAGGTACCGGCATGCCCGCCGGCACCTGCCGCCACGGCGATCAGACCATCGACGCCGGCCTCGGCGGCTTTCTCGGCATGCCGCCGTGTGGTCACGTCATGGAATACCAGGCCGCCGTAGCTGTGCACGGCATCCACCACTTCCTTTACTGCGCCCAGGCTGGTGATGACGATCGGCACGCGATGTTCGACGCACAGCGTGAGGTCGGCCTGCAGGCGTGGGTTGGTGGGGTGGACGATCAGGTTTACCGCATACGGCGCTGGTGCGTGCAGCTGCGCCAGACCCGCTTCGATTTCTTCGAGCCAGGCCTTGAAACCGGCGCTGTCGCGCTGGTTCAGGGCCGGGAAGCTGCCGACCACGCCGCTGCCGCAGCAGGCCAGGACCAACTGGGGGTTGGAAATCAGGAACATCGGCGCGGCCACCACGGGCAGGCGCAGGCGTTGTTCGAGCGAAGCGGGCAGGGACATGAGCAAGGCTCCAGTGCAGGACGGTTATCGTCAGAACGGTTTGACCACCACGAGAATTACGATGCCCAGCAGGATCAGCACCGGCACCTCGTTGAACCAGCGGTAGTACACGTGGCTGCGGGTGTTGGTGCCGTTGGCGAAGCGTTTACGCTGGGCACCGCAGATGTGATGGTAGCCGGTGAGCAGGATCACCAGGGTGAGCTTGGCGTGTAACCAGCCCTGGCTAAGCCAGCCGGGGGTGAGGTACAGCATCCAGGCCCCGAACACGTAGGTGGCGATCATCGCCGGGTTCATGATGCCGCGGTACAGCTTGCGCTCCATGGTGGTGAAGCGTTCCTGGCTGATGCTGTCCTCGCTCTGGGCGTGGTAGACGAATAGCCGCGGCAGGTAGAACAGGCCGGCAAACCAGCAGACCACGCTGACGATGTGCAGCGCTTTGATCCATAGGTAAAGCATTTATAGAGTTCCTTCAGGTATTCACGGTCGTCAGATAGTAGAGGCCAAGCGCCCGAAGGGTCACCCGAAGAGTTGTTACAGACGCCCCACGCCCCTATCATCGTGCGCTTTCCAGACGGCTCGTTGATAAGGGGCAAGCGTTATGATCAAGGTCGGTATCGTCGGCGGCACGGGTTACACCGGGGTCGAACTGTTGCGTCTGTTGGCGCAGCATCCACAGGCCGAAGTGGCCGTCATCACTTCGCGCTCCGAGGCGGGCGTGGCGGTCGCCGACATGTACCCGAACCTGCGCGGCCATTACGATGGCCTGGCGTTCAGCGTGCCGGACAGCAAGGCCCTGGCGGCTTGCGATGTGGTGTTCTTCGCCACCCCGCACGGTGTCGCCCACGCCCTGGCCGGTGAATTGCTGGCGGCCGGGACCAAGGTCATCGACCTGTCCGCCGACTTCCGTCTGCAGGACGCTGCCGAGTGGGGCAAGTGGTACGGTCAGCCACACGGCGCGCCAGAGCTGCTCAAGGATGCCGTCTACGGTCTGCCGGAGGTTAACCGTGAGAAGATCCGCCAAGCGCGCCTGATTGCTGTGCCGGGCTGCTACCCGACCGCTACCCAATTGGGCTTCCTGCCGCTGCTCGAAGCCGGCCTGGCCGACCCGTCGCGCCTGATCGCCGACTGCAAGTCGGGCGTCAGCGGTGCTGGCCGTGGCGCTGCGGTGGGCTCGCTGTTCTGCGAGTCGGGCGAGAGCATGAAGGCCTATGCGGTCAAGGGCCACCGCCACCTGCCGGAAATCAGCCAAGGCTTGCGCCTGGCTGCGGGTACTGACATCGGTCTGACCTTCGTTCCGCACCTGACGCCAATGATTCGCGGCATCCACTCCACCCTGTACGCAACGGTCGCCGACAAGTCTGTCGACCTGCAGGCGCTGTTCGAAAAGCGCTATGCGAACGAACCGTTCGTCGACGTGATGCCAGCCGGTAGCCACCCGGAAACCCGTAGCGTGCGCGGTGCCAACGTCTGCCGTATCGCCGTTCATCGCCCGCAGGATGGTGACTTGGTGGTGGTGCTGTCGGTGATCGACAACCTGGTCAAGGGCGCGTCGGGCCAGGCGGTGCAGAACCTGAACATCCTGTTCGGCCTGGACGAGCGCATGGGCCTGTCCCACGCCGGCCTGCTGCCGTAAGCGTTTGCCAGTCGAAAAGGTCCGCCGCGCGCGGACCTTTTTGTTTGCCGCGACTAAAGCAGCACAATTCTTGACCGATTTTCTCGGAGAAGCGGATAATGCGCGTCATCGAGTTTTATGGCGGCAACTGCGCCGGGAGAGTCAACATGAGCGTCGAAACCTTCACCCCCACGGCTTTGGAGTTCACCCAAGGCGCTGCGCACAAGGTGAAGACCCTGGTTTCCGAGGAAGGCAATGATCGCCTGAAACTGCGGGTTTTCGTGACTGGCGGCGGCTGCTCGGGTTTCCAGTACGGCTTCACCTTCGATGAAGATGTGGCTGAAGATGACACCATCGTCGAGCGCGAAGGCGTGTCGCTGGTGGTCGACCCCATGAGCTTCCAGTACCTGGCGGGCGCCGAGGTGGACTATCAGGAAGGCCTGGAAGGTTCGCGCTTCGTGATCAAGAATCCGAATGCTTCCACTACCTGTGGCTGCGGTTCGTCATTCTCGATCTGAGCCCTGGCTGAACGAAAACGCCGCGCAATTGCGCGGCGTTTTGCTTTGCGGGATCAGGCCGGGTAGATCGCGCCAAGCACCCGAAGCCCCTTGGCTGCCGTCACACTCGGGCGGTTGGCGGCAATGCCTTCCAGGCAGCAGTGGGCGAGCCAGGCAAAGGCCATGGCCTCGACCCAGTCCGGGTCGACGCCATGCGCCCCGGTACTGGTGACCTGGGCATTGGGCAATAGGGCGCCAAGGCGGGTCATCAAAGCACCATTGCGCGCTCCACCACCACACACCAGGAGTGCTTCGGTGCCTTGCTGGGCGCTCTGCAGGGACTCGATGATGCTGCGTGCGGTCAACTCCAGTAGCGTGGCCTGGACGTCTTCATCTCGGTAGTGCGGCAGGCGGGCGAGGTGGCCATCCAACCAGGGCAGGTTGAACACTTCGCGGCCAGTGCTCTTCGGGCCACTGCCGGCGAAGAAAGGGTCGCCCAGCAAGCTGCTGAGCAAATCGGCCTGTACTACGCCACTGGCGGCCCAGGCACCATCGGCATCATACGGCTGGCCGCGCTTGCGCTCGATCCAGGCATCCAGCAGCACGTTGCCCGGGCCGCAGTCGAAGCCGTGTACCGGCTTGTCGTGATCGATCAGGCTGAGGTTGCTGAACCCACCAACGTTGAGGACGGCCAGGCGCTGGCCCAGGTGGCTGAACAGCGTTTCATGAAACGCCGGCACCAGCGGTGCGCCTTGGCCGCCCGCTGCCACGTCACGACGACGGAAGTCGGCCACCACGCTGATGCCGGTGAGCTCGGCGAGCAACGCCGGGTTGCCGATCTGCACGGTGAAGCCGCGGGCGGGCTCATGGCGAATGGTCTGCCCGTGGCTGCCAATGGCACGGATGGCGTTGGCTTTGAGCCCTTGCTTGGCCAATAGCTGCTGAATCCCTTCGCCCGCCAGGCTGGCCCAGCGGTTCTCCGCCAGTGCCGCGCGTGCGATCTCGTCAGGGCCACTGGCGCACAGGGCGAGCAACTGCTGGCGCAGATCGCCGGGCATTGGCAGGTAATGGGTGGCGAGCAGTTCGAGCTGCTCGCCCTGTTCGATCAAGGCGATGTCCAAGCCATCGAGGCTGGTGCCGGACATCACCCCCAGGTAGAGCGCCATAGGATCAGCGCTTGTTCGCGGCGAGCAGGGTGGCTTTTTCCTGGTCCATACGGGCTACCAGTGGCTGGCTCTGCTGCAGGAAGCGCTGGCGTTCGGCCTTGGCGATCGGGTCGGCCATTGGCACTTTCTGGCTCAGCGGGTCGACGTGTACGCCGTTCACTTGGAATTCGTAGTGCAGGTGCGGGCCGGTGGACAAGCCAGTGGTGCCAATGTAGCCGATGATCTGGCCCTGCTTTACGCTGCTGCCGGTCTTGATGCCCTTGGCAAAGCCCTGCATGTGGCCATAAAGCGTCTTGTAGCTGTTGCCGTGGGCAATGATCACGGTGTTGCCGTAACCACCACGGCGGCCAGCCAGTTCGATACGGCCGTCGCCCGCCGCTTTGATTGGCGTACCACGTGGGGCGGCATAGTCGACGCCCTTGTGCGCGCGGATCTTGTTCAGGATCGGATGCTTGCGGCCAGCGGAAAAGCGCGAGCTGATGCGGGCGAAGTCCACGGGTGTACGGATGAATGCCTTGCGCAGGCTGTTGCCGTCGGCAGTGTAGTAGCTGGTGTTGCCTTGCTTGTTGGTGTATCGCACTGCGGTGTAGGTCTTGCCGCGGTTGGTGAAACGCGCGGAGAGAATGTTGCCGGTGCCGACGACCTTGCCGTCCATGACCTTCTGCTCGTAGACCACGTCGAATTCGTCGCCTGGGCGGATGTCCTGAGCGAAGTCGATGTCGTAGCCCAGCACCTTGGCCATGTCCATGGTCATGCTGTGGGAAAGCCCGGCGCGCTGGGCCGAGGCCGACAGCGAGCTCTTGATCACGCCATGGGCGTAAGCGGTACGTATCAGCGGCTTGCTGATTTCGCGATCGAAGGTATAACCCTTGGCGGTCTTGGTCAGGCGGATGGTTTCGAGGTTGCTGACCTTGCTGTGCAGGCTGGCCAGTTGGCCTTCCTTGTCGAGCTCGAATTGCAGCACCTGGCCATGCTTGAGCTGGCTGAACTGTTTGGCTTGCTTGTTGCTGGCCAGAACGTCATGCACAGCATTGGCCGGCAGGCCCACCTTGGCGAACAGGGTAGACAGCGTATCGCCTCGCGCCACGGTGACTTCGCGGTGGCCGGGCTCCTTGGCTTCAGGTTTCTGCTCGTCTGCCGGGGCTTGTTGTGCGGTCTGTTCGGTTGTCGGTTCGGCGCCTTCGATCTGTGCGAACGGCGAACCCTGGTCGGCGCCGGCCTGCACCAGTGGGGCAGCGTTTGATTCGTCCTTCAGTTGCTCGGCCGGGCTTTCCAGTTCGAGGCTGAGGGTGGTCTTCTTGGCTTCGACTTCGCTGGAAGGAAATACCAGCAGGGCCAGGCTGAGCAGGGCGGCGATGCCACTGGCGGCCAACAGATGGCTTTTCGGATAAAGCGGGGGCGCTTTAGGCGTTTCGTTGGTCATAGGTAGGTGACTTTTGAAGAAAAATGAATATGGAAAAGATGAATGACATGATGAAGATGAAATAACTGTATAAAATATAACCAAATCCAGTTTCACGCAAGGGCGCGTAGACGCCGCATGCCTGCGGTCAGGTCACATTCCATTGCGAAACTTGTATTTGATGGCCGATCTTGTATGGTTGGCTCCCCTTGAATCTGAGCCTTGCGGGTCTGTCTATGAAGTCGGTTGAAGAGCAGCTGGCGCTTATCAAGCGCGGTGCCGAAGAAGTGTTGGTCGAGTCTGAACTGGTGGAGAAGCTCAAGCGCGGCCAGCCTCTGCGTATCAAGGCAGGTTTCGACCCGACTGCGCCTGACCTGCACCTGGGGCACACCGTGCTGATCAACAAGCTGCGCCAGTTCCAGGAGCTGGGCCACCAGGTCATCTTCCTGATTGGTGACTTCACCGGGATGATCGGTGATCCGAGCGGCAAGAGCGCCACACGTCCCCCGTTGACCCGTGAGCAGGTGCTGGACAATGCCGAGACCTATAAACAGCAGGTCTTCAAGATCCTTGATCCGGCCAAGACCGAGGTTGCCTTCAACTCCACCTGGATGGACAAGCTGACGCCGGCCGACTTCATTCGCCTGGCGTCGCAGTACACCGTGGCGCGTATGCTCGAGCGCGACGACTTCGACAAGCGTTACACCACCAATCAGCCGATCGCCATTCACGAGTTCCTCTACCCGTTGGTGCAGGGGTACGACTCGGTGGCGCTGAAGGCTGACGTGGAGCTGGGCGGTACCGACCAGAAGTTCAACCTGCTGATGGGGCGTGAGCTGCAGCGCTCCTATGGCCAGGAAGCACAGAACATCGTGACCATGCCGTTGCTCGAAGGGCTCGACGGCGTCAAGAAGATGTCCAAGTCGCTGGGCAACTATGTGGGGATCCAGGAAGCGCCGGGCGTGATGTACAGCAAGCTGGTGTCGATCCCGGACACGCTGATGTGGCGTTACTTCGAACTGTTGAGTTTCCGTTCGATGGAGGAAATTGAGCAATTCCGAGCCGATGTTGCCAATGGTGCGAACCCTCGCGACATCAAGATCAAGCTGGCGGAAGAGATCGTGGCGCGGTTCCATGGTGAAGAGGCTGCTGCCAGCGCTCACCGTGCGGCGGGCAATCGTATGAAAGAAGGCGAGTTGCCGGAAGACCTGCCTGAGATTGAGGTTGCTGCAGCTGAAGACTTGCCAATCGCCGCGGTGTTGAACCGTGCGGGCCTGGTGAAGAACTCGGCGCAGGCTCGGGATCTGCTTAATGGTGGTGCGGTAAAGGTCGATGGTGCAGTGGTTGATCGCGACTTCATGTTTGCGCTCGGTGCCACCCACGTTTGCCAGGCGGGCAAGAAAGCGTTTGGCCGGGTTACGTTGAAGGCTGAATGACCGCTTGATGGTATAGCTATATAGAAGCGGGGAGGCCGACAGGCCTCCCCGCTTTGTTTTTCAGCAATATGAAGGTTTCTTGAAATTAAGCCTTGACCCCCTCTCGAATCCCCTTATAATGCGCCCCACTTCCAGCGACATCGGAACAACAAACTCCTTGATATTCAATGAGTTAGATAGTTCAGAAGGTGCTGGAAGGGCTACGATCGAATGATCGCAAGCGGTTGAAAAGGTGGTTGACAGCGCTTCTAAACGCTGTAGAATTCGCCTCCCGCTACGAGAGATCGCAG